>CAITYF010000056.1 GCA_903896545.1 uncultured Myxococcales bacterium | reverse complement strand
GCAATTTCATCCGGATCGGCGATTCCACGGGTGAGATCTGTCTGGCGCTTCGGCTGCGCGCGGGGATGCGGGGGGCGAGTGAGCGTGACGGGTGCGTCTGGCGGTGAGGATCGATCAGGTCTGCTCCGGTGACGGTTCCTCTTGACAAGCAGGCGGCGGCGGCCGATTCTCGCGCCCCCTTTTGTCGCTGGGAGATCTACAGACTATGCGCGAGTTCATCTTCACTTCTGAATCTGTCACCGCTGGCCATCCGGACAAGGTCGCCGACCAAATCTCGGACTCCATCCTCGACGCGCTGCTCGAGCAAGACCCGCGGTCGCGCGTGGCCTGCGAAACGCTCGTCACGACGGGTCTCGCGTTGATCGCCGGTGAATTCACGACGTCGGCGAACGTCGACTGGTCGTCGATCATCCGCAAGACCATCACGGACATCGGCTACGATGACCCCGCGGACCGATTTGATGGCGCAAGCGCGGCAGTGCTGACCTCGATCGGCAAGCAGTCGCCGGATATCAGTCAGGGCGTGACGGCCGGTCAGGGTCTGGATCCGGAGCAGGGCGCGGGCGACCAAGGTCTGATGTTCGGTTTCGCGTGCGATCACACGCCGGAATTGATGCCGCTGCCGATCACGCTGGCGTCCAAGCTGACGCGCAAGCTCGAAGAGTTGATGCACAACAAGACGCTGCCGTGGCTCCGCCCGGATGGCAAGAGTCAGGTGTCGGTGCGTTTTGTGGACGGTAAGCCGGTCGGTATCGACGCGGTTGTGGTGAGCACGATGCACCGCGACGTCCTCAGTCACGCGGAACTCTACGACGCGGTTCTGGAGAATGTGATCAAGCCGGTGCTGCCTGCCGATCTGCTCCACGCGGGCACCAAGTACCACATCAATCCGACCGGCAAGTTCGTTGTCGGCGGCCCACACGGCGACGCCGGACTGACGGGCCGCAAGATCATCGTCGACACGTACGGCGGCTGGGGTCGTCACGGCGGCGGCGCGTTCTCCGGCAAGGACCCGTCCAAGGTCGATCGTTCGGCCGCGTACTTCGCGCGCTACGTCGCCAAGAACATTGTGGCGGCCGGCTTGGCCAGCGAAGTGGAAGTGCAGATTTCCTACGCGATCGGTGTTGCGCGTCCGACCAGCGTCAAGGTTGACACGCACGGCACTGAGAAAGTTGCGCCAGAGAAGATCGAAAAGGCCGTTCTGGAAGTCTTTGATTTCCGCCCGGCCGAGATCATCCGTCGTCTCGATCTGCTGCGCCCAATCTACCGTCCGACGGCGTCCGGTGGCCACTTTGGCCGCACGGGTGCGGGCTTCACGTGGGAGCGCACGGACGCTGCCGCTGAGCTGAAGCGCCTCGCTGGCGCCTAAGCCGTACGCCGGGTCAGCCGGTATGTGATCGCTTAGAAACGGGTTTGGCTTGACACATTGGTGTCACCGCCGCTAGAATCTCGGCCCCCGCGTTTGCGCACATGCCAACGCGTGCCCGATTTGTCAGAGGAAGTTTCCATGAGCCTGAGCAAGCAAACCGTCAGCGTGCGCACGGAAGACGCGCCGCACCAGTGGTACGTCATCGACCTCAAGGACCAGATTCTGGGCCGTGCGGCGGTGAATATCGCCAACATTCTGCGTGGTAAGGACAAGCCGTCCTATACCCCGAACGCGGACGTGGGCGACTTCGTGGTGGTCATCAATGCCGCGCAGTTCAAGCTGACCGGCAACAAGATGGACAAGAAGATCTACCGCTACCACACCCAGCACATGGGCGGTCTGAAGGAATTCACCGCCAAGGCGTTCGTCGCGCGCAACAGCGCGGAAGCCGTTCGTCGCGCTGTGTGGGGCATGCTGCCCAAGGGCGCGCTCGGTCGTCGCCTGATCACCAAGCTGAAGGTGTACCCGGGTCCGCAGCACAAGCACGCTGCCCAGAACCCGATCGCCCGCGCCGTCTAATTTCCGACTTTCTCCGCCGCTGATCGCATTTCAGCGTCACAGGTTCACAAATGGCAACCACCCGCCGCGTCAATGAGTCCTCCGCCCCCGCCAAGCGCTGGTACGCCACCGGTCGTCGCAAAGAAGCGACCGCGCGCGTTCACCTCCTCGCCGGCACGGGCAAGATCACGGTCAACGGCCGTGAAATCGGCGAGTACCTGCGCCGTCCGACGCTGGAAATGGTCGTTGCCCAGCCGTTTGAGGTTGTGGAGCGTCCTGGCCAGTTCGATGTTCGCGCGACGGTCAGCGGTGGTGGTCTCGCCGGTCAGGCTGGCGCACTGCGTCACGGCATTGCCCGCGCGCTGACGGTGTTTGAAGCTGAGATGCGCCCGCCGCTGAAGGCCGCTGGTCTCTTGACCCGTGATGCCCGCGCCAAAGAGCGTAAGAAGTACGGCCGTTACGCTGCGCGCGCTCGCTTCCAGTTCTCGAAGCGTTAATCGGTCTGCAAGGTCGGCTCTTCGCGAGTCGGCTTTTCGGCGCGTGCGCGCGCCGGAGTCCGCTGAGTAGCTCAGGTGGTTAGAGCGAACGACTCATAATCGTTAGGTCGAGGGTTCAAGTCCCCCCTCAGCGACCAAAACAAGGCAATTCAGAGATCTAGCGTTGCGGCCGAGTGGCGAGGCCATTCGGGCTGACGCGCGCTCTGATGAGCGCTTGGCGGTCGAGGGTTCAAGTTCCCCGCTCAGCGACCCAATCCGCAAGAGTAACGTTTTTGTCCTCCGGACGAGTCAATGTGTGGCTCCCTTGCAGCGCCCTTTGACGAGCCGTTACCCGCTTCGACGGCTGATCGCGAGACTGTGCCCGGAACCTACGTTATTCCGAGGATATCGGACGCGGTGGTCGTCGCAGCCCGGTCCGGCGATCGTCCCTCATATTCTGCACCGGCGCGCTTCCTTTGCTTTCTGCGGCGTGACGCAGCGGCCTTCGAGCGCGGTTCCGGTCACGTCCTTGCACAGCCAGTCGACTTTACCCGGCGACGCGCGCTCGACTCCGTGCAGCACGCTCTGCGATCGTCGCCACGCGCGTCCCGATTCGCCATCCTGGCCTGGTCCGAGTCGTTCAAGCGCCCGACCGGGTACGGGCTTGGGCCAAGGCGCCTTTTTGTGCCACTGCGCCACGTCGACACGCGTCTGCCGCCAGAACAGTTCGAGGCGCCCGGCATCGTTGGGTAGGCGCATGCCTTTGACGGACGCTTCCCCCGCTTGGGCGCCGAGGGGCGTGAGCAGCACGACTTCGCCCGCTTGGAGAAGTGGTGCCGACGGGCGCACAGGGATCGCGCGCACGCCAGACGGCAGCAAGAGCGTCAGGTCGGCGATTCTCACGGGTTCTTTCGCCAGATTCACGACCTCCACAAACTCGCCCGCGCGGTCGTCGTGCAGAATCGGGTTGTTCTGGATTTCCGATATCACCAAGCGCGGCACTGCAGGGGGCACGGGCGGCGGATCCGCGTTCGCCACCGCGGTTTGCAGGAGAAACAGCGACACCAACAGACTTCGCTTCATCGGCTTAGCTCCCTTTGCACCGTTTCTGGCGCCTCCCGTGCCGTCTTGCAAACCGCGTGCCACGTCCCCGGTCCCGTCATTTCAGTAGCTTCCGCCAGGTTTGGTCTCACTTGTACGGTCTCGTGTGGTCTCAGTTGGTCTCAGGTGATTTGCCGCATGTCGCATTTGCATAGTGATTTCAATGTGGTAACGTCAAGTTCTCACCTTGACACGAGACCAACGAAGCCTACAATCGACGGTGCTCAGGCTGGCGCAACCGATTCGCGATCGCGAGGCCGGGCGAACAGCCGCAGATCGCCAAGGAATGCCGATGAGCATCCGCACAGTTCATATTACGCAGCAGACTGCTTGGATTTTGTCAGTTCTACTGACCGCCGTGGCGTTGCCCCCGCAAAATGCTCTCGCCGAAGAAGTCGAGCGGACAATGGCGTTGGTGGAAGTGCGGACCGGCGAGGACACGAATCCGCTGACGACCGACTACCTGCAAGAAGTGCTGGTTGGCCTGCAAAAAGAGGCGCACGGCGATGTGATGCTGGTGCCGATGCAAAAAAGTGCGGAGAAGTTGCGGCGTGAACGCGATCAGGTGCCGAGCGCGTTGACCGAAGATCGACGGGCGGCGCTCGATACGGCGCGCAAGCAGGGCATCAAGTTTCTGGACGACGCGGACGCGCCAAACGCGATCAAGGCGTTGCAAGCTGCGGAAGCAAAGTATCGCGCGGCGATCGCGGCGCCAGGCGCTGAGGACCGGCTGCGTAAAGACTATCTGGATGTGCTCGCGCAGCTGGCGACGGCGCATGTGATTGCGAAGGACAAAGATTCGGCGTCTGAAGTGTTTCGAACCGTCGTGACGGCGTTTGGTGGCAAAGCCAATGTGACGGATGACAACTACCGGCCGGATGTCGTTGAGTTGTTCCGCAAAGTCGCCAAGGAAGCGTCTAGCCAGCCCAAGGGCCAGGTCGAGGTCACGTCTGACCCGCCCGGTGCGCACATCCTCATCAACGGCATCGACCGCGGTGTCACGCCCGCCACGATCGCGGACCTCGCTCCAGGCGTCTACGCGATCCGCATGCAGGCGGGTGCCGCGAGCTCGATGCTCCACCGCGTGAAGGTTGTCGGCGGCAAGAAAGCGTCGCTTGCTGTGAGCGTGGAGTATGAGCGGCATCTGTTGTTGGACGAGGCGCGCGTCGGTCTGGGCTACGCAGATCTCGATGGCGCGCAAAAGCGCGTGTTGGCAGACAGCGTAGCGCTTGGCCGCGAGCTGGGCGTGGCGAGCATCGCTGCGGTCGGGGTGCTCGACGGTACGTTGTACGCATGGCTGATCGATGTGGCGCAAGCGCGGATCGAACGGTCCTCGAACCTGAAGGTGCCAGGAATTGGCACGAGCCCACGCGCGGTCGCCAAGGTGCTCAACACGTTGTTGGGTGAGCGCAAAACGGCCGATGGTCCAGAACCGGGCGAAACGGAGAAACCGGGATCAGCGTGGTACAAGTCGGTGCCGGGCATCGCTTGCGGCGTGGGCGCGCTTGCGGCGCTGGGCGTGGGCGCGGCATTTGCCCCGAATTTCACTGTGACGGAAGTCTACTCGCCAGAAGAGAGGGACAAGGCGGAGAGAGGTCGCGTCATTGCAGGGGTGTCGCTGGGTACCGGCGCTCTCCTCGCGGGTGCTTCCGCGTTCTTCTTCTGGCGCGCGGCGCAGACTCCGGCTGCCAACGGCGCACATGCACAGTCCGCTCCTTGGGACGCGTTGCCGCCGCCGCAGTTGGGCTTTGCGGCGACCGTTTTTGCAGCCACACCGAGCCTCTAAACATGCCTGCGAAGACTGGAGATCAAATTCTGAACACAGTGGGTGGGCATGTGTAGACGGCCGGCTGGGTCGCCCAGGTCGCGTCCCTGCGGGTCGGCTCGCGGCGACACAAGAGATTTGGCTCCGCGTCAATGCAGGGAGGTATAGTCCTGCACGTGGACCTGCAACCCAACGCGGATGAAACACTCGACTGCATTCTGGGTGGGACGATTCACCTGCTGCAGTCGCGTTCGGGGTATCGAACCGCGATCGACGCGCCGTTGCTCGCTTGGTTCGCCGCGCAACACGCGCCCGACGCCGAACAGGCGCTCGACCTTGGCGCAGGCAGCGGCCTTGTTTCCCTCGTGCTCGCACGCGCGCTGCCGCACGTGCAGATTGACCTGCTGGACAAGCAACCCGCGATGCTCGATCGCGCGCGCCGTAATGCGCGGCTCAATGCCGTGGACCGGCGGTTTGCCTTTTTGCACGCTGACGTCGCCGATCTGACGTTGCCGGCGCGCTATGACCTCGTTTTGTGTAACCCGCCGTATCGACGACGCGATCACGGCCACCCGCCCGCCAGCTCAGAGCGCCAGATCGCCCATCAGGAATCCACGGCGACGCTGCGACAATTTTGTCATGCCGCGGTGGCGGTGCTGAATCCAACTGGTCGAAGTTGCTGGGTCTTTCCGGCCCACGACGCGTCGCGCCTGCTGGAAGATCTGCTAGCCGTTGGTTTGGGCGATCGTTCGGTAATGCGCGTGTTTCATCGTCCCAACGACGCGCAACCCAACCGAATTCTCGTCTGCGCGCGTCCAGGTGTTGCCCGGTTGCACGATTTGCCGGTTCGCGCGATTCACCTGCAGGATCAGCCAGATCGCGTGTTTCAGCCCGACTTGGCGGCGTTCTTTGCGTCGCTCGCCGAACCTGAGTGACCGTGACGCCGTTGTCACGTTGCGGACGTGAAGTTGCGGGACCGCAGATCGGATGCTAGCTTGGACTGAGGACTGGCCGATGTCGCCGAAGGGGGCGACCGAATCCGGTGAATCGAATCGAACGGCCACTTGGCGCGTCTCATAGACAAGCCGGGTAGCCAAAAAAGGGCGAGAAACCGGCTGTCCTGGAGGTTCCGATGCTAGACGCCTTCATCATCGAAGAAATCCAACGTCGGGAGCGCGAGCGCGACACCCGCATTCAGCCGCGTCTCGATCAGCCGAGCCGCTACCCGATGCCGCCGCCGAACTGGCGTCCGGATTCGCGCCGCGATTCGGACGTCGAACGCGACGACGACGACGACCGGGGCGTTATCATTTTGGACATGAAGGGTAGGGACTAAGAGATTTCGGCGCGGGTGGTAATCACGCGCGCGAGCAGACCGTACGCGACAGCTTCTTGCGCAGTCAGCCAGTAATCGCGCTGCGTATCCTTCTCAATCCGCGCCAGTTCCTGCCCCGTTTCGGCCGCCATCAAGGCGTTGACCTTGGCGCGCGTCTTCAGGATTTCGTTCGCCGTGATCTCCAGATCGCTCGCCGGACCATAGACCGTCATCGGGATGAGCGGTTGGTGGATCAGGAGCCGCGTGTTGGGCAGCGACAGACGATCTTCCTTCTTCGCCGCGAGCAGAATCACCGTCGCGATCGAAGCCGTCAGACCGTTGCAGATGATCCGCACACTCGGCTTGATAAAGCGGATCGTGTCGAAGATCGCAAAACCCGCCGTGACGCTCCCGCCAGGTGAGTTCAAGAAGATCGTGATCTGCTTTTCCGCGTCGTCTGCCTCCAACAGCAACAACTCGCTCACCACGCGCGCGGACTGCTTGTCGTCGATGCCGCCGGTAATCTGAATCGTGCGCGCCTTCAGCATTTTCTCTTGCAGGCTCGGAGACTTCTCGTCTTGCGCGCCGTCCGCCTTCTTGGGCTCTTCTTCTTCCAACTTCGCCATCACGTTCTCCGTTTGTTCTCGCTGCCTCTGAAAAGGCCGCACTCAGGCAAAAAATGCCCGCACTGTGTTGATTACTTCCGCGCGCTCTTCCTCTCGCAGACCCGGATACACGGGCACTGCGAGCACGGTCTGACACGCGCGCTCCGTCTCGGGCAGGTGCTGCGCCGGGTTCGCCGCCGCCAGCGCGCCCAGTTGGTGCAACGCCGTCGGGTAGTACACCGCGACGCCGATCCCCGCCTTTTCCAGCGCCGCCTTCAGATCATCGCGCCTGGGCGTTCGCACCACGTACTGATTCCACGCGTGTCCGGGCGTCAGCGGCGGCAACGTTAGCCGATCCGCGCCGATTTCCGCCCACGCGGCGTTGTAAGCCTCGGCATTTGCGCGGCGTTTGGCCACCCAGCCGTCGAGTTCGGGGAGCAAGACCTGCAAGAACGCCGCGTGCAACGCGTCCAGACGGAAGTTGCCGCCGAGGTGGTTGAACTGGTAGCGCACCGCGCCGCCGTGCTGGCGCTTTTCGCGCACGCGCTGGGCAAACGCCGCGTCGTCGCTGATGACCGCGCCGCCGTCGCCCAGCGTGCCCAGGTTCTTGGCGGGGAAGAAACTGAACGCGCCGGCGAGTCCAACTTTGCCGACCGACTTGCCATCGGGCTGTCGCGCGCCGTGCGCCTGCGCGCAATCTTCGATCAAGAGCGCGCCGCGTTCACGACACAGCGCTGCGAGGCCTTCAAGTGGCTGAGGCTCGCCAAAAAGGTGGACGTTCAGCACGGCTTTGGTGCGCGGCGTCCAAGCGGCGCGAAACTGCTCGACGTCGGGGTAAAACTGCCCCGGCGCGATGTCGACAAACACCGGGCGAAGTCCCGCGCGCAGCACCGAGGTCGCCGTCGCGATGAAGGTAAACGGCGTGCAAAGGACTTCATCGCCCGCCTGCAGGCCTTTCTCGTCCAGCGCCATGAACGTCAGAAGCAGCGCGTCCGTGCCGCTTGCCACGCCGACGACGTGATCCGCGCCCGTGTAGGCGCCAAAAGCCTTCTCAAACGCCTGCACTTCTGGACCGAGCACGAACACACCGTGGGTCAGGCAGCGCTCCAACGCGGCATGCAACTGCGGCCGCAGCGGTTCAAGAACGCGCGCGAGGTCAAATAACGGCACTGCCATTAGGCTTTCTCCTGCTCGTGGAGCGTCGCGCCGTCGTGTCGCCAGACTTCGCCGCAGCGCTCGCAGCGCGCCTTGCTGCCGGACTTCGGCTTGGGATCGAGGGGCAATTTCTCGCCGCAGATGCAGACCCAACCGCGGACGCGCGCGGGGTTGCCGGTGACGAGCGCGTGTGCGGGGATGTCGCGCGTGACGACGCTGCCGGCGCCGATGAACGCGTAGGCGCCGATGCTGTTGCCGCAGACGATCGTGGCGTTGGCCCCAATCGTGACGCCGCGTCCGACTTGTGTAGCGCTGAATTCGCCGCGGCGGCTGACGGTGGCGCGTGGCCGTGTGACGTTGGTAAAGACGCAGGACGGTCCGCAGAAGACGCCGTCTTCCAGGGTCACGCCGTCGTACACCGACACGTTGTTTTGCAACCGGACGTTGTCGCCCAAGACGGCGCCGCTTTGCACGAAGCCGTTTTGGCCGACGACGCAATCGCGACCCAAGACCGCGCCGTCCATGACGTGGCTGAAGTGCCAAATCTTGCTGCCGGCGCCGATCTGCGCCTCGTCGCCGACGACGGCGCTCGGATGAATCGTCACGCCGGGGTGACGCTCGCTGAACCCGTCGTCGAGCGCCACGGGAATTCCGCCGTTGTTGAGCGATTGCTCCGCAGCGTCCAACACGCGCAGCACGCGCATGCCTTCTTTGCCGTCGGTGTAGAGCGGTCCGCCAGTTCCGCCGCACGCGTCCAAAAACGCCTGCATTTCGCAGCGTAGTGGCTCGTCATTGGCGAGTGCAACGGGCTCCGGCTCCGCTTTGCGCGGCACCGGGACGCCGTCTTTCCAGTCGACGCCGTGGCGGTACAACACGAGCTTTTGGTCCAACGGCAGCGTGTCATCAAAAAGCGCCATCGCGTCCTGACCGACCACGACCAGCCGCTGTTCCTTGAACGGGTGCAGCCACGACACGTAAATGTGCGCGCGCAGGCCGGATTCCCAGCTGAGGTGCGTCACCGTGGAGTCGGCGATCTTGGGATGCAAAAAGTACCCGCCCGTCGCGTGGATCTCGGACGGCATGCCGCCAGCCAGCCGGAGCATGACGGAAATGTCGTGTGGCGCGAACGACCAGAGGCTATTCTCCTCGCGGCGAATGCGCCCGAGATTCAAGCGATTCGAGTAGAAATAGAGCAAACGTCCCAGAGCGCCTTGGCGGATCAGCTCGTCCAGTTTGTGAACCGCGGGGTGGTACTGCAGCAGGTGCCCGACCATGAGCACGCGGTTCTTTTGGCGCGCGAGCGCGATGAGCGGCGGGCATTCGGCGACGTTGAGCGCCAGCGGCTTTTCGACAAAGACATGCTGATCGCGCAGCAGGAAGTGTTCCGCGAGTTCGGCGTGCTGCGCGGCTGGCGCGGCGATGGCCACGGCGAGGTCACGTGGAATGTCGCTCCGCGAGCCGACGACACGCGCGTGGGGATAGGCTTTCTGTGCGGCAGCCTGGCTGGTCGGATCCGGATCGCAAATCAGCGCCAACGCGCCCAAGGCATCGAGATTGCGGGCGATATTGCGGCCCCACGGGCCAAAGCCAACGAGCGCAACTTGTGTGGTGGACTGGGGTTGTGACACGGACACCTCGCGCAGCGCGTGTAGCATGGACGAGGCCTTGGCGACAACCGAAAGTGGCGAACGGGGATGATTCGGCTAGACTGGGGGGTTGCAAGGCTGCAAGGGCCTGGAGGGCACGTGATCGGAGGAATGGCCAAGAAGTGCGGCAGAATTTGGGCGAATCCGGTCGCAAGCGACCGGACCGGGCCCTACTCGCCCGAGCGCCTGACGGCGACGGGCTCACGGAGACTCGCTGCGCGAGCCTCCGCCCAGCCGGGTAACGGTCCCTTTCGCGGCGGTGCGTGGGGAGTCGCCTTTGGTTTCGCACTTTTGCTCGTCGCCACACCCGCATTCGCGCGCCCTTGCACGGAGGCCATCTTTGACTGTGGGCGCAACGGCGACGTCACCATCAAGAACGCCAAGGCACTGTTCTCCGAGGGCCGCAGCGTTTCCTGGATCCGCTCCCGCTGCCGCGCCTCCGTCGTCGAGCCACCTGGCTGCGACTGGGCGGCGCACGTTGGCGTCAGCTCCTCCAGCGGCGGCAACACGACCGTCCTCGCGAGGAACACGCCGACCTACGCGGACACGGCACCTCAGGCACCTTCGCCCGTGCCCACGCCCGTCGACCCGCCGGTCAACCGCGACAATGCCAAGCACGGGCCTACCCTCGCGCCCAAGGATCCGCTCGACGGCGGCATCTTCGCCGATGAGATCGGTGCCGCGGCGCAACGCTACAAGCTCCCACCGCAGCTGATCCGCGCGGTGATGATGACGGAATCAGGCGGCAATCCGCTGGTGCTGTCCAACAAGGGCGCGGTGGGGCTGATGCAGTTGTTGCCCGCGACAGCGCGTGAAATGGGCGTGGACGACATTCACGACGTAGCCCAGAACTTGCTCGGCGGTGCGCGGTTCCTGCGGGTTCTCGCCAACCGTTTCGACGGCGATCTGGTCAAGGTGCTGTCCGCCTACCACGCGGGGTCGACACGTGTTCTGGGGCGCGATGCGACGCCGTTTGCCGCAACCGACGATTACGTGCGAAAAGTGCTGCGACTCTACTACCAACTGCGCGACACGAGGTGAAGCGATGCGCTGGATCTTCTTCCTTGCCGCCCTTGTCCTGAGCGCGTGCAACACCAACGCCGCCGCGGGCGGTGACTACGTGTGCACGAACGCGCCCGAAATCAGCAACAAGCAGGGTGCCGTCAACGGCGCCGCCTGCACCACGAACAGCGACTGTCAGTACGGCGTCTGCAGCCACGGCGCGTTGCAGTTGGGCGCGGCACCTTCGGGCACTGACGGCGTTTGCACCAAGGATTGCTCGTGCGGCGGCGCGTCCTCGCAGTGCTCGATCGACGACAGTGAAGCCAACAACGTCCACTACAAGTGCATCAAAGGACAGACCGGCGGCAAGTCCGAATGCGCCGTCGCGTGCGCCTCGCTGGCCGATTGTCAGAAGGTAAACCCGCGCTTCACCGCCTGCACGGCCAGTTCGCCGACCTTCCAAACGGGCGTCAAGATCTGCACGATCCAGTGACTTGAACGCTGGTGATTGAAATCATTGCGAAGGCTTCGAACCCGTGGTATTTTGTGATCACGGCGCAGCTACGCGGCGATAGGGATTCGGCAAGCCGACCCGCGACATGACCGACCCTTACCCTGCCAGTAGTCTCTCACATCTCTCCGCGATCTCCTTGGCCGATGCCGTTGCTGGGCCCGATTGGCTGCTTTCGCTTTTGGCGATTCTCCTCTCGCTCGCGACGTCTTTCCTCTTTGCTGGCAGTGAAACGGCCATCACTGGAATGGGCGAACTGCGCATCCGCAGGCTCATCGACAGCCGACAGGGGCCGCGCGGCTTACTGGAACTGTGGCTGACGCAGCCGTCGCACGTTCTAACCACGCTCCTGGCCGGCAACACGCTGGCGAACATTCTGTCCTCAGCTTTGGTCACCTCGCTGGCGATTCGCCTCGCGCATGTGAACAACTTCGATCCGTCCTGGACCGAGGCGCTTGTCGTCGCGTTCCTGACCTTCATGGTGCTGGTTTTTGCCGAGATCGCGCCCAAAACGCTGGCCAACAATCATCCAGAGCGCTTTCTGCCCGGCTTGCATCTGGTCTGGTGGTTTCACCTGTCGACGCGCTGGCTGACCAAATTGGCCACGTGGGTCGCGATGGGTTTTGTCCGCGCGCTCGGCGGTTCGTCGACGCCGACGACGTTTCAGGTGACGGAAGAACAAATCGAAGAC
Source organism: uncultured Myxococcales bacterium (assembly GCA_903896545.1). GTDB lineage: Bacteria > Myxococcota_A > UBA9042 > UBA9042 > UBA9042 > CAIYBN01. The sequence continues at coordinate 80,206 of CAITYF010000056.1, read as the reverse complement.
ATGGTCCGCATCGGCAGCGAGTCGGGCATGATCAATGAAGAGCAGGGCGACATGCTGCAAGGCGTCTTCGAGCTCGCCGACCTGCCGGTCAAGGCGATCATGACGCCACGGATCAAGATCGATGGCCTGCCGATCGACGCGCACTTTGAACAGATCGCGCATATGATCACGACGACGAAATTTTCGCGCTATCCGGTGTACGAAAAGACCGTGGACAAGATCGTGGGCGTTTTTTACGCCAAGGATTTGGTCGACCACATGCTGCGCGGCGACGTTCGGCAGTTCAATCTGGCCGAGCACGTGCACGAACCGCGCTTTGTGCCAGATAGCCAGAAGGCGGCCGAGCTGCTGCGGGATTTTCAGAAAGAATCGGTGCATATGGCGATCGTCGTCGACGAGCACGGCGGCACTGCGGGCATCGTGACGCTGGAAGACGTGCTGGAGCAGTTGGTCGGCGAGATCTACGACGAATACGATCAGGAAGAGCCGCTGATTCGCAGTACAGGTGAAGGCTCGTGGACCGTGGACGCGACCGCAGAAGTCCGCGACTTCGCGGCGCAGGTCGATCTTGAGCTGCCGGATTCACCAGGCTACGCAACCGTTGGCGGCTTCGTCATTGAGCAGTTGGGCCGTGTGCCCAAGCCTGGCGAGACCGTGCGTGTTGACGGCATGCTGATCACGGTGCGGGAGGCCGACGACAACCGCGTGGTGCGCGTCGATGTTGAGCGGGTTGTCGCGCCAAGCGAGGCGGCTGTGGCGGAAACGCCGCCAGCCAAGAAGCGCGTGGCGAGTTCGCCGGTCGATGCGGTCGACGGTTAGAACGAATTACGGTAGCTGCAACCGCACGTCAGCGTCGCCCGCGGGCACGTGCTTCGGCCCCTGACTGGCGACGACACCTGCTGCAACGCCACCGACGACCACCGCGCCCACAGCCGTCCAAAACCACCAGCGCGCGAAGATCGACTTGTCTTCTTGAACGACAGGTGCGGGCACGGGGTTTAGTGTGATGTCCAGCGTCTGCTCCTGACCCGCGTCGATTTGCAACTCGCGGGTCTCCTGCAGGTAGCCTGGCACGGCGATGTGCAGCTCGTGCTTGCCTGGCGCGACGTCGCCGTCAAACGGCGTCATGCCGATCGGCTTTCCCGCCAGCGTCACGCGCGCCCGCAGTACGTTGCAGTTGATCCGCAGCACACCCATCGTCGGCACGAGATCGGCTTCGACCGCCGAATTCTGCCCGCCGCCGGCCATGACGGTGTCGAGGTACGGCGCATACCCGCGCTTCTGCACGCGGATCGCATAGGTCTCGCCCGCTTTCACTTTCAGCGGCGACTTCAACGGAACTTCGCCCACATCTTCGTCGTTCAGGTAGACCTTTGCGCCGCGCGTCAGTGACGACACGGTGATCGTTGCCTGCGTCGAAACTGGCGTCTCCGCGACTTCTGGTTTCGCAGCGACCGGCTTCTTGGGCGGTGCGGCCATCGCCAGTGGCGAGACCAGCGTCAGCATGAGGCTCAACAGCGTGACGGCGGCAATCGGCTGGCGCGTGGGCATCGTTCCTCCGGCGCACATGGTGCGTTCTCTGCGATCGTTTCGCAACGGCCGCCGTGGAGGTTTACGATTTTCGTAGCTTGCGCGCCTCGGCCGTTGCCGCCTGAGCGCGCGACTTGGCTTCCGCGCGTGTGTCGGCGTCTGGCGCTGGCGCGTAACGTGCGCGGTCGTACGCTTGGGCAAACACCGCGATTGCGGCGCTCACTTGTGCGTCGACCGCGTGCAAGCGAGTGGCCACCGCCGACCATGTTTCCCACGGCGCGCGCCCTTGATCCACCCGCTGAAGCTGGCGTTGGAGCGCGTTCTCCGCGCGCTGAATCCCGCGATCCCACGTCTTGTGCTGCGACCGCCGCTGCCATTGCCACCAGATGCCGTACACCACGCTCGCCAGCAGCGTGAGCACGCCGGCCGCCAGCAGGAAGTTGGTCACCTGCGCTTTGACCTGCTCGGACCGCCTGGGCGAATCCGTGTGCACGCCAAACTTGGCCAGCCCCGTGCCGCTCGGCAGCATGTTCCCCAAGCCCTTGAGCACCGAGACCTGCTGTTCCAGATCGTACTCGACGATCCACTGGTACCAGAGCATGGCCGCACCGTCGGCGAGTTGTCTCAGCGACGCCGTGATCCCGCTTTCCTCTTCCGCGACCTGTCCGCTCGCCGGCGTGGGGTCAAACGTCCGCCAGCCCACGCCTTCAAAGTAGACTTCGACCCATGAGTGCGCGTCCGCTTGACGGATCATCCGGTAGCCGCCGTAGGGGTTGTACACGCCGCCTGAAAAACCGTGCACAACGCGCGCTGGAATGCCTTGGGTACGCAGCATCAGCGCCATTGAGGTCGCAAAATACTCGCAATGACCACGCTTCTTGCCAAAAAGGAAGTCCGCGAGCGGCGCTTTCGCATCCTGATCACCGTCGAGCGAGTACGTCCAGCCGGTACGCAGCGCTTCTTGCAGGAGCGACGCCTTGTCGTACCGCGTCGTTGCCTTGCCCACCAAGCGCTTGGCCAACGGCGGGATCCGCGTGTCCAGATTCTTGGGCAGCACGAGCCACCGTTCTGCGATGTCCTCGGCTGGCTCCGCGTCGGCGGCTTGGAGCGCGGCGATTTCCTTGCCTTCGCTGATCGGCTCGATCGCCTCCACCGCGTAGTGCAGCGCCAGATCCGGCTGTGTCTTCAGCAGCGCGTTGCGCACGCGGTAGGTCAAGTCGCCCGCCTCCGAGCCACGCACGCGGCGCGATCGCCCGCGGAACATGTCGAACGACGCGTCGAGGATCTGCACCGCACGCGTCCGCGGCGGCGCGAACAGCACCTTCACGTCCTGACCCAGCGGCTCCAAGTACACGTCGACCAGGAACGTGCGCTCCGTTTCCGTGTTCACCTGACCCGCCCACGGCACGATGTAACGGCCGTTGGGATCCAGAAGCAGGTCCATCGGATCCGCGTGCGGGCGGGTCCAGCCATTGCCAACAAAGTTCTCAAACGACGCGCCGCGTAAGCGCACCGACTGCTGCATGCGCTCAGGGTCATTTGGAAAACTGACGCGGGCGATGACTTCCGGCGACGACTTGATCTGGCCAAAATTGCCCAGTTGCGCGTCGAGGCCAAAGCCGGTCACGGAATGACCGCGCGTTTGCGCAAAAAGCAGGCCGATGCCGATGCGCGGGAACAGAAAGAAAAACAGCGCCGAAATGACCAACACGCCCACAGCCATGCCGCTCAGCGCCGCGAGAAAACGCTTGGTCAGGAGCCGCCGCGTGCGCCAAGCCAAGGCGTTTTCCTCCGAAGTCGCTTCCGTCCAAGGGCTGGGCGGTTGCGGCGGCAGCGGTTTGCGCAAGCCGAACCAGCGCCGTTTGTCCGGCGGATCGGGCGTCAGGTGTTCGGGCCCCGTGTGCGTGTGAACTTCGATTTCGCGCGTCAGGTGCAGCAGCGTGAGGCCCCACATCGTCAGCACCGTGTAGACGAGGAATGCGCCGGCAAAGATCGGACCGGGACTGATGATCGCGCCGACCAGAAGGAGCACGAACGACAGCGCCATCAACTGCAAGAAATCCTTGGCGAACCGGCGCTGGAAAAAGCGGCTGACCGTCAAAAGCAAGGCGAACTGCAGGGCGTGCAGCAGCCAGTTGCTGTCGCGCCACGACCAGGTGAGCAAAACAGCAGCAGTCAGGAGCAGGCCGCCGGTCCAGAGCTTGGCGGTGATCGGACGCGGCGGCGCGGTTCGCGGGTCACGCAGGAGCGATCCGGCCATGGCGAGGAGAAAGGCGACTGGGGATGCCAGACCGATTTCCCCAGAAACCGCAACGGGCAAGAACGCCGCGCCAACGAGCGCGTAGGAGACTGCGGTGAGAGCGAGGCCAACGTTCATGCCGCCCCCACTTGAAATTCGGCCACGCGGGCGATGCTCTGCAGTTCACCGGACGGTTCCAGCTTGACGGCGACGTCCGCGCGACCCGCGATGTGAACTTCGGCGCGGCTTTGGAAGGTGACCAGAAACACTTCGGCGTGGCTCCCAGCGGTGCTCGTCGGCCACGTCAGCGGCTCTCCACGCGCGATTTGCGCCGCGCGTTCCTCACAGTCCACCGCGAGCTTGGCCCACTCGGCGTCCGCAATGGCCCAATCTGCCGGCGGCGGCCGGTCGGCCAAGACCAGGTGCGCCAAATGCTGACGAATCCGCTGGAGTGCGTCGCCCTGCCCAGTGGAATCGACGGCAGGCGGTACTTCGCCTTGGAGCGTTTGCAGGCCAACTGCCAAGCCATCGCGCAGCAGCGCCGCGCACAAACCCGCGACGGTCGCGCACGCCAGATCCAAGGATGCAACGTCATCGGTCGGCCCCGGCGCGACGTGGACAAAGCGCACGAGCGCCACACGGCTTGCGTCCGCTTCCCATTCGCGGGCGATCAGCCGTTCACGGCGTGCGGAGACCTTCCAGTGAATATCGCGCATCGCGTCGCCGGGCCGCGCATCGCGCAGACCGCGAAACGCGTCGCCTTGCCCCGCCCGAATCGACGCATGCTGCGTGCCCCGCGCCGCCGCACCGCGCCACGGCAGCTGCACGTCCTCCACGCCCGCGAGCGCCAACAGGTGCGCCGGCGCCTCATACAACCGTGACTTGCGCGCGAAGCCGAAGGGATACGCCGTCGTCACCATCAGCCCGACCGTCGCGAGTGGACCGCGTCGCAGCGCCTTGATCGCGCCAAAAGCCTGGCCGCGTTCGTGGGGTTCCATGTGCAGCAAGTAGCCCGGTCGCACGAGCACCGCCGGGTTATCGACCAGTTCGCCCGCCTCAATGTGCAGCGCCGCGCGTTTCTTGGCGTTCAGCACTTCGAGCCGCAGGGTCGTCACCTCGCCGGCCACGATGTCCGCAGGGTAAAAGCGCGTCAGCTCCAGATCGCGCAGGCAGTACTCGGACAAGATGCCGCTGATCGCGATCACGGAAATCGCCAGACTAAGCAACAGGTACAGCAAATTGTTACCGGTATTCACCGCTGCAGCGCCAAGCAGGAGCGTGATACCGATGATCCACTTGCCCTCGCGCGTCAGCACGAGTTTGCGTGGAAACAGCCGGTTGGAGCGGCCCATGCGCCGCCAGAAGCCCAAGCGCTGGCGCACCAAGGCGTTCAGCGCACGCTTGCGTTCAGCGAGCAAAATGTGGTGCCGCGACTGGGTCATCTGCCTCCCGCCTGACCATAGCGGTACGCGCTGTTCCCGGCAATCGGTTTGACCATCGGGCGTGCCGTCCGTTACAACCCACGCCTGCGGATTTCATGCCGCCCCGCGAGGATGCCGATGGCCGAGTCGATTGAACTGCGCACTTTTACCCAAATCGACGTGCTGCAGCCGCAAGTGGCTTCCTTCATTGCGACGGTCGCGCGTGGCTTTCTGCCGTTGGAAGGTCAGGCGGCTCTGCTGGTGGAAGTCGCGCCCGGCATGAGTGTGAACGTCGTGACGGACGCGATCCTGAAGAAGACCGCGGTGATTCCGGGCATGCAAATCGTCGAACGGGCGTTTGGCATGCTGGAAGTGCACAGCGAGGATCAGGGGCAAGTCGCGGCCGCGGGACAAGCGGTGCTGGATCACTACGGGATCAAGAAGGAAGACCGCCTCGCGCCGCGCATTCAGTCGTCGCAGGTCATCACGGGCATCGAGGGCTACCACACGCAGCTCATCAACCGGATGCGCCATGGCGACATGATCCAGCAGGGTGAGACAATGTACGTGCTGGAAGTGCACCCGGCGGGCTACGCGCTTTTGGCGACGAACGAGGCGGAAAAGGCGGCGAAGATCAAAGTCTTGGAGATGATCTTCTACGGCGCGTTTGGTCGTGTCTGGCTCGGCGGCGACGAAGAAAATATCGCGCAGGCGGCCAAAGCGATTGAAGCGGTTCTGGCGACGGTCAGCGGTCGTGAAAACAAGGGCGACAAAGCGCACTGACGCGACGGGTGTTCATTCGGCGTTCAAGTCGCGCCCAATCAGCAAGGTCACCGTGCCACCGACCATCGACGCGATGACTTTGGCAGGTACCTTCCCAGGCAGTAGCGGATCGCGCGACCAAATCACAAAATCCGCATCCTCGCCGACTTGAATCGGTGCAGTTTGCCGCGCAGTTCCGCCCGATGACAGCGCACGCCAGGCTTGCTCGGCGGTCATCGCTTCCGAATCGGCGGAGTTGTGCCGGGTCAGGCGATCGCGGGCCCGCAACGCGTCGGGGCGCGCGATGTCCAGTGCAACTTGCAGCGGACAGACTTCTGCCAACGTCGCGGCGCGATCGAACCACGGTAGGCGCTCCGTCCCCAAGTGCCGCCGCGCGACGTCGATCTCTCGCTGCGAAAGCGTCGGCGCGACCACGCACACAGCGTGCGCTGCCTGCAGTACGCTCAGCGTCTCCGGCGAGACAACTTCGGGCAGCTCCACACGCAACACCGGCGCATCCGCCGAACGCTGCATCGCCCCCATGACGCGCGCCAACTGCGCCAAGGCGGCGTCCCCGCTCGCCCGTACCGCAACCTGGACGCCCGCGCGATCCGCCGCCGTCAGGCGCTCTTGCAGCAGTTCGTCGCTGTACGTCAGCGTTCCGGCGTGCGGCAGGTCGGCGTAGCGCTCACTCAGCGCCGCGGTACCGCTGTGCACACTCCCGTCCAACTCCAGAGACACGCCGGCCACTTGCACCAACGGGACACGCTTGGGTTTGGGCGGCGGCGCGTTCTTGTCGGCTTGCATGCTCGGGTCCGCGGACGACGGTGTGTTCGGGGCCGCCAACAGCGCGCGCCCTTCCGGTCGTTCCGCATCCAGATACACGCGCGTTCGCACCGTCAGCCGACTTTCGCGGTCCAAGGTGTGCAGCGCTTCAAGAAGCGTCTGACTGCCGGCGAACGCGTGCACTTCTGTCACGCCTTCGCGCTGCAACTTCGCGAAGACCGCGAGCAAAAGCGGCTTGAGGCGCTCTGAACGCGCCGGCGGGAGCTGCTGCCACGCGAGGCGAATCTGCCGATCGTCCAAATGTCCGCCGTGTCCAGCGATCGCCGTGCCGAGATCGCCCAGTCGAGCGAGGAGGCTGCCATTTGCAAGTCCGGTGGAATCGCTATCTGGCGTAACCAGCACCGCTGTACGCCCCACAGCGCGGTCGAGATCGGCGCTGCTCAGTTTGGCAAAGAGGCCGGGATGCAGCCCGTCCGCCCACAGCCAACCGCTTTCGGTCAGCACAAGTGGCTTGGCGATCTTCAGCGTGTTGACGACGTCGGCGACCGACTTGCAGCCGCGCAGATCCACCGTGTCGTTGGCCATCGCGGCCATCTCCAAACGCACGTGCCCAGCAACCAGCCCCGCCGTTGCGACGCCGCCGGGCAGCCGGATTGTCCGCGTTGCGTCATCGCGCACGCCGTCCAGATCTGCCAAGGTGCCGCGCGCCAGAATATGCCCGTCGCGCACCGCCACTGCGTTTTCCTCGGTCGACCCGCCCGGAAGGCTCGCCACGACGAGGATCATCTCCGCATTTTGCGTCGAACGCTGGCGGTTGTAGCCAACCTGTCCATCCTGCGCGTGACTCGGCGGCGGCACGAGCCAGCGTCGCAGCGCGGTGCAGCCCGTCGAAAGGGTCACGAACGCCAGCAACAGGACTGTGTGCCGACTGAAGCGGAGAAGGGAAAGCTGGCTGCGGGACAAATCAGGCATGGGGGCTCGTCGACACGGCGCGAAGACGCATTTGTTGCGTGTCGGTCGCAAAAGGTTGATCGGAGAGATCGGACATGGGCACCAGCTCCCACTCGCGGCCAGTCCGTGCGTGCATCGCCGCCAGAAAATGCTCGTGGTGGACAAAATTCGGCACGCCCCAGCTCCGCAAAATGCGCCAAAGGTGCGGCCACAACTCGCGGAATTCCGCATCGGAGACGCGCTGTTTTCCCAGCCCAGGCACGCCGTACGGGCAGTCGTGTCCAAGGTAACCCAACGGGCCTGCGACGTCCGCGTGATGACACCACGGCGCTTGAGCAAAGCGATCGGTGTAAACAGCGCACGCAAAGACGCCAGGAGCGTCTTCAGCCAGAAACTTGCAGTGCAGCCCGTCCACCACGATCGCGCGGTCACCCAGTGGCACAGCGACATGACAACTCACGCCGCAACGCCGGCACTTGTCTTCGTGCGCGGGATCGGTTGCGCCTTGCTGGTGGGAAAGTGAGGTCATCGCGTGGTTCTGTCCCGTCAGTTCCCGGACCCGGCGGGCTTCGGGTCGCGTAAGAGGAAGAGCCAACTGCAGATGCCTACCGCGACGCCGGCGGCGACGTAGGTGCTGCCAAAGATCAACTTGTTGTGGCTGACTTCATACCGTGGATCGCTATAGCGCGGGTCCTTCGCGTCGACCAGGAGGAAGGACAGGATGCCGTACGCGCCCGCGCCCACCAAGCCGGCACCCGCGGCCACGCCGGTCCAGCCGAGCACCTTGCGTCCCGTGCCTGTAGACGGCGCGATGTCGGTGCAGGTCACTTCGGTCACGCCGCTTGCGGAGACCTCGATCTCGTGCGCCGATTCCGCCGTGCCGCGCGAGCACACGACGCGGTGTGCACCGGACTGCACGTGCATCGGGGGCGTGCGATCGCCCAACTTCTCGCCCGCCCGAAGTTCCACAAGTAGCCCGTCCAGCCGCACTTCCGCATCGCGCAAACCACCGGGCACCACGATCACGAGTGAACCCGCGATCGGCACCAAACGCAGCGTCGCAGTCGCGGAATCTGCCGCGGCGATCTGCACGTCGCGTGTCATCGGCTGATAGCCCGGCGCGGCGGCTTCCACGCGGTGCTTGCCCGGCGTCAGCCAGCCGACGGAATCGAGGCGCACGTCGTCGCCGTCGATCGTCACACGTGCAGTGTCGGGGTCCACGGTCAGCAGGAACTCGCCCTTGGCGCGCATCTCCTCGTCCACCGCCAATCGCTCGTCGGCCAGAGGCTTCTGCAGCGTCTTGGGCAGCGCTGCTGTGTCCGCGGTTCGCAGCGCCTCATCCGCCTCGCGTAACCGCACCAACTTGTGCAGCACGCGCCCGCGCAGGAACACGATCGCTGGGTGGGCAAAGATGGCTTCCGCCTGTTTGACCAGCGCCAACGCCTTGGGCAGATCGCCCGCGTCGAAGCGTTCTTTCGCGTCTTTGTAAATGGCGTTGGCGCGCGCCTCGGCGTTGGGATCCGCGGCACGCGCAGACGCAGGCACCAGCGTACACGCGCAGAACGCGAGCAAGCCGAGTTGTGCCAATTTTTGCGCGCCGCGCCTGTGCGTCATTGCACCTGTCCTCCAGCGCCGGAGGGTAGCAAGTTCACGCCAACTGGGCTACCCGCTCCGAGCCGCCGGTTACCACTCGATCTTGGCTTTGCGCGGCGCAGCCTTGGGCGTGACAGGCTTGGGCGCAACCTTGGCGACGAGGTGGATCGGCATCCGCGCGATTCCCGCGTTGCGAACTTTCTGCGGGTCAATTTCCAGCCGGTAGTCGTCGAATCCTGGCAGCGACAGCACGGCGACGAGGGTGTTGGTCCCGGCGAGCTTCAGTGTCACCGGCGCCGTTCCCGCGGGCATGGCGTCAACCGTCACGTTGGCTCCGGGCGGATCCGACGCAATTTCCAAGGCGTATGGGACTGGATCCGTGGCTGCCGCGGGTTTGGCAAACAGCGCCGGTTGCGGCGTTGGTGCAGCAATCACCGCTTCCTCCCGCTTCGGCGCGCGCGTCGCCGCCGATTCTGCCGCTGGCGCTGCTGGTTCGCTGTCGGTCACGGTCGCAGTTTGCGCGCCGCGCCACCACCACGCCGCACCGCCGCCAAGCGCAGCCAGCGCGACGGCGACGAGAAGAAGAACCCACTTGTTTGGACCGTCGTGTTCTTCCACGGTCGCAGGCGGAGCGCTCGCCGACACCGCTGCCGGTCGCCGACGCTGTTGCGGTGCCGGACGTTCGCGTCGCGCTCGCACGCCGCCGGACGGCGCTTCCTCGACTTCCAACGCCAACGTCTTGCCGTCCGATTTCCCGCGCCCCGTCGATTCGGTCTCGGCGGCTCCTGCGGCGGGCGCCTCGACCACGGACGCTACGGCTTGTGATGACGCGTCGTCCACGGCGTCAATCGCGCGTGTCGCCTCTTCGCCCGTCCGCGGCACGCGCTCAAAAGCCTCGGTAGGATCCGGGTTCAGCGTCAGCGTGCGCGTCGCTTCGTCTTCGGCCAACAGCGGCACCGGACCCGACGCTGCGCGCAACGGCGGTGGAATCGTCTTGGGCTTGGCCGGCGTCATCGGTCCGCGCGGCGTGAGCGGACCAGAAATCCGCACATTCGGCGCGAGCTCGTGCAGACACGCGTCGATCTCCGCCAGCACCTCTTCCGCCGTCTGAAAGCGTCTCGCCGGCCGTTTGGCCAGCAACTTCGCAACCATCTGCTCCAGCTGCGGCGGGATCTCCAAGGTCGGGGCGACGTCGCGCAGCGCCGGCGGCAGCTCTTGCACGTGCTTGATCGCGATCGACATCGGATCGTCGGCGTGGAACGGCGCTTGTCCGGTCAACATCTCAAACAAAATGACGCCCAGCGAATACAGGTCACTCGGCGCAGTCAGCGGCAGACCCTGCGCCTGTTCCGGCGACAGGTAACGCGGCGTGCCGAACATCTTCCCGACCTGCGTCAGTTCTGCGCCGCCAACGGCCAGCTTGGCGATGCCAAAATCGATCACCTTGATGAAGTCGCTTTCGCCATAGATCTCGCAGACAAAGATGTTGTCCGGCTTGAGATCGCGGTGAATGATGCCCTTGGCGTGCGCTTCTGCCAGTGACTTGCATACCTGGCGCAGCATGAACAAACCGCGCGCGGGGTCGAGCGGGCCGTGTCGCATCACCTGAGTCAGCGTTTCGCCGTGCAGGTATTCCAGCGCCATGAAGAGCAGACCATCTTCCGTGTGGCCAAAATCGAGCACGCTAATCGTGTTGGGATGCCGCAATTGATTGGCGGCGCGTGCCTCTTGTTCAAACCGCGTGACCTGCGTTTCATCGGATGTCAGGTGCGCCGCGAGCACTTTGACGGCGACAACGCGATCGGACATCTGCCGATCGTGCGCCTCATACACCGAGCCCATGCCGCCTTGACCGATAAGTTTGGTCAAGCGGTAGCGTCCGCACAAGACTGCGCCGACCAGGTTATTGGGGCTCGCCATCCTCACCCAACAGAACCCACAACTGCGTGCGGGCATTCGTCGGCACTATAGCAACACGCGCCGCCATCGCACCAGATGTGATCTGGATGCGTTGCGACGCCTCTGGGGGTTGGCCCGATCGCGGCCCTTCTGCTACAGTCGCGCGGCGCTACTGCCAAGCTGGTGGTTGCGGCCAGTGGGCATCTGCCGGAGCCACGCAATTTGACCTCGCGTATCGTCCAAGGCAACTCGACAAACGTGCGCCGTTATTGGCGTTTCGTCGTCGTTTTGGTGATGGCGCTTTTCGTGATCGCATGCAACGGCGGCACGTCGGTTGGCAAAAGCCGTGGCACGGGACCGGCCAAGGCGGAATCGCAGCAGGCCGTCGGCAGCAATGAACTCGCGCAAAAGGGCGGCGGCTGCGAGCTGAACAAGCGCGTCAGCGATCCGCAACCGGACACCGCGGAATGGATGATTTGGCGCGCGTACCAGCTGGCGCTCGGTGCGGATGACGAAGCAGGGTTCCAGGCGTTCGTCGCGCTCTTTCCGACCGATCGCAACCAGCGTGAACTGCGTGAAATGTACTGGCCGCGTTTGCGCGCCAACGTTCACAAGTACATCGTCGAGCCCGGCAAGCCGGACTACACGATTTGTCGCAGCGTGCCGGTTGAAAATGGCCGCAAATTTTTCATTGTCACCGCGGAAGCCAAGCAGATGCCGCCGCCCATTACGGTGGGCGACGTCGAAGGCAAGCCGCGCATTCTGTTTCTGACGCCGTTTTGACCCGTTTTGTTCTCGATCCTTAGGTTCGGAGGTTTCTGATGACCCTCACACGTTCTCGCCTCATCGCCGCCGTCGGTGGTCTGACTTGCGCCGTGGCCGCTTTGGCTGGTTGTGCGACGCAGCCTGTGCCCGCGGAAGAGACAGGCGGATTTGCCCTCAAGGTTTCGGCGCTCACGGGCACTTGCGGCAGCACGTCGACCAATTCGCCGCTGGGTGAAATCCGCAAGTTCAAGCTGATCGTGCGCGAGCCCGACGCCCAAGGCCTGCTGACCCAGATCATGGCGCCGCTGGAGGCGAGTTTCAACGGCACGTCCAAGGGCATCAGCTTCACCGGAATCCCGGCGGGTAGCCCGCGGGAAGTGACGCTGCTCGGCTACACGCAGGACGGCAAGCCGTCGTGGTTTGCCCGCAAGTCGGCGCTGACGATCAACAAGCTGGAGACGCAGACGGTCGACGTGACGTTGATGGCGGCGGAAGGCTTTACGTGCGTGGGTCCAGAAGCGGGCGTCAACAAACTCGCGTTTCCCGTTGTGACGCGCATCGCGAGCGACAAGATCCTGATCACCGGCGGCTTCGCAGACGCGACCGTGGACGGTGCTGACCTGAAGCTCGGTCTGCCACAGTCGCAGGCGTGGCTGTTCGATCCCGCCAAGGGGACGTTCACGGACGCTGGGCAGTTGGCTGCGCCGCGCGGCGGTCACTCGGCCGTTTACCTGCCGAAGTCGGGAAAAATCCTGATCGTGGGCGGCGCGAAGGAGATGAAAGTGAAGGCGGACGGGTCCGCGCCGCCCGTGTGGACGCCCGCGACCGCGGTGACGCCGCGTTGGGAAGTGTGCAAGCTCAACGATAAGAACCAGCTGGAATGCAGCTCGGACGACTCGATTCAGGACAATGTCCGTCCGCGCGTGATGCCGAACTTGATGGTGCTGACAGCCGACTACGTTGTCGCGACGGGTGGCGCGCCGTGGCCGACGACGGATTCCACGGACTTCCGCTGCGCCGATCTGTTTGACCCGACGCTGACCTCGCAGGTGATTGGCGGCAAGGGCGGATTCGTCAAGCTCAAGGCCGGCGCGCTCTGCATGAACGGCTCGCGCGCCGGATCGGCGATCGCGCCGTTTGCGACGCCGACCGACGCTGGTACGTTGCGCTACCTCATTTGGGGCGGCAACCAGACGATCAGCGCGAGCGGCGTTTCGTCCGCGCCGGGCAAAGTCGTCGAGTCGTTCCTTGAATCCTCCAACCTGGGCGACGGCCGCTTCAACGACGACTACACGTTGGTCGGAGTCGACGGCAAAGCCACGACGGATTATAGCGAGGCGACCGGTTCGCTGTTCTTCCCGACGCTCTCCTCGCTTGGAACGGCGACGTTGGACAGCGGCGAGAAAGTCGAGCGCTTCGCGGCGATCGGTGGCACGCGCTGGAAGGACGGCGTCTGGGCCAAGCCGAACAAGGAGGACGCGTACCTGCTCACGGTGAACGACGCCAAGAAGACGATCACGATCCAGAAAATGCCGGGATTGGGGGCAGGCGTTTACCTGCACTCGGCGACTTCAACGGGCGGCCACGTGGTCGTTACCGGCGGTTTGACCGGCTTGAAGGGCGGCGGTGCGACCATGACGAATTTTGAAGTGAACCCGGATGACCTTCTGGGGCCGCTCTTCATCAATCCTGATTCTGCGACCGACGCCGCTGCCGCGTTTATCCCGCGCGGTGCGTTGGCGACCACGAAGTTGAGCAATGACTGCATCATGCTGTTTGGCGGCGTTGCAGACTTTGACGACCTGAAGACCCACGACGGCGGCGCAAGCGACGTTTACTGCCCGGGCTTCCTCGCGCAGTAACCCTTGGCACGCCACCCGACGACGTTTCCTAGCAAGATTCAAATGGCAGGTATCGACATGACGAATCACGAAGCAACTTCTCTTCTCCCGCGCTCGCGCGGGCTACGCATCACGGTCGCGACGGTGACGGCGGTTGCGCTGGTGCACCTGCAGTGGTGGTCCGTGCTCGCGGGCAATCAAGGGCAGTGGATCGCCCAAGCGCACGCGCAGGCAGCGGCGAATTCCACGCTGGCGATTCTGTGCGTGCCGACGAACAAGAAGACGGCGGACGAGGCGGAAGGCATCGAGCGCCTGCTTTTTGAGGCTTCGCGACGGCTGGACACGGTGCGGCCGTTCGATTTGTCACCGCAGCCTGCCCAGGACCAAGCGGTCAAGGCCGCTGAGAACGTGGAAGAAGCGCTGCGTGCGCTGCTCCTGCGGACGCCGAAGCGGGCTCAGGAACGGTTGACGGCGACGGAAGTCGCGCTAACGGAAGCGCCGAACGCGGGCGATGAACGCCTTCTGGCGCGGTACTTCAAGGCGCAAGGACTGGCGTTTCTGGCGAACAACGATCTGGTGAAGGCGCGCGACGCGATCGCCAAGTCGATGGTGCTGTACCCGAATCAAACGATTGACGAGTATTCGTCCTACGGCGCGTCGGCGCGCGAGATGTTTGAGACGGTCAAGCAGCTGATCACGAACCTGGGCACCGGCGATCTGAAAGTCGTGAGCAAGGGCGGTCGCGGCGATGTGTTCGTCGACGGCGCTTACCGCGGTACCGGTGTGGCGGTTCTGGAAGACATCGCGGCGGGCCCCCACCGCATCACGGTGCGCGCTCCTGGGCAGGCGGCGGAACGCAAGACGGTGGACGTCGCGACGGGCAAAGTCGTGACGGCGGAATTTGACCTGAAAGCGGCGCCATTCGCCCAGGAGTTGGACGGCGGTCGCAAAGTGCTGATGGACAACTTCACGCAGCCAGCGCTGGTGGAAGACCGCATTCGCGAGCTGCGCAATCAGCTGGGCGCCGATCAGATGCTGGTGTTGCGTCCGAAGCTGGCCAAGAAGACCACGGAGCTCAACGGTTTCTTCCTCGGCGCCGACGGCAAGTTCTCGACGGTCAAGATCATCGTCGACAAGGACGAGAAGTATCTGGACAAGATCGCGGAATTCGTCGCGGGCACGGTGGGCTCGAAACTCGTCGCGGATCCGACCTTGGCCGCGCTTGACTCGCGGCAGAGCGTCGTGACGCAGAACAAGTCGGCGGGCGCGGCGACGGACGCTGCGTCGGCCTACATCGATCCGAATGCGCCGCTGTTTGAGGACGAGAAGAACGTCGACAAGCCGATCACCAAAGAATGGTGGTTCTGGACGGCGGTCGTGGGCGGCGCAGCGCTTCTGGGCGGCGGCATCTACCTGTTGACCAAGGGCAGCGCCGGAAATCCCCCCGCGACGGGCACGCTGAATTTCAACCTGAACACTTCGGTGCCCAAGCCCTAAACGCCAACGCGCAAGCGGATCTGCCCGTGCAGGTCTCGACAATCGCGCGCGTGGACGCCAGAATCGCGGCGCTGGCGACGACTGCGGGGTCAGTCACTCAGCGCAAAACGGAACTCGTCATTAACTGAATTTTTGGAGGAATCTGTCATGGCCTACATCGTTACCGCCCTGTGCGTGGATTGCAAAGACACCGCTTGTGCCGACGTTTGCCCCGTCGAGTGCATCTACGAAGAAGCGGGCGGCGCTGCCAAGTACAAGAACCAGCTCTTCATTCACCCGGACGAGTGCATCGACTGCACCAACTGCGAGCCGGCGTGCCCGTGGAAGGCGATCTTCGAAGAAGACGAAGTGCCGTCGATCTTCAAGTCGGCCATCGAAGAGAACAAGGCGATCGCCGACGACATCGGCAGCTTCGTCGTTGCCAAGGTCCACAAGGGCCCCGCGCCGACGGCCGACCAGGTCGCCGCGAACTATAAGAAGCACGGTTACACGCCGTGATCCTGCGCCAAGCGTGCCACGAGCGCCTTGGCTGCCAGCGTTGACGCCACAAGCGACTTGCCGCGTGCCAGCTCGATCGCGAGCGCTGTGGCCAGCCGACAGCCCGTGCCCCGCGGACTTTTTTTCCACACGGTTTCGGGCTGCAGCGCCGTGATTGTCTGACCGTCCCAGACGAGGTCGACGCCGCACAGCGCTTCCGGCGCGTGGCCGCCTTTCAACACGGCCGCACACGGCAGCTTCGCGAGCGCCGCTTCGGCTTCGTCGCGGTTCGTCAGAGCCCTTCCGGTCAGCCACGCGAGCTCCGGCCAGTTCGGCGTCACGACCCGCGCGTGCGGCAGCAGGTGCGTGAGCAGCCAAGCGGGCATCGCCGCCAGATCCTCGCGCGGCCACATCGAGCCGCCCGAACTCGACGCCATCAGCGGATCAACAACCAGCGGCGCTTCCGGATGTGCCTCTGCAAACCGCGCCAGCGCCTTGGCGTGATGCCGCGTCGCCAGCATGCCCGACTTGATCGCGACGTTTTTCTGGGGAATATCGAGGTTCTTCACCACGTGGTTGCGCAGATCATTGGCCACCGGCCAGCCGCCCAGCCACGTCGCGCTGGTCTGCACCGTCAGCGCCGTCACGACGATCCGCGTCTCCGCGCCCAGCGCCTGCGCCGCCTGCAGATCAGCCGCCAAGCCCGCTTGACCGCCGGGATCCAGGCCGCCCCACAGCACGACCGTCGTTTTTTGTTCCGCCTCAGTTGTCACGCGTGCCTCCTGTTGCGCAGAATACCACGTCGGAGATTTGCCAACGCGGCCAACCGCATCGATCATGCGACGACGGCCGTCACCGGATGGCCGCAGGACGGACCGTGATCGACGAGGACAAGACACCGCAAGTTGCCCAAGCCGAGGCAGCAGCACCGCCGGCCGACGACGCGCCGCTCCAGCACGCCGTGCAGGACGCCGTTCACGCGATCGCGGACGTTGCGCTTGCGCCGGTGGAAGAGGTGCTCGGTCACGCGTTTTGGCTGCGCTGGGCCCTCGTTTCGCACCTGTTGGCGACGTTGTCCGCGACCCTCATCGCCTTGCGTGAGAATTTTGCCGACTGGCAGATCTACGCGTGGTCCGGGCTCTTGCTGGCCGTTCTCATCGGCAACTTCATGCGCTGGGGACCTTCCGCCGGCTGGTTTCATCGCGCGTGGACGACGATCGCCGCGCTCGTGGTCAACACGGTGTGGACGCTCCTCCTGTTTGACCGCGCACGCACGGGCAACTGGCACACTTCCAGTCGTCCGCGGCAAATGCTGGCGCCCGACGCCTCGCCGTGGTTTTGGCTGCCGGTCGTGCTCTTGATCCTGACCGCAGGCTTTTTGGTTGTCCACGGCATCGTTGCGCCGCACTATCGCTTGCGCCGCGTTCACCACAAGAACCGCACGCGAGGCCATGCGTAAGCGATGATCCGCGACCTTTTCAACCGCTATCGCCAGTCGATCCTGCTCACGCTCGCGCTTGTGCTGCCGATCGCGTCGATGTACTGGCACGGCAAGACGCGGACAGAGTCGACGTTCGTCGAGCGCGCGCTCTTGGCCATCACGTCGCCGTTTACGCAGTTGAACCACGACGCGATCGAAGCGATGCGCAAGTCGGCTTCGCGCTACGTGTTCTTGACCAAAGTCGAAGAGCGAGCGGAAGTGCTGGAACGCGAGAATCGCGTGCTCCTCGGTGAAGCGCTGAAGTCCCGTGCGATCGGCGAGGAACTGCAGCGCGTCAAAGAGCTGTGCGAGTTCAAGGCGGAGCACCGCGACTTCACGACCGTTCCCGCGCGCGTGCTGGGGCGCGACGTGTCGCAGTTCTTTCAGGTGATGCGGATCAAAATCGACACGGACGGCCTGATTGGCATCAAGGAAGGCATGGCGGTCATCACGGACGATGGCGTCGTTGGGCGCATCGATCGCGTGTCCCAAGGTTTCGCCGACGTGATGCTCGTGACGGACGCACGCAGTCAGGTGCACGCGACGGTGCCGGGCAAAGGCGTCATTGGCTCGGTGAAGGGCAACGGCAAGCGCAACGAATTTACGGCGCAGTTTGTGCATTTGGACAAGCTCGATCGCGGCACGCCGTTGGCAGCGGGCGACGCTGTGCTGACGACGGGCCACGATCGCGTATTTCCGGCGGGGCTGGAAATTGGCCACATTGCCGATGCAGCACCGACGCAAAGCGGTCCGTACCAGGAATTTGTCCTCGCGGCGGCGGTGTCCTACGCGACCCTCGAAGAAGTGTTGATCGTGACCGGCTACCACGGTCCAGACACCGAAGCCGCACCGGGCGTTGCTCCCGTCGCACCCGCAGCGCCAGCAGATCCTGGGAAACCGCGACGCACAGTCGACCCAGCGAACACGCCGGATTCGCCGCCATGAGGAGCCGATGAAGCCGTTTGCCTGGATCCTTCTCGCCTTTCTCGCGCTGGCTTTGCTGTCACCGCTTCTGGGGCATTTCGACAGCCAGTTCTTTGCGCCCGACGTCGCGCTGCTCACAGCGCTCTACGCCGGCAGCCGGACTTCCACGCCCACAGCGGTGCTCGTCGGCTTCACGGTTGGTCTTTTGAAAGACGGTCTGTCGCTGTCCGTGCCCGTGGGGCTCTACACGGAGGTCGGCGTGCTCGCGGCGCTGCTCGGTCGTTTCCTGGAGCCGCGCGTGGATCTCCGCAGCGCTGTGCCCGTGATGGCAACTTCGGCGGCGTTGAGTCTCGCCGCGACGGTCGTCTTTCTGCTCCTCGAAGCCGTTTTCCACCGCGCTTTTGACGCCTACGGCGACGTTCTGCGCATGGCGCTCCCACTCGCGCTCATCACGATGCTCGTCGCGCCGCCGTGGTTTGGTCTTCTGGATCGCGTGACTGGCCGCTTTGAGCACCCGCATCGGTCCGGACTGCTCGGCCGGAAGTAGCGGCTACGGGTAGTTCGGATCGCCCGCGCACGGCTTGAACGTGTCGTTCAGCAGCGCGTGCGTACCATCGGGATCGATCGGCACACACGCGATCGGCAGCGTGCGCTCTTTCGTGCAGCCGTCGTCGCTCACCGTGCCGGCGATTTTGTCTTCCACCTGCAGACAGTCCATCGGCTGGCACTTGCGCCAGCCAAAGCCGAATGAAGAGTGATACGCCTTGTAGGCCTTGCCGCCGTAAGCGAACTCGACGCTATCGTTGTTGTGGTTGCCACCCCCGTCGTAGCTGACCGGGTTGAGTTCGGTGACCTTGCCGCCCACCGAGATCCAGCCCTTGGTCGTGAACACAGGCGAGCAGCTCATCATGCAAACGCAGTCCTTGGGCGTGTTCTCGAGGTAGAGGTAGCCTTTGGTGCCGCTTGCCTCGAACGTGCAGAGCCAGTCGGTGTACGGAAACGTGCCGTCGGTCGCCATCGGTCCGGGCTGCGAGCACGTCACCTTCGTGTCGACGGATTTGCGGTAGGCGGGAAAGCCGTATTCGCCGCCGCTGCTCGTTTCCGCTGCGTCGATCGGCGCGACGTCTGGCGCGACGTCTGGCGCAACATCGGGAGCCACGTCCGGCGCGACATCGGCGGCGACGTCGCTCACTGCGTCGGTCCCCGTGACGTCCGCGGCCACATCGCTGGCGTCCGTCGCGGCATCGATGGTCGCGTCCACCGGATCGCTGCCGCTGCTGGTGGTGCTGTTGGAACATGCGGCAAGTCCGCACGTCATCAAAATCAGGCTGAACTTACGCATGAAACGTCTCCTACTGGTGATATGGTCGAACCTGCTTCAAGAACAACTTGCGCTCCGGGCCGTGAAACTTGAACTCCATGTCGAGCGCCATCAGGCTCGGATCCTTGCCGTACAGCGGCGCAAAATGTTGCTGCACTTTGTACGCGGCGGCAAATAGCGCGGTCACTTCGGGCAGCGTGAGCAGCGGCACGTCGGGTGAAAGGGATGAGAACCGCGATCGCGCGACCTGCAGGCCAGTGGGCGACGGCAGAATACTGAAGATCTCCGCGAGCTCGCCGCCCGTCGGATTGGTCACGGACTCTTCGCCCTTTTGCACGTTGACGTAGTAGCCCACGGTGTTCGGATCCGCGAGGTTCTGGGTGATTAGGACGCCGTTGGCCTGTTCATCGGGGAAGGATGGCTGGACGAGGACGCCCATGCGCACGGCCTTGTGATCGATGTGCCAGAACTCACGCTCCTCAAAAGCGCGAAACGTCCAGACGGAAGCCCACACGAGTCGGATCCGCAGGTGCGCCGCTTTGCTCCCCGCGCCCGTTGCGGTGTACGACTCATAGAGGCCCGCGCCGCTGAAATCGGGTAGGTCCTCGCTGTTGGTCGACGAGCGAAGCTTCACGTTCGCCGTCCCTGCCAAACCCGTGACCCGTGCATCGAGATCAGTCGCGAGCTGCGGGTCAATCGCCGTCGCGGCCATGATCGCGTTCAAGTTGTCCAGCGCCGCTTCGCGCAACGCGGTGTCCGTCGCAAAGGTCTCGTCCGCGAGCAGTCGTCCGACGTGATCCGTCAGCACTTCCGCTGTCACGCCTGCGGGTAGACACAGTGCGCGTGCGGCATCGCAAATGGCGGCAGTCCGTCCTTCGTCGGTGCAATTCGTCCGCGCCGCATCACAAGTGGCCGTCGTTGCCTGCCCAGTCGCCATGAACTGCGCGTAATAGTGAAACGGCACGGCAAAGCCCTTCGGCGTGTTGTCTGGCAGGACGTGCGTCATCTCCGCCAAGTTCGCTGCCTTGACGCCGACGCGGATCGAATCGGCAAAGCCAAGCTGGGCAAAATCGCGCAAATCGCTCGTGTCATCGTCGTGCGGCGGCACATAGAGCGGTCGCGCTTGGCTTGTCCAGTACGCCTGCGCTTCCTCCAGCGTCGCTTCGCGCAGCGTGAACACGCCTTTGCCCACTTCAAAGCGCACAAACTTGCCGAGAAGCGGCGCGATCCGCGGGTCGCTGCCCGCGTTCAACAGCGCCATGTTCGGCGCGCCACGCGTGTGGGCCGCCACGTTGACGTGCGCCAGCGGCGTCTGCAGTTCTTCGGTGATCGTCCCGCCCACAAGAGGCGCCTGATTCGGCAGCCGCGTCAGCACCAGCACATCGCCGCGCGAAACCGGCGTGTGCGCGAGCGTGTCCGGATCGATCCGCTGCAGCTTGCCAAAAGCCACGCCGGGATTGAGCAACTGCTGTTTCAGCCCGCCGTAAAGTTCCGTGCGCGTCAGCACGGGCACGCCTTGGCGCAGCAGCGGTTCGGGCGCGCTCACGGCTTGCGCTTCTTGCGTTGAACCCGCCGGCACGTACACCAGACGCTTGTGTCCACCCGTCAGCGGCACAAAGCCCAGCACTTCTTCGATCGCTCCGTGCGCGCGTGCGACCTGCGCTGGCGTGGCGTCATCGCTGGGAAAGAACGTCAGCGCCACGACGCCCGACGCGTCACCTGGCAACGCCGCAGCGTGTGGATGCAGATCCGGGTAGTACACCAGCGTGCCGGCCATCGCCTGACGATCCGCGCCGTGGTAGGTCGCCGCCTCAAAAGCCGAGACGTTCCCCGGCACGCCCAGCACGTCGTGGGCAAACGTGTAGTGCAGCGGGTGCTTGCGCGTGTTCTGAAAGTAGACCTTGGGCGTGGTTTGCACGTCGGCAATGTAGAACTTGACCGACCACGACGTGCCCAGCTCCGTGTCCGCGCGATAGGCAAAGTCGAGAAATGCGGATTCACCCGTTGCGGCAAAGCCACGCGCATAGTCCGGTGTGCTTGCTGCGGCGGCCAAGGCGGGAAGATCCAAGTCCACCGCGCCCGTCACGTTTTGTCGCACAAACAGGTGCTCACGCGCCTTGACCAGCAGATCGACGGACGAAACGTCCGCGGCGAAGTCCAGACCTGAACCACCACACGCCAAGCGTGCATCGGCAGAAGTCGTGGCTGGACAGGCGAGCACGACGACGTCACGCGGGGAAAATGCAGCGATCGCGAGAAATTCAGTCGCACCCGCGACGCCGACGTGCGTGGCGGGCGGTGCATCGACGCGCGACGTACACGCGGTGAGCGTAGAAGTCAGAAGAATCGCAAACGCGCACAACTTCACGACACGACCTGCGCGATCCACACGATCGCGGCGTCAGTGTAGTCCTTGCGGCAGCCGACAGAAAGCGGTCAGTTGCTGTTGCAGTTCAGCGCGTCGCTCAGGCACTTGCTCGCGGCGCAGTTCTGACACGCGCTGCCGGTGCAGCCGGGGCAGTTCTTCTGCACGCACGGGGCGAGCTTCGCAAACGCGCTGGCGCCGCCGCTCGATGCTTTGTGCAAGCAGTCCATCACGCACGCGGCTTGCGTCGCGCCGGTGCCGCAGCCGGTCACGCAGGTGGCCGTGTCGACGCAACCCACGCTGCCCGTTGGCGTGGCGCACGTGACCGTCTCGCCGAGGCACTTGTCCGCGCCGCTGGTATTGACGCAGTTCATCAGCGTGAGGAGTTGAGTTTGGCTGGTCGCGCTGCCGTTGCCGTAGCAAGTGCCCTGGCACTGCGTGTCACCCGTCGCGCACTTGGCCAAGCACGCCTGAACGTCGTAGCACGATCCGCTGCCGGTCTTGCCATCCGACAAGCACAAGAGCGATTCCTTCACGCACTTGTCTGCCTTGCCGCCGTTGGCATTCACGCAGGTGCTGAGCGTCTTGAACTGCGTCTCGCCGGTCTTGTTGACGGCGTTGTAGCAGGCGGCCTGGCAGGTGAAGCGCTGCGGATTGCTGTCGCAGCCGGTGAGGCAGTTGAGGATCGTGCTGCAGCCCTGCGTGCCGGGCGTGCCGCCCTGTTCCCAGCAGGCGACGAGTTCATTGGGGCAGTCGGAAGCGGTGCAGTCGTCCATGCACTTCTGCGTCGGCGGGCTGGTGCCAGCGCACTTGCCTTGGAGGCACTTTTTGGTCGTGCAGTCGAGCAGCGCGGACGCGGTCGGCGCGGCTTCCTTGGCGGTCGCGTTGGCGCACGTCTGACCACACGTTGCGGACCACGCGGCTTTGCACGCGTCGATGGCGCACTGCGACGACGCGATACACGTCTTGAGCGAACCGGGCTGGACGGTGTCTGTGACCGTGGGTGTGTCGCTGACTTTGCCTGTGTCGTCTACCGAGCCTGTGTCCGAGGCGACGTCCAAGATGCCACCCACGGTATCCGTTGGCGTCACGCCGTAAGGGTTGCCGCTGCCACCGCCGCCGGTGCTGGCACCGCAAGCGACGAGACCCAAAGAAGCCAGAACGGAAACAATGACTTGGCGCATACTCAATCCCCTCGAACGGCTACCAACGCCGCCACCCGCGTGTATCCTACACGGCCACATGCGCGTCGTCAGTATGCGCGCGGCGCGACACGCAAATTTGCACGAATGCGCCGTGCGGTTGACCGGTCGCCGCTCGCGTTGGACACTCTGCCGCCGCAAACGGCGCGACAAACGATGACAGTCCTTGGCCCTTCCCATGACGCGCAACGCTTTCACGCCCGCAATCGCTTGGCGATGGCTGCCGTTTTTGTCGCCGTTCTGGTGCTGATCGCGCGTCTGGTGATCGTTCAGGGCGTGATGGGCGCCAATTACGAGAAGATCGCGACGATTGAACGCGTCGGCAAGATCCGTTCGCAAGCGCCGCGTGGGCAAATCAAAGGCTCGGACGGCACGATTTTGGCGCGCAATCTGGAGAGCCACTCGCTCGAACTTTTGCCAGCGAAAGTGAAACCGGACCGCATCGCGACGATCGTGGCGCACTTGCGTGAACTGCTGGACATGACCGACGCCGAGGTCGAGTCGCTGCGCGCCGAGTTGCTCAAGGACGCCGATCCGCGCAAACGCCAGCCGCTGGTGGTGCGCCGCGATCTCGTGTCGACGCACTGTCCGTACGATTCGAGCCAGCTGGAACTGACGTCCGAGGTCGAATACCGTTTCTGCCCGGTCTGCGGTCGCAATTTCGAGCCCGTGCCCGCGAAGAAGGCGTGTCCGTTTGACCAGCGCAAGCTGCAGCCGATTTCCACCGGTGATGGACTGCGCTGCTCGTCCTGCGAGCGGGAATTCTCGACGGCGGAGCAGTGCCCTTACGACCACCACGCACTCCACCATGGCCACCACAACCTGAAGTGCCCGCTGTGCCAGCGCACGTTCAACGACGAAGTCGCGGTGCTGCGTGCGAATTTGCACCTGTTGCCCGAAGCGCGGTTGCAGTCAGAAATTCAGCGCGAGTACCCGTTTCGGTTCCTGGCCAGTCACCTGCTGGGCTACGTCGGCTACGTGACGGACGCCGACCGCGCGCCGCTCCTGCCGTGGCTGCCGTCGCGCTATGCGCTGACCGATCGCGTGGGCAAGACGGGGCTGGAACGCGCGTTTGATCAGGCGCTGCGCGGCATCGACGGTGAGCAAGTGGTTGTGCGGCGGTCTGGCAATGAGGAAAGCGCGAAGGGGATGGACGATCTGATCGCCGGACTGGAGCCGCGCCCGACGGTGCCGGGGCTGACGATGCGGCTGACGCTGGATCTGGAGCTACAGCGTGCGGCAAAAGTGGCAATGAAGGACGTGTTTTCCGGCTCGGCTGTGGTGATCGACGCGCGCACTGGGGAAGTCCTGGCGCTCTATTCCAAGCCGAGTTTCGACCCGAACACGATGTCCGGTAAGCGCGCGCCGCACGGCAAGACGTCGACCGACACCGCCGCGTACGCGCCGCTCTTGGACAAAGCCGTCCACGCGTTTCCGCCAGCGTCGACGTTCAAAATCGTCGCGGCGATCGCCGCTTTGGAAGAGAACATCGTCAACGCGACGACAACGTTTCACTGTCCCGGCTACTACGACTTTGGCGGCCGGCGCTTTCACTGCCACTCCAAGCGCGGCCACGGCGACGTCAACTTGCGCGAGGCGATCCGTTCATCCTGTGACGTGTACTTCTACCACTTGGGCGAATTGCTCGGCCTGGATCGCCTCGAAGCGTGGGCGCGCAAGCTGGGCTACGGCGAACCGACTGGCATCGAGATCCACGAGGCGCTGGGCCGCTTGCCGACGCGCGAGTGGTACGCGCAGCACGTCAAGGGCGGCTACTACCCCGGTTTTGCGCTGTCGACGGCCGTTGGGCAAAAAGACGTGACGGCGACGCCGCTACAGGTGGCGCGCGTGTACTCGGCGCTGGGTCGCGACGGCATCCTGCCCAACATTACGCTGGTGCAGGGCTTTGAAGGGCCCGATGGCAAAATGTTGCCGCGACTGCCGCGTCCGGAAGGCCGCGATCTGCCGGTGAAGTCGTCCACGCTGCGGTTCATTCGCAACGCGCTGCTGGCGGTCGTGAACGATGAAGGCGGCACGGCGTACAGCAGCCAGCCGACCAACGTGATGATGGCGGGCAAGACAGGGACGGCGCAGGCGGCGCAACGCCCGCGCGCGGAGATGGTCGAGCGCTTGAAGGCGGATCCGCTGGCGCTGGGGCGGCTGACGACGTGGATGCAAAACGACCACGCGTGGTTTGTCGGCTACGCGCCGGCGGAAGATCCGGAGATTACCGTCGCGGTGTTCGTGGAGCATGGCGGTTCAGGTGGTCACAACGCGGCGCCGATTGCGGTGAAGATCGTCGAGTCGTGGTTCGCGCGCCATCCGCACACAAAGCCGAGCGAGGCGCTGACGGCCAAAGGCCGCAAGAAAGCTGCAAACGCGCAAGAAGAACTCGACGAAACGCCGATCACCGATCCAGAGTCGACGCCGACCGTGCCGCACGAAGAGGACCCCGCGAATCGGCCGGCGGGTGAGCCGCGCGAGGGTCCCGACGAGCCCGGTGACGAGGTGTTGCCGTGACAGGAATCGCTCAAGACACGTTGATCGTCGGCGCGGCGGTCATCGGTGGGGCATTGAACAGCGTCGCGGGCGGCGGCAGCTTCTTCACGTTTCCGGCGCTGGTCATGGGCGGCCTGGCGCCGATCGCCGCCAACGCCACCAGCACAGTCGCGCTCTGGCCGGGCAGCCTCGCGAGCACGTGGGCGTACCGCAACGACGTGAACCACATGCGGCGGCAGCTCATCCAGCTGGCGGTGGTCAGCGTGGTGGGCGGCTTTCTCGGCGCGCGCCTGCTGCTCTGGACCCGCAACGAAACCTTTGCCCACATCGTCCCTTGGCTCCTGCTCACCGCGACGACGCTTTTTGCCATCTCCGGTCGCGCCGTCGCCTATTTCCGCGCGCACAACACCGGCACTTTGCATCCGGGTGTGCTCCTCACCGGCCAATTTTTGATCTCCGTCTACGGCGGCTATTTTGGCGGCGGGATGGGCATCCTCATGCTCGCCACGTACGCACTCGCGGGGCTGACCGACATCCACGCGATGAACGGCCTGAAGTCGCTCCTCGGCGCCGCCATCAATGCCGCCGCGGTCGTCACGTTCATCTTCGCGGGCATCGTCGAGTGGCGTCCCGCGCTTCTCATGGTGGCGGGATCGCTCGCAGGCGGGTATTTTGGCGCGCGGCTGGCCAAGCGCGTCGATGCGAGTCGCGTGCGGCAGCTGGTGATCGCGACGGGTGTCGTGATGACCATCAAGTTCTTCCTCTCCGCGACGTGAGGTCCCTGTTTCATGTCAGTCCTCGCCCGCATTCGCCAGCCGTCGACGCTTATCGGGCTGTTCTGCGTGCTGGGGCTTTCAGCGATCGCGATTGAGAACCTCCATTTTGCCGACTCCATGCTCGGCACGACCTACCACCGTTCGCAGACGATCTGGATCGTGATCGGCTTGATTGGTCTTGGCGTCACGTCGCGGTTGGACATGCAGTTCGTGCGCCGCGTCAGTCCGTCGGTGTATGGCGTGCTCGTTGTGTTGCTGGTGGCCGTGCTCTTCTTTGGCCGCGAGATCAACTACTCCAAGCGTTGGCTGGAGCTTGGTCCGGCGAACATTCAGCCCAGTGAATTCATGAAGATATCGATCGCGCTGATGCTGGCCGACTGGTTCGATACCAAGCGCAGCAAAGAGCCGTGGAAGCTGCGGCAGCTCGTCATCCCCGTGTTCCTCATGGGCGCACCGGTTGCGCTCATCAACCGCGAGCCGGATCTGGGCACATCGGTCTGCGTTGCGGCGATCGCGATTGGCCAACTGCTCTACGACGGCGTGCAAAGGCGCACGCTCGTGCTGGCGTTTTGCATCAGCCTCGTAGCGATTGGCCTCGCTTGGAAGTTTGACATCATCCGCGACTACCAAAAAGGCCGCGCCGAGACCTGGTGGCACGCCATGCAGGACGACGACAAGACGCCGGACACGGGCCAAGGCGGCGCGAACCGTGACAACTGGCAGGCGGAAAAAGCCCTGTGGGCGGTCGGCTCCGGGCGCGTCGCCGGTCGATCCGACGATGAAGCCCGCGTCTCCGTGCTGCGCCACGTGCCTTTTGTGCACACCGATTTTGCGCTGGCGTGTTTTGCCGAGCGCTGGGGTCTCATCGGTTGCATCTTCCTCTTTGGCCTCTACCTGGGTCTCGTCTGGTGGGCGCTCTACTTAGCCGACCACGCGCAGGAACGGTTTGACGCGCTCCTTGCGGTCGGCGTCGCCGGCTTGGTCTTTTGGCAGTTCTTCGTCAATGCCGGCATGGTGATCGGCCTCTTGCCGGTTGTCGGCGTGACGTTGCCCCTCCTGAGCTACGGCGGATCGTCCGCGCTGACCGTCCTCTTGGGCGCGGGCTTCCTCCTCAACATCGCCACGCGGCGCAAGGGCCGATGAGCGACCTTCGCGCGTGGCTCGCGCCGCTGCTCGTGACGCTGACGGTGCTCGCGGTCTACGGTCCGGCGGCGCAGCGCGCGGAATTCGTGCAGGACGACGTGCCCGCCTTTTTGCAGCACCCCGCGGTGAAGTGGCCGCTCGACCTCGGTGCGATCGTGCGCGCGCCGTATTTTGGTGACGCCGACCACGCCTACATTCGCCTCTCCCGTCCGCTCGCGACGCTCACTTTTGCGGTGGAAAAAGGCGCAGGTCTGGACTCAAGCCGCGCCCGCCACCTGACTGACCTGCTGCTCTACGCGCTTGCCTGTGCTTGGCTGACGACGCTGGTCTACCGGCTGGCAGCGCTCTGGCACCTCGACCTGGCCGCACGTTTGACCGCGTTGGCGAGTGGCCTGTGGTTCGCACTGCACCCAGCGCACGCCGAAGTCGTCATTCAGGTGGCGTATCGCCCCGAACTGCTGGCCCTGCTTTTTGAGCTCGCCGCGTTCGAGGTGCTGCTGGCTGTCCGCCTTCAGCGCGCGACGCCGCTTCGCCTGATTCTCGGTACGCTCGCGTTTGCCGCCGCGCTTTGGAGCAAGGAACAACCGCTGATGCTCTTGCCCATCGCGTTCCTGTGGGCGCTTGCGCGTCCTGGGCTGCTGCGACGTTTTGCCCCGCTTCTGGTGGCGTGGACGTTTGTTGGCGTCGCGTGGCTGGCTTGGCGTCATTGGCTATTTGGCCCGATGTCCGCGCTGCCGATTTCTGAAGCCGACAATCCGCTTGCCGTCGTGACCGCGACGGTGCGCGTGATGAGCGCGCTGGCGATCGTCGTGCGTGCCGTCTCCCACCTGCTGTGGCCGACCGATCTGGCGCCCGACTACGCGTTCAACGCGTGGCCCCCCGTGACGCAACTGACTGGGGAAGTGCTGGCGGGCGCCCTCGTGCTCCTGACGATCTGTCTCTCCGCGATTTTCTTGTGGCACCTTGCGCGGCAAAATCCGCCAGCGAACGAACACGATCTGGCGCCGCGTGAACTGGGAATGCTGGCGCTTGCGTGGGCGGTGCTGACGTGGCTGCCGGTGTCCAACCTGTTCTTTGCGTCGACGACGCTTTTTGCCGATCGCCTGCTCTTTGCACCGTCGGTGTCGCTGTGTCTGGGAGTGCCGTTGTTCATGGCCTTGCACTTGCCGCGTTTCCCGTTCGCCAAACTGCGCGCCGTTGTCGCGGCGTTGCCGGCGTTGGTGCTGCTCGCGGTTTGCCTGATCGAGACGCCCGCGAACGCTGCTGCGTGGACAAACGACCTCTCGCTGTACACCCGCGGCGTTCGGCTGCAGCCGCAGTCGCTGCGCATGAACCACAATCTGGCGTACACGCTCATGCGGCGCGGGCAGTTGCCAGAAGCACGTTATTTTCTGAATCAAGCGCTGACCATTCGGCCGACGGATCTGGACGCCCTCGCGCTGGGATTTCAGTTGGCGCAAGCGGAGCGTCGTTGTGAGGATGGTCTGCCATTGGCGCGCACGCTCGCGACGGTGCGGAAGGCCGCGGTACAGGCGCGTACGCTGGCGGTGAACTGGGCGACGGCGTGCCACAAGTGGCCTGAAGGCTGGGCGGCGGTGCGTGTCTTGTCACCCAAGCGGTTGGCGGAGCGTCAGCGCGTCGACGGCTTCGCGCTGGGCGTCGCTGCTGATGCCGAACCGGAAGCGCTCGCGTGGGCGCAGCTCGTGCAAGCGGATCCGTGGCACTCGCCGCGGTGGGCGCTGAACGGGATCGCGGCGGCAGAGCAGGGCGGACGTCCGCTCGCAGCGCTGCAGCACCTGGCGGACTTGGCGCGCACGCACCCGGAAATCGCCGATCTGCGGCAAGCGGCGCACGCATTGGTGGAACGCCATCGACAGGACCCCGACGCGTCGGCGATGCTTGCGCTTCTGCGGGCGACCTGGCCAGGACAGGAGTAGGAGAGCCACATGGACATTCGCGACCCGATTCACGGCTCGATTGCACTCTCCCATGCGGAACACGCGCTGACCGATAGCCCGTACCTGCAGCGTTTGCGCGCGATCAAGCAGCTGGGTTTCTCCGAACTGACGTTTCCGGGCGCGAGTCACAGTCGGTTCTTGCACTCGCTGGGTGCGATGCAACTCGCGGGGCAGGCGTTCGACGCCGTGTTTCGTCACTCGCCGTGGCTGGGCATTCGCGAGCGGGCGCGTTTGCGGCAGACGATCCGCTTGGCGACGCTGTGCCACGATCTGGGTCATCCGCCGCTCTCGCACAGTTCAGAGGTCCTGCTGCCGCGCGTGGGTGAACTGAACTTGCCGGGCGTACGCGTCGGCGATCCGCTTGAGCAGGCCAATCACGAGCACATGACCCTAAAGATTCTGCTGGATTCCGGGCTGACGGACCTCATCGCGGACGTCGGCGCGGATCTGGGGATCGAGGCGCGGCATGTGGCAGCGCTGCTTTCCGACGACGTCCAGTGCGATCCGGGGGTATTCGAGGTCGCTGGACGCAACGTGCACGGAATTCTGGCGACGCTGGCTTCGTCAGAGCTGGACGTCGATCGCATGGACTACCTGCTGCGCGACAGCTATTTCACCGGCGTGAGCTATGGCCAGTTTGACTGCGACTGGCTGATCCGCCACCTGAGCCACGACGACGCGACGCAGGGGCCGCTGCATCTGACGCTCGACGATCGCGCGATCTTCACGTTTGACGACTTTCTCTTAAGCCGCCACCACATGTTCCTGATGGTGTATTTTCACAAAAAGTCAGTGTGTTACGACCACATGCTCAAGCGTTTCTACGAGCAGTTTCCCGATCTCTGCCGTGCGCCGGCGGATCCGGAAGCGTATCTGGAACTCGACGACCACAGCGTCTGGCAGGCGTTGCGGACGATGGAAAACGAATCGCCGTGGGCGGCGGGCATCATGCGGCGCAAACCGCTGAGCGTGCTGATTGAAGGGACGCCGACGGATCGGCCAGAACCGGTCGCGGCGCTGCTGGCACGTCTGGACGCGGAAAACATCGCGTACCTGCACGTGACGTCGCAGGGTGCCCTTTCCAAGTACAAGCCGGACGACGCGGCGCGGGCGATTTACGTGCGCAAGCAGCCAGCCGTCGGCGACCCGTACTTGCTACCACTGGCCGACGCGACGCGGCTGTACGACCGCTACGCCGACGCGACGGTGCTGGAGCGCCTGTACGTGCCGACGGAATCCGCGGACGTTGCGGCGAAGTGGCTGGTGGAGCTGCGAAAAGTTGTCTAGCAGGCTGCTGCAAAGCAGCCTGGGCGCGGCGGTCCCCTGCGCTGGAGGCCGCTTGCGGACTTCTTCAGCGCCCTGCTAGGAGTCGAAGCCGTTGGCCTGGAGCCAGCCAGCGAGCGTGCCTGCGGACGGGCCGAGGCCTTCCAGCGTGAAAACCACGTCGTCGACGTAGAGCGTGGCTTTGGCGCCTTGAAACTGCACTTTTTGGGTTGCCGAGCGCGGAATCTCAAACCGGTACTGGCCCATTTCCATTGAACCCAGCGATTGCATCGTCGTCGCGCCGTCGCTGCTGTCCAACGCGTCGCCCGCCTTGGAGGTGACGCGCGAAGTCGCCTCAAAGGTCAGCCCCGACTCCGTCAAGTGCAACTTGCCAAAGGGCGGCATCGCCCCGTGCATGGCGCCGTGCACCTGACAGCAAATCATTTTCAAGTCTTCTGCGGCGTTCAGCGGCGTTGCTGCAACCGGCGCACGTGTTCGCGCTGTTGCCGGACGCGGCGCAGCGGCGAGCGCTGGTTTGGCTGGCGCAACGGGAATCTGGACTGATGGCGCAGATTTTTGCGGAGTCGGTGGTTCGCCGCCCTGACGCGCGCGAAAAACCAAGAAGGCACTTACGCCAGCGGCAATCAACACCACGACTGCGATTGCTATCCACATCGGGCACGCTGCGACGGATGGGGTATCCGAATGGACTGGCCAACTTGCGACAAGCCCTCGCCTAGCATAGCGCGCTCCCCGCTGCGTGTGAACGCATCTCCTGTCATTTTGCCGTCACAACACAAATTCACACGTCGCGTCGTCACGGACGCTCGTCGGCCGGTGGCTCTCCACCCTCGTCTGGTCGCTTTTCCTCGTCGCCGTCGTTGTTGCCGCGTTCGCGGGGGTTGGGCGCCGGGTCTTCTTCATCCACGTTGCGACCGCGCCGACCGCGCCGTCCGACCGCCTCGTCGTCCGCAGGCTTCTTGTCTTCCACGACCGGCTCCGGTTTCGGCGGTTCCGGCTTCTTTTCTTCCGGCTTCGGGGGCTCCGGCGGCGCGGGTGGGGGCGTCGGCGTGGGCGTAGGCTGTGGCACCGGGTTGAAATTCGGCGGCGGCGTCTGCATCGGCGTGGCCACGACCGGTGAGACCGCCGGTTGCGCGGGTCCTGGCGTCGTCGGTTGCGTTGGCGTCCCCGGATTCTGCCCTTCTGGCCCCGTTCCACCCACTGGCGCTTTTCCACGCGTGCCTACGCTGACCACGGGCAGCTCCGGTTTGCACTGCGGGCGCAACAGCGGCCCCGTACACCCAATGCCGATGTACCCAGCGCGTTGGAACGGCTGCAGCTTCGCCCCAAAAAGCGTCAGAATCTTCGACCACTTCACGCGATCGTCGGCCGGCTTGTCGGCCTTCTCCTCGTCCACGGCTTCTTCGTCATCCGCCGCCGCGTCATCCTTCTTGGCCGCCTTCTCGCCGTCCTTGGGCTTCTTCGCGTCCTTCTTTTCTTTCTCGTTCAGGTTGATCGCAAAGTGCAGTTGCAGCGTGGCCTGCTTGAACATGCCCTTGCCCGGCGGAATCAGGATGTGCGCTGTCTCGTCCGTCAGAATCTCAACGTCCGCGCCTTCCCCGCCTGCCGCCATCGTCTCGATGTGGATGATCGTCGCCTTGTCACTGCCGCGCGCCGCCGCCAGCGCCGCGATATTGGACTTCAGCCCGATCTTCACCTTCAGCGTCACGGTGCCCAGACCCAGATCGGTCATTCGCAGGCCGCCTTCCAGTTCCGGCGACTTCAGGATCGCGTCGGCCAGCTCCAGGTCGACGTCCCCGGTCATGTCCTCGCCACCGTTGCCGTAGTGAACCTTCGCGCTGCCGTTCAAATCGCCGTCGATGCCCGCGTTCAGGCTCTTGTTGCCGGCAAGAAGCCGGTTGCCAATGCCCATTTCACCCAGCGCGATGTCGCTCAGCTTGCCGATCTCAAAATCAAAATCTTCGCCTCTTTTGACGATCCGGCCGTCCTCCAGCTTGCCGCCGCCCGCTTCCACGTCGAACTGGACGTCGATCGCTTTGCCCATCAGCGCCGGCCACAGCGCGAGCCGAGCGCTCAGCCGTTCGATCCGCAATTCTGTCTCGGGCACGCCCGGCGACAGCTGCCCGTTCTCCCCCGGTTCGCCCGGCTTCGCCGGTAGCACCAGATGGACGCCAAGCAGTTCAATGCCACCCAAACCGTGCAACTTGAGATCTTCGATCTCAATCGGGTAGCCCTGTGCGCGCGCTTGGCGCGTCACGAACGACCGCAGCTGGCGGGTGGGAAACGTGAACGGCAGCGCGATCGCCGCGATCAGGCAGAAAAACAGCGCGTAGCCCACCAGTTGAACGGCGGTCAGCAAGCGCGGATTGGAAAATAGTCTAAACATGCGCGTCTCTTGGTCGTCGTGGTCGGCCGTGAGGCCTTATTCTTCCATCACGCCGTAGCGAAACTGGCCGATCTTGATCGTCGCGGCAAACTGCTCGCGCGTCGTGCCTGTGCGGTTGAAGTCGAGGGAAATGCCGAAGAGCGGATCCGGGTGCGACTCCAACTTCGCCAAGAACCGCATCAGCGCTTCTTCCGGCACGTTGGTGAACACCGCGTCGATCGTCGACAAGAACACTTCCTTCTGGCCCTTCTTGGCTTTCTTCTGCTTTTTAGCCGGCGTTCCCTTCTTGCGTTGGGTCAGCTCCGCCAGCACGTCGGTTGCGTTGGCGAACTTGATCAGCTCGCTCAGCTTTTCCTTGCCGGTTGTCGTGCCGTCGTCTTCTTTGCGTTCAAACTCGATCGTCTTGGCGATATTGAGCACCGTCGCCTGCAACTGCTCCTTGCCCGCGCGCTCCAGTTGTTCGTCTGTCGCTTTTTCTTCGGCGCGGTTGGCCAGATAGACCGGCCCCTGCTTCTCGATCTCGCGCAATGACGCCTCACCGGCGGCAACTTCTTCGTCCAACGCGTTGACCTTGCGCGTCAGGAGGACGCCCGCCAACACAACTGCCACAACTGCCGTCACCGCGACGCCGCCAAGCACGAGGTTGCGCTCGCGATCGCTCATCCGCTCCAGCATGCTGCCCAATCTACCCATCGACGCCGCCATCAGGGTTCCTCCTCGGCCTGGTCGCTTTTGCCTTTGCCGTCTTTCTTGTTGGTGTCTTTGGCGTCGCTCGCGTCCGGCTTGACCGCCGCCTTCTTCGCCTTCTTTTCGGCAGCCTGCGGACAGGCCACTTCAAACTGCATGGTGAACTTGAACCAGTCGCGGTGCCGTTCCAGCGTCACGCGATCGGACGACGACTTCACTTTGCTGAAGCACTTGTGGCTGTCCAACGCCTGCTGCAGCGCCAACAGCGCGTCCTGTGTGTCCGCCTCGCCGCGCATCGTGACGCCGGAGCGCTCGATCTGCATCGCAGCGAGCTCGATCTTGTGGCCGCTGAACGGCTTGTCCGACTTTTCGCCGTCCTCGCTGTCTTTCTTCGGCTCGCTCTCCTTCTTGCTCGTGCTGTCCGCGGCAAAAGCCTTTTTATCCGATGCAGCGGGGCCCGGCGACGCGCCGCCGATCATTGCAGGTCCGCTCGTCGGCATTCCAACGCCAGGTAAACGGTGGGGTGCAAAGCGATTGCTGCGTTCGGCCTTGGGGTCGGGCGGGGGCTCGACGCCTTCTTCATCCGCGTTCACCGTCTGCGGTCGAATCATCGCCGGCGCTCGCATCGACGGGTCCACGATGGGCCCCATCGGTACCACCGGCGAGCGTGATTCCGGATTCGGCGCGCTCGGCTCACCGGGACCGCCCACCGCTTCTGACGGCACATCCGGCGGTTCAGTCACCTTGTCGATGACTTGGGAAACTTCCTCCAGCACCTTGAACGCCGACATGTCGGGGTACAGCGCGGCGACGTCCAGCGCTGGCTCCCGGTTCAGTTCCTTCTGAACGGCATCAAAGTCGCCAGACGCCTTGCCGATCAGCGCCTTCGACAGGGCCTCCAGGTGCGCAACTTGTGCGTCCTGCTCCGTGGCGAGTGCCTTCCATGTCAGCCCTGTACGCACGCCGAGCAGCAGCACGACGATGACAGCGAACGCCACCAGCATCGGCAGCCGCGCCCGCAGCACCTTGAAGTCGCCCTCGTACGCGAGCTCACCCTGACGGAAGTTGACGTCATCGTCTGCCGCCGCCGGATCCGCCGCCGCCAGCGCCAATGCCACCGCCAGCGCGCCACGATCGCCCAGCGTGGGCGACTCGCTCAGCTTCTGGTCGGGCAGTTCGTTCAGACGCACGCCCAGCACCTGCACACCCAGCGCGCGCTCCAGATATTCGTCCAACCCCGCCAGCCGACACAGTCCGCCGGTCACGATCAGCCGATCCGGGCGCTGCCGAGACCGCCGCATTGCGTACGCCAGCGTCTGCCGCAGCTCGCGGGTCAAAGGTTCGAGCGCCTCGCGCGTGGCCGCGTCCAGCCGCCGTTCGTCGCTGTTCTCCGCGTTCGCGCCGCCGGGCAGCAGCCAAGCGTGTTCAGCGAGCACGTCCTGCACCGGCTTGTCCGACTTGAACTGACTGGCAAAAATTTCCGCCACAGCGTGGCTACCCACCGACAAACTGCGCACGACTTCGGTCTTGCCGTTGTTCAGTAGCACCACGTCGGTCGACCGCGTGCCGATGTCGCAGACCATCGTCCAGCCCGCCGTCATGTCGGGCAGCTTCCGCACCAAACTCGCGTACGCCAGCGCGGTCAGCCCCAAGCGCCGCGGCTCAATGCCGGCCGAACGCAGCCAATCCAGCTCCTTTTGCACAGTGTCGCGGTTCGCCGCGATCGCCAACACTTCGGTTTGACCGTCTTTCTCGCCCAGCCGCGTGTAGTCCACGCACAATTCAGAGACCGCCACCGGAATGTGGTTTTCCAGCTCAAAGCCCACGGCTTCCTGGATGCTCTTGTCATCGCGAAACGGGAACGCCAGCACGCGGTGCATCACCGCTTCGGTCGGCAAGCTCACCGCCAGCATGTCGTCAGGCCGCAAATTGCGGTCCATCAGGCGCTTCAGCGCTGCCGAGCGCACGTCATCCGTCGCGTCATGCGGCAGCGGCTCTTCATCCCAGCCCGTCAGTGAAGATTGGCGGAGCGTCTTGTCGACGATCGCCAGCTTCAGCGCGCTTCGGCCGATGTCCAGGCCTAAAATCCGGTGTGCCATAGCGTCGTTACCTCAATCCTCATTCCAGTACACGTACTTCTGCGTCGACGTATCGAGCAGCGCCGTGATCTTCTTTTCCACTTTGCCCGACGTGCCGTACGCGTCGATGCGCACGATTTTGCCGGTCGTGCCGATGTCGTCCAGCATCCGCTGCTGGTTGATCTGCAGCACCTGCGTGTAGTCCACCGGCAGCACCATGCCCAGGCGGCTGAAGAACTGCACAAAGCGCTGCGGGTTGGCAAAAGGCGGTGAAAACACCATCTTCTTGAGCGTCCGGCAGACTTCAATGTACTGCCCCGCGATGTTCACCGGCACAAACGCGTTTTGCTGGAATCCGCGGGCGCACGCGATGTTTTCGTTTGCGGGATTCGCCAGATTCTTGCAGATCAGCGCCTTGATGACCTCGATGTTCGCCGTATTCACGTTCAGCTTCTCGGTCTGGTAGACGGTCAGCTGTTTGCGCAACTTGCACCAAATCGCGTCCGTCATGCCGTCGACCATCCGCACTTCTTCCGTCGTGTCGTACGCCGCGTCCTTGACCTTGCCGCCGCGTCGCGCGTACGGCGAACCTTCCGCGCCTTGCGACTCCAGCAGCTTGCGCGTTGCCGGATCGACGTCCGTTTTCAGCTGATCGTGGTCCGACCAGTCGATGATGTTCAGCGCCAGCTGCGCCATCTCTTTGTCCAACTCGCCGACGTGCGTGACGCCTTCATTGC
The DNA here is from genome assembly GCA_903896545.1 of uncultured Myxococcales bacterium. GTDB lineage: Bacteria > Myxococcota_A > UBA9042 > UBA9042 > UBA9042 > CAIYBN01. Next base: position 43,605 of record CAITYF010000056.1, on the reverse strand, counting down.
GCTCCAGCACTTTGTACAGCGTGTCGAAAACTGCCTGCTTTTCGCCCAACGTCTTGACGCGGTTCACGTTCACGCGGCCGTCTTCGTCGGTGCTCGTGCAGCCGCAACTGCCGCGCTGCAAGCTGGCGCCGGGGTTGCCCTTCAGGTCGACCAACTGAATGCCCATCAAGTTCATCTCGCCCTTGCAGAACGCGTTGACGAACTCGCAGGCGTACGCGCCCGTGTTGATCTGCGGCTTTTGCCCGCCCATCATGGTGGCGTATTTGCCGATGATGCTCTCGATGATGTCGGTTGAACCGATGACCAGCGCCGCCAGTTCGACGGCCGCACGCGCGTGCAGGTGCGCCTCGACTTCGGCTTCGACGTAGTTGGAGGTCTTGACCGCCACGCGCGATGTGTAGGTGAATTCCAGAGAAAAGATCGACAGGATCGCGATGGCCGCCAGCGCCAAAATGAGTGCAATGCCGCGCTGCCGATCGCTGGGACCGGGCGCGCCATCGCCCACCGCACGCCTTCCGGCGGCGAACGCTTCTGCCACAGCGGTGGTCCAACGTCGCGTCATCAGTTCGGCTTCCCCGTCAGCGGGTTGATACCGCCGGTGCCGCCCATGGGCGATGCACCAAAGCCGTTCGGCGTCGTCGCCGGCATCGCCGCATACGGATTCAGTGTGTTCTCAAACGGCTTGGGCGTCTGAATCCCGGCAAACTCAATCGGCTGCATCACGCGCACGCGCGTCTGCGTCTCAAAAGCGAGCTCGCTGTCATCGGTCTCCAGCGTCAGGGAAATCCGCACGCGCGCCGGCAGCCACAGATCGTCCGGACCGTGGTTGTTCTCCTGCGCTTGCGTTTGTGCCTGCACCATCGCCTTGCCCAGATCGTTGTTGCCCGTCGCCGCGCCGATCGCCGTCGCCGCCATCGACTTCTTCATCTCCAGTTCCTTGGCGTTGTCGATCTCCACTTTCCAGTCCGACTGCCAACTTTCCTTGTCAAAATCCCAGTACGAGAAACTCAGCTTGCTCACGCCCGTCGCCAACACCAGCTTCTGACCGCCTTTTTCCGGCTGATCGTCGATGACCGGCTTCTCGCGTCGCACCAAAATGCTCTGGCCAGTGCTGCGATCTTTTTCCAGGCGGTACGTGACAAAACCTTCGTCGCTCTCCGGCGCGTTGCGCGTCATGCGGCGGTGGCCCATGTAGCTGAACGTCAGGCTGTTGCCCTTGCCGATGAACGCCGTCTTGGTCGTTTTGAACTCGCTCTGGTGCTTGGACAGGTACGCCATCGCGATTTCGCGTTCCATCCGACCCAGCGCGACGCGCGCGGCGTGGTACTGCTCCTGACTTTCCCGCGTGTCCTTGATCGCGCCCAAGATCGAGCCCGTCGCGGTCGTCAAAATCACGCCCATCATCGCCAAAAGCGCGACGGCGACGAGAATTTCGATAAGCGTAAAGCCGCGGGAGTTCTGCATTAGTTCGGACCTCCCATGCGGCGGTTGCCGCCAACGCCGACGCCCGGACCGCTCAACGGATTGGCCTGCCCCGGCATCTGTCCGCCGTTCGGGTTCATCGCGTTCTGGACCTTGTCCATCATCTTCATCTGCTGAATCTGCCGCGACTCTTCTTCGCTCACGGCCGTTGTAAAGCTCTCCACGACGAGCGTTTTGCGCTTCTTGGCCTCCGGATCGACGCCGAATTCGTCGTCCTTCCAGCTCAAGTGCAGAATAATCTTGCGCGTCCGGTCCGAGGCACGCTTCAGGACGCGCGGCAGGAGCTCCGCGACCATCAGCCCCATCGACATCTGCAGCACGGAAATGTTGATGTCGCACAGGCTCAAGAGCCCCATGCCTTGCTCGCCCGACATCAGGAGCACGCCCAGCAGCCCCATCAAGTCGCCGCCTTTGGCGATCTGCGTCAGGTCCAAGCCCGTCTCTTGCGCGTTGCCCGCGGACTGCGACAAATTCGCCGGCTTGTCCTTGGGCGCACCGTTCGCGCCCGGATTGCTCAGCTTGTCCAGCGCGCCCGTCGCCGCCAGCCCTTCTTGCGCCTGCGTCAGCGACTGCTGCGCGCGCCCCGTGATGTCGCTGATCATGCCGTCGTCGAGGTTCAAGCCGATCAGGTCGTACGTGCACTTGAACTGCCGCGCGTAGACCTTGGGCAGCTCGCAGTCCTTGCCGTTGACGTCGTTGGTCGGGAAGCCGTCCTTGCGGTACTTCTCCTCGATGTCCAACACGGCGCCGCGCAAAAGCAGGGCGGCCGCGGTCGAGCGGTACACGCGTTTGGAAAAGACAGCGGACGAGGACGCGCCCGCCGTGATGATGGTCAGCGCGAACGCCAGAACCGCCATGGCGATGAGCACTTCGAGGAGCGTGAAGCCGCGGGGGATTCTCATCTCTCCCCCTTCTCGTTGTCGCTCTTGTCGATCTTCTCAAGCGGCACTTTCTCGTTGTGCAGCTTCGCCGCGCCTTGCAGTGCCTTGACCTCGACCGTCATGACGTCCGCGTCGTCGTCTTCCGCTGCGCCGTCGCCCTTGACCCAGATCAGCGCGTTTTCCGTCGTGCCGTTGGGGAAGAAGTACAAGTACGCCGTGCCTTTCTTCAGCGGTTCGTTCTGGTGTGACGTCATCACGCCCGCGATCGAAATGCCTGCGTCCATCGTGTACTTGGCCAGCAGCCGCGACTTGGTCTCGGTGAAGCCGGCGTCCATCTTCGCCGGTTCGTCCTCAACGACCTTGCCGCCTTTGCCGCTTTTGCTCTTCTTCGGCTTCTTTTTGGCGGCCTTCTTCGCTTCCTCGTCATCGCCTTCACCGGGCAGCAGAAACTGCTGGCACGGATCGTCGGACGTCTGCTCTTCACCCCAGTACATCCGCTTGTCCAGATCAAAGACCAGCCGATGCACTTTGCCCGACAACACCGTCAGGTTGTACAGGTACCGCACCGCGACGCCGATCTTGCCGGTCTCCGACTGCACCGACGCGCCGCGCACGTTGCCCACGCCTGTCACAACCGCCGCAGTGATCACCGCCATGACGGCGACCACAACGATCAGTTCGATAAGCGTAAAGCCACGTTGATTCCGCACCTGTTGCAACTTCCTCAGCCCACCTTGGGCCTACTGCTTGTTGTTGTCCGGCTGGCCGTAGCAGATGTCATCCGGGCTGCCCGGCCGCTTGTCTTCACCGTTGGAGCACAGCGAGAAGCCGTCATCGCCTTGCACCGAGAACTGCAGATCCTGCTTCCACGGATCCTTCAGGTTGCCCTGCTTCAGCTTGGCGCGCTTGCCCTCGGTGAGCGCCGCGAGCGAGGACGGGTAGTCGCCATTGCGCGCTTGATACGCCTCAACGACGCCACCGACGGTCTGCACCTGCGCGCGCGCCGCGTCGATCTTCGCGTCGCCGAGCATGCCGAACACGCCGTACGCGAGCGCCGAACCAAGCACGCCGATGATCACGATCACGACCATGATTTCAATGAGCGTCATGCCGCGCTCGCCTTTGCGCACTTCCGCCAGAACTTGTTCCAACTGCTTCTTGTCCACCATCTCACACCTCCAAAAGTCGTCTAGCCCGCTTGCACAGCCTTGGTCAGCTGCATCATCGGCAGCAGGATCGCCGCCACCAGAAACGCCACCACGATGCCCATGAATACGATCATCAGCGGCTCGAGCAGGCTCGTCAGCGCGTTGACGCGCGTGTCGACCTGGTTCTCGTAGCTCTCTGACACGTTCTTCAGCATGTTCTCCAGCTCGCCTGAGCGCTCGCCGATCGAGATCATGTGGACGACCATCGGCGGGAACTGGTTGGAGCGCTTCAACGGCCCCGCGATGCTGTCGCCCTCGCGGATCGCGTTGCGCGCTTCCGCCAGCACCTTGGCCAGCACGCGATTGGCGACGACGTTTTCGACGATCTCCATCGCCGTCAGCAGCGGCACGCCTGACGAAAGCAGCGTCGCGAGCGTGCGTGAGAAGCGCGAAATCGCGATCTTGCGGATGAGGTCGCCGAGGATGGGCACTTTCAAGAGCAACGTGTCCCAGCGATCCGCGCCCGTTTCCGTGGCTTTCCAACGGCGAAATAGGTAAACCACACCGCCGATGCAGCCCAGAAGCAGCCACCAGTAGCTGGTCATCGCGTGTGACATGCCGATCAGCACCTTGGTCAGAATCGGCAGATCCGCGCCGAGGTCCTCGAACATCACCGTGATTTGCGGCACGACGAAGACCATCATGCCGGTCACGATGGCAAACGAGATGCAGAGCATGATGACCGGGTACGTCATCGCGCCGATGATTTTGTTGCGCAAGCGGACCTGCGACTCGGTGAAGTCCGCCAAACGCGCGAGCACGGTGTCCAGATTGCCCGACGACTCGCCGGCACGCGCCATGTTGTAGTAGGTCGTCTCAAAAACCTTGTCGTGCACCGCGAGCGCCCGCCAGAACGGCGCACCTTCATTCACGTCGGTGCGCACGCGCGCCAGAATGCGCTTCAACTTCGGATTCTCGACCTGCTCGACGATGGCCGCGAGGCTGTCCACCAGCGGCACGCCCGCCTTGATCAGCGTCGCAAGCTGCCGGGTCATCTCGCTGACGTCCTGCGGCGTGATGCGCGTGAGCAGGTCTTCCAGATCGAGCTCGCGCGAACCTTGCTTCTTGGCACCGCCGACGCCGACTTTGCCTTTGCTTTTGCCGCGTGCGCTGGACTCGTGGTACTCGATGAGGAAGATGCGGTCGCGGCGCAACGTGTTTTTGAGCGCACGCACGCCGTCCACGTCCAAGACGCCTTTGATCGTCTTGCCGCTCGCGTCTTTGCCTGTGTACTCGTAGACAGCCATGGTTCTTTGGGGTCCTCAGTCTTCTCTGCACCGGCGGGGGACGAGCCCTCGCCCTACGGTTGGGTCAACGCGGATTCAGTGTTCCGCGTTGTTTTTCATTCTTCGACATCCGCATTCGCAATGCGCATTACTTCTTCGACCGTCGTCTTGCCCAACATGCACTTGTAGGCGCCGTCGTGGAGCAGCGTCAGCATTCCGTTGGCGACAGCGCAGCGCTTGATCGCGCCGGCGTCGTTCTTGCTCACGACCAGCCGCTTCACGTCTTCGTTCGGCACCAAAAGCTCGTGCAAGCCCATTCGCCCGGCGTAACCGGACATCGAGCACTGCGGGCAGCCTTTCGCCGCAAAGAACGTCGCGGTCTTCAGCCGCGGATCGTCGGGCTGCATGCCCAGCTGCTCGATCTCCAGCTTGGTCGGCGTGTGCGGCACTTTGCAGTCGCGGCAGAGCACGCGGCAAAGCCGCTGCGCCAGGATGCCGGCAATCGACGACGACAACAGGAACGGCTCCACACCCATGTCGACAAGACGCGTAAACGTCGACGCCGCGTCGTTCGTGTGCACCGTCGACAGCACCAAGTGACCGGTCAGCGCCGCTTGCACCGCAATTTCCGCCGTTTCCAGATCGCGAATTTCGCCGACGAGCACAACGTCCGGATCCTGACGCAACGTCGCGCGCAGACCGCTCGCGAACGTAAAGCCGATCTTCGGGTTCACCTGCATCTGGCCGATGCCTTCCAGCTGGTATTCCACCGGATCTTCAATCGTCAAAATGTTGATGTCCGGCTTATTGATCGACATGAGCGCCGAATACAGCGTCGTCGTCTTGCCGGAGCCCGTCGGACCGGTGCAGAGCAAGATTCCATTCGGCTTGTGCACCAGCTCCTGAATCGCCGTCACGACGTCGTCGCGCATGCCCAGCGTCTTCAGGTCCAGCGTCGTCGAGCCTTTGTCCAAAAGACGCATCACGATGCGCTCGCCGTGCGCCGTCGGAATCGTCGAAAGACGCAAGTCGATGTCGCGACCGGCCACTTTGATGCGAATGCGACCATCTTGCGGCAAGCGCTTCTCGGCGATGTTCAGACCGCCCATGATCTTCACGCGGCTGGTGATCGACGCCTGGAACTTCTTGGACGTCCGCACGACTTCTTTCAGCACGCCGTCGCGGCGGAACCGCACGAGCACGTACTTTTCCATCGGCTCAATGTGCACGTCGGACACGCGCTCTTTGGCCGCTTGGTTCAGCACGGAGTTCACGAGGCGGATGATCGGTGCTTCGTCGTCCTCATCGAGGATGTCCTTGGCCGCGTCTTCCAATTCCATCGCGATGTCGGCCACGCCGTCATCGCCTTTTTCCATGTCGTCGACGACCTGATCGGCGCGCGCGCGTCGGTCAAACGCCGTGTTGATCGCGGCGTGCAGCACGTCGGTCGACACCAGGAGCGGCAGCACGCGCATGCCGCCAAACATCACGCGCAGATCGTCCAGCGCGTCGAGCGCCAGCGGGTTGGCCACCGCCACTTCCAGCACTGGCCCGGTCTTGCGAATCGGCAGCACCTCGGCCTCACGCGCCCAGCCCATCGTGATGTTGGCGACCAAAGAAGCGTCGAGCGTCGTGTCGTCGATCTTCTCCTGCACCGTGAGGCCAAACTGCTGGCCGAGGCCCTTGATCAGCTGCATCCGCGAAACCGAGCCCTGCTGAACGAGGATTTCCCCCGACAGCCCGCCGCGCTCGTCTTGCGTCTTCAGCGCCGATTCCACGGCCTCCGCCGAGCACGCGCCGGCGTCCACCAGAATCTCGCCAATTGTGCGTGGGTCTACCATGCTGTCCGCTCACTCCGCCTGCACGTCGCCGTGCCGCTCACTGCTGTCGCGCGCCCCTGTGGGCACCTGCCAATTCCCGCGCCCTTACTCCTGACCCGGCTTCACCGGCTCCGGCTTGCTCTCCGGGTTCGGCGCGATGACCTTCGTCGTCCCCGCCTTGCCCGGCTTCGCCTTCACTTTGGCCTTGGCCGCCTTCAGCGCCTTCGCCGCGGCTTCTTTGCTCTCCGCGGGCTTCCTGTCCGCCTCGTCCGCAGGTTTTTCCGCCGTCGGCTTCGCGTCGCCCGCGGGCAACTCGATCACGTCCGGCTCACTGCTCTCCGGCGCTTCGTCGTCCTTCTTGTCCGCGAAGTCGTCGTGCTCCAGATTGTGCGAATCCGGCGAACCGACCATGTCCACGTCCATGTTGTCGAAGTACGCCTTCTCTGCCTGCTTGCGCTCCGTCGCCGCTTTGTCCACGGTCAGGAAGAGCGATTCCAGGAAGCCTTTCTTCTTGCGGAAGTCGATCTTGCCGTCGTACTCCTTGCGCTTGGTCGCCAGTTCGTCGGCAAACTCGCGAATCTGCGCCATCTTCGTCTCGTGCATCCGCTCCAGATCGCTCGGATCCTTGATGATGTGCGGCACGATGATGAGCATCAGGTTCTTCTTCTCAATGAGCTTGGTCGTCTTGCGGAAGAGCAACCCAAGCAGCGGCAAGTCGCCGAGGATCGGCACCTTCGCCACGCCCGTCGTCTCGCGATCCGTCACCAAGCCGCCGATGACGACCGGCTGCTGATCGCGCACGACGACCGTGTTGGAGACTTTGCGCTTGGACGTCGTCGGCCCGAGGTTGGGGTCGATGCCTTCGACTTCGTTCAGCGACTCGTCGATCTTCAGCTTGATGAAGTCCGATTCGTTGATCTGCGGCGTGATCTTCAGCGTCAAGTCGACGTCCAGGAACTGCACCGTGCCGCCGCCCATCATGCCGCCCATCATGCCGCCGAGACCGCCCATGCCGCCCAAGCTGCCGAGCGCGGAGCTTGCGCCGCCCATCATGCCGCCCAAGCCGCCCATCATGCTGGAGAGACCGCCCATGTTACCCATGGACTGCGAGCGGTAGGGCACTTTGCGACCGACCGTGATCTCCGCGTCTTCGTTGTTCAAGGTCAGGATCGACGGCGTGGACAGCACGTTCACGTCGCTGTTTTCCTGAATCGCCTGAATCAAGAAGCCGAACGCCGGAATCGAGAGCGTCGCCGCGGACGAAACCGAGCTCGTGCCGGTGTTGCCCGTGTTCACGTTCAAAAGCGGACCCTGCATGCCGGCGGCGAAACCGCCCTGGTTCAGCTGCTGCAAGCTCACGCCGCTCATGCCCAAGCCGCCCAGACCAAAGAGCAGCGGCACGGACGAGCCGCCAATGTCGAACGTCGTGCCAGCCGAACCCGCGAGCTGCGTCTTGCGGTTCTTGGACGTCGAGATTTCCATGATGACCGCTTCGACGTAGACCTGCTTGCGACGCCGATCGAGCTCACCGATGATCTTCTGCAAGGACAGGTAATCCTTGAGCGAGCTCTCGATGATGAGCGAGTTGGACTGCTTGTAGGAGGTGATCTTCACGTCGCCTTCAAACAGCGACGCCGGACCGCTCGGTCCCTTGGACGCGCCACCGCTCTTGGGCGCGGCGCCACCGCCCGCTCCGCCTGCGGGCTTTTTGGCGCCACCGCCGCCACCGCCGGTCAGACCAGAGAGCGCCTGCGACACATCTTCCGCATCCGCATTCTCCAGATGGTAGATGTGCATGCCGCCTTCGCCGGGGATCGGCACGTCCAACTTGCGAATCAGCGCGTCCGCCTTCAGGTAGTTCGTCCGTGTTGCGATGATGATGATCTGGTTTGAGCGATCGTCCGCGATGACCTTGGACAGCACGACTTTGTTCGCCGTCGACGGAACCGCGCCCGCTGGCGCTGCATCTTTGCCAGCCGCCGGAGCCGACGCACCCTTGCCGCCCGCGTCAAAGATCGCGGTGACTTTTTCCACCAACTCGCCCGCGTCCATGTGTTGCACGGGACGAATCCAGATCTTCTCCGCACCCAAAGGCAGATCGACGTCTGCCAGCAGCTTCATCATCCGCTGAATGTTCGTGCCCGTGTCCGTCACGATGAGCGTGTTGTTCGGCGGGTACACAAACACGTCGCCGGCCTTGGACTTGAACTTGCCCGCGAGCTGCTCCACGTCCTTGGCGTCGATGTTTTTGAGCTTGATCAACCGCGTCACGATGTTGTCGTCCGACGGCACGCTCGCCTTGGGCCCCAGCACGTTGGCGCCGCCCGAACGCGCGTCGGTGTTGTCGACGATGTGGTAGAACGACCCCTTCTGCGTCATCGTCAGGCCGTTCGCGGCCAAAGCGGACAGGAACGCGCGATACGCCTCGTACACGCTCACCGGCTGCGGCGAGAGGATCGTGATCTTGCCGCCCTTCTTCTGCGTGTCGATCATGATGTTGCGGTTGGTCCAACACGAGAGCAGCTTGGTCACCGCTTCAATGGGCGCGTCCTGGAAGTCCATCGTCACGCGCGCCGACTGCGGAATCTTCTTGCAGCGGATGTCTGCACCAAAGTTCGCCGTGAACTTGATGATGTCCTCGGGCAGCTTCTTGTCCGCCGCGTCCACGCCGCCGCCCAGCACGCTCGGCAGGGACTTGTCCGCACCGCTGCCACCGCGCGCCGCCGGGGGATCGTCATCGCGGGGCCCGACCTTCTTGGTCGTATCCGCCGGATCGTAGTTCGGATCGAGCGAGCCCTTGCCGCGCTTCAGCACGCCGGTGCCGCCACCCGCCTTCAACTCGCCGGGCTTGCCGGTCTTGTTCAGCGTGCCCGTGCCGGTGCGAACCGGAATCGTCCGATCGCCCGGCGCTTCCGCCTTCGCTGGCTCAGGCTTGGCGGCACCACCGGCCGCTTGCGCCAGCACCCGTTGGGCCGAAAGCAACACCGTCGCGGCGGTCAACAACTTCAACTTCATATTTTGACTCAGCATGTCCAGCCTGTTGCCTTTCATCTCGCCCAGCCGTTGGCCGACCAGGTGTGCGTCTAACGACGCGAAAACTCACACAAAGTTTGCCCGCTCACTGAATCGTGTAGCGCAACGTCTTGGCGATCCCGTCCCGCTCAATCAGGATGGTCAACCGCGATTTGCTCTTCAGCGCCTCGTAAAGCGCCAGCGACTTGTTGGCGCTGTCCATCTTTTCGCCGTTCACCGACTGCAAGATGTCGCCGTTTTCAAAGCCGATTTCCTTAAAGAGGCTGGAGTCGTTCATGCCCAGCATCTTGACGCCGTCGTACTTGCCGTTGCGGTAGTTCGGCACCGGGCGCACTTCGCTGCCCAACTTGGTGACGTCCTTGATCTTGTCCTGCACGTGCTTGCGTTCCAGTTCGTACGAATACTGCCCGGTCTTCTTCACGCCCGGCACGTCGCCCGCTTTGCTGCTGGTCGCGGGCGTGGGCACCGCGGGCCGCGGCGGCGATCGATCGATCGGCGGCGTGGGCATCGGGGGCGGCGTCGGCTGACCTGGCTGACCTGGCACCGCGGGTGTAGCCGCCGCTTCGCCTTCTTTGCCGGTGAACATGAGCGCCACGGTGAGCTTGTTGTCTTCCTTCAGCACGAGGAAATTGCGCGCGATCAGCACGACTTCCGCCTTACCATCGAGCAGCACGGTGCCCACCGACACCACTTTCTGCTCTTTCTTGTCGATTTCCACCGAGCCCGATGAGAACGCCGCGGGTTTCACCACCATCGTACCCAGAAGCTTGATCGGCAGCGTCGTCGGTTCGTAGGTCGCTTCCAGCGGCTTCTCGGCGCCTACGCCGTCCGCACCTTCTTCGCCGTTTTGATCCGTCTCTTCCGCTTCCTCGGGCTCTGGCGGTTCTTCGATCAGGAAGATGCTGCGGCCATACATTTCCGCACCCGATGTTTCGTGCACGCGGCCGTCCGTCAGACGCTTTTGCACGCGCGTGTCGCCCGTCGCCGCTGCGATGTTGACCTTGTCTTCACCGCGACCGGCTTTGGCCAGCAGCACACCGACGCCGGCGTTGACCGAACCCGCCGCCAGCCAAGCAATGATGCCCAGCCCCAGCAGGTTGATCACCCAGAAATGCCGTTTGATAAGGGTCTCCATCCGTTCAACTTCCGCGTGCCGCTCGGCGGCTTTGGGTTGCGGGCGCAGTGGCCCGTACGTTGTAGAAGCAAGCTTCGTGCCAGCTTGTGTAAAAAAAGATCGTCATTGATCCGCCGGTTTGCCCAACTCGCTAGCGCAAAGCGCGCGCCGTGCTGGCACGTCTGGCTCGCTTGCAGCGATTCGCTGTGCCATTTTGGCAAACAGCCTTGATCTTGGCGATCCGCGCCGCGACCGCTATGCTGAGCGAGCGTCGGTTGTGTCCGGCACGCGCGTCGAGGATTCCGTGAAGATTCGCCTGACATTGGCCGTCCTTTTTGCCTGTACCGTCGCCGCATGCGGGAGTTCAAAGACGTCGACGACGCCCGATGACGTGGCCGTTGATGCCGCAGGCGACACCGCGGCGGATTCCGTTTCCGAAGATGCGACTGACCTGACCGACGCGAGCACCGACGACGTCGACCAGGGCACCGACGTCGTGGACGGCGATACAGACCAACCTGTAACCGACGCAACGCTCCTCGACATTCCCGATGGCTGCCAGAAGACCTGCAAAAATACCGCCACCGGAATCCCGAAGATCTGCGGACCGGACGGCTGCGGGTCTGTCTGCGGCTTTTGCCCCAGCAGCAAGTTCTGCAGCAAAGACCAAACGAAGTGCGACGATTTCTGCCAAAAAATCTGCACCACACCGGCGGGTAAGACCAAAGCGTGTGGCGACGACGGTTGCCAAGGGCAATGCGGGCTCTGCGACACCGGGTTCAACTGCGGCATCGACTTTTTGTGCCATCCCAACGATTGCAAACCGAACTGCACCGGCAAAGTCTGCGGCGATGACGGCTGCGGCAAGAACTGCGGCGTGTGCGCGTCGACCGAGTACTGCACCGACGCGGGCGCTTGCAAGACGTCCGCGTGTGCCGGTCTCGATCTGGCCAAGGGAAACTGTGAGGGCGACGTGCTCGTGACCTGTGAAGGCGAAGGCGCGCTGGCCAAGAAGATCGCCAAGGACTGCGCGGCGGTCCTGCCAGTCGACACCAAGACCTGCGGCTTTGACATCCCGACCCAGAAGAACGGCTGCATCCAAAAGATCTGCAAGCCCAGCTGCAAGTTGCCCAACGGCACGCTCAAGAAATGCGGCGACGACGGTTGCGGCGGTCAGTGCGGGTCCTGTCCAACCGGCTGGGGCTGCCCCGCGGGCGAGTGCAAGCCCGTAGTTGGCGCCGCTTGCGGTGGGCTCATTACGACGACAGGCAAGTGCGATGCCAACACCTGGGTGTATTGCCAAAATGGCAAAATCGCGATGTTGGACTGCACGCCGGACAAATGTCAGTGGAATTCAGGTAGTTTCGCCTGCATCCCGTGAATCGGCTAGCGCGCGCTTTCCATGTGCGCGAGCAGATTCTTGTAGTCCAGCCCTTGGCGCGCGCCTGCCGGACCGTAGAAAACTTCGTCCAGCGTCAGGCCGTGTGACGGCGCGGTTTGTCCCGCGCGCGTGCGCTCGTGCGACGCGAGAATCGCCGGAATGTCGTCGGGCTTGAAGCGACCGCGGCCGATGTCGACCAGCGTGCCGGAGAAAATCCGCACCATGTTGAGCAGAAACGCGTTGCCATCGACCTCGATCTGCACCAGTGGGAACTGACTTGCGTCGACGTGCACGCGGCGAATGTGCCGTACGGTCGATTTGGCGACGCAGCCTGCGCCGCGAAATGCGCTGAAATCGTGGACGCCCTGCAAGTGGTGTGCGGCCTCTTCCATCGCCGCAATGTCCAGCGGACCGCGCACTTGCCAGGCAAAGCGCCGCCACAGAGGCGCTCGGCTCTCGGACACCCAGAGCCGATACACGTAGCGCTTGCCAACCGCGTCGTTGCGTACGTCAAAATCTGCCGGAACGTCGACGGCTTCCTGGACGGCGAGATCGGCGGGCAGAAAGCTGTTCAGCCCAAGCATCAGGCCACGCGGTTGGACGTCCTTTTGCGTGCGGATCAGCACCGGCATGCGCCGCGCGTGAACGCCGGAATCCGTTCGGCTCGACGAGCGCGCGACGACGGTCTCGCCCAGCATCTTCAGCCAGGCGCCTTCCAGCGTACCCGCGACAGTGCGATCCTGAAGTTGTTTTTGGAACCCACAAAAGTCGCTGCCGTCAAACTGCACCCACAGGAGCACCTGACGCGCGGCTTCCGGATTGGACACTTCGCTCACAGATCGAACGCCAGGCCAAACGCGAGAACGGTGTCAGAGAGGTCGATCGACTTGGAGCTGCCAAAATCGTTCAGCCACAGCTTCTGCACTTCCGCGAAGAGGTACGAGTGGTTCACGCCCATTTCGATGTCGAAGCTGCGCGCGGCGCCCGGTTCGAACACATCCAGAAGGAGGCGCAAGCCGATCGTCCCCTGTAAACCGCCGGTGCCGCCGATCGCGCGCACAGACTTGCCGGCTTTGTTGGTGTAGACGCTGATGTTCTCCACGCCGTCGAGCATCCACCAGAGGCCGTAGACGGCGCCGATGCGTGCGTACGGAACGACGGGGAACTCGTAGCGCTCAGCGAGCACATCGAAGCGGTAGGTCGCGTCGAGCGTGAGCGGAATGATCGTCATGCGCGTCTTGTCGTTGGAGGCGGAGCCGTCGCCCAGAAGCGCCGTGCCTTGATGTGACCAGCGACCTGCGCCGATGCCGACCGCGAATTCACCAAAGGCGTGCCAAATACGCCAATCGATGTTCAGGCCTACGCCAAAGTCGCCGTCCTTCATCACGTCCGCGTATGGCGTGCGGCTGGGAAACGACTTGTCGACGCTGGGCGTGTAATTGCTGACGCGAAAGTCGACGCTCGCGGTCTGCGGTGAAGCGGCTTGCGCCTGAACCGGAATCGCCAGCGGCACCGCAATGAAAAACAGCAGCAGCGCCTTTGCAGCGTGGACGCGCGAACGTCGACGCGCCAGAAACAGCACGATGAGACCCAAAGCGCCGAGGAGCGCCATCGGTCCGGCGTTGCCACGCGGCTGGGCGCTGCAGGGCGAGTAACCGCCTTGCTCCTGGCCGCCATCTTCTTGGTACTTGCTCCACAGGTCGTAGGTGATGACCGGCGTGCCCGTCATCACGGGCGAACCGGCGCTCTCATTGCCGTGGTTGTCCACCGCGGTCACGGAAACGTAGTACGTCTTGCCGTTCTCCAGCCCTGTAATCTGGTAGCTCGTGCCGGTCAGCGTCGACGAGTGGCTGGTTTGCGTCGTCGCGTTCGTCGCGGTGAACGGCTGATCGGACCAGTACACGCGGGCCGAAACCGTTGTGTCCGTCGAGTCCGCCTGAGTCCAGGTCACCCGCAGGTTCGCGTTGCCGGGCGCTGGCGTGTCCGCCGTTGGCGTCGGCGGCGGCGCGAGATCGAGGTGGATCGCCATCGCGGTGCCGGTGTAGGTCGTCGCCGAACCAGCCACCATCGTCGTTGCCGGCAGCACAAAGTAGATCCGGACGTCCGTCTCGGTGTTTGCGTTGCAGTTGATCCCGCTCGGATCGGCAGCGTAGGTGCCCAATAGCGTCTTGAAGTCCACGTCGACAATTTCACCGTACGCCGTCAGCGGATTGCTGAAGCTGCGGTCCGACCACAAGACGATGCAGCCGTTCGCCGTGACGCTTTCCGTCATGCTGTTGGCGTCGCAGTTGATGCTTGGGGGCGCGAGCTTGACGCCATAAACCGGCGTGAGGTTCAGCGGCGCCTTGTCCTGCCAGGTCCACGTGAAGCGGACGCGCGCGCCGGTTTGAACGGCGGAGATCGCTTTGCAATCTTCAATGTTCAGGTTGTGCGGTACGAGCGAATCGGCGGCCTGATACGGCGGCTGGCCAAAACGATCGACGCTAGGCGTGAAGTCGTTCTTCGGCGTTGCTTCGACCGAGTCGATGCGCACCACAGCCGCCAGCGCCGGTTGGGCAAACGCGCTCACGAGCGCGACCGCCGTGGAGAGGGAAACCAGAAGTTTGTGGGTCGGCCGTTTCATTGTCTCGCTTCTCGCCGGGTGCGCGGTCCTCTGCACCGTCTTGTCTACCATGCACAGTCCGTGCCAACTCGCCACGCGGCTTTACCGTGTAGACACTTGAAGTTGCCCGCGCGACCCGGTCCGCGACGCTGCCGTCACGGCACACAAGCGAGCTACTTTGCCCAACAGCGTGCCATTCTGGCAAATCCGTCGAACTTCACTCCAACAGCCGCGCGTCCGCATTTGTTTCCGATGCGCTCAATCCGGCGCGCCGTGTACCCAGCCACGTGCGACAGCGAGCTGCGCGATCTGCACAGCGTTCGTCGCAGCGCCCTTGCGCAGGTTGTCCGAGACGACCCACAGCGCGATGCCGTTGGGCACGCTGTGATCTTCGCGAATGCGCCCCACGAACACGTCATTCTTCTCCGCGCAGTCCATCGGCATCGGGTAGCGCTTCTCGGCGGGATCGTCCACCACCGTCACGCCCGGC
Source organism: uncultured Myxococcales bacterium (assembly GCA_903896545.1). Classification (GTDB taxonomy): domain Bacteria; phylum Myxococcota_A; class UBA9042; order UBA9042; family UBA9042; genus CAIYBN01. The sequence continues at coordinate 28,368 of CAITYF010000056.1, read as the reverse complement.
GCCTGTTCCAGCAGCGCGCGCGCCTGAGTCGCCGAGATCGGCTTGGCGAATTCCAAGGCGATCGACTCCGAATGGCCGGCAAACACGGGCACACGCACGCAGGTCGGGCAGACGCGCAGTTCGGGTTCGCCGAGGATCTTGCGCGTTTCACGCACGAGCTTCCATTCTTCGTCCGTGTAGCCGTTGTCCATGAACGTGCCGATGTGCGGCACTGTGTTGAACGCGATGCGGGCATGGTGCACCGTCACGTCAAACGGCCGCTGGTTCAGCATGGAGATCGTCTGGTTGGACAGTTCGTCGATGCCTTTCTTGCCGGCGCCCGACACCGACTGGTAGGTCGACACCACGATGCGCTCAATCTGCGCCGCGTCGTGCAGCGGCTTCAACGCCACGACCATTTGGATCGTTGAGCAATTCGGATTCGCGACGATGCCCTTGTGCGCGCCCAGCGCGTCCGGGTTCACTTCGGGCACGATGAGCGGCACGTCCGGATCCATGCGAAACGCCGACGAGTTGTCGATGCACAACGAACCGCGCCGCGCCGCTTCCGGCAGGAGTTGCTTGGAAACGCCCGAACCCGCGGATGCCAGCACGATGTCGACGCCGTCAAACGCTGCTGGTTCCGCCAAGCGAACTTTCAGCGTGCGGTTGCCGAATTCCACTTCCTCGCCGACGGAACGCGACGAAGCGAGTGCGATGACCTCGCTCACGGGAAAACGCAGCTCATCCAGAACGGCGAGCATTTCACGACCCACGGCACCTGTGGCACCCAAAACGGCGACTTTGTAACGACGCGTCATCAGACCCTCAAGACGATGTGATTGGAAAAAAAGGGGCGCACTGCGATCCAGAATCGGCAATCAGAGCGGCAGCGGCGGCGGAAAATCGGGCGGCGGCGGCGGCGGTGGCGCGGAGCGTTTCGGCTGCCAATTCGCCTCGTGCATCCGGATGATGACCGTCGTGATGTTGTCGTGACCGCCGCGCAGCTTCGCGGCTTCCACCAGGCGGTAGCACGCGGCTTCCGCAGAGGGCGCCGCGACGAGGATGTCGCGGATGTCGTTGTCACGCACCAAGTCGGTCAGACCGTCGCTCGCCAATAGGAACAGATCGCCTACCCGCGCGCTCGCCACGGTGATGTCGGCGACAACCGACTCCTGCAGACCCAGCGCGCGCACGATGACGTTGCGGTAGGGGAAATTCTCGATCTCCTCCGGCTGCAGCAGGTTCATGCGGATGTATTCGTTCAGGAGCGAATGATCTTCCGTGAGCTGCGTCAGCTTGGTGCCGCGCAGCCGGTAGACGCGGCTATCACCGACGTTCGCCACGTACACGCGATTGCCCACGAAGCTCGCGGCGACGAGGGTCGTGCCCATGTCGCGCAGCTGTTCGTGCGTCTGCGCCATCGTGAACACCGTCAAGTTCGCACGCTCAGAGGCCTTACGCAGACGCAGGCTGTGGGAGCTGCGGTCCGGACCGGTCTCGCCTTTGCGCTTCAAGCGGCGCCAATACCGCTTGATCCGTGCGGTGAATTCGGCGTTTTCGTAGAAATCGCGGAGGGCTTCAATCGTGTACGCCGAGGCCACTTCACCAGCGCTATGGCCGCCCATCCCGTCAGCGACGACGTACAGGCTGTGCTCGTCCAGCAGCAACAGCGCGTCTTCATTGCCGTCGCGGACCAAGCCGACGTCGGTGAGGCCAAAAACCTCACGCGTCATCACTTCCCGTACGGGACGCGCGGGCACAGACGACTCGGAGTCGAGCATCGCGGCGGGCTCGGTTGGCGCTGCCTTCTTCGGCATCAGATCCTGTTGGCGGGCTGGGTACATGTGGCTGATCTCACAGCCGCAGTTAGACCCCGCACTTGGCCTTGCAGGCGAAGCTAGCTTGACCGGACCAGTGTGTCAAACGTCAGTGCCGACCTGCGCGATCTTACGGCCGCAAACGGTCCATCAGGCGCGCAAACGGGATCGTTTCGCGCACGTGTGGCAGGCCACAGACCCACGCCACGGTCCGCTCCAGACCCAGACCGAAGCCACCGTGCGGCACCGACCCATACTTGCGCAAATCCAGATACCAATCAAAGGCTTCGACGGGCAACTGGTGCTTGTTGATCGCCGCGAGCAGCGTGTCGTGGTCGTCCTCACGCTGACCGCCGCCGATGACTTCGCCGTAGCCTTCCGGCGCCAACATGTCGACGCAAAGCGCGCGATCGAGGCGATCGGGGTCACGCTTCATGTAGAACGCCTTCACCTCTGCCGGATAGCGATTCACAAAGATCGGCGTATCGAACTGCTGCGTCAGGATCGTCTCGTCGTCGGCACCCAAATCGTCGCCAAACGGCATGTCGCTGCCCAGCTTGTGGAGCATCGCCACCGCGTCCGCGTAATCGATCCGCGGGAACGGCGCCTTGATCAGCGCCAGCGCTTCACGCCGCGGCTTCAGCTGCTTTTGCTCTTCGACTTCGCTGCGGATCGCGTCGATCGTGTCGAGCTCGTGACCGCAATCGCGCAGCACGTCCGCGGCGATCGTCGTGACCAGACCTTCCGCCAGATCCATCACGCCGTTCAGATCGAGGTACGCCGCTTCGGGCTCCACCATCCAGAACTCCGTCAAGTGCCGGCGGGTCTTGGACTTCTCGGCGCGGAACGTCGGGCCAAAGGTGTACACCTTGCCAAACGCCATCGCGTTCGCTTCGTTGTAGAGCTGGCCGGACTGCGACAAGTACGCCTTCTGCCCGTGGTACTCCGTTTCAAACAGCGTCGACGTGCCTTCGCAAGCCGCCGGCGTGAAGATCGGGGTGTCCAGGAGCAGGTAGCCGTTGCTGTCAAAGAAGTCGCGGATCGACTTCACGATGCGCGCGCGCACCCGCAGAATCGCGTGTTGACGACGGGAGCGCAGCCACAAGTGACGGTGGTCCATCAGGAACGCGACGCCGTGCTCCTTGGGCGAGATCGGGTAGTCCGCCGCCGATTCCTTGACCACGACCAAGCCGTCCGCGGCGAGTTCATAGCCGATCGGCGCGCGCTCATCGCGGCGCACGGTGCCCGAAACGATGATCGACGTTTCCTGACTCAGGTGGTCGGCGCGGCTAAACGTTTCTTCATCCACGTCTCCCTTGAACATCACCGCTTGGATAATGCCAGTGCCATCGCGGACTTGCAGGAAGTGGAGCTTGCCCTTGGACCGACGACCGTAAAGCCAACCGCGGATTTGCACGCGCTGGCCGTCAAACGGCGCGATCGCGGCAACTGTGGCGACGGGGAGGTCGGGCAGGGCGATGGGGAGGTGCGGACTGGACATGGGACCCTCACTGCCGCGCGGAAGCGGCGTTTTCCAGCAAACGATCCGGAACTAGACGCTTCTGGCCGTCAAATGGCACGGCCGCCCGAAACGCTGCAAGAGCGCCTCGAACGGCCATGTCACGAACGCAAAATCGTTAGGCGAAGCCACGGTGGGCTGCCCACGGCTTACTTCTTGTCGACCTTCGCCTTCAAGCCGAGGCCAACCTTGAAGAACGGCATGCTCTTCTCGCCGACCTTGACCGGCTTGCCCGTCTTCGGGTTGCGACCGGTGTACGCGGGGTACTTGCGGACGGTGAAGTTGCCGAAGTTACGGATTTCAATACGATCGCCCTTTTTGAGCGCTTCGACCATCAGGTCGAAAATCGAATTGACGACGATGCTGGCCTTGTCCTTGGTCAAGGAGCCTTTGGCGGCGACTGCTTCGATCAGGTCGGACTTGGTCATGACTTATGCCTCTTACTACTGCCTGATGGGCGTTGGGGGTCTGTGTGCTTTCCGTACTGACAACGTGCTTTCCGTACTGACTAAGGTGCCGTGGCGCGGGTTCGACTTTCTCCAGAGCGTTCATTCCAAGGCCACTGTCTCACGCAATGGTGCGGGAAACACTGACGATGACTTTTGGCACTGGATGGCCTTTTCGTTACACGGCCTGAGACACAGGCCTGGGTGAGAAAACTGGTTCGGAGCGCAAGCCACCGCGACCAATGCGGGGTGCGACAGCGCCGCGGAATCTAACCGACTTCCCATTCGTGGTCAAGAGCTTAGTCGTTGCGACCGTGTGGAATTTTCAAGAAGGCTGTCAGGAGGTCACTTGCAACCCGCCAAGGAGGATGGGTAGATCGGGTAGTACGGGGTCAGCAAAACGCCCTTGGCGTCCGCACCTTTGCAGGGAACGTAGGCGTTCGTGTGCCACGTCACCTCGCCCACGCACCACATGTCGCCGCTGCTCATCGCCGGGCCGTCGAGCTTGTACTGCGGCGTCGCGGACGCATCGAGGTAGACCAGGACGCGCGGGACGGAAGGGCCCATGCTCGTGTATTTTTTGCCTGTCGACGGGTCGATTGGCACGAGGCCTTTCTCGTCCGTTGGCTTGTCGTACCAGTAGCGCACGCCGATCGCGTACGTGTATCCCACCTGCGGCACGTTGATGTTGATGTTCTCGGGACCCCAGCCGTCGTGATCGTCCAGCGCCAGAACCGCGTTGTCCGCGGAATCAGACGCGTCGCCCCAGTCCGTGACCGCGTTGGTCACGAAGCAGTCGCAGAGATTGCCCCACGGATCGGGCTCGCCATTGCCGTCTGCGTCCGGCATCTTCGCTTTGTACGCGTCCTGGTGCGCGAGGTGCAGATCCAGATCTGTGCCCAGCGTGTCCGTCGGATCCTTGTCGCCTGCCGTTGTCCAAGTCAGCTCCACGTGCAGCTTGTCGTCTGGCACCACGATCAGATCGACGCTTTTGGACTGGCAACCCGGCGCGCCCGCGCTATCCGCCGTGTCCAGCTTGATCGTGTAGGTGCCGGCAAGCTTCGGCACGAACGTCACCACTTTGCCTGACGCCGCAGGTGCGAACGATCCGTAGAAGCCCGCGGGCTTGTTCTGCAGCGTCCAGCTCCACGTCGCGACCGTTTGCCCTGGCGCCGCGGTCGAGCAGCTGCCGTCCAACTGAATCGTCTGCTGCGGCACGACGCTGTTGCCGACCAACTGATTGTTCACCTTCATCGTAAAGCACGCCGATCCGCAGCTCACCGCTACGCCCGTCGCGCTCACCGGCACCGTCGTCACGCCCGCATCGCTGTCGATCTGCAGCGTGCCCGCCGCCGTCACACCCGCGCCCGCCGGCGCGTATTCCACCTGCACGGCGCACGCGGTCTTCGGCTGCAGCACCCACGGCGTCGTCGCGTTGGGGAGCGCCGTTCCGCACAGACCGCCCGGCGCCGTCACCGTCAGCCCCGGACTTGCGTTCTCCTGAAACGTCGCGCCGGTAATCGTCAGCGGCTCCTGACCACAGTTCGTCAAGGTCACTTGCTGGACGCCTTTTTGGCCGAGTCCGACGGGTCCCAGGTCCGCCGACGTCGGCGCGAGCTGCAGGCAAGGCCCCGTGGAGTTCGCCCGCACCGGAATTTTCAGCGTTCCCGCCGTCGGATCGTTGCTGGTGATCGAGAGTGTCGCGGCCTGCTTCAGCGTCGCCTTGTCCGCATCCAGAGAAACCGACATCACCAGATTGCCGCCCGCTTCCACGGACTGCCCAGCCTTCCACGCGACCGGCGTTCCGACAACGAGCTTCTGACTCGCCACATCGATCGCGCCGTACCACGTGCCTGCAAGATCGAGTTCGTAGATCAGCACCGGTGCCGTACCCAGATTTTTGCACGTCAACGCGAGCGGCGCCGGCGCCGCGCCTTCTGCAACCACGCCAAAATCGACGACGCTCGGCGTGCATGAGAGCTTCGGCGCGCCAAAAGACGTGTCCACGAAGATGTCGCGCGTTTTGTTCGCGTAGTCCGGATCACCTGTCAGGTGGAGCGAGACCTTCAAATGCCGTGCTTTCGCGGACGGCGGCCGCGTGTAGCGCAGCGTGAGACTCTGCAGCACGTTGACCGAGCCGCTGGGCGCGCATGCCGCGTCAAAACCTTCAGGCACCATCACTGGAAACGCGGCGATCGCGCAGTCCTGACCGTCCGGACCCACGCACTGGAATTGCGGCGACGTCACCGCAACGCCCGCGTCATCGGTCTCGACCACGTCCACGCCCGTAATCGCGATCGGCTTGGCCAGGCTCGCCTCCGCCACGTTCGCGAGCGTAAAGATGAGATCCTTGGTCTTGCCCGACGTCAGCGCCGACACGTCCAGCAGGTACGGCGTCGCCTTGGCGTCCTGTTTGGTCGGATCGCGCACGTCCAGCTTGCCGCGCGTGTCGACCAGATTCTTCTGGCTACACGTCGCACCGGCCGTGTCCGTCGCGGTATCGGTCCCGCACGCGCTCACGCTGGCCACGAGCAGAAACGCCGCGGTCAAAAAAGCCTGCTTCTTCATGATGCTCTCCCCGGAACTGGACGCGCACTTGCGCTACTTGCACTTGGCGCTGAGGCCGGCGAACTGAAAGGCCTTGTACGCCGGAGTCACTTTACCGTTCGCGCCCGCGTTGGGGAAATCCGTGAGCGCCTTGTTCGCGTAGTCGACCCGTTTGACCCACCACATGTCGCATTCCGCCAGCTTCTGCTTGAACTGACCAACCTGAACCTGATCGATCCAGATCGTCACCGTCGCTGACGAGTCGCCATAGTCGTGAGCGTCCCAATAGTGCACGCCGACGCGATAGAGCGCGTTCTCCGGCGCCGCCATGTTCAGATTCTCCGGTCCATAACCGTCGGTATCGTCGAGCGCGAGGAACGGATCGTCCTCTGGTGCCGTCGCGCTGCCCCAGAACGGCTGCGGGTTGAACCAGTAGCAGTCAAACGTCGAGGCGAACCACGGATCCGGCGTTCCGTCCTTGTCGCCGTCCATCTGGCACACGCAAGGCTTGCCGGCGCACAGCGTCAGCGGGTCCGTGCAGATATTCGCTTTCTCGGCTTCTGGGTGCGCGAAGTGCAAGTCCAGATCCGCGCCGTCCTTGTCGTTCGGATCGGCGTCCTGCGGCGTGTCCCACAGCAATTCCACGTGCAAACCGGCGTCCGGGATGACCTGCACTGTGTATTCGACCGGTCCGCAGCCGACCTTGCCGTCGCTGTCCGTCACTTCCAGGTGGAACACGTAGACGCCGACAACGTTCACTTGAATCTGCGGACCATTCGGCGTGTTGGTCGACGTGCCAAAGTTCACTTTCGCCGCGGTATCGGATGGCGAGAACGTGTAGCCCTGCGTTCCCGGCGGCTGCTTCACCACCGTCCACTTGTACTTCAGCGTCTTGCCCGGCGCGACCAAGGACATCGTCGCGTCCAGGTGAATCACGGACTGCGGCGGCACTTCTTCGCCTTCGAGACACGTGATGATCGGCGTCGCGCAGTTGGTCGTCGCGCCCTTGCAGGAAAGCGCGATCGACTTGTTCGGCGTCAGCGTGTTGTCCGTAAACGTCAGGTTCGCCGTGAACGGGTCGGTCTGCGCCGCGGGCGGCGTACAGGTCACCGGAACCGTCACCATTTGGTTGGACGCGACCGTGATCGGCGTCGATCCAGCCTTGTTCGGACCCAACAGGAACGTGGCCACGTCCATCAGAAACGCCGAGTCGGTGTCATTGGCCAGCGCGAACTTGTCCAGGATCAGATCCTCCGTACCGCAATTCTTCAGCGTCACCGACTTCAGCGACGCCTGACCGACCAGCACCGAACCCCAATTCAGCTCCTTGTCCGGCACCACCTTGATACACGCGACCTTCTGGTTCGCCTTCATCGTCACAGTTGCTTCGGGCGTCTTCGTGTCATTGCTGCCAAACGTCAGGTTCGCGCCGTGACCCACGGTATCCAGCCCGTGGAATATCACCGTCACCGTCTTGGACGCGCCCGGCGCCAGCACCCACGGCTCAGGCAGCGTGATCGGCGCGGTGTTGCCCTCGTACTTCGTGCCGTCGTCGGTCTGCAGCGTGAAGAATTTCGGCGCGATCTTGGCCACCGTCAGCGTGGTGATGTTGAGATCGCCGTCGCCCTGGTTGCTGATCGTCACGGTGCGCGTGACGTCCTGACCCAGGGGCACGGTCTCAAAATCCAGCTCCGGCGGATCCACCTTGATGGTCGGCGTGCCCACTTTGGCAACCAGATGCAGCACGAACGGCGTCACTTTGGGCGAGCCGCCCGCTGGCGTCACGGTGTCGATGTGGTTGATCGTCAACGCCGCGCCGCGCGAACCGTTGTCGGCCGGCTTGTGGTAGAGGATGCGAATGGTCTGCTTCGTCGCGTGCTTGGCGCTCGCGCAGGACTCGTCAAACGAGGTGTCGTTCGGGATCAGCGTCGGCCACGTCGCGCCCTTGCAGGGAACCCAGTTGGGCGCGCCTGCAGCGCCGGTCCCGTCGTCGGTTTGGCACTCAAAAGCCGGAAGCGCCGCGTCCTTGCCATTCAGCGGGACCGCGTAGTCGAACTTCACCGACGCCAGCGCGATCTCAAGCGCGCTCACGCCGCCCGCGATGTTGCTCAAGACGATCGCTGTATCGCCCGTGACCGTGACGCTGTCTTCGGACTTCAGCTGTTTGGACCCGACCGCCGCTGCAAAAACGCCGACGCGGTCTGCGCCCAAGCTGCCCGATGCGCCCGAACAGTTGTTGCTCGGCCCCGTGGTCGCGTCAGCGTCCGTCGTGCTGCTGCCGCCGCTGCACGCGGCGATCGCCGCCAAGCCAAGCGCGAGCAGCGCGGTGCGGCAGGTGCGAAGGGAGGAGAAAGTGCGCTGGTTCATCGGATCTCGCCTCTTGCCTTGGCCGCGTGTTCTGGCCATCAGCCGCGCGGAGCGCAAGGCGCAACCATACATCCTGAATTGACTCTCAGCCAACGACCTTGTGTCGCCGCGAGTCGGCCCGAAGGGACGCGAGCCTGGCGACCCAGCCAGTAGCCTAAACATGCCCAACCAGTGCACAGAATTTGACCTCCGACGTCGGCAGGCATGTTTAGGGAGCGCTTTAGAATTTGCAGTTGGTCGGCGTTGCGCCGCCCGTTGTCGCGGCAAACGTCGGGTTCACGTAACACGGCGTGAGGCACCACTCGCCCTTGGGCTGCCACATCTTGGCGGTGCCCGTACAGACGTCGCCCGGCTTGCTTCCCGGCGTCTGATAGCAGACCGTCAACGGCGGCGTGCTCGTGCCCGTCAGCTGGTTCGGCCAGTTCAGCTTGCCGACGTACCACATGTCCAGCGGGTTCATGGAGATCTTGTCGATCTTCAGCGCAACCGCGCCAAACAGGTAGACCGTGATCGTCGTGAACGAAACGCCGTAACCGTGGTCGTTCCAGTAGTGGACGCCGATCGCGTACCAACGCGTCAGATCCGGCGTGCCCTCCGGGTGCTCCAGGTTCAAGTTCTCAGGACCGGCGCCGTCGGTGTCGTCCAGGTCCAAGGTCGGATCGTCTTTGATCGCCTTGTTGGCCGAGCCCCATTCGGGCGAGTTGTTGAACCAGAAGCAGTCAAACGGGTTGTTGAACCACGGGTCGCCCGTGCCGTCGCAGTCCAGGTCCGGACCCGACGCCAAGTAATTGGCAAAGTGCAAGTCCATGTCCGCGCCCGCGGCCGGGCCGACGTCCGTCTGATCCGGGTCCGAGGGCGTGTCCCACAGCAGTTCCACGTGCACCGCGTTGTTCGGCACGACGAGCACTTTCTGGCACGTCAGCGAGCACGACTTCACATCGTTGGCGTCGGTCACTTCCAAGCAGAACTCGTACTCGCCCGCGGCGTCCGGCACGAAGGTCGGATTCGGGAAGGTGCTGCTCGGCTGGAAGCCCTTGTTCGAGCCTGGCGGCTGCTTCGCGCTCCACTTGTACTTCTTGATCGCCTGACCGCCGGTGCCCTTGGAGCCGTCGCCCTTCAAGTGCAAGGTCGTCTGCGGCACGACTTCGTCGCCTTCGGTGACGTCGATCTTCGCGATCGGGCAGGTCTGCAACACGCCCGTGCCGGAGACGGCGACTGACGGCGGCGGGTTGGCAAACGCGTTGGAGCTGACCTGGATGTTGACGGTATCGGCCAGCTGCTGACCCGGATTGTTCGGATCGGCTGGGCTGACGTCGCCCGGCGTGTACTTCACCGTGAAGGTCGTGTTCTTGCCGCCCGCACCAAGGCAGCACGGCGTATCCTTCGTCGGACCCGTCGCGGCGTCGATCGCGGGGCACACGGTCTTCATCGCGGTGAAGTCCATGACGAACTCACCCGGTGAGGCCGTTCCGTCCGCGAAGTCAAAGCCGTTCAAGCAGAGTTCCGTGCCGCCGCAGCTCGTGACCGTAACGTTTTTGGTGTCTTCTCCGCCGGCTGCCAGCACGCCGCCAAAATTCAGCGTCGTCGGGTTCATCTTCAGGCAGGGCACTTCCGAATTCGCCTTGATCGGCACCTGCGTACCAATGGGCAGCTCGGTCGGATCGTTGCTGAAGAGCGCCAGCGTCGCCGTCTTGAGCTTGTCGTCGGTTGGCGAGACCGTCACGCCCACATCGTGCGATCCACCCACGGGAATCGACAGCGGCGTCGGCAGGTCCACCTTGTTCGACGACGACGGGATGTTGGACAGGCCGCCCAGTTCGTCGATCGTGAAGACCGGCGCGCTGGCCGTGAACAGGAACGACTTGATCGTCAGGACGCCGTCGCCCTGATTGCGGATCGTGAACTGCTTCTTTTCCTGCGTGTCCGGCTTCACGTAGCCCCACGCGACTTCCGTCGGGTCGATGACGATCTTCGCGACGCCCAGTTTGGTCGCCAAGTTGACGGTATAGACGCCGGCGTACTTCGAGTTCAGGCCGAGGTCGTTCACGAACGTGATCTTCAGCTTCGCCTTGCGATCGTTGCCATCGAACTTCTTGAAGCGAATGAAGAAACGCTCCGAGGTCACCCGCGCGGTCCCGTCTTCAAAGCCGGACGGAACGACCGCCTTGAACGCGTGCTTGTCGCAGCCTTCCTTCTTTTCCGAGTCCCAGCACGTGAACGCCAGATCGCCGGTCGACTTGTCTTCGTCCGGACTCGCGGGCTCGTACTGCAGCTCCATCTTCGCGATGCGCAACTCAGCGGCCGCGGTCGATGAACCGGCGTTCGTGATCGAGAATTCGGTGTCGTCGCCCGCAGTTCCGGTCGCTGCGCCGCCGACCTGGACGGAAATCGTGCTGCCGTTGGAGACACTCGTGTTCGTGCTGACATCAAAAACTTTGGCGATCGCGCTGCAGTCCAGATTGCTGTTGATGATGCACTGGATCGCGCCGGTGTTCTGGTTCGTGTTGCCGGTTCCGGTGGTCGTGTTGCTGCACGCGGCGATCGCGATCGCTGTCGTGAAAAGCGCCGTCCATTGGGCAAAAGGCAGCACGACGGCGGTTCGAGGCGGGGTATGTGAGAGCATGGCAGCAAGTCCTCAGTTCGCGTGGATCCTGATTCGGCAGGACCAACCGGGGAGCGAAAGGCGGGTTACCTATACGCACACCAACCTTTGACTGTAGGGTTCTTGCCGCAACGCGTCAACTTGCAAATGCCCCGGCCACCCGACGCAACCCGTTCTGCAAGCAACAGCGGCGTAACACACACAAGCTAACGTGATACTGGACTTGACTAGCGGGCCGAGGCGGGGAACTATCAACGCCCTGCTGAAGGGGGATTTTGTCCCTCGATGCAGCCAACGCGCGATGCCGCAACGGTTTTCCGGGCACGCCCGCGTTGCGAGGGTGACTCTGTTCTGGGCCCAAAACAGCCCGAGGACCTCGTACACCCCGCTTCGCGCTGTTCCTCAGGAGCGTCATGTCGATGAATCTGGACCGCAACACCCGAGCCTCCTCCGACTCCAACCAGCCGAAAGTGCAGCGCCGATCGCTCGCGACCTTGTGGTTGCCGACCGTCGCCAGCGCGTTGAGCGTGGCGAGCGTCTGGTCGATTACTGGTGGCCTTTCTTCCTGCGACTCGACGGCGAAGTTCACGCTGCCCGATCGCAAGTTTTACGCCATCGAAGCCGTGACGGCCTTCCCGGCCAAGATCGACGCGAATGGGCACGTGATTGGTCGCGTGTGCGGCGCGCCGCTCGACGCGTCGGATCCGCTCCTGCCGCCAGAACCGGGTCCGGCGGAGGCCAATGGCTTGGAAGTCACGGCGAATTTCATGTCGTCGAGCTTGAACAAGCCAGCTTGCCCGGATGACAAGGACAACTCGATCAAGGAAGGCGAGCTGATCAATCTGACCCGCGTGCGCACGGACGTGCCCGCGACGGTGTCGGTCGGCAACTTCCAGTTCTCGGCGCGCTGCGTCGGTGCGCAGACCGATCTGTCGCCGTGTGGTTCCGCGCCGCAGACCATCGACGCGTCGCAGGTGGTCTACAAGAACATCGCCGATCGCTGCAATCCGAATCAGGATGAAGCGACGCGCATCAACTTGGCGCTGATTCTCGACAACTCCGGCTCGATGAAGGGCAACGTTGACAAGGATCTGCTGAAAGAAGAGGCGGAGGGCTATTACAAGGCAGGCACGGACCTGACCGGTTTGGCGTCGGACTGGAGCAGCCTGCGCTTCAACACCGCGCTGAACTTTGTCGAAGCCTTGAACACCAAGGACCGCGTCGTCGGTTACGTGTTTGACGAAAACGGCCCGAAGATCGCGTCGTCGGACTCCTTCTACTGCACCGGCAACGGCGATCCGGGCTTTGACCCGGCTTTTGAGAACGCGGCGTGCCGCCCTGAAGTGGAGTCAAGTTGCCCCGCGCCGGGCTCTTGCATTCAGGAGCCCACGCAGACCAACGACAGCTACAACGTCGCGCTCGCCAACGCCGAATGCCTCGCTTTCGGTTCGAGCACCGCGCAGCGCAAGGACCTGGAGAACGGCCTGGATCTGCGCCGCAACGGCGCCACGGGCCGCGCTTCACTGTGGAAAACGGTCGACAACGCGTTCCAGTTCCTCGCCAACGGCGGCGCGAACTGCCCGGACGGCTCGTTCGGTCCGCTCGGTGCGATGCACATCGTCGTCGTGACCGACGGCCCCGACACCTGCGTCGACAGCGACGAGTTCAGCTACGTCTCGCTCAAGGATCCGACCAACGGCAAGTGCCGCGTGAAGTGCTCGACGGCGGACGCGAAGTGGAAGGATACGCTGATTCGGATGGCCAAGTTCACCAAGGGTGACGGCACCGCGCAACCGTATCCGATTCACGTGCACTTCGTGCAGTTCCAGGCGCCGGGCTACAAGGAACCGGATCCGCGCATGATGGAAATGGCTTGCCGCACCGATGGCACGTACCAGTTCATCAACTCGGAGAACTTCAACAAGTCGTCGTCGCAGGAGTTCTCGGATGCGCTCGCGCGCGCCGTCAACCGCGTCCGCAACGGCCTGTCGGGCACGTGGCGAGTCGGCTACAAGTGGGCTTCGATCAACACGGAATCGGAATTCCCCAAAGGCGCGATTCGCGCTATCGACGGCGACTTCGTGTTCACCGACAGCAAGTTCGCCAGCCTCGACCCAGCCGTCCACGATCTGGACCCGCAGTCGTGGCGCTTCACGGTCAACGGCCAAGAGGATCGCCGCGTCATGGTGCGCATCCCGTGCGCGGCGGACGCTGACTGCGGTGGCGCGGACAGCTGCGGCGCCAATCACTGCGGGGAAGGCGGCGTTTGCGTGACGATTCAGGCCCCCAACGGCGAGCCCTGCGCGTCGGGCGGCGCGACCGGCACCTGCCGCAATGGCGCGTGCACGGCCGGCCAGAAGTGCGCTGAAGCGATCGCGAACAAGCCGTAATTCAAGGCGATACCGGCCGCGTGGCCTGGTCGATCGCGAGACGACAGTGTCTGGAACGTTCGTTTGGGAAAGATAGGATGGAGGAGAAGATGAACCTCAATCTCAGCCAGCTTGCAGGAGCGCAGCACCGCGTTCTCGGAAAGCTTGGCCTGTGCCTCGCCGCGCTGGCGATGGCCGCGATCGCGCCGCGGAGCGCTCTGGCGGAAGACGTCAAGGGCGATCCGACCTACAACGGCAGTCAGCCGATTGACGGCGAACTCGACAAGTACTGGAACGCTGAGCAGAAAGTGACGTCGTTGCAGAATCCCATGTACGAGCGCAAAGGTGGCTTTGAAGCCGCCCTGCACTTCGGCGTGGTGCCCAACGATTCGTTCTACTTTCCCAAGGCGGTCGGCGGTCGGCTGGGCTACTTCCTGACGGACACGCTGTCGGTTGAAGGCGGCTTCTCCTACCTGCTGAACGGCAATAGCGACCTGCAGGCGTTCCTCATCGCGGTACCTGGCGGCAAGAACGGTCCAACCGACTTGACCAAGGGCGCCAAGAAAGTTCCGCAGATGAAATGGCTGAGCTCGGTCGACCTCGCGTGGGCACCGCTGCACGGCAAGATCGGCATCTTCGCGTCGAAGCTCTCGAACTTCGATCTGGGCTTCGTCGGCGGCGTTGGCATCATTGGTGCCAACATCGACACGTCCGCGGATGGCGACTCGGTGCCCGAGTCCAAGGTCAAGGTGGGCGGTCACTGGGGCGCGACGATGCGTTTCTACCTGACCCGCTGGCTGAACGTCCGTTGGGACTACCGGCAGTTCCTGTATTTCCCCGACCAAGGCAAGCCGTTCCTGGCTCCCGTCGAGTTCACGCTCGGCTTGGCGTTCCTGACGAAGTAGTTGGCGTTGCGGCAACCACCGCACGTCGTCCCGTTTGCACCCTGTCTGATAGAGGTCCTGATGCGCCTCCCGCTGATTCTCAAGTCCTGGCAGTCCCCGCTTCTGGCCGCGTCGTGCGCGCTAGTTGCGACTGCCGCGCCTGCATTCGCTTCTGATCCACCGGCTGCTGACCCCGCTCCGGCTGTTGAAGCCGCGCCGGCTGAAGCCGCTCCCGCGGATGCCAAACCGGCTGAAGCTGCCCCTGCGGAGGCGGTGCCTACCAAGGAGGCCGTCCCCGAAGTGGGCGGCGCCGCGGAAAGTGCCTATGGCATCTACGACGACAGCGTTCCGCCGGGCAGCCGCTTGGACTGGGCCGCGCGCCGTGAGATCCGCGTCATTCAGAAGCGCGCGATCTTGAAGGAAGGGCGTCACGGCCTGTCCATCAACGCAGGCGTCGTGCCGAACGACGACTTCTTTGCGTACGTGGCGATGGGCGTCGGCTACCAGTACTTCTTCTCTGAGGACTTGGCGCTTCACATCCGCGCGAACTACACGCTGCCGCAGCAGACTTCGCTGCAGAACAGCCTCACGTTGTCGCGTCCCGACGGTCCTGGCTTGGAAGTGCGTCTGCCGCAAACGCTGGAAGGCTTCGCGCTCGCGGGCGTCGACTGGAACCTCTTGCACGGCAAGTTCGGCTTCTTCACCACGCGCTTGATGGAATTCGACCTGTCGTTGAACTTCGGCGTCGGCGCCGTGATGACGAAAATCGTCGATCAGGGCCAAGAGCTGCACCCGACCTACGCGCCGGACCCGGCAGGTAGCGTGGGCGCGACCCTGCAGATGTATGTGTCCGAGCGCCTCGCGCTGGGCATCGACTACAACCAGCTGTTCTACCCGAAGCTGCGCGATCTGTTCGGTTCGGCAACGCACGCAGGCGCCGGCGGTGTGTCGCACCCGATGGCGGCGACCATTTCGCTGACCTGGTTCACCTCTGGTCTGCAGTAAACCGATCTTCTCGACGCAACGTCGCAACGATTCTGAAGCTGTCCACCTCGCGACAGCCAACGCAAAGGGAGCCGAGCCGTGAAGCCACTCGCCCAGTCCATGTTCCAGAACCGCACTGTTCGCCGCTTGGTGGTGACCGGTACGACCACGATCGCGCTGCTTTTGCCGGCCGCCCACGCGTTTGCCATCACGGTGCAAGACGTGGTCACGCTGGTTGGCTTGGATATTCCGGATGAGCAAATCATCAAGAAGATCCAGAAGGACGGCGCGGCGTTCAACTTGAAGCCGTCGGACATCGTCGATCTGAAGAAGAAAGGCGTGTCCGAGAAGGTCATTCGCGCGATGCTGCAAAACGGCAAGGCGGATGCGGCGCCGACGACGGCGGCGGGCAAGGCGAAGGAAAAAGAGAAGCGCGAACTTTCGGCGGCTGAGCAGGCGGCCGAGGAAGCGCAGATCAAGGAAGAGGCTGTTCGGCTGGCTGAGGAAGAGCGTCGGCGTCAGGATGCCGTCCGCAAGGCGTTCGCGTCGAAGGTGCTGAAGACCGGTCAGGACTACGCCAACAGCGGCGAGTTCGTCAAAGCGATTCAGGTGTTCAACAAGTTCATCGAAGACGGTCCGGGCGGCGTGCCGTTCCCGCCGGACTCCAACGAGGTGTACGTCGCCAAGTACGGCATTGCCAACGCGCTCGCCCGCGCCGGGCTGATGCAGTCGGCGGCCAACTTGCTGTTGGAAGTCGTCCGCGCAGGTTCGGACAAGATGTTCTTCACGCAAGCGTTTGAGCAGCTGCGCGACCTGCGCCGCAAGATCAACTACCGTCCGCCGGAGTTGGAAGACCTGACCAAGTTCAACGTTGCGGGTTCGGATGAGAAATTCCAGAGCAGCTTCAACTACTTCGTCGGCGAGTTCCTGCATGACTTCGGTCTGTCGGCGGATTCCAAGCCGTACCTGGAGAAGGTCGCCGCGAAGGCGGACGACTACGGTCGCGCGCAGTACCTGCTGGGCCTGATCGCGTTTGAAGACGAGTCGATCGGCAAGGCGGAAATGGTCAAAGCCGCGAGCCAAGCGTTCCAGCAGGCGGTCGTCGCCGGTGAAGCGCAGGGTTCGGCCGGCCAGCCGGTCGTCGATCTGTCCTACCTCGCGCTTGCGCGACTTGCCTACGAATTCGAGCAGTTCGACGCGGCGATCTACTACTACAAGAAGATCAGCAAGAACTCGCCGAAGCTGGCGTCGGCGTTCTACGAAGCGGGTTGGACCTACTTCCTGAAGAACGACACGTCGCGCGCGCTCGGCACGTTCCACGCGCTGCACTCGCCGCTGTTCTCGCACCAGTTCTACCCGGAGCTGTGGGTGTTGGAAGCCACGTCGTTCGTGAACCTGTGCCAGGCAGAACACGCCGAAGCCGCGATGAATATGTTCGCTCAGGAAGTGCTCGTGCTGGCGCCGCCGCTGCGTGACTTCCTGAAGAAGAACAAGCGTCCGGAGGACTTCTATTCGTCGTTCTTGGAGTCCGTGAACAAGAAGTCGGCCAACAGCCTGCCGCGCAAGCTACAGTCGCCGGTGCTGAGCAACGTTGAGTTCTTCAACCTTTACAAGACGATCCAGCAGATCGACAAGGAAGAGGCGCTGATCAAGGCCAACCTGACGCCGCTGGGCGCCTTTGGCCAGGACCTGCTGGCGCGTCTGGGGCAGCTGAAGAACGAGCGCATCTCGGAAGCGGGTGTCGTCATCCAAAAGACGCTGCGTCAGACGGAGAAGGAAATCGGCACGTATCAGGACAAACTGGACCAGCTGCGCGTCGACTTGGAAGAACTGAAGCTCGTCGTGATTGAAAAGAAGATCGCGGGCGAGTCGACCACGGCGGATCAGAGCGTCGCGACGCAGGGCAATCTGGCGATCGCCGGTTCTGACGCGATGGTGTGGCCGTTCGAAGGCGAGTTCTGGAAGGATGAAATCGGCGCGTATCGCGCGTTTGTGAAAGAGCAGTGCTCGGCGATGGACCGCTAGTCGGCTCCCGCCCACCCTCGCGCGCACCACACGGATGCCCTGTGGCTGCCCATCAGCGCGGCAATCTCTAGAGGTTACCAGATGTTGAATCTTGAGAAAAAAGTCCTGCGGTACACGGCCGTCTTGACCGCTTTTGCGTTCGCCGCGCCGTTTGCGCTCGCGCAGGAAGAGGAAAGCCAGCTGGAAGCCGAGGCGGGCGCGGCCAGCAAGAAGGTCGAGAAGAAGAAGGCGCTCATTGAAGAGGAGAAGCCGACGCCGGAGCAGGCCAAAAAGAAGGCCGAGGACGATTCGCTGAAGAAAGGCGAGTTCGACTACGAGCGCATGGAGTCGTTGGGCTTCACGGCGAAGGAGCGCGAGCTGCAGCGCCAAAAGATCGAGTCGCTGCAGAAAATGATCAAGACGATCAATGACATGATCGATCGCAATCCGCGTCAGGACAACGTCGCCGACCTGTACTTCCGTTTGGCGGAGTCGTACTGGGAAATCAGCCACTACAACTACCTGGTGTCGATGGCCGACTACAGCAAGGCGCTCGAATCGTGGGACAAACTCCCGGAAGCGCACCGCGGGCCGCGTCCCGTGCCGCCGGTGGAGAACTACCAGCAGTCGCTGACGTGGTACGAGAAGATTCTGCAGCAGCAGCCGAACTACAAGCGCATGGACGAAGTGCTCTACCGCTTGGGCAAGGCGTCGTTGCAGCAGGGTAAGGCGCTGGGCGACAAGGTGCTGTCCAACAAGGGCGTGCAGTACCTGAACAAGCTGGTGCAGAACTTTCAGCAGTCGAAGTACATCGCGCAGACGCACTTGGCGCTCGCGGAACACTTCTTTGAGGCGAACAACCTGACGCTCGCGAAGATGAACTACGAGAAGATCACCCAGAACTACAAGGGTGCGCCGATGTTCAACTACGCCCTCTACAAGTTGGGCTGGGTGTACTACAACTTGCGCGAATTCCGTCGCACGATCGAGACGTTCCAGCAGGTCGTGAAGGAAATTGGCGACGACAAGGTCGGCGGCAAGATCGAGTTCCGCGATCAGGCGCTCAAGGACCTGGTCCAGGCGTTTGGCGAGCTGGATCACGGCTGGCCGGAAGCCAAGGACTACTTCGCTCAGGTGGAAGGCGAGAAGGGCATGTGGCTGCGCTTGGAAAAGCTGGCTGAAATCTACATCGCCACGGACAAGGACGAGAACGCCATCGAGCTGTTCCACCACTTCATCGAGAACAAGCCGAGCGACAAGCGCTGCGTGGATTGGCACGAGCAGATCATCGACGTGCGCAAGAAGATCGGCAACTTCCCGGACATCGAGAAGGCCGTACGCGACTTCCTCGCGTTTACGGATGACCGCACGAGCCCGTGGATTGCCGCTAACAAGGGCAACGCGGAGTCCGTGGACAAGGCGCAGAAGATGGGCGAGACCCTGTTGCTGTACGTGGCCAATCACCACCACCAGGCGGCGCAGAAGATCGAGGAAGAGTCGAAGGAATCGACGCTGGCGAAGCCGGAGTACGCAGCCGCTGCGAAGGACTACAACGAGTTTGTGCGCCGGTACCCGAACTCCAAGAAGGCGTACATCGTCAACTTCTACTACGCGGAAATTTTGTTTGACCAGTTGAAGGACTACGAGGGTTCGCGTCAGCAGTACAAGCGCGTCATCGAGCTGGATACGGCGGGCGAATACGTGGAGGACGCGGCGTTGGGCCTGCTCTATTCCGTGGAAGAGCTGATGCGCAAGACGCACGTGTGCCTGGAGAACGGCAAGTGGGTCGAGAAGGCCACGTGCCCGTCGCTCGTGCCGGATAACGTCCGCGCGGATGACGGCAAGGGCGTGAAGGTCACGAAGGTCAAGCGCGAGCCGAAGACCGAGGACGAGATTCGTCAGTCGGGCACGCCGAAGGCGGCGGAGCCGTTGCACCCGCTGGAAGTCGACTACATCAAGGGCGCGGATACCTACGTGAACCTGATGGAGCAGCTCAAGTCCAAGGGCAAGCTCGGCAATCGCGGTTCGAAGGTGCCCGAAATCATGTACCTGGCGGCGGCGACGTATTACGACCGCGGTCAGTATGAAGAGGCGACGAAGCGCTTTGTGCAGGTCCACGACTTCAAGCCGGAGTCCAAGACGGCGGAAATCGCGGTCAAGACGTTGATCGACATCTACGCGCGCCAGAAGAACTGGGTCGCGATCGAAGAGTGGTCGCGCAAAATGCTGGTGCGTAAGGGCCGCATCGTTCTGGAAACGGCGGATCTGCGGAAGTACATCGTGGTCGCGGTCGGCGAGCAGGCGCGCGAGCTGGCGGAGAAGAAGGACTACGAGAACGCGCACGCGAAGTACGACACGGTGATCCGCGAGTTCCGCAAGGATGAGCCGGAGTTGGCGGCGTCGGCGATGTACAACAAAGCGGTGCTCTACGAAGACCAGAAGGAAGACATCAAGGCGATTAAGGAATACGAGGCGGTCATCAAGGACTTCCCGAAGGCCAAGATTGCCCCGGAAGCCATGTTTGCCATCGGTCTGGTGTACGAGCAGATGACGCAGTTCCGCGACGCGGCCGACGCGTTCTTGAACATGGCCAAGCTGCGTGACAACGCGGACGCGGCGCAGGCGCTGATTAACGCCGGCGCGATCCTGAACGCCTTGCAGAACTACAAGGAATCGGCGGCGGCGTATGACAAGTTCATCGGCGTGGCCTCGTCCTTGAAGCCGGAAGGCAAGGATGCGGCGCGGGCGACGGAGTTGAAGACCTCGATTCCGGATGCCGAAATGGAGAAAGCCCACGTTCTGGAGAAGCTGGGCGCCGATGGCGCGAAGCTCGCGGCGGCGCAGTACGGCGTGGTCGAGAAGAAGTACGGCGCGGCGCGTCCGGATCTCGCGGTTGAATCGCTGGGTCGTCGCGTGGAAGCGCTGCGCTTGGACAACCCGGCGAAGAACCGCAAGGACGTCGTGAAGACGGCGGATGCGGCGGTCAAGGCGTTCGCGGCCAAAGATGGCGCCAAGGGCCGCGCACCGTTCTACTACGGTCAAGCGGTGTTCCACAAAGCCGAGTACGACTTTGACGACTTCGACGTTGTGACGCTGAAGACCGTCAAGAAGATGTCGCAGCTGGGTGGCGTGCTGCAGAAGAAGGCCGAACTGCTGAAGAAAGCGGAAAAGGGCTACCACGAGGTCATGGACGCGACGCTGCCGACCAACGGTCGCTCGTGGGCCGCGGCGTCGGCGTTCCGCATCGGTCTGTTGTACTTCAAGTTCAAGGAAGACCTGTTCAACGCGCCCATTCCGCCGGAGGTCAAGGCCAACCCGGATCTGGAAGACAAGTACCGTCAGGAAATCGAAAAACTGGCGGTTCCGATTGAAGAGCAGGCGCTCGCTGGCTTGAACTTCGCGATCACGCTGGCGCACAACGCAGGCGTGTACAACAAGTGGTCCAAAGAAGCGGGCGACTACGCGGCGCGAGTGAATCCGAACGCGTTCCCGACGATCGAGAAGGATCCGAACCTGCCCAAGGCCATTACGGCGGTCAAGTCGGACAAAGCGACGGATGCGGCGACCTCGGCGGCGTTTGTGACGTCGGTGCGGCGCGGCAAGTTGACGGCGTCCTACAAGCCCAAGGCGGAAGCGCCCGCGGCCAAGTAACGCCAGGATCAATCGTACCTGAGACAACGGCAGCCGCGTTTTGCCGGCACCGCGAGGAACCCGATGAAGCTGACTTTGACGACCACGAGTTTGATTGCCCTGCTTGCCCTGCCGCTGGCCACCCCGGCGTTTGCGGCAAACGGCGAGGACCACCTGCCCAGCCTGTCGACGGAAGTCGAAGCGTCGATGCGCGCAGGTTTGGCGGCGGCGCTGCGCAAACTGCCCAAGTGCAATCCGTATCAAATGCTGGAGAACGGCGAATGCTGCAATCCGGGATTTGTGTCCTTGGGCAAAGAATGCGTCCGCATCGCGCCGCCAGCGTGTGCGAGCGTGGCGATTGACGCGCCGGAATCGTGCGCCATCACGCGTTGCGCGCGGTTTTCGCGGTCCGTGGAAAAGGAAGTGCCGGCGTTGGACGACGCAGGTCAGCCGATTCCCGGCAAGATGGAAAAGAAAAGCGAAGACGTGCCGTGCGAGCCGTGGGTCGGCGGCAAGCGCGATCTGACCTGCGAGCAGGACACCTACGAGTGCAAGCCCGAAGAGCTGAAGGCGGGTCCGCCGCGTTGGTGTGGTGACTGGCTGAAGGAACTGGCGGCGCTTCCTCCCGCGGATGGCGCGCCGGCCGCTCCGGTTGAGAAGACGTACGTGCGCTGCCAGGCTGGCTCGGCGGGTTGCTTCCTGCAGGAACGCGAGTGCACGGGCAAGGAACTGCTTGAAAACAGGTCGGAAGGCGCGGGTCCGTGCAAAGTCGGCGAGTATATCAACACGTCGACTGGCCAGTGCTCGACCTACAGCTGCCCGGCGATTTGCACGACCTCCGACGGCCGTTGCGCGAAGTGCGGTCCGGATTACACCGGCGCGGCGGTTGAGTTTCAGAAGGCCGTGAACGCGGATAAGCGCTTTTATGAAGCGTACTTCAACCTGGGCATGTCGCTGGAACGTCAGGGCAAGTGGAAAGAAGCCGTCGCCGCGTACGAGCAGGCCAAGGCGATCGCCCCGCAGGACGACCACGAGAAGTCCCTGCAGCTTTCAGCGCAGGCGTACATCGCGCGGGCGAGCCTCGCAGAGTCGCGGCGTGCGTTGGAAGCGGGCGACAAGGCGCGCGCGACGCAGCTGGCAGACCAAGCCAAGAGCGTGTGCGAGTCGATCCGCGGTCAGGATCCGGACAACACGGTCGCGAACGTGACGCTGGCGATTTACTATCTGGATCAGGACAACCTGGACCTCGCCGAACAGTTTGTGCGCACCGCGTTGCGCGCCAACCGCGAGGACACGATCGCGCTGAACATTCGCGGTCTGATCAAGCTGCGTCAGGGCAACAACGACATCGCGCGCTGGATTCTGGAAGACAAGGTGCTCGCGCTCGACCCGGCGAACCCGGAAGCGCTGGCGAACTTGGGCCTCGCGTACGTCCGTCTGGGCGACCTGCCGAAGGCGGTGGTCGCGTTTGACCGTGCCGTGAAGCTGAACCCGAATGCGGCGAGCGCGCGCATGAACCTTGGCGCGATCTACTTGGAATACCTCAACTACCGCGATGCGGAGAAGCAGTATCGCTTGGCGCTGGCCATCGAGCAGGACAACCTGGAAGCGCTCACCGGCTACGCCTTGGCGTTGGAAGGTAAGCGCGAGCCGAAGAAAGCCGCTGAGATCTATGAGAAAGTGCTGGCGAAGGATGCGACCCGCGTGGCGATTCTTGTCCGCCTCGCGCTGATCTACAACAACCAGCCGTTCAACGATGGCAAGAAGGCGATTGTGTACTGGAAGCGCTACATTCAGGACGCGAATCTGCCCAAGGCCGACGAGGTCAAGCCGCAGTTGGACGCCGCGCGCGTGGAACTGAAGAAGTACGAAAAGGCGCCGAAGAAGATGACGCCGGACTACGCGAAGCTGAAGGCTGCCGCGGTGGCGACCGAAGCGGCGCTCGCGCTGAAGTGGAAGAACTCGATCGCCATCGAAAGCCGCGTGCAGGCCATTGAACAGGGCATGATGCTGGAGCAGCAGGCGAAGGATCCCAACAACAAGCCGCAGGATCCGGCGCCCAAGTAACCGCCGCGGCTGAACGAGCCGTGAAAACCGTTGCACTTGCTGGCGCGACCGCTACACTGACGCCCGCTGACCGTTCGTGAGGAGAGCAAAATGGCCAAGAAGAACTTGAAGATCGTCGCCTTGTCCCTCGCCATCGCCGGGTTGATGCCCGCCGCGACCGCGTTGGCCGACGACAAAGCGAAGTTCTACGACTTCAGCGACCAGCTCATCGACGGCGAAATCAAGAAGCCGACGACCCTGTACATGGAGAGCCGCCAGCGGGCGCGTTTTGACAAGCTGTTGAAGCTGAAGAAGTCGTTCCGTCCGACGCTGATTGAGTCGGCGAAAGAACGCACGCTGAAATAGCGCGATCTCGCCAGATTGTTGTGCCCGCGCAGATCCTTTGCCGCGCACGATCGTCTGACCTCCTGAGCTTCTGGGCCAAAATCGCCCGCTTGAGGAGGAAACCGTGAAGAAATGTTGCGTTGCATTCATGTTGCTAGTCGCTTCAAGCGGGTTCGCCGTCGAACGCGAGAGCGCGAAGTTCATCGACTTCACCGCCACGACGATTGACGGGCACGTCGCGCGACCCGCGGCGATGTGGGTGGAAAGCCGTCACCGCGCCATTTTTGAGCGACTTTTGTCGCTGAAGAAGTCGATGCACGACGCACTGACGGCGTCGCAGTCGGACCCGACGCTGCGTTGAACGACCCCCATCGGGCGACAAATGAGCCACGGAGCGACGAAAGGACGGCGCCGCGACCGGTTCCAAGAATCACTTGCCGGTTGGGGCAGATCTTCGTTAGAGTGTAGCGTTCGACTGTCGGTGTACTCCGACGGTGACTCGAACGTTTGACACGTGTTCACGCCACGACCCTTGGGTGGGTCTTGGCTGGACGGGAAGACTACGCGCCCTGCGACAAGGCAAAACGATGACGCCTCGATTCCGTTCCGCCCTGCGAACCTTGACCGTGAGCCTGATGGCTTTGACCGTTGCCGTGGGCTGCGGCACGACCAACAACGGCAACAACACCGGTACCGGCAATGGCACGGGCAACGGCACCACCACGGGCGGCAACTGCGGCACCAGCGGTGGCTTCTCGATCGAGTGCCGTCCGGTCATCAAAGTGACGGACTCGAACGGCGCGGTTTCGCACAACGCGACCAAAATCGTGAACACCGGCGGCGGCGACACGTCCCTGGAATTTCAGGTGTTGAACAACGGCAACAGCCCGCTCGCGCTGACTAGTGTGAAGTTGCTGTACACCTCGCCCGCGCCTGAGGATGCGCCCGCGTTCACCTGCTTTGGTCCCGACGGCACGACGCCGTGTGAATCGACCAAGTGGCCGAACGTCGCGCAGACCGGCGGCACGGGTGCGACCAGCGTCAAGATCACCGTGCGCTTTACCAAGCCGGCGGATGACCAGACGCGCAACGCGCACCTGCACATTGTGACCAATGACGCGACCTCGCCGACGCCGATTCCCGACTTCAACATCAACATCAAGACCGCGTCGGGCGTGCCGAAGATCGTGACGGCGGACCAGGTGGACATGGGCTTTGTGAAGGCGCCGGCGACGAGCTCGCAGACGTTCACCATCAAGAACCAGGGCACTGCGAATCTGAACATCCAGGAAATCGATGCGACGGCGCTGGACGATTCGTTCACGTTGGTCATCGACGGCGCGGAATACCAGACGACGGCGGTCATCAAGCTCGCGCCGCCGATTGACCTCGCGCCGGGCGCGTCGAAGGAAGTCGTCGTGAACTACAAGGGCAAGGACGACAACCCGCGCAACGGCGACATCATCTTGCACACCAACGATCCGTCGCTCACGGCGGAAGGCGGTCCGGGTTGGAAGCGCGTCGCTGTGAAGGTGAACTCGACCGGTCCGTGCCTGAAGGTGATTCCGGGTGAAGTGGTGTTCGGCGGCTCGCAGGTCGGTCAGGTGGCCAAGCAGAACGTGACGCTGAAGTCCTGCGGCGATGAAGCCGTGAAGGTGACCAGTCTGGCGTTTGCAGATCCGCCGGGTGCGGGCAACTTCGCCATCGACTTCGCGTCGATTCAGGCGACGGGCGGCAAAGCGCCGTCGGACGCGGCGCCGCTGACGATTGACAAGAATAGTCAGGCGACGTTCGTTGTGACGTACACGCCGGCGGCTGTGGCTGAAAAGGGTGCGGATGGCTCGCCGGTGCTCGACACCGCGGTGGTCGTCGTCTCTGCGCCGGATTCGCCGAACACGCCGGTCAACGTGCCGGTGAACGGCTTTGGCTCGGTCGGCGACTGCCCGACGGCGGTGATTCAGGTGCTGGAAGGCGACGCCGTGGTGCCGCAGACCGTGCTGCACCTGGATGCCAGTCAGAGCTACCCGAACATCGCCAAGTACAAATGGGAAGTGACCCCGCCCGCAGGCTCGGTCTCCAAGTTCACGCCGACGGACACGAACAAGACCGTCACGTTCACGCCGAACGTCGCGGGTGACTACACGTTCCGCCTCACTGTGTCGGACGACCAGGGCAAGGAAAGCTGCGCGCCTGCCGCGAAGCTCGTCAAAGTGCTGCCGGACCAGGCGATTCACGTCGAGCTGATTTGGCACACGCCGGGCGACACGGATGAGTCGAACGAAGGCCCGAACGCGGGCGCCGACTTGGACCTGCACTTTGCCCACCCCTACGCGGCGACGGCGATTGACCTCGACGGTGACGGCACGCCGGATCCGTGGTTCGCAGACGGCTACGACTGCTTCTGGTTCAACTGCGGCAGCGGCAAGGTCCTCGAATGGGGCAGCTACGACCCGAACGTCGACGACAATCCGCACCTGGATCGCGACGACACCGACGGCGCCGGTCCGGAGAACTTGAACCTGACGCTCCCTGAAGATGGCAAGCTGTACTCGGTTGGCGTGCACTACTACGACGACCACGGATTCGGCGTGTCGACTTCGACGGTGCGTATCTACGTGTACGGTCAGGAGCAGTTCGAGGACGTGTACGACATCAAGAAGAAAGACTTGTGGTACGTGGCGACCATCGATTGGCCGTCGGCGACCATTGAAGGCAAGCTGACCGCGGCCAAGGCCAAGGTTGTGACGCCGAATTTCCCGGCACCGGTCTACTAGGCCCCACGGGCTGCCGCCGAAAGGTGCGGCCCTGACGAATGAGGCTTGGGGGCGATGCGCTCGCGCGGGGGCGGAGCGCAACGACCACAGGCAACGTCAGCAAGCGAACGTTCGCGTTCGACGAGGACCACGATGAAGTTTGCTTCGCACTCCCTGACCGCTCGCCTGTGCGCTGTGGTTTTGGCCGCTTCTGCCGTTATGGGCGGGCTCGCCAGCTGCTCCAACACGACGACGTCCAGCAGCGCCAGCGATCCGTTTGACCCGAACAAGGGTACGGACGGCAAGCTCGGCGTGGATTTTGATGTGCGCTACAAGGTCGATCCGGCGAAGATCTCGTTCCTCGACAAGCTGCCGACGGATCCGGCGCAGGTCTACACGGTTCGCATCACGCACATCGGCAACAAGGGCATTCTGCGCTTGCACAACCCGCGTCTGACCGCGGCGACGCCGGCGCTGTTGAAGGGCCTGACGACGGAACTCGCGGCGGCGATGCCGACGGCGACGAGCTTCATCGACATCACGAATCCTGGCGACCACTACGACTTCAAGATTACCTACCTCCCCGAAGCGCCGGGTGTGCGCAACATCACGCTGCAGCTGGACACGAACGCGACGGACAGCACGAAGAAGCTGCTGCAGATTCCGATCGAAGTCGTGACCTCCGGCAACACGCTCGCGATTCAGCCCAGCCCGGTCGACTTTGGCAACGTGAAGACGGGCGACGCGCCGACGATCGACGTGAAGCTCATCAACTACTCGACCAAGCCGCTGAAGGTGACGCACGTCGCGCTGGCGGCGTCGGGATCGGAGGACTTCAAGGTCCTTGCGATGCCGGACGCGACGACGCCGATCGAGGCGGGCGCCTCAGCGATCGTGACCGTGGAGTACAAGCCGACGAAGGGCAACAGCGACACGGGGACGCTGCAGGTCGAGACCGACGACAAGCGCAAGATCAGCGCGCCGGTGTTGGGCAACGAGATCGCGCCGCTCATCAGCATTTTCCCGACCAAGCTCGACTACGACTCGATGAAGATCGGCGACGTCAAGGACGGCGTTTTCCAGATCACGAACAAGGGTTTGGCGACGTTGCAGGTGACGGATCTGAAGTTGTCGTCGCTCTCGACGGTGCCTGCCGCGGACGTGAAGATTTCGCCGCCGCCGCCGTACACGCTGGAGCCCAATAGCGCAGGTCAGAAAGTGACCGTCACGTTGACAGCGAGCAAGCCGCTGCCGGCGAACACCGCGGTGGGCTCGATTCTGGTGGACTCCAACGATGGCAGCGATCCGGAAGTTGCGGTGCCGATGTACGCGCACACGGACACGCCGAAGATTCGCGTCTCGGTGAACGACGCGCCGTGCACCGATCCGACGCAGGATTGCGTGGCGGACTACGCGTTTGTCGGCAAAGCCGCGCCGCCGAACGTCCTGTACGCCAAGCGCAAAGTGACGCTGTACAACGAAGGTTCAGCTCCGCTGGAAGTCACGGAAATCGCGATCACGGATGACGCGCTGAGCGAATTCTCGATCGATCCGGCGATGACGATTCCGCCCGCGGGCATTCCGCCGAATCCGAGCACGATCGACCCGCAGAATCTTGTCGACTTCAACGTGCGCTTCCAGAACAAAGGAACTTCGGGTCAGGTGGCGACGGCGACGTTGCACATTCACTCGGCAGATCAGGGCACGCCGGACTTCAAGGTGCTGCTCATCGCCCACCGTGCCGATGGTACAACTTGCAAAGTGGATCTGGTTCCGCAGCCGCTGAACTTCGGTCTGCTGCCCTACGGCAAGTCCAAGTTGCTGTCGCTCATCGTGAAGAATAGCGGCACTGGCCCGTGCGTCTTCAAGGGCGCGACGCTCGTCAGCTGCTATCAGGCGGCGGGCGCGTTTGGCGGCGGCGGCACGAAGTGCACGTCGGGCGCGAGCACGTTCTTCTCGACCGGCGCGCCGGCAGCGAACCTGTTCCAGCTCACGCCGGGTGATTCGGGCAAGATGCTGGTGAACTTCGTCGCTCCGGACACGCTCGGGACGCTCGCGGGCGGCACGGCGGCG
>CAITYF010000055.1 GCA_903896545.1 uncultured Myxococcales bacterium | reverse complement strand
CCGGGGCCGATTGTCACGGCGCTCAAAGACGCGCAGCAGCCGAACGTGGAGCAGGAGAAGCGCCGCGCGAACAAATAGCGCGCGCTTCATCGCCAAACGCTCAAGCCGTCGCGTCTCCTCCGCGGCGGCTTGTTGCGTTTTTGGGGACGGCTTGTTGCGTTCTTGGGGACGGCTTGTTGCGTTCTGGGGTGAGGTGAGAGCGTAGCGGCCCTCATCCCAGCCGGTGTACACGAGCGGCGAGGGTCGCGGAGCATTGCTGAAAATTCGCGTCACGCTTCCGCTGCTTCCCCACACGCGTTTCGCTTCGGGTTTGCTGCCCGGATTCGCACGTGCGCTATTTTGCCGGTGTGACCACCAGATTGTTCGTGACCATCTTCACGCCCGCCACGCCGCTCGCCATCGTGCGTGCGAGGTCGCTCTGCGCCAAAGTCGCCACGCTGCCCGTCAGCGTCACGTCGCCCTCGACAGTCGCCACCGCGATTTGCAGCGTCTTGAGCCCTGACTCCGCAAGGTACGCGGTTTTGATGCGCGCCGTTACCGCCGCGTCGTCGAGGGCAACACCCGCGCTGGCCGCCCCGCCTTCGACCTTCTCAGCGGTTGCTTCGAGCTTTTCGCCCGCATGTTCCATCGTCTGGTCGACAGCTTTGCCCGCGCGCTCGCCGGGGCCGGGCTTCTCGCACGCGGTCAAGCCGCCCACGAGCAGGAGGGACGCAGCGAGCGGCGTCAAGAAGTA
This sequence comes from uncultured Myxococcales bacterium, assembly GCA_903896545.1. Classification (GTDB taxonomy): domain Bacteria; phylum Myxococcota_A; class UBA9042; order UBA9042; family UBA9042; genus CAIYBN01. The sequence continues at coordinate 924 of CAITYF010000055.1, read as the reverse complement.
GGAGATACGCATCGGATTGCCTTTGTTGCGGGCCGCAGCGGCCACGGAAGACCAAGGTAGGTGCGCAGGGTTTGGCGACGATGAGAAAGAACGAGGGGCAAGCGTTGACCAGACCGAAGGGCAGGGGATGTGCGTCGAGTTGACCGGCTGGCGGTCTAGGCGCCAGCTACACAGTGAGACGAGCGCTCCGAAGGCGTTCTGGTCGGTAGGTACACAGTGTGCCCCGTGGTCCGAGGGCGTTCCGGTCGGTAGGTACACAGTGTGCCCCGTGGTCCGAAGGCGTTCTGGTCGGTAGGTACACAGTGAGACGAGCAGCCCGAAGGCGTTCCGGTCGGTAGGAAGACAGTGGTACTGGTGGCGGGAAGGCGTTTTGATCGGTAGTCACACATCGGGTCAGGTCGTCTGGCGGCGGTCAGGCCGGTAGTCACACGTTCGAAGTACCGCCCGCATGCCTGGTGTGCAAGAGCGGAGCGGCCCATGTCCCAGCCTGCGTACGCGCGCGGCCAGATGCACGGAGCATCGCTGCAAAATTCGCCACATCGCGCCCCGCAGCGCCCCGTTCTTCGCGGTCTGCGCGCTTACCTCCTCGCCCACCCATGGCACAAACACACCACCCCAAATTGGTACGCATTCCCCTGCAAAATGGTCGTTGCACGCAATATCGCGGCAAGGCCCCCGCGCGTACCTTGTGTATCAGGAAGTCCGCTGGCGGCCACCGAGAAACGGCAGCCAAGACCAGCGGCAGGAACACTCTGGAGGCTCACAATGGACACGAACTTCACGACGCAACTCGCCCTTAGCATGCTCTTCTTCGCCCCTGGCATCCTGCTGTTTGCGGGTCTGGCCTTCGTCGGCGTGCTGATGATCCTCGAAAAGACGGTCTTTCAGGGGCAAGCCAAGCAGGTGCTGACGGCGACCAAGCTG
>CAITYF010000054.1 GCA_903896545.1 uncultured Myxococcales bacterium | reverse complement strand
TACAACTGGGTCGCGCTCATGATCCTGCTGGGCGCGCTGCTCGGCCATTTTGCGCCAGAATTCGCGGTCAAGCTGCAGCCGCTCGCTGATGGCTTCATCGCGCTCATCAAGATGCTGATTTCACCGGTGATTCTCTCCACGGTCGTGCTCGGCATCGCAGGCGCGGACAGCACCAAGAAGGCAGGCCGCGTCGGCGCCAAGGCGATCGTCTACTTCGAGGTCATCAGCACCGCCGCGCTCGTCATCGGCCTCATCGCCGGCAACGTCTTCGGTCCCGGTCGCAGCTTTCACGCCGATCCGGCCAAGCTCGATTCCAAGCTCGTCGCCAACTACGTCACGCAGGCCGAGCACATGACCATCGCCGAACACATCCTCAAAATGATTCCCAAAACGCTCTTCAGCGCGTTCACCGAAGGCGACATCCTGCAAGTGCTGCTGATTTCCGTGCTCCTCGGCATTTCCCTCGCCAACGTCGAGGCCACGCACAAAAAGCGCATCATCGGCATCCTGGAGAGCGTTTCCAAAGTATTCTTTGGCGTGATGCACATCGTCCTTTACCTCGCGCCAATCGGTGCAGGCGCGGCGATCGCGTACACGATCGGCAAGTTTGGTCTGCGTTCGCTCCTGCCGATGGCGCAGCTGATTTTGCTGTTCTACGCCACCTGCGCGGTCTTCATCTTCGTCGTTCTCGGCCTCGTCGCGCGACTTGCGGGCTTCAACGTGTTCAAGGTCGTGAACCACATCAAAAGCGAGTTGCTGCTCGTTTTGGCGACCAGCTCGTCCGAATCCGCGCTGATTCCGCTGATGGAAAAAATGGAGAAGGCCGGGCTCTCCAAATCCATCGTCGGGCTTGTGATTCCCATCGGTTACTCCTTCAACCTGGACGGCACGAATATTTACATGACGCTCGCGTCGCTGTTTATCGCGCAGGCACTGGGTATCGAGCTTTCCCTGAGTCAGCAATTCGCCATTCTGCTGGTCGCCATGATCGCCAGCAAAGGTGCCGCGGGCGTCACTGGCTCCGGCTTCATCACGCTCGCAGCGACGTTGGCCGTCGTGCCCGGCATCCCGGTCGCGGGCATGGCGCTCATTTTGGGCATCGACAAGTTCATGTCGGAAGCGCGCGCGATTACGAACCACATCGGCAACTGCATCGCGGCGGTGGTGATGGCGAGCTGGGAAAAACAGATTGACTGGGAGCGGTTTCACGCGGCGATGGAAGGGCGGGAACTGGAGTTGGCCCCCGTCGACGCGACAGGCTCGGCTGAGGAGCACGCTTGAAGCGCCGCGGATCCCAGCGTGACGCAACGCTCTTGTCGCCTGCCGCGCACCTGCCGGAACAAGTTTCTGACCAAAGGAGCCCCATGTTTTCCATGCCGATGCGCAAACCCCGTGACCACCGGTCGCTGGTTACACTTTCAGTCACAATGGCCGCTATTCTCAGCGGCTGCACGACGGCGGGCAGCGACGACACCACGGGCGGACGACTGCCGTCGGTCGCGAGCCTGACCGCGACCTGCACAGGACTTGTCGGCAAGACGATCGCCGGTGTCACCGTCACGGCTGCAACGCGCTATGAATCCAAGGCCGGCCTGAACGACGCGGGCTTCTGTCAGGTGCAAGGGACGCGCGCGCCGTTTCTCGATATCGAAGTCGATGTTCCCGACAACTGGTCGGGGCGGCTGTGGCAGCAAGGCGGGGGCGGCGTGGACGGCGTCGTGCGCACGGCGCTCACGTTCGATGCCGGTGGTGCGCTAACTGCGGTCAGCCCAGTCATCGCGCAGAAAGCAGCGATCTATGCGGCATCCAACGGCGGCAATCGCGCCAAAGTCCCCGATCAGGCAGCCCCAGCGGTCTGGGCAACCGGTTCGTCCGACGCGCAACTGTCGGGTGACGACTACGCGTACGCCGCCGTCGGCACGACGCTCAGCTTTGCCAAGGCGATGTCGCAGACGTTCTTTGGCGCCGCGCCGCAGTACGGCTATTTCAACGGCTGCTCCAACGGCGGGCGCAACGCCTACATCGCGGCGCAGCGCTGGCCGGACGACTACCAGGGCATCGTTGCCGGCTGCGAGACGATGGACATGAGCGGGCAGACGGCAGCTTGGATGAACATCGGCAGCCGGGCGGGCACGCCAGCGGCTCCGAGCGCAGTCCAGTACAAGGCTGCGTACGCTGCGGCCGCGGGTGCCTGTGACGCACTCGACGGCGCTACCGACGGCGTCATCGCCAACCCACAGGCGTGCGCGTTCGACCCCGCGTCGCTCGCGTGCGGAGCGCCGTCCGCCAGCACCGACCCTGCCGTGTGCTTGACCGCGCCACAGCTCGCGACGTTACTGACGCTCCTTGCGGACCTCAAGCTCACGGACGGCACTTTTGTTTGCGCGCACTACTCCTGGGCGGACTTCTCGGGCTTCGGCGCGTCGTTTGGTGCGCTCGGCGCCGCCTTCGCGCTCATCGCTACCCATGTTGCCGGCTCCCCCAAACCGCCACAATCCGGTGAATCCCGCCGCCACCGCCATTTCGCGGCAAGCGCAGCGCGCCGCCTGACCGGCTCCTTGCCATCCAATCGCTCACAATCGGCAGGCTGTGGGC
>CAITYF010000053.1 GCA_903896545.1 uncultured Myxococcales bacterium | reverse complement strand
GCTTTCCCGCAACGCCATGGACCGGCTGAAGAAATGGCTGGAGGAGCACGAGCCCAAGTGGCTGCCCGGCGAGCCTCCGGCGAAGGCGGCGCGGTACATCCTGGAGAACTGGCAGGAGATGACGCTGTTTCTCGACCGGGTGGAGGTGCCCGTGGACAAACGCGAAGCGTAGCGGCTCCGCCGCCCACAACGGCTCGGAAGCGGCTTTGAGGGTCGTGGCAAAGTCCAGAGATTCTTCACTTTTCGTGGGCAACGACGAGGCAGGCCAGCGGCTGGCGATTCTGCTGTCGCTGACGCGGACGGCGGTGGCGTGCGGGATCAATCCCGAGGCGTACATCGCGGACGTGCTGATTCGTGGGCAGACATGGCCGGCGTCGCGGATTGACGAGCTGCTGCCGTGGAATTGGAAGCCGCCGGCGTAGGGCGGAGTTTTGCCAGCGTCCGGGAGCGCGGCGGATCAAGACGAGGTGGGATAGGCGCGGTCGGTCAGGCGGTTACGATGAATCGGAGAATCGACCGCTGCCTCCGCCGCCTTTACTCCCGCGAGATTCGCACATGGTGCCGCTGACCGACATCAACAGCCTGCGGCTGGAAGGGCAGGAAATGCGGAACTGCCTCGCCCACGAAGAGCTTTGCGGGTACGTGCGGCAGATCGACGCCGGCGAGATGTATGTGTACCGTTTGATCAGCCCCCGGATGACGCTCGCGATTGCGAAGCAGCAGGATTCCCGCGCGACAATTACTCGTCGCAGGGTGCGGGGTACTTGACGCGGGGGAGCAGGATGGCCGTTGGACGGTGTCAGACCTTCGGGGACCAGGGAACGTTGCCGTCCAGGAGGACGTAGCTGTTGAAATCGGTCGGTGGCTGTCGGCGTCAAACGGACCGCGCGCCATACCGACAGCGCAGGCCACCTATCCGCGAGGCACGTGCGCGCTCCGTTCAGCAAAGAACGGTGAACCGTCGTCGCGGCCGTGAATCGGCAAGAAACGAACTTCACCGCAGACGAGTGCCCTATTCGCCTCCCTCAGGGTCCGCTACTGCCCGTACGCCACCCGCAGCTCGGCGAGCGGCGGAAAGGCATACGGCAAGAGGTCCAGCCGAAACGGCAAATCGAGCGCCGACGCCGCACCGACGGAATGCTCCATGAGCCCGCGGTCGGCGCACTCCCGTTGCACGATCTTCAGGTAACGACGCAACACGAGTACCGACGGGAACCGGCCCGTCGCTTGACTCCAAACCAGCAGATCCTTGCCCTGCTTGGAGCTGTTGCAGCGACGACACGCAAGAACGAGATTGTCGGCGTCGTCGGGCCCATCCTTCACCCGCGGAATGAGGTGATCGACGCTGAGCTTCTCCGCTTCGCCGCAGTACGAGCACACTTGGGCAGACGTCATCTTCAGCCGCTCGTCCTGGTAGATGGACTGCATCGCCACCTTGCCGCTCACCAAGCGGCGTAGAGACGGGAGCGAATCATGTGGTGTTTCATCGCGTATTGGGTCGCGCCATCGGTCAGCGCGGCATGCGCGCGTGCGAGGTTGGCGTAAGACCAGGCGATGTGCTGGCGAACGGTTTGGGTAGTGGGTGGCATGAACACTTCCTGGGATGCTGGCAATCGCCGCGGTCGGCGAATGGAAGATCATCGCGGCCAGTCGATGTCGACGCAACCACAATGGCCAGGGACAACAGGTCAAAGTCGATTGGCGCGACCGACCGAGCGGCACTGTCTGGCCGCTCACCGCCACAACGTTCCATCGTGGAAAGTTCCGCGGCCATCGCCGGGCGAGTTCGCCACTGTGCGCAAGTGGAAAGTCGACTGCCAACGGGCCGAGTCCTGCCAATGATCCACCCTCGGTGTTCGCCTAGGTGTCACCTGCGTGCGGCAACAGGTCGTGGCTACTCCATCACCGCCCGCCAGCTGTCATACGGAACCAGCCCCGCATTGCCCGCGTTCTGAATCGCCTGAAAGATCGGTCGCGCCGCCTTGCCCAGTTCCACCGAACTGAGGTTGGCCAGCCAAAACACCTGCGCGACCGTCAAGCGATCTGGCGTGCAGCCGAAGTACACCTCGATCAGACGCACCGCCGTCGGATGCGTGACGTCGAGCGCACAAGGCTGGGACGTTGCGCTGCGCCCAAACGGCGCATCAGGTCCGGGCGGCAGCGCGCGGTCCTGCGCCCGGCCCAATCGGAGCCCGCCGACGTCGTACTGCCGATGTCGACGATCGCGCGGAGTTATCGTCGCCACGTAGGGCTCCCACGCTTCAAACACCCAGCGCGTCAGGTCGACGACGATCCGTCGCGGCATTTCGATCCAGGCGTGCTGCCGCGTCGGGCTCTGGGCGAAGAGGCTGTTGGGATCGATCGGCCCCAAGTACTGGCCATACCTGTCCTTGCCGCCGGGAAACAGCCCCGCCGCCAACGCCTCCTGCACGACGTGGTCGCACTTGCCCGCCCACTGGTCCGTCGGGCGTCGAATCGCGGCTGCGACCTCCGCGACGCTTGGCAGTTGCGGGTGCTTCCGCTCGGTTGTCCTGAACGTCGCCATGATGTGTTCCTCACTTGGTCGTTCGACGGGCGCGCCAGAATGGCGCAATCAGCTGACCTTTGCAGCCTTCCGCCGTGCGTACGGCGCAAAGTAACTACGCTTCTTGGGCTTTGGAGCGGGCGGCTCCGACAACCGCTTTGCCTCCAGGTTCCGCCGCCGAGTCGCCGCCGCCTTCTCACGTTGGCGTGCGTAGTACTCAGTGGGCCCAACGGCGCGCGCGGTGTACATGCCCGCGAACGTCCACGCAGCGAACGGGTAAAACCCAGGACGCGTCTGATCGAGAATCGCCCGCGCCTCCGCTAGCAGTGGCGCCAATTGTTGGTCCAGCTCAGTCAGGCGCTGCAGCGTTTGCGGGTCAATGTCGAACATTTCGCCTCCTCGGACGGGCCGCGTCCGATCCAGATTCACCATTGCGGCAGTTCGTCCGGCTCGCTTGCTGCCCGCCGGTCATCCCCAACGCGCGCTGCCAACTCGCCGGAATTCCGACATCCCTGCGGTTCGCGAAACCGCGCCAGCAACTCGCGGACCTCTGCCACTTCTTCGGGTGTGAATGTCGTTGCGTCGAGTTCAAGCGCGCATTGGTCGAGCTGCCGCAGGTTACGACCGATCGTCTGACGGTGAACGCCGAAGACCTCCGCTATCGCGGTGTTGGTGAACCCGCGGCGGCTCAGACAGGCAATCTCCCAGCGCTGCGCGGAACTCAAGTGCTGCATCGTCCCTCCGTTGGCGACGACACAACGCCAACGCGAACGAGTCTATCAGGCCGTGGTCACCGCCCAAGCCCGCAGGTTTCCGCGCTGCAATCAGTGGTCCGCAGCAGCTACCGAACAGGCTGATATGGAAGCATTTTCGAGGTTCGGACGGCAGATTCGGGGGTGTGAGCGCGCTAAAGGGATCTACCCAGCCTGGCGCGAGGTGCACAGTGGCACATTTGATGCATTTCTGACCGGCTGAAACGAAGACGCCGACCGTACCGCCCAATCGCGATTGTACCAGCGCCTCATGGTCGCGCGTGGAACGAGCGCAGCTCTGCAAGCGCGTGAAGAGCAGCCTGCCTCGGATGAACCATTTCAGGCTCGACGCGCGTTCGGAACAGTAGAGGCTCCGCGCGGGCCAGCCGAAGCCTCAGCCGAGGGCAGCGTGGTTGCGCTCAGCAGAAAGCAGCCTGCGAGGCGAATGCAGCGTCGCGGGAGCGGGGGTCGGTATCATCACTGATCGAACGCGATGTAGAGGTTGATCCGCGTGAGCCGAACGTGCCGGAGTTGATCGAGAAATGCCGAAACGGGTGCGGGGGCGCGCGCCGCCGCGCCTTGTAAGGAGTCGCAAAACGGCTCTTTTAGATGTTGAGTTTGATTCGCGTCCACCGCATGTTTTGGGGGTTGCGCGGCAGCAGTTTCAGCAATGCCGTGCCAACCGTGGGATCGGCGCCATCGTGCGGATCGCGAACATGGTTTGAATGTGTGGACAAGCCTCTCTCAGGCTCGCGCCTACCGTCGCAGCTCTACACGGTTCGGAAAGTGGCACGCCAGGGTCTGGCCTACGCGCGCTTGTTCCACTTCACGGCCGGCTCAAACCCAAAGAGCACACGCCATTCTTGCTTCATGATGGCCTCGATCTCGGCACGTCGGCTAATGGGGCCAGTGATGCTGTCGTGCACGTCGCGGTACGGGATGCCAGCGTCTTCCAGCCGACGGCGCACCCGTTCCATCCACCGGGCGTCCTGCCGCATGAGTCGTGAACCCGCGCTCTTGCACATGTGCGGTCCGAAGAAGGGATCGACCATCAGGACATCGACCACCTGCGCGATGCGCTCGCGCGACCAGAAGGGCTTCGCCAAAATGTCGTGCTCCAACGGCAACGCGTTCCAAGGACAGAGGTGCCCTTCGCTCGGATCATCGCTATCGATACGCGCCAGCGCATTGATGGCGGACTGCCTGTCGCGGGCATTCAGGCAAACGGAAAACGCCCGTTTCCACTGCTGCCGGATAACGGCGGGCGCCACCAGTCGGTCGCACCAGCCGTCGTCCAGCTTGTCCAGGTGGGCAAGCTCCGCGACCAAGCTCATCTGCAGCTTCTCCGGCGCCGCCAACTCTTCGCGCGCGTAGGCTCCGTAGACATCACCGTTGTACGGTGCTTCTAGAATGCTGCGACCGGCCTCGCCGAGGATCATGGTCGGATGCGTGCACACGATGTCGCATGTGTCGGTCTCCTCGCCATTCACCGTGAAACCGTCCAACACGGCTTTGGCCTTGCTCTGAGCCGGATAATAGTAGCGGCCGTGCTCGTCCAACCTGTCGTCGCGAAAGACCCGGTACGACATGCGTGCTGAAGCCGATTCCAGGCATCCACGACCATCGCGCCACTCGTGCAGCGTCGTGAACCGATTCGACCGTGACAACTCCCCCACCATCGCGGCCACTCCGGGCTCATCCACCGCCATGATGCGACCGTCGGCCTCGGCGTACCAACTGTCGGCTGATTTCCAGATCTCGGTCCACTCGCTGGCGGTGCGCGGGTAGTGGAACTGGCGGTCACGATCGAACTTGTGCCGTTCACCGACCTTTCGCCTGCTGGGTTTTCCGCTCGTCGGATCACTCTCGATCCGCCAAATGGGTTCCATCGTGAAGCCGGTGCGCCCGCGACAGGCCTCGCGATACAGCCACCTGTGCTGGAATGCCTCCTTTTCGCGCGCCTTCAGACGCGGCCAGCTCGTCCGCATCACGATGCGCGGACGATTGATGGCGTCGGTCGTCACCGCCCGCTCGAAGACGTTCAGGACCTCCGCCGCGACCACGTACTCGTTCGCAAGCCACCTCTGGGTTCCAAAGTCCCAGTCGCCGCCCGCGTTCCACGGCGCCAAGTTGAGATCGTGGTGTTTCTCCAGCGCGGCAACCACGCTCACGAGAATCCGTGCGTCCAGACCCGTGTAGCGCATCGTCTTGAACTTCCCGTCGGGGCGCGGACACACGATCGTCCGTACGCCGCCGGAGACAGCCGCGTAGATCTCACCCACGACGTAGTGGGCGACCTCGACGAACGACGCCGTGTGCTCGTGGCGCTGAAAGAGATAGCGGTTCGTCGTCGTCGGGTACGCCATCAGACGGCTGCAGAACCACTCGACCAGCGGCGCGTCCGGCTGAATGTGGTTTGAAATCAAGCGACGGTCGCGGAATACGTGGAAACGTTCACGAGGCGCGACAGGCGCATCCGGGGTTACGGTCGGGTTCTGGTGTCTTCGTGGCATTTGGGGCTCCTTTTTGGTGTTGTTCGTCAACACTTTGTATTCACGTGTATATCGTCACATGCTTATCTTGCTTGCTGCGCCGGCGAAACGAATGATCCGACCATGTATGAGAAAGTGTCGCGTGCGCGCCGCGGCCCGCCGCGGCTCGCTCGTCCTCTGCTTGCGTGCACCCGGCTGGTGCCGCCGACCGCCTGTACGGGCCAGGCCGGTCGGCCCGACCGGTTGCGCGCCTGGCCGGCTCGTCGCGGATCGGTGACCGCGCCCCGGCGCGGCTGTCCGGCCAGCATCGCGCGACGGCGTCGGCCGCGGCCGACCTGAGTGCGCCCGGTCGGCCGGCGCGCCGTGCCGGCGCGGTCCGCCGCCGCTGCTTTCTTTCGCTGGGATGGCGGTGGCTGGTCGGCGCGCGCGGAGCGCGCGAGCATCTCTATACATGGTCGGATCATTCGTCTGCCTTGCTCGAAACGTTATCACGTTTGGTGGACTCCACGTCGGAGGGCGGTCGACGCCAGCAGCTTGCGCCAATGGTGCAAGCTGCTGGCGTCACCCACTCACTAGCCTTGCATCGCCCGCTGGCAGATGCCCAGCAGCGTCTCGGCCGGCACCTGGTTCTCGCGCAGCTTGCGGACGTTGCGGATCAGCGACTCCAGCGAGACCAAAGCGCTGGGCACTCCGTCGTCCGGCCGGTCGAAGTCGTACACCGCCTCCCGCTGAGCGCCGGACGCGTCGAGGTACCGGATCGTGAAGCGCGACGCGATAGCGGCGACAACCAACTTGGGCTGCTCGCCGTCGCCGTCAGCCTCCTGCTGGGCCGGCGCCACGAGCGTGACCTGGACCGCCTCGGCAATGGGCACCGAGAGCTCAGCCAGTCCCGTGGGCGCGCTCTGGGGCACGGCCGCGATGGTCGCCTGGCTGGCCACCGACCACACCTTCGGTTCGTCCGAACTGTCTTCGTTGTCCTCGCCGCGCTCGGGCGCCAGCTGGTCGGACGGCAGGGACACCGTCTGGCCACCGTCCGAGATGCGGCGGGGCGGCTCGCGCAATACCGTTGGCGCCTGCGCGGCGGGGTCGACCGTCGGCGGCTGGTTCCGCACACGCGCCTTGTACTGCTTTCCGCTCGTGGACACGCGGATGCGGTCCGGGTCCGGCGCGATGCCGTGCGCGGCCTCGTACTTCACGAGCTCTTTGCCGATGAAGGTCGGCGACATGCCCGTCCAGGTCGCGATCGAGTTCGGGGTCCAGTCCGGGCATTCCTCGAACATCAACGCCGCCACGTCACGCTTCTGCTGATTCGTCAACGGCAACCCGTAGATGTTGGACGCCGCGGTCGCCAGCTTGGCTTCCCACAGGTTGCCCTGCTGGACATCGACCTCGACATGCGTCAACCCGAGCGACCGGTACGCCGCGAGGCGGTGCTGGCCGTCGACCAAGCGGAAGATCGACGCGCCGGTCACCGAATCGACTTCCTCGAAGGCCTTGGGACGCGGAAACTTGGTGCCGGCCTCGTGCAACTCGGCATAATCCTTCACCGTGTCCTGCTGGATTGCGCGCATCGGGACGTCACGGCGGATGGCGGCGATCTCCAACGTCATCACCTTAGTATTGCGGGTCGCGCGAGCACGCAGGGTGAACAAGTCTCCACCGTGGAAACTTCGCGTCCGACCGGTCGCCGTGGGCACATCCGTCGCCACCGGCTTATCAGCACTGATCGTGTGCGCTTCCGACGTGCTGACCTCGGCGGTCGCCAGGTCGGCGTTTGCCGCCGCGGTGTCGCCGATCTCGTGCGCGACTGCCGTTGTCGCCGCCACGCTAGATGTCGGGTTGCTGGTGGCAGCCGCCTCGTCCTGGCCCTCGGTGACTTTCTCGATGGCCGGGTTGTCGCTCATTGCAGCCGCCAAGCCGAAGTCGGCGGCGTCCTTCCCCCCCTCTTCGTCGTCGGTGCGCGGGGCCCCGTCCGTCGGCTCGCTGTCATGGGAGTGAACCACGCAGGTCACGTCGACGTCCTCGTTGGCAGCCAGACGTTCAAACGACTCATCGAACGGTTCGAAGCCCTCGTCGGACGCACCGCCAACACCCGCCCCGTCCACCGAATCGATGTCCACGTCTGCGTCATCGCCGGAGTCGGCCGACTCAGACGTCTCGGCTTCCCCTTCAGCGCCGTCGGGCTGCTCGTCTCCTTCGATTTCGTTCACGCTGGTGTCGTCGATCAGAACAGCCGCATTCGCGGCCAACCCAGCGCGTGCGCGCGTCGCGTCAATTCTCTCTTTGAAACTGGTCATTTGCTCTCTCCTTGCCTTGGTCACCACGGCGATTAGCGCCGCAGACAGTGTTTGCGATGCCCCGTGCGGGGCAACGCGCTCTAGCGGCGCGGTCCGTCCCGCGCCGATTGAGCTTGTTTGCAAGGGACGCGCCGTCGCGCGAACAATCGTATACAGCCCTAAATGTAATACTGAATCTCGAATTCTCACGCCATGTGTGGTGCTCTGATTAGAGCTGGATCGAGGACATAGTGTCCCTTACTTGGCGGGCTTGTCGGATACAATCGCGTGCATGTAAGCTTGGACATCATGTCTGGTAGTGGAGACAGAATGTCACCGTCGAATTCGCGCCCTGAGACGAAGCCGAAAAAGTTACAGAACTCCATGATTGTCGAAGCTTTTGACGTTCAGGGGATGGTCAAAGCAGCGCGCGCCAGAGCGAGTCACCCGCCACAGAAGCCGCTAGCACTCGAAGAGGTCCGCGAAATCCACATCTTCTTCTTATACTTTGGGCAGTTGCTTGAGGCGGACAACGCACGACCGTTCCGACTGGACTTCGGCGCAGTCCAACTGCCGACCATCGAGACGCCGTCGCAAAGCGTCGAAACCGGCGGACAGGCGGAAGGCGATGAAGAAGACTCGCTAACCATACAGGAAGTTAAGGATTTGTGCGCGGAAGGTGAACGGCAGTGGCCAGCGGTCGCTGCGGCGATTCTGGCCAATTTCGCGCTAGACACGACTGAACGTAGCGAGGTGTTGATCGAACACGAGGCCTTGGTCCCGGAATTGATCCGCGACTCGAAGAACGGGCAAGTTAGAGGGGTGTCCGACCGGGACAAATCGCCGCATGAGCACGCGGCGCCGGTCACCGAATGGGGAAGCCAGTATCTGATGTTGCTCGCTGGCGGACCGATTGGCCTTGAGCGCAGTGCCGCAACCATCGCGCTCGCGAACGCAAGGAGCCGTTGGGCGCAGTGGTCGATGAAGACACTTGCGCGCTGGGAAGCTGGAAAGCAATTGCCTTACGGATTGTTGCTGTTGCATGAGCACGAATCGACGGCGCGGATCGCTGCGGCAGTCGACGCGGGCCTCCAATGGAAAGCGTTGTCGCTGGCTCGGACTCCGGAACTCGGCTGGTCTATGGAAGGTCGCATGGTTGTGCTGCGCGCGGCGGTGGAGCACGCGTTTGACTCTTGGCGCACGGAGTGCCCACCGCTGCGCGAGATGGCCAGCGCGTCATTCCACCTTCCGATCGCGGCCGCCTATGCGTCACTCGATGACGAATCGCTCCTGATTCTCGGGCCGAGCGGCACCGGAAAAGAGTTGATGGCGAAGGCAGTCCACGCGTTGAGCACCCGCCGCGAGTCAATCTTGCTTTGCGTCAATCTCGCTAGTTTGCCGGACTCCTTGGCGGCGACGGAGTTGTTTGGTCACCTGAAGGGTGCCTTCACCGGAGCAAACACCGTCCGAAAGGGACTTTGGCGGGAGGCCGATGGTGGCACGCTCTTTCTGGACGAGATTGACAAGGCTTCGCGCGACGTTCAGGCGATGTTGCTGCGGGTCCTGATGGATGGCATGGTCCGTGCGGTTGGCGAATCGGGGAGCGGTACGAAGGTGGACGTGCGTGTCATCGCAGCGACGAGTGCCCCAATTACACAACTGCATGGGAATGACTATATTCTTCCGGATTTGGCGTTTCGCTTCCAGCAGCGGATCAATCTTCCAGCGCTGACCGAACGGTCAGACCGCGACTGGCAAGCGTTGTGGTCGAGCTTGACGCAAAAGGCAGCGCGGAAGTTCGAGATCGACGAGCCGAGGAGCAGGACGTTTGGGACGATCGCGCCTGAGTCTCTCGACAAGCTCCGGCGTCGGCCAGGCGGCTGGCCCGGCAATATCCGCGAGTTGGAGGATTTCGCGCTCGAGTACGTCAAATGCAATCGATACCGGGTCTCCGGACGGCTTCCCCTAGACAAGTTCATCGATCTGTCGGTCCCTGGCAACGACAGCGGAGCCGGCCTCTGGCCTGATGCCGCGCTGGCACACGGCGAGCGCATGTTGACTGCGGGAGTTGGGCTCGATGCGGTCGTCCGCGACTACCGCGAGACGCTCGTCAAAGATGTGATCGTGCGGCACGGCAAAGACGCCGCACCCAAAGTGCTTGGGATGAAGCTGGATGCGTTCAAAAAGATGCTCACGCGGGCGAAGAGCGCACGGACTGCGCCTGCCGGTCGCGCAGAACGTGAGCAGCACTAACGCGAAGCAGCGCTGCGCGGCCCTTTATTCCTGGCCGCAACCGGCGCGTGACAGACCTCTTTTTGTCGGCTACCTTGATTCTGGCGTCGGACCGAGTCCTCCTCGGCCACGACGCGCACCCGCACGCCAAACCGGCTGCGTCTCGGTGGTTCAAGCCCGCCCCAACACACATCGCGAATCCGTCCGTGCGCCTCGCGCCAACACGTGGTGCGCAGAATTGCACCACGTGCGCGCCAACTCCGCGCTTTTGATCTGGATTTAAGTTGTTGCTTTTGCTGGGAGATCCATCGTGTTAGAGGAAGAATCACGGGATTCGATGAATGCCATCGAGACCGAGGACCAACAGGCCGCGAGCCAGGTCGAACGCATGAACACGCACGCCAAGGCGCCCCAAAATCTCGTCCGCCGGCAACTGAGTCCGCCAGCGCTGAGCGATTTGGCACCGCCGACGAACGTCCAACTGCGGCTGCTGCCAACCCCGCGGTTCCCGCCGCACTGGGGACCGGTGCGAACGTCCCCGCTGATCAGTGCCTACGGGCAGGATCCGTCGCAGGTCGAACTGGCTGCCGCGATCCGCGACCTGGCCACAGTCCTCCAGGTCAACGGCGCGCGCCAAGAACCTGCGCCGAGCGCACCAAGCGCGCCTGACGAATCGAAGCTGAACGAGATCAAAACCGAGATCCTGACGGAGGTAGCAACATGGGTGAAGAACTTGGTAACTACGGTCAGGACGACGGCGTCTACGTCGTCCGCGTCTACGCAGTCACCGACCAGCGGCAAGGGCGAGTCCGCACGCGATGGCGTACCGACGGCAGCTACGCTCGCCATCGAGCGAGCACGCTCACGCGCTCGACGTTCGGCCAGCGGGAAGACGCGGTAAAGTGCGCCGACGCACTGTGGGCTGACTACATCGGCGGCCTGCACACGGTGCCCGACGCTGCCCCGGCGACAGTTGGCCAGTTGATCGCGAAATTCCTGGAGCGGACGCACAGCAAGAAAGGCAAGCTGCTGTCGGACAAGACCGCGCGTTCGTACAAGACGCAGTTGGCCGCGTTGACGCGGGTGACCGGCGAGGACTGGCCGATCTCGTACCTGAGCAAGCGGCACGTGGATGCCGTCCTCCGTGCGCCGCGGGTCGTGCGACCGGCCAAGAAGGACGCAGACCCACAGTCGCTTGAGGCCGCCAAGCCGCTGAGCCCGCGCACCATCGAGCAGACGCTGCGTGCCATCGACGCGTTGGTCGCGTGGGCGATGTCCAAGGGATGGATGACGCACGACATCACGGTCGGCGTGGTGTTTGACGCCGGTCCGGAAGTGATGCGTCCGTGGATGCAGCCGAACGAGATCGACGCGTTCATTGCAGCTTGCTCGCCCTCGCACCGCATCCGCGCCGGCCTGATGATCGAGACCGGACTCCGCGCGTCCGAAGCCGCCAACCTGCACCACAGCTGGATCCAGCGCGGAATTGGCCGTCCGTCGATCCGCATTCCTGCGAAGGATCCCGTGACGGGATGGACGTGCAAGGGTAAGCGCGCGCGAGGCATCCCGCTCACCGAACGGGCGCAGCGGTTTCTGGAGGAGGCGATCGAACGGTGGGGCAAGGACGGCTACGTGCTGCACGATCGGAAGGTGCCGCCCGACACGACGAACTGGTGCGATGACACGCACGCTGCGTGCCGCAAAGCTGGCGTGACCGACACGGACACGCACGGGTTGCGACGGACGGCCGGTGCGCTCTGGCTCGC
>CAITYF010000052.1 GCA_903896545.1 uncultured Myxococcales bacterium | reverse complement strand
GCTTTCCCGCAACGCCATGGACCGGCTGAAGAAATGGCTGGAGGAGCACGAGCCCAAGTGGCTGCCCGGCGAGCCTCCGGCGAAGGCGGCGCGGTACATCCTGGAGAACTGGCAGGAGATGACGCTGTTTCTCGACCGGGTTGAGGTGCCCGTGGACAACAACGGCTCGGAAGCGGCTTTGCGGGTGGTGGCAAAATCCAGAGATTCTTCACTTTTCGTAGGCAACGACGAGGCCGGCCAGCGGCTGGCGATTCTGCTCTCGCTGACGCGGACGGCGGTGGCGTGCGGGAGCAATCCAGAGGCGTACATCGCGGACGTGCTGATTCGTGGGCAGACATGGCCGGCGTCGCGGATTGACGAGCTGCTGCCGTGGAATTGGAAGCCGCCGGCGTAGGGTGGAGTTTGGCCAGCGTCCGGGAGCGTGGCAGATCAAGACGAAGTGGGATAGGCGCGGTCGGTCAGGTGGTTACGGTACTCCCGGGTAAGCTGGGACGGAACAACGGTCGCGCGGGACAGAACCTGACGGCTGGAGTACAATGCAGTGCGAGCTTGGGTCTGTTTGACAGACGACAACCCACACCGAAATCTCGGAGATCCCGCGGTAACATATGAAAGAGGAACAACTCGCAAAATTTGTGCAGGCCCATTTGGGCGATGGTTTGGCAGTCATCGTTGGTTCCGGGCTATCCGCGGCAGAAGGCATTCCTGGAATGCCGGAATTGGCCATTCATCTGACCAACGCGTCGACGGCCTTGGGCGCATCCGACGCGAGTCGATGGGCCACCATTCAAGGCGAACTCGACGCGGGAGTTGGGTTGGAGGCGGCGCTCCTCAAGCACATGCCGAGCGTGACGCTCGAAGCCTGGATAATCGGAGAGACCTGCGCCTTCCTGATACCATCGGAACGCCGCGTTGCCAGCGCGGTAATCAATGGCGACAGCGAACTCCGGCTGACGAAATTCCTCTCCCGGTGTCTACGATCGCCGAATGGACTACCGATAGTCACACCGAACTACGATCGACTGACAGAAATCGCTTGCGAGATGGCGGGGTACCACGTCGACACAGGGACGATCGGCACGTACGCCGGCACGTTTGACATGGAGCGCAGCTTCATGGCTGCCTGCAAGAGCGTGACGAGCCGAGGAAAAGTGGCGAGCCTTGATTTCCACCCCCGAGCAATCGTTCTGAAACCGCATGGGAGCTTCGATTGGTACCGGCACTCCACGACAGCCCGGCGTAGTTGCATGGACATCGACGGCGCGGAAAGGATGATCATCACGCCGGGCATTAACAAATACAAGGCAGGCTACGCTGCGCCGTTTGATGTTCACCGCGCGCTCGCAAACGAGCATATCGATCGCGCGTCACGACTACTCGTCGTCGGGTACGGCTTCAACGATGACCACCTGCAGACGCATCTCGTGAAGCGGATCAAGGATGGCGTTCCGACGCTAATTCTAACCAGAGCAATCAGCGAGTCCACGGCGCAAATTGTCTGCGCGGCACCAAAGACGGTCGTCATTTCGATGCCGGCAACCGGTGATGGGGCAGTGATTACGCACAATGGCGTTACGCGACACCGACGAGGTGCGCCGATTTGGGATCTTGGCGTCTTGACCGAGGAGCTACTATAATATGACTGAAACAAACACTTTGAAATTTGACGCAGCAAGCAAGCTTGGATATGTGGTTGGCGTTGACACCAGCCGAGTCCTGATTGGCGTCGACAATGCTGCACTCCTCCCTCAAGCGGCTGTCGGCAGCCTTGTGGCGATTCAGGGCGCGACCGCGCAAGAATTTCTGGTCGCAATGACCGAGCGCGTCACGCGTCAGCTCCGAGAGCAGGCCTCCACGCCCGATCCATTGAATCCGACGTTAGGGCTCGTGCAATATTAACTCGACGATCCAAAGCACTCGTGTATAATCCTCAGTATGAGGAGCGACGAGCAAATCTTCCGACAATACGCGCTTCTGGCGGAGCATTTGGATGAGCGCGGCCGTCGGATGTGGGCCGCCTC
>CAITYF010000051.1 GCA_903896545.1 uncultured Myxococcales bacterium | reverse complement strand
GGGGTCCTTGTGTCCCGCTAAGCGCCCGGCCTGGTTTCTGTGGGCTACCCCGCTCCCCCCGGCGCGCGCCGAGGCTCCCGAAGAGCATCGCGCCCGACACGCGCGACAACTGGTATTCGTAGATTCCCAACTTTTGCCGCGGATCTTTTTTCACGCCCCGCAAAAAAGACGCGAATCGCCCTCCACGGCAGCTGCTCGCAGCGCGTTCGACCATTGACCCCACCCCGCCCCACCGGCACACTGAGAACGGGGGACTGATGGCCACGGACACGCCAACAAACACGCCGAATCTGGAGACGATCGTCGCGCAAGTCGTGCGGCAGATTCTGGCCGAGCAGCGGCAGGATCCGCATGAGGCTCCGCTGCACTCGCGCGCACCGCAGTCCGCCAATCAGCCGCTGCCGGGTCTGAATCGCCTCGCCTTTCCGGAACGCGTGGAGCGCCTGACACAAGCCACGCCCGCGCGCATTGGCATTGGTCGCGCTGGCTTGCGTTACCCGACTTCCACCTACCTGACCCTGCGCGCCGACCACGCTTTTGCCAAAGACGCCGTCGTCAGCGAACCGAGCAAGGAATTCCTCGCGTCTCTGGGGGCCATCGAGCTGCGTTCCAAAGCGGCGGATCTGGAGACTTTTCTGCTCTATCCGGACAACGGCCGCGTCCTTGACGACGCGTCTTTGCAGCGCTTGCGCAACGAAGGCACGCGCAACGTGGAGGTGCAGATTATCCTGGCCGATGGGCTTTCGGCCTGGGCCGCGGAGATCAACCGGGGCCTGCTGCCGGAGCTGCAGCGCGCGCTCAGCGCGGCCAACTTCACGCACGGCAAACCGATTTGGGTGCACCGCGCGCGGATCGCCGTGGCGGATCAGATTGGCGTCGAATTGGGCGCCAAGGCCACGCTCATTTGTCTGGGCGAACGCCCCGGCTTGGGCACCGGAGATTCGCTGTCGATCTACCTCGCCTGGGCACCGCAGATCGGTCAAGACAACGCCGACAAGAACTGCATCTCCAACATTCGCCCGCGCGGCTTCAGTGTCCACGACGCTGCAGCGCAAGCGGTCGACATCCTGACCAAAGCGCGGGAAATCGGCGCGGGCGGCTTGGCCATCGGCCGCATTCCCCAACGGACCTGGTGAACCGCGTGAGTGACCACCTTTCCATTCCCGCGTGGCTGCCCGACGGTCTGGAGCCACTTGCGCCCACGCTGCTGACGTGTCGCGCCATTCCTTTTGCCGCCGCCGCGCTGCGCGGGGAGCTTGGCTGCAAGCCCGAACAGTCGTCTCTGGGTCTGGTGACGGCGGATCAGGATGATTCGCTCTACGCCGCTTTGGACCACGCGACCAAGTTTGCGCGCGTGGAAGTGGTCTACGCCAAGTCGTTCTACGCCGGTTCGGCGCACGCGTCGGGACCGCTTTCCGGCGAGATTCTGGGCGTGCTCGCGGCGAGTGATCCGCAGGAAATCGACGAGGCGCTGCAGGCGCTCCGGGCGTACCTCGCCGAGCACGCGCACTTCTACAAGCCGCGGTCGCTGGCCAATCAGCCGGCGTTTTTTCCACACGTCATCGCGGAGACGGGGGCGTACTTGTCGGCGCTCGCCGGCATTCCGCAGGGCGCGCCGCTGGCGTATTTGATTGCGCCGCCTGTGGAGTCTGTGGTTGCCGTGGACGCGGCGTTGAAGGCGGCGGACGTCAAGATGTGTCGCTACTTTGGCCCGCCGACCGAGACGAACTTTGGCGGCGCCTACCTGACTGGACCTCTGCACGCCGTGGAAGCAGCAGCCGCCGCATTTGCCGAGGCCGTGCTGGACGTTGCGCAGTCACCGCTCGCGGCGGCACGTCGGTCCGCGCGCGATCGCGCGTAGGTTTCTGGAGGTGTGATGGCGCGTCCAAATAGCGCAACCACGTTGGGACACCGCCCGGAGCTCGCGCCGTCCGGCATGGCGCAGATCTATCTGGAGCGGCTGGGCGTCCATTTGGAAGGGCAAAGCGTCGCGGGCGTGGAAACGTGGATGCGCGTGCCGGAGTGGAGCCTCGCGCTGGACGTGGGGCGCTGCCCGGAGCTGCTGTCGCGCTGCAAGCACCTCGCGCTGACCCACGCGCACATGGACCACGCCGGCGGGCTGGCGCAGTATCTGGCGATGCGGCAGCTGTACGCGCTGGAGGCGCCGACCGTCTACGCGCCCGCGCAGTGCTGCGATGAGTTGCGCGTGATTGTGGATGCGTGGGGACGCCTGCACCGCCGCGCATTTGACTGGACGCTGGTCGGGATGCAGCCCGGCGATGAAGCGCCGCTGGGCGGTGGTCGCTGGCTGCGCGCGTTGCCTGCGGACCACGTGGTGCCGGCTCTGGGCTACGCCGTGCTCGAGCGCCCAAGGCGGCGCAAGGCCGAGTTCGCGAGCGCTACACCGCGGACGCTGAAAACGCTAGCGGAAGAAGGCGTGACGATTAGCGAAGTGACCGAGCGCGTGCTTCTGGCGATTTCCGGCGACACGCTGCCGACGGTTCTGGACCGCGTGCCGGAGTTGCTCACCGCGGAAGTCGTGGCGATGGAGACGACCTTTCTGGACGCCCGCCGCACCGTCGCCGACGCGCGCATCGGCGGGCACACGCATCTGGACGACATTATCCAGCGTGCCGACAGCATCCGCCCGAACGTCTTTGTGCCTTATCACATCAGCCAAATCTACACGCCCGCCGCGGCGCGCGTCGCGCTGAGTGAACGCCTGCCGCCGGAGCTCCTGACGCGTTGTCGGCCGCTGTTGCCGGGATGACGCCACCTGTGCGAGGTTCGGTGATGCGCGGAAAGTGGCTTGCGGGTTGGGCGTGTGCGCTGCTGGCCGCGTGCGGTGCGCCCGTGCAGTCGTCCGATGCCGCAGTCGCGCCAACGGACGTTCTTCTGGACCAAACGGATGTTTTTTTCGCCGATTCTGCGCAAACGGACGTTCTTCTGGACCAAACGGATGTTTTTTTCGCCGATTCTGCGCAAACGGACGCTTTTCTAGACAAAACGGACGTTCTTTCAGACGTCGAGGACATTCTTGTGACGCAAACGGATGTTCTTCTGGACCAAACGGACGTTCTTCCAGACGTTTCGCCACCTGTTCTGACCCTCGCGACGCTCCAAGCCGCGCTGCAAGCCGACGACCCGCTGCTGGCCGCGCCGCTGACTGCGCTCTACGACATGCCCGTGTGCGATGCGACGCAGTGCCTGTTCCTCGTCGTTGCGCCGGGCGTGCAGGCGGTGGCCGTGACGGGCGACTGGGCGCAATGGACGACGGACACGGCGCTTGCGCATGCGCCCAAGATGGACGTGTGGTGGGCGGTGATTCCGCTGCAGGTCGTCGCCAAGGTGGAGTACAAGGTGAAGCTGGACGGCCAGTGGTCGCTGGATCCGAGCAATCCGCATTTTGCCTGGAATACGTACGGGCCCAATTCGGCCATCTACGGCAAGAACCACAGCCGCCTGCGGCGTTTTGCCAACGTCGAAAGCCCGCAATTGGCCAACACGCGCGACGTCTACGTGTACGTGCCCGCCGCCTACTACCAGGACGAAACGCTGCACTTGCCGGTGCTCTACATGCAGGACGGCTTCAACGTGTTCACGAACCCGAAAGCGCCGTTTGGCTCGTGGGACGTGGAGCAGACCGCCGACGCGCTGATGGCGTCAGGTGAAGTGCAGCCTGTCATTATCGTGGGCATCGACACGGCGGATCGCAACCACGAGTACGTCTACGCGCCGCTCAACATCAACGGCACCCTCTACGACCCGAAGTTGCCGCAGTACACGGATTTCCTCGTCAACACGCTCAAGCCGCTCATCGACAAGACACTGCGAACGCTACCCGACCGCTTGCACACCGCCATGGGCGGCTCGTCTCTGGGCGGTATTTCGTCGATGTGGATCGGCTGGACGCACTGGCAGACCTTCGGTCTTGTCGCGTCGTTCTCCGGCGCGTACTGGATCGGCGAATCCGGCGCGGTCTGGAACGGCGGCAAAAGCAGCGCCGGTCCCGCCATGCGCACGCTCATCGCCAGCAAGACCGACGCGCCGCCTCTCGGTAGCCTGCGGATCTACTTGGACAGTGGCGACACCGGCTTTGACGGCGTGGCCAGCTACGACGGCGACGCGTGGGAGTACAGCGACTGGACGCGCAACGCGCTCATCACAGCGGGCTGGGACACACGCACGGAATGGCAGCCACCGACGAACTTGCCCAAGACCACGACAGTGGCCAAGGTGCCGTCGCTCGCCTGGACGGCGACGCCCGCGCAGGGTTGGAAAGCGTACGTGCAGCCGGAGAAGAACCTGTTTGACTGCGTGGGCCACGGGCATCAGCACAACGAGGCGGCGTGGAAGCAGCGGTTCGGGGCGATGCTGCGGTTTTTGTGGCCGGGTGTTGGGTTGAAGTAGGTGCAGATTCGCGCCGCTGAAGTGTCCAACCGGAGTGGCGTCCCACGCCGAGGTGGAAAGGCACGATGACTCGGACGATGCAGGGCCTACTTGTTGCGGGTCTGCTGGCACTCGCGCTGGTAGGTCTCGCGATGTGGCACCTCCAGCCCAGCGCGCAGCCACCGGGCGACTGGCGGGACCCGGCGACGTGTCGCAGGTGTCATGCCAAGCAGTACGCCGACTGGGAAGCGACCAACCACGCCGAAGCGAACCGCGAAGTTCGGGCCGACCGCGACGCGACCGCGTTCCTGGCCGCACCACCGACGCTGACCATAGGCCTCGAAGCCAGCTACTTGGGCGTCCTTCAAGCCGATGACAAGCGCCGTCACCTGCAGCTGGCGATTGGTCGTGAGCCACTGGTGCAGTACGCGTTCGCACAGGACGGCGGCCGCTGGGAAGTGATGCCGCTCGCGTTTCATCTGGCGACCCAAAGCTGGTTCAACGTGTTTGGCGCGGACGCGTCGCAGGCGGCATCGTTGAACTGGAACAGCCAGTGCGCCTACTGCCACATGACAGCGCTACACAAGCGGTACGACGCGCAAAAAGACACGTATCAGACGACTTGGGACCGACACGGCGTGGGCTGCAACGCTTGCCACCGCGACATGCAGAACCACGTCGAACGCGCGACGGGGATGCCGCCCGCGAAACGTGCCCGCACGGTTGCTGAGCCGCCTCCCGCGCAAACGCTGCACACTTGCGCGGCGTGCCACATGCGGCGCGAGGAACTGACGGCCGAGGCGTTTCAACCGGGCGACCGCATCGACGACCACTTTTTGCCCGAACTGCCGGACCGGCCGGACATTTACTTTGCCGACGGTCAAGTGCGGGACGAGGTGTTTGAGGCCGGCTCGTTCCTGCTCTCCCGCATGGGAGGTCATGGCGGCGTGCAATGCATCGACTGTCACGAGCCGCACTCTCTTCAACTCCGAGCACCTTTGGTCAGGAACCAACTGTGTCTGACCTGTCACGCAACCGGCGTCCGCGGCGCGCGCCTGATTCCAGACCCGCCCGCCCATTCGCACCACGCGCCGGAGAGCGCGGGCAACCAGTGCGAGAGTTGCCACATGCCCGTCACGCAGTTCATGCAGCGCGACCCACGCCGCGACCACGGCTTCACGACGCCCGACCCACTACTGACTATCGAAGTGGGTATCCCCAACGCCTGCAACCGGTGCCACACGGATCGCGACGCGTCGTGGGCCCAGACCGCGGCTGCCAAGTGGTATGGCGACCGGCTAGAGACGCGGCAGCGCCGCCGCGCACGAGCTGTCGCGACCGCGTCGACGGCGCGCGACGAACTGTTGGCGCTCCTGGAAAGCGAGGACGTTGTCGGGTGGCAAGCGGCGCTGACCGGTCTCTTGGGGGCGTGGGCAACGGAGCCGCGCGTGACCGACAGACTGCGCGTTCAGCTGCGTACCGAGGCGCCACTGGTTCGTGCGGCGGCCGTGCGGGCGCTGGCGGAACACCCGCGGCGGCAGGAGTTTCTGCGCACAAGCCTGCAGGACCCGTCGCGCCTCGTGCGCGTGTTGTCCGGATTTGCGCTGCGGGACGAAATCGCCCATGACCGCAACCTGGCCTCACCCGAACTTCGCCGCGAAGTGACCGCATGGCTCGATCAAAACGCGGACTCGGCGCTGGGCGCTCTGCGGCGCGCGGAATGGGCGCTTCTCGACGGCGACCGTCCCGCGGTGGTCCTCCACGTGCAGCACGCGGTGCGTCTGGCGCCGAATGACCCGCAGGTGAGTGCCGAGGCGCGCGCGCTCTTGCACGCGATCCGGCAAAAATGAGATCCCGTTCTGCGGAAACGCGCGCGTCGGGTGTCAAAGAGTGGCGGCCTTTCGCGCCAGGGGAGCAAGCATGATCGCCACGGGCCGATTCCTCGCGAGATGCGCGAGTCTCAGCGTGCTTGTGATGAGCTGCCGCCAAGCTCCAGCGGACACCGACGCACAGACCGCAGACGCCGCAACGCTTGAGGTAGCCGAGGTTCCTGACGCGCCGGACGGCGCAATGGCGGACGGTGCTCCAGAAGATGTCGTCGCCGATGTGGCCGCAGAAGTGGCGAGCAGTTCGTCCGTGACCTGGCTTGCGACTGAGTTGCTCGGTCGGCCAAGTGCGGAGGGCGTGACGCTCAATCTCGTTCCCGCTAACGACGCCGAAGCGTACGTGGAGCTTGGCACGGCGCCTGACGTGTACGCGGTGCAGACAGCGCCCCAATCCAGTCCGGCAGGCGAGCCGCTGGTGTTTGATGTCAACGGTCTCACCGGCAACACCCGCTACTTCTACCGGGTTCGTTTTCGCGCGCCAGGCGAAGCCGCGTTTGCCGCGCTCGCGCCGCACAGTTTTCACACGGCCCGCCCGCCCGGTGAAACCTTCGTGTTCACGGTCCAGGCGGACAGCCACATGGACGACAAGTCGAGCGTCGCCATCTACCACCAAACGCTGCAGAACGCGCTTGCCGCGCAGCCCGACTTCCACATCGATCTCGGCGACACCTTCATGTGCGAGAAGCATTCGGCCCCGCTTCAAGCAGAGGTCAAGCCGGCTCCGGACCTGCAGACCGTCATCACGCGCTACCTCTACGAACGGCAGCATTTTGGTCTCATTGCCCACTCGACGCCGCTCTTCCTGGTCAACGGGAACCACGAAGGGGAAATCGGGTACCTGAACGACGGCACGCCGAACAACCTCGCGGTGTGGACAACGCTGGCACGTAAGCGCTACTTCCCGAACCCGCAGGCGAACCCGACGTACACGACGCCGCAGGGCGCGGAGCCGATCGTCGGTCAGCGGCAGCATCCGTATGCGTGGCAGTGGGGCGATGCCCTCTTCGTCGCGCTGGATCCGTTCTGGTTTACAAAAAGTCAGGTGAAGCAAGGCAACCGCTGGACATGGACCTTGGGCAAAGCGCAATACGACTGGTTGCGGGCGACGCTGGAGGCGAGCAACGCAAAGTACAAGTTCGTGTTCGCGCACCACATCGTCGGCGGCACAGACTCCGCCAGCCGAGGCGGCATTGAGATGGCTCCATTCTTTGAGTGGGGCGGCAAGGAAGCGGACGGCACGTACACGTTCGACAAGAACCGCCCCGGTTGGGGCAAGCCGATTCACCAACTTTTTGTCGACACCCACGTCAGCGCGTTCTTCCACGGGCACGACCACGTGTTTGTGCGACAGGAGTTGGACGGCGTCGTCTATCAGGAAGTGCCGCAGCCGAGCGCGACCAACACAGCGAATGGCGCGCAGTTGGCGACCGAGGGCGGCTACGTCGCGGGCACGATTTTGAGCAGCTCAGGTCACATGCGCATCACCGTTGCGCCGGATCAGGCCAAAGTCGAGTACGTGCGCACGTGGCTCCCAGCGGACGCTGCGAGTGGAAAGCAAAATGGTAGCGTAGACAACAGTTACACGATCGCGCCGCATTGAAGCGGCGAAAGGCAGAAGGTTGACGTTCAGAGCCGAGTCAGGTCGCGTGGTAGACGAACTGTATGGCCGGTATTACCCCATGGTCATGCGGCGCGCGCGCTGCTTTTTTGGCCCCGACGACGCCCAGGACATCGCGCACGAAGTCTTTGTGCGCGTCATTGAACACATCGACGGCTTCCGCGGCGCCTCCTCGCCGTCGACTTGGTTGTACGCCATCACCACGCGACTCTGCTTGAATCGCCTGCGCGATGACACGCGACGCAAGCGGTTGTTGGTGGACCACGCCGACGCCGTGCCGGGAACCGCCGGATCCAACATCGACCCAGCCGGTCTGGCGCTTCTGAACCAACTGTGGAAGACGCTGGACGAAGAACTCGCGCAAGTGGGGGTTTACTTCCATCTGGACGGCATGACGGTGGAGGACATTGCCCACATCATGGGCTGCTCGCCGTCGACGGTCCGCAATCGTCTGAAAGCGATTGAGGGGCACGCCAACGGACCCAAGGAGGTGACGCGATGACCGCGCATGCCACCGGGTTTCGACGAGACGGGCACCTGAGCGAACTGGGGATTGATCGCCTGATGGCGGACGCCGCGGACGCTGGCGGTGTTGCTGAGTTGCGCGCGCACGTCCGCGACTGCGGCGGTTGCAAGGAACGCCTCGATGCTGTCGCCGCGTGGACCTTGCAGATCGAACCGCCGCCTGCCGTTGGGTTGCGTCGCGATGGGCACGCGAGCGATCTCGGACTCGAACGGCTCGTTCTCGAACCCTTGGCACCGGAGCTTGGCGGGCTGCGCGCGCATGTCGCGGCGTGTCCGGCGTGTGCCCAACGGCACGCAGCCCTCATGGTGCCTCTCCGCAATCAGGTCCATCAGTTCCCGCCCCGCCGTCGGCAGCCAGCTTGGCCCCAATGGGCGATGGGCATGGCGCTGGCAGCGAGTCTCGCGCTGGCGTTTTGGCGGTCGCCGGTTACAACGGAGGAATTGGTCGCGCGTGACGACGGTCGCACGAAGGGCGCTGTGCTCGATCTGGAAGTGTTCGCCCACGACGGCCAGATCGCGCGGCGCGTGTCGGATCAGGACACGGTGTACGTCGGCGAACGCGTCGGCTTCCGTCTCTGGCTGCGCGAATCCAGGGCGGTGCTCATCGTCGGTGCCGACGAACTCGGAAACGCGTACCTGTGCTACCCGTTCACGGAGTCGGGCGAGTCCGCGGCGCTGGACGGGATGAAAGAAGCCATGCCGCTGGACGACGCGGTCGAGATGGACGCGCAGGTTGGCAACGAGCGGCTCGTCGCGATCAGCTGCCCGAATGCCTTCTCATTCGCCACTGTGGCCGCTAAGCTGAGTGAGCTGGCGCGCACGACGCCGCCGGCCGATGCGCTCCCGCAGCTGCTCTCCGGTTGTGCACAGCACGAAGTGCGACTCCGCAAGTTGCCCGCCCGGCCGAGCGAAGAGGAGGCAAGATGACACAGCGCGCGCGCCTCCTCGCCGTCTTTTGCGCAACCGCGTTCGCGTGGCCTGCGCTCGCGGATCCATCGCGCTTCGCTGTGGTCATCGGCGCGAACCGTGGAGCCGCCGATGAGGTGCAGCTCCACTACGCAGAGCAGGACGCAGTTCGCGTCGGACAGGTGCTGGTGCAGCTCGCCTCCGTCCCCGAGGAGAACCTGAGTCTTGTACAGGGCGCGCCGGCCAAGCATGTGCTCCGCGTGCTGCAAGACGTGGGGGCCCGTATCACGCGCCTGAGGGCAGACCACCCGGAGGCCCGGCCACTGCTCTTTGTCTACTTCAGCGGGCACTCGTCCGCGGGCGGCTTGCATCTTGGCACCTCCGAGCTGGCCTTTGTGCAGCTGCGAAGCGCAGTGCAAACCGTTGGTGCCGATCTGGCGATCTTTGTCATCGATGGCTGTCGTTCGGGCGGTCTCACGCGCAGTAAGGGCGGCACGCACGCCGCGCCGTTCACCATGACAGACGAACCAGCGGTGCAGAGCAAGGGCACTGCGGTTCTCGCAAGCACGGCAGAGAATGAGGATGCACAGGAAAGCGACCGACTTGGCGGCGGCGTCTTTACCACCCACTTTATCGCAGCGCTCCGCGGTGCAGCGGATACCGACGGCGACAAGCGCGTCACGTTGAGCGAAGCCTACGCCTACACCTACCGGCAGACGCTCCTCACGACCTCGCGCATGCGCGCACAGCAACACCCGACGTATCAGTTTCAGCTGGACGGCGGGCAGGATCTGACCCTGAGCCGGATCGACCAAGGCGCGGGACTGGGCATGCTGCGTTTCGCCGAGCCCGGACGCTATGTCCTTCTGGACCAAGGCCAGTCGGAGTCGGTTGTGGCGGAGTTTCAGTTGGATCGCGGAGCGGACCTGTTGGTGCCGCCGGGCAGCTACGTGATTCGCCAGCTTGGCAGCCGCGTCGTGCGTGAAGGTCGGATCGAGGTTGGCGAGGGCGCGACCAAGGACGTGTCGTCGACGGCGTTGAGTGCCATCCCGTACGGCAGCGCGGTCCGACGCGGCCTGAGCCAAGAAAGCGCCGTGAGCGTAAATGCGGAGCTCGGCGGAAGCGCGCCCGTCTTGACCGGCTTCTCGCCCGGAATCGCGGCCGCAGTCGGTGCGTCGGTCGATTGGACTGGTGCGCGCCTACAGGCACGCGTGCGGTTTGCACAGGCCGACGCGCAAAATTCCGACGTTCGTTCCTCGCAACTGGCTCTGGGCGCGGATCTCGCCGCATTTCACGTGTTCGATTGGCCGCGCCTCCACGCCGACCTCGGCGTCGGCGTTCGCGTCGGTCTGGATCGATTCTGGCAAAGCTTCGTGACCAACGGTTTCGCCCCCGACCGCGCCGCATGGGTCGGGCGCACGTCACCGGTCGTGCGGCTTGAGTTCGCTCCACATCCGCGCTGGCTCACGGGCGTCGAGTGCGCGCTTGATATTCACCTGATGCGTGTCGCGCACGGCAACGCCAGCCAGTGGGAAACGCCGGTTGCGCCATCCTGCGCAGTCGCCGCCAGTTGGTACTTGCCATGAAACTACGCCACACGCTCCTGCTCGGTCTTGGCTTGGCAACCAGCTGCGATGCGTCGCTGGTGGACGGGTCCTATTTGGGCGAGCCGCTGCTGACCGTGAGCGGCGAAGTCCGGATGATCGAAAAATCGCCCGATGCGCCGAGCCTCTTCCCCGCTGGAACGCTGCGGCTGGCCGTGCTCTGGCTGGGTCCCAAAGGCACACAGGCGGACACGCTGCTGATGGTGACAACGCAGCAGACGTTCTCTCTCGTTGCGGTCTTCCCTGCCCGCTATGAGCTGGCGATCCACAATCCGCCGCCGGACGTGGCGCTGCTGCACGAAGCGGACGGCGTGTACGCGCTCGCGGTCATTGCCGCGTACGTCGACGCAAACGAGAACGGCGTTTTTGATCGCGACACGGACAAGCTTGTTGGCGGCGCGACGGGGCAACGGGCCATCGCCTTTGCGCCCAACGGTCTGCAAGCCCCGTGGCTCGCCGCGCCGCTGCCGCCCGGCTACAGTCGCGTGCTCGTGCAAGGCGCAGTCGGGCAGTCGTGCAAGAAATACGGTCACGTACCGCTGGCTGTCGACTCGGCAACGAACACGGAACTCAAGGTCTTTGCGCAGGTGCCGTCCAATCTGTTTCCCATCACGGAGTGCGACAGTACGCAGTCCGGCTTCACCGCCGCCTGCCCCTCGCCGAACAAAGTCGCGATCGACTGCGCCAAGGGCAAAGCCGACCCCTTCATCTGCGCGAATTGCCCAAGCCAGTGACACGTCGTCACTTCAAGAGCACGCGAAAGCCGACGTGATACCAAGGATGGTTCGGATCCAACGGCCCGCGGAAGTACGTAGGATTGCGATTGGCGACGCGGCCGTGGCCAAAATACTCTTTGCCATTGTACCAGTTGCCTCCGCGCATCGCGCGATAAGGCTTGCCATCCGGCATGGGCTGGCCTGCCATCGGACCGGGCGGATCATGCGCGGCGCTGTTCTTGTAGTAATCCGCCGCGTACCAGTCGTAGACCAGTTCCCACACGTTGCCTGAGACGTCGTGCAGGCCATAGCCATTCACGGCATTGCGCGTCGCGTACGTCTGCTGGTCACCTGGCCAAGCAAAATCGGCTTTCGCGTGCGTCGAGCCGTCGTAAAAGCCCACGGGCGTCGTCCACGGCAGCGCGCCTGCCTCAAACGGGTCCAACGAGTCCTGCCAATTGGCCAACGTGCCGTCCGCGTTGACGTCGTCGCCCCACGGGAAGATGCGATACGGCGCGGTTTGACCGCCGCGGGCGGCGTACTCCCACTCTGCTTCGGTCGGGAGGCGAAAGCCGTGTCCGGTCAGGTCGCATACGCCGGACTTGACGTCGCACAGCGGCTGGAAGCCGTAGCGGACGCTCAACCAGTTGCAGTAGGCGAGCGCGCCCTCCCAGCGGATGTCGACGACCGGGTGATTGCCGCGCGCGGTCTCAACGGAAAAAGCTGCGCCATTCCAAGCGATGCGGCTGTAGAGCCCGTCGCCAGCGAGCCCTGCGTAGAGCGCGCCGTCGGTGTGGCCGTACACGGCGCTTCCCGCGATGTCGATTCCGCCCGAGTTCCCGACGTCGTTGAGGAACGCGGCAAAACGGTCATTGGTCACTTCAAAGCGCCCCAGCGCAAACGCGGCCAACGTCACGTCGTGCAGCGGCAGCTCGTCACTGGGATGCTTGGGGTCTTCGCTACCCTGCCCGCTGTGGTCGCCCATGGAGAACGTGCCTGCGGGGATCGCTTGAAGCTGCTCTGCAACCGTTGGGTCCTTCGCCACAACCGCTGCATCGACCGCATCGGCAGCGGCAACGACATCGGTGGACGCGATTTCCGACACGCCGACGTCCGCCACAGCATCCGCCACCTCCGTCTCAACCGACGCCGCCGGCGAACACCCACAAGCGGCTGCAGCCAGCCACCACAACGCCCGCATCACTTCACCACCGGCATTTGCGCACCCACGGCCTGCAAGTACGCCTGCAGCGCCGCGTCGAGCGCCGCCACTTTGTCGGGCATCTGCGTCGACAAGTCGTTCTTTTCAGAGAGGTCCTTGCTCAGGTCAAAGAGCTTGAGCAGGTTCCCCTGGTAGAACCGCACGAACTTGAAGTCGCCCAGCAGGATCGCGCTTGCCGGCCCCAGCGGGTCATGGTCGTAGTGCGGAAAGTGGATGACCAGGGGCTCGTAGGGGCGCTGAATCAGCGCGTTGCCGTCGCCTTGCAGAAGCTGCGTCAAGTCGCCGCCCTCCAGCGCATCCGGCAGCGGCACGTTCAGCCCGGC
Organism: uncultured Myxococcales bacterium; assembly: GCA_903896545.1. Classification (GTDB taxonomy): domain Bacteria; phylum Myxococcota_A; class UBA9042; order UBA9042; family UBA9042; genus CAIYBN01. The sequence goes on along the minus strand of CAITYF010000051.1, from coordinate 93,957 downwards.
CAAGGTCGCGATGGTGCGGAAGATGTCCACCGTCGTCGCGCGTTTGGCCGTCTCCATTCCGGCTGGAATCGACGGACCACTCCAAACCAGCGGCACGCGAATGCCGCCCTCCCAGACCGTGCCTTTGTTCTCCGCCAGCGGCGCGTTGGACCAGTTGTCCTGACCGCCATGGTCCGAGGTGTAGAGCGTGTACGTGTTGTCCGCGACGCCCAGTTCCTTCAACTTGGCGCGAATTCGCCCGATGTTGATGTCAAAATCCAAGCCGCCCGCGATGAGCCCAATCTGCTTCGGGTCCGTAATCCCCGGATTGAGCGCCTGCACTTTGGCAAGCGAATCGGCGGTGACCTCGGTGGTATCGCGGGCGTTGTAGTTGGAAATGTGGACGTAAAACGGCTTGCCGTCCTTCACCGCTTGTTCGATGAACGCCAGCGCGCGGTCGGTCATGCCGTACACTTCGACTGGATTGGGCGTCTTCACTTTGCCCGGTCCCGTGTTCGACGTCGGACCATCGCTCACGTCATAGCCGTATTTTTCGGGCGCCGTGTTGCCCGCGTGCCACTTGCCGTAGTGCGCCGTCGCATAACCACCTCCCTTCAAGTAGGACGCGATGGTCGGCGTGGTCGACGGCAGGTCCGTCACCGTCGTCGGCGGCGTCACCGTGCCGTTGCCGGCAGCACCGGACGCGTCGGCAGGGATGAAGGTCATGTGCAAGCGCGCCGGACTTTGCCCGGAGAACAGCGCGGCGCGAGTCGGCATGCACCGCGGGGAGGCCGCGTAGAAGTGCGAAAAGCGCGCGCCATTTTGCGCCATTTCGTCCAGATTCGGCGTCTGGAATTCCGTGTTGTTGATGGACGGCACATTCGGATCGAGCTGCACCGACGTTCCCGTCCAGCCAATCGCCTCACCGACGAAGATGACGAAGTTCGGCCGTGTTCCCGACGGCTTGGTCGCATCCGCCGCTGCGTCGCCCACGACAACGTCGATCTGCACGCCGGTATCTGGCTGATCCGTGGCCGCAACGTCCAGGACACCATCGACCGCGGCATCGACGATCGGTTCAACCGCTGCGCCCCCTCCGCTCGCCGGAGCGCCGCACGCGAGAGGCCACAGGAGCACGGCTCTTGCCGCCATTTTCTTGAGCAACTTCATTTGGCTTCCCCCCGTTGAACACGAAAACGACGCCGCGCGAGCAGTGCCGCGAGACCTGCGAACAGCGCGACAAGCGACGTCGAGCCGCCCGTTCTGGCCGCTTGGCACCCTGACTTCGGGCACTCGCACGCCGTCGGCGCTGCGGCGTCGGTCCCATCCGCACCGGAGACAGCATCGACAACTGACACATCCGTCGTCGAACCAGCGTCCACTTCCGTCGGCGTGCCCGCATCCGTTGTGGCAGCGATCGTCCCTTGGGGAACCAAAGCGCGACCGGCAAACGCCGGGTCGTCAGGTGCAAAGCGATACGCGCGAAATACGGAGTTCGTCATCGGCAGCGCGTCCTGCATCACCGCCACCGCGGGCGCGCCTTTGATGACTGGGCTGATGTACTCCCACGCCAGCTTGCCGTCCGCGGTGATCTCGACGAAGTGCCCCTCCGTGTCGGCGCAAATCAACGTGTTGCCATTGGCCAACCGCTGTACGCTGCCGCCAATGTGCCCGGACATGCCCGACGGACTGAGCGTGCCCCAGCGCCACGTGATCTGGTTGGACTGAAACTTCTGCGGCTTGTGCGTGTCCTTGTCAGGCTGGAGCGTCGTGTAGCCCGCTTCCGGCGGGTTCACGTAGTGGTCCGCCACGGCCTTGTTGGCCCCCAGAAATCCGTCAATCTCCACGCCGTAGCTCTGCCACGTGCGTTCGAACATGTACTGTGCGTTGTCGAAGATGAGGAAGCGACCCGCACCGGGCAAGCCGGGACGAATCCAATGGACGTCGTGCGCGCCGCCAATCTGCTTGTGACCGGCAGAGACGTTGTTCCAGTTCTCCGTCACGGACGGCGGGTCGCCCTGCTTGTAGACAGCTGGATCGCCAAACCGATACAGAAAATCGCCCTTCGCACTCGCCGCCGCAGCGATGCTGGCCGCCGGATCGCCCGTGACAAAAGTCCCGCCGTGGTCCACCACGTAGAATTCGCCACCGACCGCGTTGATAACGACCTGATCCAGCTCCGCGTTGTAGTCCATCGAGTTGCAGTGCAGCCAATCCTTGCGCAGCGGTCGCCCCGCCAGATTCACGTCCAAACGCCCCGGCGCCGCCGCGACCGTCTTCCCCGCGCCGACGTAGTTCGCCCAGCTCGCGTTGTCGTCCTGCGTCATGTGGTCCAGAAACCACCATTCCCACACGACCGTTCCGCTCATGTCGACTTCCACAATCGCGTCGATCTGCGCGCCGTCATACGGCCCGTTCTTCGGGTCGGCGCCCACCGCCAGCGCCTGCGCGTTCGTGATGGTCTTGTTGGCGATGTACATCGTCGTGTACGCGTTCAGCTTCTTGTTGAAAATGCGCACAAAGTCGTGGTGCGGCGCGTAGTCCTTGCGCGGTTCGTTGTACTGCCAGACCGTGTTGCCGTCCCAGTCCAGCTCGACAAAACCGCCAAAGCCGCTCGGATCGTCCTTGCCGGCGTCCACGATGTGACCGTCGGGTTGCAGCTTGGGATTGGTACCCAGGTTCCACGTGTGGATCAGGTTGCCCTGCATGTCGATCAAGTACGTCCGACCGTGCGCGGCAAAAAGCGTGTAGCCGTTGAATGCGGCGTTCTTGTCCCAGAGGAGCAGCTGCGTCGGACCTTGCATGGCCTGATAGGCGTTCACCGGCAGCGCGACGAGGAGCAACAGTGCGGAAATCAAGCGGGGGAAGAGAACCTTCATGGCGACTCCTGTTCACAGTCCGGGAATAGGCACGGACATCCGGTACACGGCCTCGCGCGCGGTCACGTAGAGCGTTTTACCGTCCGCACCGCCAAAGCCGCAGTTCGTGGGTTGATGCGCCAGGAGCACCGAGCCCAAGCGCTTGCCGATGGGATTGAGCACGACGACGGCGCCCTTGCCGCCTTCCAGACCCGCGACGTAGACGTTGCCCGCTTGATCCACGGCGAAGCCGTCGGGCGCCTCCAAGCTGAAGAACGCGTGCTCCTTGCCGAGCGCGCCGGACTTGCCCACGTCAAACGCGACGATCTTGTTCGCCGTCGTCAGCGCCACCAGCACCGACTTCCCTCCAGGCGTGACCGAGACACCGTTGGGTTGCCCGTCCAGCTGCGCTTCCAAGGAAAGGGTGCCGTCGACAGCGATGCGGTAGAGCCCCGTGAAACCGAGGTCCGACGGCGTGTTGCCCAAGCCGTACGTGGGATCAGTGAAGTAGACGGTGCCGTCGGCGGCGATCGTCAGGTCGTTGGGCGAGTTGAGCGGCTTGCCCTGCCACTTGTCCGCCAGCACCGTCACCGTGCCGTCCGCCGTCGTGCGTGTCACGCGCCGCGCGCTGTGCTCGCAGGCCAGAAGCGCGCCCGCAGGATCCAGCGCCAGTCCGTTCGCGTGCTGGGATGGCTTGCGGAACACGGTCAAGGCCGCCGGTTCGTCCAGCCGGAAGATCGTGTCAGCGCTGACGTCGGAGAACAGCAGCGCGTTCAGCTGGGCGCTCCACACCGGACCTTCTGCAAACTGTAGCGTGTCCACAACTTGCACGGGCGCGCCCAACTGCGTCAGCTCCAGCGTCGGCCACGTCGAGCCAGCCGTCACGCAGGCGTCGCGGCAGTGGCGCTTGTCGCCGCACGCAAAGTTCCCATCGCACTCGCAGCAGGACTTGCAAGCATCTTCCGTCGCCGCCTGAGTACAGAGTCCGTAGTTGCCGCCCGGACCAAGCACGGTCGTCGGCGTCAGCTTGGCGGCGTCGTCGTTCTTGCTGAAGTCCAAGCTGGGGCACGCGTCGCGACACGCGATGACGTCGGCACACGCCAGGTCCTGGCAGTCACAACAGTCCTTGCAGTCTGCTTCGTTCGTCGTGTGGAGCAGACAAGCCTGCGCGTTGCCCGGCGCGCTCCCGTCGCTGGTGGTCGCATCCGTTCCCGCGGCATCGACCGGTACGTCTTCCAGAACTTCGTCGACATCCGCTGCAGCAACGACGTCTGGTGAGGCGACAACATCCACAGGCGCACTGCCCACCGCTGCGGTGCCGCAAGCAGTAAGTCCGACGATCGCCCAAACGCCAAGCGCACGCATCACGGTCCTTTGCCCGCTTCCGCGGGGCTGAGCTTGAAGCAGCAAACGCCGCTGTTGGCACACGTGAACGTCGATGCCGCCACGCCGCCGCGTGTCCCGCAATCTGCGGTCGTTCCGCAGGTGTAGTTGGCGTTGGCGACGGGGCACGCGGTCTCGTGCGTCTCGATCGTCTCCGCGATCGGCGCCAGCGAGCGCCCGGCAAAGCCAGCAAACGTCTCCGGATACCAGTGGCCCTTGAACACCGCCGTCTCCGGGTGACCTTTCGGGTCAAGCGGCGCCACCTCGCCCTGCGCCATCGGCCCCGTCGTGCGCACCGGATTCAGATAACTCCAGACGACTTGGCCAGCCGGCGTCACCTCAAACAGGTGCCCCTTCGTGCCTTCGCAGATGATCGTGTTGCCGTTGGGCAAGCGCTGTGCGCCGGAAATCTCCGACGAGTAGAAGTCGCCCGGCGGGTCCGCGACGTACTGCCACACCAAGCCAGTTGGCCCAAACGCCTGACCTTGCACCGGCGGCGTCAAACTACCGTCCGCGTTCATCGCCGGGGTCAGCTCGTCGATGGTCGAGTAGAAACCTGCGGGCCCTGGGCGATCGAGGCCGTTGTCGAAGACCAAAATGTTGCCCGCGCCCGGCAGCCCCGGTGCGATCCACTGCACATCGTGTTGGTTGTAGAGCGTCCGCGCATCGCTGCCACCGCCGCCGTAGTTCACCGGATTACCCCAGCGGTAGAGGAAATCGCCGCCTTTGCCGCGCTTGCCGCCCGTGTGCCCCGCCGCTTCCGCCGTTGTCGTCGCGTGGTCAATCACCCAGAGCTCGTTGTGCGACCGCGCGCTGAGCACGATCTGGTCGGTCGCCGGGTTGTAATCGATGGCGTTCACATGATTCCAGAACGCCGGCGCGCCGCCTTTGACCTGCAAGAGCCCGATGTGCGCCGCCGGCTGGCCAAAATTGGCGAGCGCCGCGTTCTGCCCTTGCACCAGGTGATCCCAAACGTGCCATTGCCAGACAATCTCAAAGCTCGTCGGACCTGTCTTCTTGAACTCCAGCACGGAATCGGGCGCGACGTAGCCGTCGTTCAGCTGGTTCGTGTCAAAGCCAACCGCCGCCGCTTCCTCCTTGGACTTGCGCTCCACGGCCAGCATCAGCAGGTTGCCGTTGGGCAGGATCTTGAAGTCGTGGTGCGTCACGGCGGCGTTGGACGCGTAGTCGAACGACCAGACCAGGTTGTCGTCCCAGTCGTACTCTTCGATGCGTCCGCCTTCGCCACCGCCGATGTTGCTGGCACCTTTCAACATCGCCGCGCGGACGAGGTTGCCGTTTTCGCGCAGGTAGCACGACTGTCCGGGTTCCAGCGTGCTCTTGTTCCACGTGTGAACGGGGCGTCCAAGCTTGTCGATCAGGAACACGTCACCGCGGTGCTTGGCCGGATAGAGGTAGTAGCCACCGGCGTGACCGGCTTGGCACCGCAAGAGCCCCGCTGTGTGCTCCGGGTGTTCCTCGGCGCAGGTCGCGACGGATACCGCGGTGTCGCCCACAACATCGGCAGTCGCGTCCGTTCCGACTTGCCCATCGGCAGAAACGTCGCTCTCGGCGTTGGCCGATTCCGCAGGCGAACTCGTCGCCCCCGCACACGCAGTTGTCCACAGGCACGCGGCAACAGCGACGTCGCGCGAGCGCATCTTCCAGGTCGGCGTGCCCATGGCACCTCCTGTTGGCGAGCAGTTAGTCCGTGACGGACGCGTCGGCACCGCTACCTGCGTTGCCGCAGCCGTTCGTCTTGCTGCAGTCACCCAGCGACTTTTCAAGCGTAGCCGACGCCGCGGGCGCAGCCGAAACACAGCTCGCCGCACACGTCTTGTCGCCCTTGCACGTCTTCTTGCATTCTAAAAGGGCGACGCAGCCCGCGTCTGCCTGGCAGTCGCTCCACTCCGTCGGGCAGTTCAGCTGTTCGCACGCTTCCTTGCTGTTGCCGCCACCGCCGCCATCGCCGCCTCCGCCACCGCCGTCCTTTGGACCGCCGCCGCCGTCACCGCCGCCGCCACCATCTTTGGGACCGCCGCCGTCTTTGGGACCGCCGCCGCCATCGGGAGGCGGCGGATTGTCAGGCAGGCTGCCGCCGTCCACGACCGCCGTACACGCGCACAAGCCCCACCCCGTCTGGTCCGGCTTGCAGACCTGAACGCCGACCGCGCCCGTCACGCAAATGCACGCCTTGGATTCTGTGGGTGCACAGACCTTTGCCGCGCCATCGCCTGTCGCGCCGGCGTCGTGAACGTCCGCGACCGCTGCGTCCGCCACAACGTCACTCGGCGCCGCGGAATCAAACGCCAGCGCAACGTCGCCCGACTCTGCATCCGCCAGAGACACACCGCCGTAACCGCCCGACGTGTTCGCCGTGCACGCGGCCAGCGCCGCGGAGAGAACTAGAACTGCCAAGGAAACGCGCATGAAAACTCCTGTTCCAGTCGGCCAGACAACGCAGAACGACGGCAATGAAGGCCATCGTGCAAGTTGGACACGTGGGGAAGAGGAATCCGCAACGGGGCGGTGAAAGTTTTTCCAGCGGGATGGAGGCGCGCAGCAGGCGAGAACCCGTGGCGGCAGGAATCGTGGCGATGCTGCGGTTTTTGTGGCCGGGTGTGGTGCTGCTGTAGGGCCGGGAGTGTCACCCGCTGTTGGGGCGAGGGACGGGACTTCACCTGAATCGCGGCTCCCCCGGCCGTAGGGCCGGGGCTCGTGCCCGGCCGCGTGCGGTCGCGATCGTCAATTACACGTCGTGCGCAAGTTGTCGACCATGATGCCTGACAGCACATACCCGTTGCCCGACGCCGTTGGCAAAATGACCAGCGTCTGGGTCGTACCGTACAGGTTGCTCGGTATCGGCCAGCTCAATTGCTTCGGCGTGAGCCCTTGATACGTCTGGAAGGGCCCGATCGTCTGCGTCTGACCGTTGAACGTAAACGCCACTTTGAGCGACTTGTCCGGCGTATACAACGAGTCCGTTGCGTTCGCGAAGATGTAGTCGAGCGTCAAATACGGACTCGCTTGAGGAACCGTGAACGTGACGGTGACCTTGTCGTAGCTCGCGCTGCTTGTGTAATACCCGCCAGTGCCGCCGTAACGAAGGTAGCTTGAGCCCTCGGTTGGAACGAAGCCGCTGGTGCTGAGCGCCCAATTCGTCAGCGCCGCGTAGCCAAACACGATCTTAGAACTGCTTGCATTGAAGCCTTCAACCAAAGTCGGCACGCACGTCGGGCACCCCTCATCCGTCGCCCCATCGCAGTTGTCGTCAATCTTGTTGTAGCACACCTCCGCCACACCCGGATTCACCGCCACCTTCGTGTCATCGCAATCGCCGTACGTCGCGACATACCCCGGCAACATGCAGCTGTTCATCAATTGCGTGCCCGCGTCACCAAAGCCGTCGCCATCGGCGTCGCGGTTCCACGTGCCGAGGTTCAAGCCTTCGTCCGTCGCGCCGTCGCAGTTGTCGTCCTTCAAGTTGCACGTCTCGGTCGCGCCGGGGTAGATGCTGACCGCCGTGTCGTTGCAGTCCGTGTTGTCCGCCACATAGCCCACGACCTGGCAGCCGATGAACTGCGGTGCAGCCGCGCCGAACTTGTCACCGTCCGCGTCTTTGTACCACGTGCCCTGCGGCAAGCCGTCGTCGATGAGCGTGTTGCAGTCGTCGTCCACGCTGTTGCAGGTCTCCGTCTTGCCAGGGTTGATCGCCGGCTTGTCATCGGCGCAGTCGCCGCCGACGATCGCCGTGTACGTCAAGTGCGCGCTGCACCAGCACTGGCTGTCAGCGGTCAGGCCGTAGCCGTCCGTGTCGAAGTCCTTGAAATACGTGACGCAGCCGCTTGTGTTCTGCGGGTCGGTCGAGCCGTCGCAGTTGTTGTCCACGCCGTCACAGACTTCCACGCCGTTGGGGTTGACGGCCGCGTCCTTGTCGTTGCAGTCCGTCTTGCTGGCCACGTAGCCAGGCGCGCCCGCGCAGACGCACACGGACGCCGCCGTCTTGCTGCCAAACGTGTCGCCGTCGGCGTCGGGGTACATCGTCGCGCAGCCGGTCGGGCTGCCCGTCGTGTCCGTCACGCCGTCGCAGTTGTCGTCGATAGCGGCGGTGTTGCACGAATCCTTGGCCACGCCGGGGTTGACCGCCGCGTTCTGGTCGTCGCAGTCGCCGCCGTTGGGAATGTAGCCAGTGGGCTGGATGCACCCGCTGACGGACGTCGCCGGATCGCCAAAGCCATCGCCGTCGCCGTCGAGGAACCATGTCGATGCCGTCACGCCAGGCGTACAAGTTGGCTGACTGCCCTGACAAACGGTGATCGAGCGCGCATTGTCGACGGCAAAGCCTCCCATCTGCCCCGCCACGCAGGTGAGGCCGTTGGTGGAGTTGGACGCCGTCGAGGTCATCTGCACCGAGACCGTATACGTCTTGCCATAGTTTGCCGCCGTCATCGGCCACATGAGCGTCCGCCACTTGGGATTTTGCACGGTCAAGAACGGCCCCACCTGGCGCTTCACGCCGTCCAGCGTCACGATCATCTTCACGGTCGTATCGGGCGCCTCCGGACTGTTCGTCTTGCGATTGTCAAAGAACACGTCCAGACCGACCGCGCTCGCGCCGTTGGGCACCGTGATGCTGAACGTGCTGGTGTTGTCGTTGACCGAGTAGCCGCAGCCGGAGGAGAGGCCCCACCACGCGCCCTGAGAACCTTGCGTGTGCGCATATGGCTCGGGAACCCACCATGAGCCGGGCTGCGTCGCAGAACCGGACGTCTCAAAGCCGTTCAAGAGCGCGCCGCCCTCGTCGGTGACGCCGTTGCAGTCTTCGTCGATGCCGTTGCAGGGGATTTCTGCTGCGGTCGGGTGAACCGTCGCGCTCGCGTCGTTGCAGTCACCGCCAACCGCAACCTTGCCCGCCTGCGGGAAGCACGCCGTCACCGCGGTCGCGGCATCGCCGTAGCCATCGCCATCCGCGTCCGTGTACCAACTCTGCGTACCTTGCGCGCCACCGACGTTCGCCGGCGCACAGAAGTTTGAAAGGTCCGTGCAACCAGCGATGACGCGCACGTTGTCCAGCGCCATGCCGCCCGTGCAGGAATAGTTGCTGGTCACGGACGTCGTCGTCGCGATGATCTTCTTGCCCGTCGTGTTCAACTGCGAAGCGCTGACCGGCCACGTGACCGTGAACCACGTGCCCGCGTGCAGCGTCGAGAACGGGCCGATTTGCTTGACGACGCCGTCGAAGTCCAGCTTCAGCGCGAGGTCCGGGTCAGGCGACGAGCCCGCGGCGTTGTCAAAAGCGACGTCGATCGCCACGAAGTTCGCGCTGGCGGGAATGTTGAACGGAATGTTCGCCGTCTCGTTGAAGCTGTAGTAGCCGCAGCCATTGTTGGCGCCCCAGCGCAAGTACTGGTAGGTCGTGCCCGACGTCGCTACAAACGCTGGGTTGTTGCTGTCCATTGACCAGTCAATCGCGCTCGGCGCAGTGAAGTCTGCCTTGACGTTGAGCGGGTTCACCACAGTCGCCGTGCACGAGTTGCACGTCAGCCCCTCATCGGTCGAACCATTGCAATTGTCATCCTTGCTGTTGCACACCTCCGCTCCGCCGGGATTGATGCTCGCGTCCGCGTCGTTGCAGTCGGTGTTCAGCAGCGCTGTGTAGCCGCCCGCCGAACCGCAGCCGGACTGTCCGCTGCCTGTGCCGTAGCCGTCCTTGTCCGCGTCCAAATAGTACGTGCCAACCGGCAAGCCCTCGTCCGTCTGGCCATTGCAGTTGTTGTCCTTGCTGTCGCAGACCTCCGCGTGGCCGGGATTGACGGCAGCGTCCGCGTCATTGCAGTCCGTGTCGTTGGGCGCGTAGCCAGTCTGCGGCGTGCAGGACACTTTGGTCGTGCCGGGCACGCCGTAGCCGTCGCCGTCCGCGTCCGGATACCACGTTGTCGGCTGCGCGCCTTCGTCGGTCTGGCCGTTGCAGTTGTCGTCGACGCTGTTGCACGTTTCTGTCGCAAACGGATGGACGTCCTTGTTCGCGTCGTTGCAGTCGCCGTTCAGGAGCACCGAGAAGCCCGGCGTCGCCTTGCACTGCGCGTTGCCCGCGCCGGTGCCGTAGCCGTCCGTGTCGCTGTCCAGGTAGTACGTGACCTGCACGCCTTCGTCGGTCTGGCCATTGCAGTCGTTGTCCTGGCCGTCGCAGATTTCCGGTGCGCCGGGGTTAATCGACGCCTTCGTGTCGTCGCAGTCGTCGCCGTTAAACGCCGTGTACAAGGCGCTAGCCGCGCACGCGCACTGCGACCACGTCTGGCCGTAGTTGTCGCCGTCCGTGTCGAGGTGGAAATTCGTGCAGCCGCTCGTGTTGATCGGGTCGATGCTGTTGTCGCAGTTGTCGTCCAAGCCGTTGCAAATTTCCGTCGCGTTGGGGTGCACGTCCTTGTTCGCGTCGTCGCAGTCGCCGCCTTCCGCCACGTAGCCGTTGCCGGCCGCGCACATGCACTTGCTGCCGGCCAAATAGTTGCCGTAGTTGTCGCCGTCCGCGTCCTTGAAGAACGGCGAGCAGTCCTGCGTGTTGGACGGATCCGTGATGCCGTCGCAGTTGTCATCGATGCCGTTGCAGACTTCCAGCGCGTTGGGCCTGATGGCCGTGGCGTTGTCATTGCAGTCGCCGCCGACCGTCGCCGTGTAGGTGCCCGCTGCGGCGCACTGGCACTTCTGGTCGGTGGACACGCCGAACTTGTCGCCGTCCACGTCGTTGAAGAACAGCTTGCAGTCGCTCGCCGTCGCGCCGTCCACGGTCCCGTCGCAGTCGTCGTCCTTGCCGTTGCAGATTTCCTGCGCCTTGGGGCTCACGTTCGCGTCAAAGTCGTTGCAGTCGCCGCCCAGTTGCGTCGTGTACAGCGAGGTCGCGGCGCAGAGGCAGCTTGAAAGCGCCTTGTTGCCGTAACCGTCCCCGTCGCTGTCGCTGTAGAAGTTGACGCAGCCTGTCAGGTTGTCGCCCGTGTCGGTCAAACCGTCACAGTTGTCGTCCACGCCGTTGCCGCAGATTTCGCCCTGTCCGGGGTGAATGCTTGCCGCGCCGTCGTTGCAGTCCTGTTTGCCGTTGGCGCAGACCGCGGGCGTGCCGATGACAGTCATCGTCGCGTCACACCACAAGTCCAGGTCGTCGTCGCAGCCTTCGTCGATTACGCCGCTGCAGTTGTCGTCCGCGTCGTTGCAGATTTCCGTCGCGCCGACGTGGATGTTCTTGTTCAGGTCGTTGCAGTCACTGCCGCTTGCCGACGTGTACGCGCCAAACGCACCACACAGGCACTTGCCCGCGCCCGCGCCGGTGCCGTCGCCATCGACGTCCTGGAACCACTGCGTGCAGCCCGTCGCGCCTGCGTCGTCCGTCACGCCGTTGCAATCGTTGTCCAGGCTGTCGCACGATTCCTGCGCGCCGGGGTAAATCGCCGCGTTCGCAGGCGCACAGTCGCTGCCGTTGGGCACGCCGTCGCCGTCGATGTCCGGATCCACGCAGTCCGCAAAGCCGTCGTTGTTCGCATCTGGATAGCCAGGATCGGTCTTGCCGTCACAGTCGTTGTCCTGGCCGTCGCAGACTTCCTTCGTGCCGGGGTGAATCGCCGTCGATTGGTCGTTGCAGTCGCCGCCCTGGGTCAAGCCGTTGCCGGGATCACTGCAGAGGCACGAGCCCTTGCCGCCGCCGTAACCGTCGCCGTCGTTGTCGTTGTAGTAGTTCGTGCAACCGTCGGCGTTGGGCGGGTCGGTCAAGCCGTCGCAGTTGTCGTCCACGCCGTTGCACGTTTCCGTCACGGGCGCAGGCGCGCTGCACGCCGTCAAACCACCGATGCCGCACTTGCGCGAGCCCTTGCACGAACCCGCGTCGTTCGTCGTCAGGCAGCTTGTCGAGGCGCCAGCGAGCGCGCCCCACTTGGTGCACGCGCACTGCCCCGTCTTGCGGACGCACTGTTTGGCGGCGCCCAACTGTCCTTCGGTATCCTCGCACGCGTAGTCGGTCGGGCAGTCCGCTGGGCCAGAACAACCGGTGCCGCAGAACGCGCCGTCATTGCCGTAGGTGATGCAGAGCGCGCCCGGATCGACCTTGCCGCATTCCGCGTCTGTGAGGCACGGCTGGCAGAGAGCCAGCTGCTTGGGCAAGCAGGCAAACGCGCCGTCCACGCCCTGCATCTTGCCGCATTCAAAACCGGCGGGGCAGCAGGAAACACATGCGGCTGTGCAGATCTTGCCGTTGGGCGCATCGACGCAGAAGCCGTTGTCGCACTCGTCCGCTGTCTTGCACGGCGAACCGGGTTCGCCGGGCGCAGGATTGGTCGGAAAGTCGCAGCCGTTGCTACCGTCCGCGCCGACTTGATCTTTGACATCAACCGTCAAGTCATCGGGCACAAAGAAGGCATCGCCGTCGTCCGTTTGGCTATCCGGATCGGTGGTCACGTCCGTCAACGTGCCGTCCTTTGGCGTCGTTCCGTCCTGCAGCCCGTCCTTGGCGTCCAACTTGCCATTGCCTGTGTCGCCGACGGTGTCGGTCACACCCGTGCCGCTGTCGGTCGAGGCGGGCGAACCGCACGCGACAAAGAGCAGAACAAAGAGAACCGGCAGAGCGCCGAGGTGGGCTGCGCGGGCGAAAAGGGTCGACCGCTTCTTCGCGTTACTTGTCATCAGTGTCACAACGTTCCGTTTGGAAGGCCGAGCAAAAGCGCTGACCCAATGGTCAAAAGTACACTTTCTGGGGCGAGGGACAAGCCCTATTTGCCGCAAATTCGTGCAATTCTTCACATTCAACGAGCGAATCGCAACTTGGCACGCACGATCATGACACCGAATCGCCACAGAATCGCCCCCGCGCGCTGCAGGTCCCGCGCTCTGGCGATCGCGCCCCGACCAGCGCGTCATCATTCCGTCACGACGGCACAATCGACGGCTGTGTCGGCAAAAATGCGCGACTTTTCGCTGCTTTCGTGTTTACCGTCGCGGGCAAGTAGAACACGGTGCAGGGTGAGTGGAACGGGGGGCACGGTCATGCAAACGAGTGGAGAGAACGGGGCGCCAGTTGCCACCGTCAGCGCGCCGAAGTTGGTCAAGTTCGGTCACGAATCCGCGTTTGCGCGGGATCTGCACACGCGCGCCGACGCCTATTTCTCGACGACGCATCAGCCAGAGCGGGGCTTGAACAAGATGGCGCGGAAGACTGCGTACATTTGGCTGTGGTTTCTCGCGTCGTGGGCGGCGCTGGTGCTGCTGGACACGCCGTGGTGGACCAAGCTGCCGTTCGCGTTGAGCCTCGGCTTCGCGGTAGCGGGCATCGGGATGGGCGTGATGCACGACGCCAATCACGGCGCGTGGTCGACGCACCCGTGGGTCAACCGCTGGGTCGGCTATTCGATTGACTGCATGGGCGCGAGCTCCTTCATCTGGCGCACGAAGCACAACATGCTCCACCACACCTGGACCAATATCGGTGGGCTGGACGACGACCTGGAGTTGGGCTCGCTCAGCCGCATGTCGCCGCACCAGAAATGGCTGCCGTTGCACCGCGCGCAGCACCTGTACATGTGGCTGCTCTACGCGTTCCTGGTGCCGAAATGGGTGCTTTTTGACGACTTCTGGAACATCGGCACGGGGCGTGTCGGTCCGCTCCCATTGCCCAAGATGGACGCGCGCGACTGGGTCGTGCTGCTCACCGGCAAGGTGATTCACATCGCGCTGGGCTTCGTCGTGCCGCTGCTGCTCTACCCGTGGTACTTCGCGCTGCCGATCTACTTCCTCGTCATGGGCGTCGCGGGCGTGACCTTGGCGACGACGTTCCAGATGGCGCACTGCGTGAGCACGGCGGAGATGGTTGCGATCCCCGAAAGCGGGCGCCTCGTCGACGATTGGGCGAGCCACCAGCTGCGGACGACGGTCGATTTCGCCCCCAAGAACCGCCTGCTTTCCTGGTACATGGGCGGGCTGAACTTTCAGGTGGTCCACCACCTGTTCCCGAAGATCTGCCACATGCACTACCCGGCGCTCGCGACCATCGTCGAAGCTACAGCGCAGGATCACGGTCTACGCTACCGCGTACAGCCGAAGTTGAGCGGCGCGCTGGCGTCGCACTACGGCTGGTTGAAGTCGATGGGACTGCGGCCGACGGCGTAGGCGCGTCCGCGCGTTACTGCGCGTCCCGGTGAATTCCGCCCATCGACATGCCATCGGTCGCGCTTGCGGCAGACGCTCCGCCAGCAACGCCGCAGCTCTTCCCGGCCCAGGTACACGCGAAGGTTCCGTCAAACGGCACGTCTTCGGAGGCCTTGCGGTAGTGCGCGTCCCGGAACTGCTCGGCCGCCGCGGCATCCCAGCAGTTCGCCTTGAGCCGATGCTTCCACGCCACCAGCGAAAACGCGCTGTCGAGCCCCGGATACGGCGTCAACAACCAGCGAAAGGCCCCCGCATCGTCAGGCGGCTCGTTCTGCGCCCATTTCCGCAACGTGTCGACCAGATCCTGCGGCGCGCACGGGTTGTACAGAATCGCTATCGCCCCGTGCTCCAGACCATGGAGCCAAAACTGCTTCGGCAGGAACGCGTACTCACCCCAAAATGGCCAGTCGCCGCGGTGGGGGCCGGACATCGGCGGGTTGTCCGTATACGTGATGGCCAAGGGTAGCGCGATGTGCTGCGCGCCAAAATCAGCGCCGTCGATGACCGTCGCTGCCGTGCAAAGCGGCACCTGCCACGCGGCGTCGACACACCGTGCGTCCGCCCAATCCGCCTCAGCGGCGGCGCACGCGCCGGACCAATCAGGTGCGGCGGCGAGTGCACCCTGCAAGTCACAGTTGGCAGGCGGGAGGGCAGTCTCGTTGCACGCGACGAACGCGCAGGCAAGGAGAAACGTCAAACAGGTGCGGCGCATGCGAATCCAAGCCGGAAAAGTCGGCATCCAAAGGTAACGGCCACCACTGCAGCGCGCAACAGACGTGTTGCAGCGGGTTCGGACGACGCGATTGTCCACCCACGTGAACAGTCTTGTGCAAAACCGCCCCTTGCCGAGGTGCCTGGGGCAGCTACCTTGAACACCGCACGCCCGTTGTGCGCCACCCGTCACGGAGTTCCATCATGAGTCAGCCGCTTCTGTTTCAGCCCTTTCGTCTGGGCCGCATCACCCTGTCCAACCGCGTTGTGATGGCGCCGATGACGCGCAATCGCTCGTTGGGCAACGTGCCGGGCGAGATTGTGGCGACGTACTACGCGCAGCGTGCGACAGCTGGACTGCTGATTACTGAAGGCGTTTCGCCCTCGCCCAACGGCGTCGGCTATCCGCGCATTCCCGGCCTGTACAACGCCGCGCAGATCGCCGGTTGGCGCGCAGTGAACGAGGCCGTACACGCCAAGGGCGGCCACATTTTTGCCCAGTTGATGCACACCGGTCGCGCTTCGCACGTGAACAATCTGCCCGCAGGCGCGACGGTCCTTGCGCCTTCCGCGGTCGCGTTGCCGGAAGCGATCTACGTGGACGGCCAAGGCAACCTGCCCGCGACACTCCCGACCGCGATGACCGAAGCGCAGATTGAGTCGGCGCTGGAAGAATACGCGCAGGCTGCGGCGAACGCGGTGGAAGCGGGCTTTGACGGCGTGGAGCTGCACGGCGCGAACGGCTACCTCATGGACCAGTTCCTGAATGCGGCGTCCAACGTGCGCACGGATCGCTGGGGCGGTTCAGTCGAGAACCGCATCCGCTTTGCCCTGGAGGCGACCAAACGCGCCGCCGCGCGCATTGGCGCGGATCGCGTGGGCATTCGCCTTTCGCCGTACGGCGCGTTCAACGGCATGAACACGGACGCGGACACCGACGCGCTCTACACGACGCTCGCGGGCGAGCTCGGCAAGCTCGGTCTGGCCTACATTCACATCGTGGACCACAGCGCGATGGGCGCCCCGCAGGTGCCTGCGACGATCAAAGCTGCGATTCGCAAGGCGTTTGGCGGCACGTACATTCTGTCTGGCGGCTACGACGCCACGCGCGCCGACGCGGATCTGCAAGCTGGTCTCGGTGAACTCGTCGCGTTTGGTCGCCCGTTCATCGCGAATCCGACGCTCGTGGCGAAGCTGCAGAGTGGCGCGGCGCTGTCGCCTCCGGACTTCGCTTCTTTCTACACGCCGGGGCCGGAAGGGTACACGGACTACGCAGCGTAAGAGTCGCGCGATCTGCTCCCCGTCGCGCACCGACGGCGGGGAGCAGGTGGTGTGCGGCTAGTGCAACTCCACCGTCGTCGTCAGCCGCACGCCTGGATTCTTCTCCGCAATGTACTCCGCGCGGAACCGCGTCTCCGTCAGCAGGCACAAATTCCCCGCGCCATCCTGGAACAAGTCCTTGGTGTACGCGTTCTCAAACGTCCGCCGCAGCTCCGGCTTGTCAAAACTCACCCAACGGCAAACTTGCAGTGCCAACCCTTCAAACGCCGCGTCCACGGTGTACTCATCGCGCAAGCGCGCTTCGATGACCTCAAACTGCAGCGCGCCCAAGGCGCCCACGATGTAATCCGAGCCAATCAGCGGCCGAAACAGCTGCGCCGCGCCTTCTTCGCAGACTTGCTCCAGACCTTTTTGCAACTGCTTCGCCTTCATCGGGTCGCGCAGCCGCACGCGGCGGAACAGTTCGGGCGCAAAGCTCGGCACGCCGGTGAACTGCAGCACTTCGCCTTCGGTAAACGTGTCCGCGATGCGGATCGTGCCGTGGTTCGGGATTCCAATGATGTCGCCCGGATACGCCTCTTCCACGATGCTGCGGTCGCGCGCCAGGAACGTCATCGCGTTGCGCACTTGCAGTTCTTTGCCGGTCCGCACGTGGATGATCTTCATGCCGCGACGAAAAGTACCTGAGCACACGCGCAAAAACGCCATGCGGTCGCGGTGGTTCTTGTCCATGTTCGCCTGAATCTTGAAGACGAAGCCGCTGAATTTCTCCTCTTCCGGCATGACGATGCGCGCCAGCGTCTCGCGCGGCTGCGGCGGCGGCGCCAAGTCACAGAAGCAATCCAGGAGCTCTTTGACGCCAAAATTGTTCAGCGCCGATCCAAAGAACACCGGCGTCAGTTGCCCGCGCAGGAACGCCGTCTCATCCCAGGGCGACGCCGCGCCCTGCAGCAGCTCAATCTCGTCCACCAGCTGCTGGCGGTGCTTGCCCAGCAGTTCCTCGGCTTCGGGACCTTCCAGGCTGTGCAGAATTTCCCGCTCATTGCGCCGACCGCGTGCCGCCGCCAGATAGAAATTCACTGTTTTGTCGCGCAGATCGTAGACGCCCTTGAAGTCCGGTCCCATGCCGATTGGCCAGGTGAACGGCGTCGTCTGCATGCCCAGTTCCTTCTCGAGGTTGTCGAGAATGTCCATCGGCTCCATCGCGTCCAGGTCGAGCTTGTTGATGAACGTGATAACCGGCGTCCGCTTCAGACGGCACACTTCCAGAAGGCGCCGCGTCTGCGTTTCCACGCCTTTGGCGGCGTCGATGACCATCAGCACCGAGTCCACGGCGGTCAGCGTGCGGAACGTGTCTTCCGAGAAGTCGTTGTGACCCGGCGTGTCGAGCAGATTCAGCGCCAAATCGCGGTACTCAAAAGACATCACCGCGGTAGAAACGGAAATTCCGCGCTCTTTTTCAATCGACATCCAGTCGGACCGCGCGGACTGTTGCGACTTCTTCGCCTTCACTGCGCCTGCCAACTGAATCGCGCCGCCAAAAAGCAGCAGCTTTTCCGTCATCGTCGTCTTACCGGCGTCTGGGTGCGAAATGATCGCAAACGAGCGGCGACGGCGGATTTCACGTTCAAGTTCAGCGGACATGGGCGGGCTCCAGACGACAGCGGGGCGCGGAGTGTACACGCGCGCCCGACCGCTGACGAGAGCGACGTTCCCCGCCGTGGCGGAAACCGGGCGAAAACTTGCGCAACGGCTCGGTCGGTGAGTACGCTTCAGGTTGCGGTTTTATTTCAAACTCAGGAGTTCCATGAAGATCAACACGACCTTTCGTACACTTATGGCATTTTTCTTTGTCTCCAGCGCGACCGTCGGCTGCGGATCCAGCACCAGCTCCGGCGGTGCGACGACAACGGACGCGACCGAGAGCGACATCGCGACGTCGGACACGACCACGAGCGACGCGCAGACATCAGACGTCGCCAAGACGGACACGACGACGGCCGACATTCAGCCCAAGGACGGCGCGATGAACGGCGACGGAATGGGCGGCGGCGGCGACGGCGGTGGTGGCGGTGGCGATATCTGCCAGCCGTGTATGCAGGCACATTGCGGCACCGAGTTCGGCGCGTGCATGGCCGACAGCGCGTGTTCGGCCGTTGTGGGTGGCGTCGGCGACTGCCTGAAAGCGGCTGGTTCCGATTCCGCTGCCAAGCAGAAGTGCTTGGATACCGCGGGCGCGGCCAGCGCTGCGGCGAAGAGCCTGGTCGGCTGCGTATCGTCCAGTTGCGCGAAAGAGTGCATCTGAACGTGCTGACGGGAGTCCGACGCCGACGATTGTCGGGGCGACCTGTTGTATTTCCGACTTTGCACCGTGCGCGCTCCTCCGGTCGCACGCCGTGGATCGGGAACGGTCAGCGTGGAGCGTCGTGACGGATCGGCGGTCAGCCCAAGCGGCGCCGCCGATCCGTCGTGCGCCACTCCACAACCTCGTCGCGCGGGTGAATATCACCGGCAAAATCGAGCACGTGCGCAGCGTCAAAATCGGTCACGCCGGCGGTCTTCACGTACAACGTCAGCCGCGCGATGGCCGCAAAAAACATGCGGAACGGGAAGAAGTTCTTCACCACGATCACGTCTGCGCGCCACGGGTTCAGCCCCGCATTCGTAAAGAACGACGGCGCAAGCGCCAGCGCCGGACCTTCGACAACGACGATGTGCACCTGTTCATGCACCAGCACCAGCGTGCGGCCGACGCCGTGTGACTGCCGCCGTTCGTGGATCTTCACCAGAATATCCAGTTGTTTGCCACGTGCCTTGTCCAGCTTCGCGCCGATCTTCACATGGTGCTGGCTGCCCAGCGGCTGGTCCCACAGCGCGGCGACGACTTGCGGATCCCGCAGCGGCACGTAGCTCACCAACTCACGACCGTGCGCCAGAAGCGCCTCAATGAGCGCTGTATTTTCGCCCGGCGCGCCTGCGCTCACCACGTCACTCGCATCCGCCAGCACAACCACGCCCAGCTTGCGCGCCAGCCGCGCTTCCTTCGCCAGCCGAATCGCCGCTTCCGGCGTGTGGAACGACGGCGGCATTTCGTGGCGCACTTGCCAACAGCGCTCAGCCATTTCGTCCGCGAGCTTTTCCGCCAGCGCTTGGTCATTCTGCGTGACGATCAAGATGTTCCAGCCCGTCTCCGGATGCGCGTTCCACGGATGGCACATCAGCACGCTGCCCGACAGGATCTTCCGCTGGCGTTCCCAGTGCCGCAACCGCTGAAAAATGCCGAGCATCGGCGGTAAAATATCGATCGTCGTCCCGCCGCCCAGCAGCATCGGCAGCGATCGCCACGCCATGGTCGGCTTGAGCGTCTTTTGGCAGAGCCCAAGCAGC
This sequence comes from uncultured Myxococcales bacterium, assembly GCA_903896545.1. Taxonomy (GTDB): domain Bacteria; phylum Myxococcota_A; class UBA9042; order UBA9042; family UBA9042; genus CAIYBN01. Next base: position 74,176 of record CAITYF010000051.1, on the reverse strand, counting down.
AGCCGCGCCGCCGCCGCGCCTGTACGCGCGTGGTCGCGGTGCGGATTTGTCGCGTACGCCACAATCGCCTGAACCTGCTGCACAACTTGGCGACTCACGCTGGCGTGCAGGTCGTACGTCACGACGATCGGCAGGTCCGGTCCCACGACGGCGCGAATCTGCCGCAGGATTTCACCCTCCGGATCCTCGATGCCACGCACGCCCATCGCGCCGTGCAGGCTCAGGTAGAGGCCATCGACCGGGTCAACCGCGCGCAAGTGCTTCAGGATCGTGTCGATAATTGTCTGCAGGCAGTCGCCCGTCAGCGGCCCACTTGGCACCGCCCACGCGGACAAGAGCGGAACCAACGCCACGTCCGGATGGTCGTGCGCGTGCGCCAGTTTGTGCGCTTCCTGGACAAAGCCGGAGAGCTCCGCGTTGCGGAACATCCCCTGCACTTCCATGATTTTGCGCCCACAAGCCGCGAGCAGCCGCGGACCTTCCAGCCAATGCGTCGACTTGAAGTCCGCGACCGTCGTCAGCACAGGCGACAACGCGTTTGTCTCCTGATTCACCCGCGCAAACGCAAGACGAAGACAGTGCCCTGACATCTACTTACCCCGCTTCAGGCGCGCGCGCAGCCGTTGGTAGGTGTCCAGCGCGCGGCCGATTTTCTCGCCGTGCTCTGCCAACATCTTGCCGACAAAGCCGTCTGGCGGCGCCGGATCGCCCTGATTCTTGCCACCTTCTGGGCCGTACATCTCCAACATGATGCCGCGCACAGTGCTTTTGACCATGCTCCGAAACGGCACCTTGGCCATCATTCCGTACATCGCCGCGTTGCCTTGGCTCTTGGTTCCCGGATTCTCGCGCACAAACTGCACAGCGGCTTTCAGGTCGCGCAGATACTCCGGCACCACACGCTCGTGGCCAGCCATGACGGTGAGGTGAATCGACGGCGGATCCTGCTGCCGGTCCAGATGCCAACCGCGCGCTTCCAGCTGATCCGCCACCGCGTACGTGTCGACGTCGTCCGACGCGGAAGTCCACGTCACGATCGGCATGTTATCAGGCGATAACAGACGCAGTCCATCGATCTGCCGAATACCTTCGCGCAGCGCGTCCGCCGCCGCCAGCGTCTGCTTGGCCAGCGCCACGTAGCCGTCGATGCCCAGCGCCTGGATGCCTGCCCACGCCGCCGCCACCGGACCGCCCGGCTTGGTGCCCGGCAAGGTCGGCGACGCGTACACGCCGCCCGGCCAATCGGTCGCGATGAAAATCTGGTCCTGCAGGTAATCCTTGGACTTGTGCAGCAGCACCGACGCGCCTTTTGTTGTGTAGCCATACTTATGCAAGTCTGCAGAAATACTCGTAACACCCGGAACGCGAAAGTCCCACAGCGGCAACGGACGGCCAAGACGCTCGATGAACGGCAGAATCAGCCCGCCGACGCATCCGTCGACGTGAAACGGGATCTTGTGCTTCAGCGCGAGCTTGCCGATCGCTTCCACCGGGTCAATCACGCCGTGCGGGTACTGCGGCGCGCTCGCCACGAGCAGCACGGTATGCCGGTTGATGAGCCGCTTCACGTGCTTCACGTCCACGCGCTTGTCCGCGTCCAGCCGCGCGCGGCGAATCCTCAGGCCAAACGCGTCCGCCGCCTTGTCAAACGCGACGTGCGCGGACTCCGGCAGCACAATCTCCGGGCGCCGATTCCACGGGTGGAGCCGCCGGGCACGATCGCGCGCCGTTTTGACCGCCAAAAGCAGCGACTCGGTGCCGCCCGACGTGAACGTGCCACACGTCTCCGCATCGCCGTTTACGAGCGCGCCAACCATCCGCACCACGTCAGTTTCCATGCGGTGCAGGCTCTTGAACGCCATCGGGTTCAGGCCATTTTCACTGAAATAGCGCCCGTGTGCCTCGCGCAGAAAGGTCTCGTGCGCGTGGCCGGGATCGTAGACGAGGCTGAAGACACGGCCGTCGCGCCACTCGGCGTCCGCCACACGCAGCGCCTCGAGTTCTTGCAGCAGCGTCGCGTGATCACGGCCGTTGGCAGGCAGGCTGCGGACGAGGGGAAGTTCAATCGCGCCTGACATCTTGTGCTCCTTGACCCGCTACGCCTGCGGCGTGAGCGGTCGTTCCGGTAGTCCCACCAGCGACCGCACCGCGCGTCGCACTTCGACAACCATGCGCTCGCGGCGGTACTCGGCGTCGTACGGAATGTTCGGCAAGGGGCGCGCACGGTCGTACACCATTTGCCCCAACGCTTGCGCCAGCTTCTCATCCAGCGTGCTGCCGACCAGCCGTTCCAGCGTCAGCACGCGCGGACGCGGCCCCAGCGCGCCCACCACGACGCTACCGCCCGCCAGCACGCCGTCGGCAACATCGAGACGCACGGCCACGGACACCAGCGGAAAATCGATGCTTTGCCGCACCGCCCACTTGCGATACGCCACGCGGGTCTGCGGCGACGGGATCGGGATTTCTACGGCGACCAAGAGCTCTTCCCGCGCGATGCGGACGTGCCACGTGCCGTCCTGCTGGAACAGCTCGGAAACCGGCGCGCGGCGTAGCCCCTTGTCGCTGGCAAGCTCCACAACCGCGCCATACGCAATGAGCGACGGGACCGTGTCCGCCGAAAGCGCCGCCACACAGCCTTGACCGCCCGGCACGACGTGACACTCCGTGCCATGCGACTTCAAGCAGCCGCCAAGCGCCTCGCGCCAGAGCTCGGACTGGTTGATGTAGCGGCAGCGCGTGTCCAGGCTGATGTTGCCGCCCAGCGTGCCCATGTTGCGAATCTGCGGACTGGCGATGCGCGACGCGGCGTAGGCCAATGCAGGCAGCAATTCCAACACGTCCGGGTCTTCCGCCAGGGTCTTCAAGCCAGTCGCAGCGCCAATCCGCACGTGCGTCTCGGTGCGCTCAATGCCGTGCAGCTCTTCCAGAAATTTGGCCGAAACGAGGTGCGTGACTTTCGTCTGCGCCAACTTCATGTTCGGCAACAGATCCGTGCCGCCACTGATCACGCGCACGTCGGGTGCGTGCTGGGCGAGCAACTGCGTCGCTTCGTCGAGGGTCTTGGGCTGGTGCAACGTAAACGGCGAGAGGCGCAACATCACACACCTCCCGTGCGCTGGGCGCGCAAGCCTGCGAGAATCTTGGCCGGCGTCACGGGCAACGCGTCCACGCGCACGCCGCACGCGTCGAAGATCGCGTTGCAAATCGCCGGAACGACGCTGTGGAGCGGACCTTCACCCGCTTCCTTCGCGCCAAAAGGCCCGCGCGGATCCGGCTTTTCCACGATGCCCGCGTGCAAGTCCGGCGTGTCGAGCGTCGTCGGCATGCGGTAATCCAGAAGCGAACTGTGGGCCAGCAGCCCTTCCTTGCCCGGTCCGGTATCCCGCCGTTGACCGTCCGTTTTGAGCCCCGACGGCATCACGTGGTGATGCTCCATGATGGTCTCACCAAAGCCCATGTACACGCTGCCCTCGATTTGGCCTTCCACGAGGACGGGACTCAACGCGCGACCGCAGTCGTGGGCGCACCAAATGTTCTCCACGCGCACTTCACCGGTTTCTTCGTCCACGCTGACTTCGGCGATGTGCGCGGTGAACGAATACGCCGGACTGGCGCCAATCGTGCCGCCGCGGTATTCGCCGTGAACGTCCTCGCGCGGGGTTTGATAGCTGCCGGTGCTGCCCATCGTGCCGAATTCGATTTCCGCCAGAATGAACGCTTCGGTGATGTCCAGCCAAACGCCGGGGTCGTCCAAACGTTGCGCGCGGCGGTCGGCCAAAATGACGTCGCGCTTCTCGCAGCCCCACTTCTTGGCCACCGCTTGCCGCACTTTTCCAGCCAAGTCGCGCGCGGCGTTCAGGCACGCATTGCCCGCCATCAACGTGACGCGCGAGCTGTAGGAGCCCAAATCGACCGGGCACAAGTCGCTGTCTGCGGCCACGACGCGGACGTCGTCCAGATGCACGCCGAGTTCTTCAGCGGCGACCACGGCAAGCATCGTCGAACTGCCCTGCCCGATGTCGCTCGTGCCCGCGAAGACGCGCACGCGTCCGGAGCGATCGAGGCAAATCTGCACGCCGGACTGCGGTAAGTCCGTGGGATAAATGCAGTAATTGGTGCCAGAGATGTAGGTGGAACCCGCGACGCCAAGCCCACGGCCGCGCGGCAGCTTCGCGTGCTTCGCCTTCCAGTCCGAGGCGGTTTCCACAAGCGCCAAACATTCCAGAAACCCGTTCGAACCGATGTGAAACTCGTTAATCGTCTTGGTATTTTCACCGATGAAGTTGCGGCGCCGCAGCTCGATCGGGTCGATTTTCAGCGCGCGTGCGGCCTTATCCAACTGCACTTCAATCGCAAAACGCGGCTGCACGCTGCCGTGGCCGCGCTTGGGACCGCACGCGGGCTTGTTGGTGTAAACGCGCGTGGAATCAAAACGGTACGAACCAAAAACGTAAGGCGATCCAAGCAATTGCCCCGAGTAGTACGTCGTCACGAGGCCAAACGAACTGTACGCGCCGCCGTCCAGCACCGACTTGCCGTCGACCGCCAGGATCTTGCCGTCCTTGGTGAAGCCCGTGCGGTAGTGCATGTCAAAAGGGTGCCGTCCGCGATGCGCGAGGAATACTTCTTCCCGCGTGTACAAGCACTTGACCGGGCGCCCCGTCTTCATGGCCAGCTTGGCAGCGACGAATTCCAAGTCGAACGGTTCTGACTTGCCGCCAAAACCGCCGCCCACTGCCGGCTGAATCACGCGGATCTTGTGGGTGGGAATTTCAAGCACTTTGGCGAGTTCACGGTGCAGGTAATGCGGAACCTGCGTCGCGGACCACACCGTCAGGAGCCCGCGACCGTCCACGTGCGCCAGGCTGCAATGCGGTTCCAGCGCGCCGTGGGTCGAACCGTGGAATTCGTAGTGCCCCTCGATCACCAGATCCGCCGCCGCAAGTTGCCCGTCCACGTCGCCGAACGCCAGCTGCACCTGCTTCGTGATATTGCCGTGCTTGTTGCTCTCGTGGATCTTGTTCTGCGGGTTCGCCAGCGCCGCTTCCGGCGTCGTCAGCGGTTCCAGAACCTCGTACGCGACGACGATCCGCTTGCACGCCGCCAACGCCACGTCTTCGGAAATCGCCGCAACCGCCGCTACCGCGTCGCCAACGTACCGAACTTTGTCTGCCGCCAGCGCCTGTTCGTCAGGCGTCCACGGAATCACGCCGTAGCGTGTCGGCATTTCTTCGCCAACGACGACGGCGTACACACCTTCCAGCGCCTCCGCTGCACTCGTGTCGATGCTCAGAATCCGCGCGTGCGCGTGCGGCGACCGCAAGATCTTGGCGTGCAACATCCGCGGCAGCGCGATGTCGTCGGTGTACTTGGCCAAGCCAGCCAGCGCGTCGAGCGAGTCGGGCTTGCCGTGCCGCGCGCCAACAACGGCGTACGGGCGACCTTGGCTGGCGTTCTCTGGCTTGATGGCGGCGGTCATTCGTCCTCCGCCGTCGATTCCGCGAGTTCTCGCTGACGGTTGAGCACGGAATGTGCAACTTCCTCAACCGCGTCCAGAATCTTCGTGTAGCCAGTGCAGCGACAGAGGTTGCCCGCGAGCGCCGCTGCGATGTCGTCGCGCTTGACTTGCGGGTTGTCCTGGAGCGTCAAATCGTCCACGTACGCCGTCGCCGACATCAACATGCCCGGTGTGCAGAAGCCGCACTGCGCCGCGCCCAAGCGGGCGAATGCTTCCTGCAACGGATGCGGTTCCCCGCCAGTACCCAAGCCCTCGATGGTCTCCACGCTGCGGTCACGTACGTCCACCGCGAGCGTCAAACACGCCAGTTGCGGTTCGCCGTCGATACGCACCGTGCACGTGCCGCAGTCGCCCTTGTCGCAGCCCTGCTTGGTGCCGGTTTGTCCCAACCCGTACCGCAGGAGTTCCAGCAACGTCCAGTGCGGCGGCACGGCAACGCTCGTCGCTTCACCGTTCAACTGCAGATTCACCAGCACAGGCGCGGGCGCGTTCAGATCGGAGGATGACACGTGCGGACTCCCTCAGGCGGTCACTTGGTCTGCTTCGGGAGCACAACCTTGAGCTTGGGCTCGACCTTGCGGACCGGTCGTGCCTGCGACGGACCGATTGTGCCGCGCTCCAGAAACGCAAACGACAAGGTTACGGCACCGGGATCGATCTCCACGGCGTTGAGCACCTTGAACGGCTTGCCCGGCTTGGCGACGGCGCCGGCAACGAGCGTGCCCGACTTGCTGCCCAAGTCCTCCACAGCGGCGTTGCCGTCGGCAAAAGTCAGACGGAAGTGCTGCGGCGCGACGGTCGGGTCGGTCAGGACGACGTCACAAGTCGCGGCGCTGCCGACGGTGATGGAGGGCTTGGTCAGCTCCCACTCACGACCATTCTTGATGCTGAGCTTGCCCCAGGGCCGGGTACCCGGTGCGACTTGCGGCGCCGGCTGCGGTGCGATCTTGGGCGGCGGCAGGACTTGAGGCGGTGGCGCAGGGCGCGCGGGCGCCTCGGCGAGAGCAGAAAATGCCAACGATGTCAGCAGACTGACAAAGCCCAAGGTCCTAACAAATCGGTGAGAGAGCAGTCGGTGCAGCATCAGGTCCTCAGGCATCCGCGGGGCGCCAGTCGGCGCAGGATCGCGCGTGGGCCGCGTGGGGTCAAGCGTTACACACGCAGACTGAATTCCGACGTCACAGGCTCCGAATCCGCGGCGTGCCGCCGGAGGTCTGCGCTCGCCGTCCCAGTCCGAGATCCAACAGGTTTGACCCACTCCAACACGGTATTCACAAGGGGGCAGCATTCGTCGTCTTGAGGCCAGCCAAGCGCAAGAACTGTGCGTACTTCGTCTCCGTCGCTGGGGACGTCGCCACGTCCAGCCCGGTCAGCCACGCGTTCAGAACGGGCGCCAGTTCCGCGGCATCCGGATGCTCAAGCTCCAGTTCCAGCCGTTCGACGCCGCCGGGAAACTGCGTGTGGTCCAACTCCAGCGTCAGCGCGTGCGGCCACCCCGGAATGCCTTTAGGCAGCTTGTACGCCAGCCGCAAGTTCAGCGTCTGCCCGATCTCAACCAGCGTACCGTCGTGGGTCCCGACCGCGTGCAGCCCGGTCGTGTCCAGCCAATCGCCCAGCCGAATCGCCGCCTGCTGCCACGCCACCGGCAAATGCTGCCAAAACGCCTTGTCTTCCTCGGTTGTGAGTTCCTGCTCCAGTTCCTGGGTGCGCAGAACGCCATCGCTGACACTGGAACGCGCTTTCAACGTCAGCACCAGCCGGTCGCCGACGACCCGCAACCTCAGCATCGCGCCCGCTTTGTTCAGCGCCGCGTCGGCCAAGTCCAAGTAGTGGTTCACCTGCTCGTGGCGGCGTGGTGACGCGAGCGTGTCCAGATGCGCCTGCAAGCGTGCGTAACCAGCGGCGTCGAGCACGCGCTTGATCTCAATTTCGGTAGCCATCTAGCCTCCCAGGCCGAGCAACGCCCGCGCGATCGAGAAATACACAAGAATTCCCAAAATATCGGAGATCGACGCGATGAACGGCGTGGACGAGTCGGCCGGATTCAGTCCGACCTTTTGCAGCAAAAGCGGCAACATCGAGCCCAGAACCGTGCCCACCGTCACGACGCAGATGAGAGAAAGCCCGACGACCGCCGTCACGTCGACGCCGCCGCCCCAGAGCAGCGCGCGGACCATGCCGACCAGACCGAGCGTCACGCCGAGCAGCAGACCCATGCCGATTTCTCGCCGGAACACCAGCCAAGCGTTGCGCGGTACGACCTCGCCCAGCGCCAACGCGCGAATGATGATCGACGCCGACTGCGAGCCAGAATTGCCGCCCGATGACAGGATGAGCGGTACAAAAAACACGAGCACCGGGACCATCTTGATGAGGTTCTCGAAGCGGCTCATCGCGCCACCGGTGAGCATTTCCGGCAGCAAAAGCGCGACCAACCACGGCGCTCGGCGAATGAAATAGCCCCAGAAGCCCGTCTCAAAATACGACGTTTCCACCGGCTGGACGGCGCCCATGCGCTGGAAGTCCGACGTCGCCTGCTGCGCGAGGAAGTCCATCACGTCGTCGACGGTCACCAGGCCCAGCAGGCGCCGCTGTTCGTCGACAACGGGCAGCGCGACCAAGTCATAGTGTTCAATCAGCTTTGCGGCTTTGTCCTCGTCCGTCGACGGCAGCACGCTGATCACTTCTTCCCGCATGATGTCCGCGATCGGCTTGTCCGGATGCGCCAAAATCAGCTCACGCATCGAGACAACGCCCACCATCACGTCGCCCTGGCCGACGACGTAGACGTACGACACCGTCTCCACTTCTTCGGCCGCTTGGCGCACGCGCTCGATGACGGCAGCGACGGTCATGTCGACCGGAACTTTCAGCACTTCCGTGGTCATCAGCGCGCCGACTGTGCCATCTTCCCACTTCGCCAGCGCGCGTACTTCTGCCGCGTCTTCCGGGTCCATCTGCGCGAGCACGGCTTCAGCAACGTGGTCGTCCAAATCGCCAAAAAGCTCGGCTGCGTCGTCCGCCGACATCTCTTCGACGATGCGCGCCGCCCGTTTCGCACCCAGCCGCTCGACAAGCTCAATCTGCCGCTCGCTGTCGATGTACTCCAGCACGTTGGCCGCGTCGTCCGCGTCCAGCGCAAGCAACAGCCGCTCGGCTTCGACCAGATCAGCGCGCTCGATCAGGTCGGCAAAATCCTGCGCATGCAGGTCGGCGTACGCGGCGCGGATCGCTTCCGGGCTCTGCGAAAGCAGCGCGTGGATGTCGATTTCGAGATCCTGCATGTCGCCTTCCATCAGCCACGCCCCGCGAGTCGAAGGTACATGTAGCGCACCGGATCCAGCTCATCCCCATGCGGGTATGCCGCGCCCAACGCGTTGCGCGGTGAGCCATCGTCCGCCAGTGGACGGTTGCCACCTCCGCGCCCCTGCTGCTGCCGCGACCGCCAGCCCGATCGCTCCGCTTCCTGCGCCGCCTCCCAGCGTTCCTGAATGTCGAGGAGTTCTTCGAGGCTTTCCGGCAGGCTCGCGGTCTTCCCCAACGCCAACAGCACTTTGCCCGCGCATTCCGCGTCCGCCTGCGCGCGGTGCGCCTCGTCCAGTTGCACGCCCAGCCGCTTGGCGACCGTGCCCAGCTTCATGTTGCCCTGACCCTTTTGCGTCTGGCGGGCAATCACCAGCGGATCGAGCCACTTCGCGCCCTCAGGCAAGGTCATGCCGACGCGGGCAAATTCGTGAATCAGGAAGCTGCGGTCAAACGGCGCGTTGTAGGCGACCAGCACGCGCCCGCGCAGGTGCTTCAACAGTTCCTCGGCAACGTCGACAAAACTCGGCTGGTTCATCAGATCGTCGGGCGTGATGCCCGTCAGCCGCGTGACGTCCGGGTGGAGAGGAATGCCCGGATCGAGCAGCGTCGACCAGCGGTTCGTGACCTCACCGTTGTCAAAGTGAATGACCGCGACTTCGATGACGCAGTCGCCCTGCTCCGGCGCCAAGCCCGTCGTTTCCGTGTCCAGAACCGCCAGAGGCAGGTTGTACCAAGGGCGCGAGTCAGCAGGCGCGGCGTTTTCCAGCACCATGATCAGCCTCCATGGCGCGGCTCGCTTGTCGACGCTGTTGCGGAAATACGCAGAATGCCTTGACCTTGTGCGACCGGCGACGGCACAGAAAGCAGCGGCGTGACGTTCGGGTCGGCAAAAACCAGAACGACGGTCGAGCCCATCTCAAACACGCCGAACTCGTCGCCGCGGGCCTGACTGACTGGCGCGGAGAGGGTCGTGAGCGCGCTCGTCGGCTTGCCTTCGTTGGTCGCCAAGTCGGTGAAGCAGACGCGCATGTGGCCGACGCAGGTCGCGCCGACCATGATGAGCGCCGCAGGACCGAATTCCGTCTGGCAGTGACCGATGATCCGCTCGTTGCGGGCAAAAAGCCCCGGCACTTTCTCGATGCCCAGACGATTCACCGGGTACAGCGGTCCGGCGACGTAGCGCCACTGCACAATCTCGCCCTGCCAAGGACTGTGGACGCGGTGGTAGTTGCGCGGCGCAAGATAAACGACGGCATACGAACCGCCGCGATACGGGTCCGCGTCTTCCTTGCCGCCCAGGAGTGCGTCCAACGTGTAGTCGATGCCCTTGGCCTGAATCAACGTGTCATTGGCCAACGATCCGCTGATCGACAGTACGCCGTCTGAAGGCGACGGCAGCACGCCCGCAGAGTGGTCGACCTCCCGCGCGCCGGGCTTGAGCCGCCGCGTGAAGAACTCCTGAAACGTCGCAAAATCGCTCAGCGAACGCTCTGCTTCACCCAGATCGACGTCGTAGATCTTACAAAACGTCCGAATCGCCGCCTGAAGCACCGGCTTGGGCGCACGCAGCCGCACGAGCCGCCCCATGGCTTGGGAGACCTGCGGATTGCTCAGCAAGTCCAGCCATTTTGGCGTCGTCTGCGTGTTTCCAGCCATCTTCAGCCTCCACTAGCGACCTTTGAGTAGCGCCGCTTCATCCAGTTCCGCACGGAGCGACAGCTGCTGCAGCGTCTTCTGGCGATTCAGGATGTAGCGCAGGTCGGCGCGTTCCAGCGCGTCCACGCTGAAGTCTTCCACGCTCACTGAAGCCGCCAGCGTACCCATGACCATCGCGCCTTCCAGCGCCGTCACGTTGATTTCCGGCTGCGTCGCGAGGTAGCCCATGAAGCCGCCCGCGAACGTGTCGCCTGCACCGGTCGGATCGCGCACCGTGTCGAGCAAAAGCGCCGGCGTGTGACGAATCGTGTCACCGTGGAAGAGAACCGCACCGTGTTCGCCACGCTTGATGACGACGGTCTTCGGCCCCATTTTCTGAATCTCGCGCGCCGCCAAAAGCAGGTTGCCCACGCCGGAAAGCGCGTAGGCTTCCTCGTCGTTCAGGAACAGCGCGTCGATGCGACCGAGCACCTTGACCAGCGCTTCACGCTCGCCGGAAATCCAGAAGTTCATCGTGTCCAGCGCGACGAATTTCGGCTTCTCGACCTGATCCAGCACGTCATACTGCAGCGCGGGGTGAATGTTCGCGAGGAACACCAGCTCGGCGGAACGGTGCTGCTGCGGGACGTTCGGCTTGAAGTCGGAGAACACGTTGAGCTCGGTGAAGAGCGTCGAGCGCGTCTCAAAGTGCTTGGAGTAGACGCCGCCCCAGCGGAACGTCTCGCCCGGCACGATCTCAATGCCCGACGTGTCGACGCCGCGCTTTTTCAGGCGCTCCAGATCGGTCGGACGAAAATCCTCGCCCACAACAGCCACGACGTGCGTGGGCGCGAGCAAAGACGACGCCATGGCAAAAAACGTAGCCGAACCACCCAAGGCGCGATCGACCTTGCCGTAAGCGGTTTCGACAGAATCGTAGGCGACGGAGCCAACGACGAGCAGACGCATGGGAAACTCCACTTAGCCTTTCGGCGGAAGGTACTTGTCGAGGAACAAAGCCAGGCGCTGACGCGCTTCGGCGGGAATCACAGCAGGCGCCGTCATCACGGCGAACTTCAGCGCTTCTTGCGACGGACACGGCCCGTGCGGCGGATCGGCGGCGATAGCGCGGATAATCTTCTGCGCGTTTGCAATGTTGGCGTGCAAAGTCGCGATGACCTGCTCGACCGTGACCGCGTCGTGCGCTTCATGCCAGCAATCGTAGTCGGTCGCCAAGGCAAGCGTCGCATACGGAATCTCGGCTTCACGCGCCAAGCGCGCTTCCGGCAGATTCGTCATGCCAATGACCGCGACGCCCGGCCACGTGCGGAACGTGTGCGATTCCGCGCGGGTTGAAAACTGCGGACCTTCGATGCAGACGTACGCGCCGTTGTTGTGGTGACGCACGTGGACCTTCTCACAGGCGCGCTTCAACGCCGCGTGAACGCGGTGGCTGACGGGATCCGAGAAGCCCACGTGCGCCACGACGCCGCGATCGAAAAAAGTCCGCGGACGCGACACCGTGCGGTCGATGAACTGGTCGACCAGCACCATGTCGCCTGGGTGAATGTCCTCGCGCATCGAACCGACGGCGCTGACGGAGACAATGTCCGTCACGCCGACGCTTTTGAGCGCCCAGATGTTGGCCTGATACGGCACTTCCGTTGGCGTAAAACGGTGCCCGCGCCCGTGACGCGGCAGGAAAAACAGCTGTTGCGAGCCGAGCCAACCTTCGATCAGCGCGTCGGACGGGTCGCCGAACGGGGTGGAGACGCGCACTTCACGCACGCGCTCCAGGCCGGGCATTTCGTACAAGCCGCTGCCGCCGATGACGCCGAGCACGACGTGTTCCGGGACGCGATGGACACTGGAATTCATGGCAACCTCTCGCGCTTCGCGGCCGATGCCGTGGGCGACGTCCCGCTAACGGCGGCCGGAGTCTAGGCGTAAGCCGCCCTCACGGCAACCACTGAAGCGGCGTCCAACCGGGCAAAATCGCCCCGACACACGCTCACCGAAGTTCGCGATCAAACCGCATCCAACCGCGGCGTGCCACCGGAGGTGCGCGCTCGCGGTCCAAGTCTGAAATGCGACAGGTCTAACCGACGAGCGTTGGTGTTGGACTGAGGTCAGCATGTTGAGTGTTGGACAAACGTCGCCGTTTACGTCGGCGCGGCCTGATCCTCTGGGCCTTCGCCATCACCGGCAGCGAGACGCCGCGAGACGAATTCCGCCAGACGGTCGCGATCGGCGTCAGACAGTTCCAGGAAGCGCACGGCCAAACCGTGGGAAAATCCGCGGACTCGGCGCGCGCCCAGAACTTGCCCACGCGCTCGAATCGGCGGCGATTTGTCGGGCAACTGAAACTGCAGGTCGATGAACTGCCGTTCCACCGCGTTGCGCAGCGAGTACGAGTGGCTCTCGATGAAGATGCCCGACGCGCTCAGGTTGGTCGCCGGGTGCATCCACGTGCGTTCGCCGTCGTTTTCCTGCACGAACAGGTCGACCGTCACGCGACGCGAGTGGCGACGTTCAATCGGTCCGGTCATGCGATGGTTGCCGGTAATCGACATCGCCTCGGCCGTCGTCGGGCGAATGGCTGTCTCGGACCGTGGCTGATCGTCGCGGGTGCTCATGCTGAATTGTCTTTGCAGTCGACTGGGGGGCGACGTCGCCTTTGCAGCGTAAGGAAGCGGGGCAGCAACGTCAACCGCGTTCTTCCGTTGACGTTGCCGCGCGGCGAGCCCTAGACTGCCTGCGTGAGTCCAATGCCGCACAACCAGCAGCGAACGAATGAAAATCCGCTGCGGATTCTGCGGCGTTTGCGCGCGCTGCTGATCGTGCTGTTGGTGGCTCTCGCGTTGCCTGCCTGGGCGATTGACGGCAAGAAGACCGCGGTGGCGCTGGCCCAACAAGCGGCGAAGGCCTTTGAAGCGGGCGACATGGATCGCGCGGCCGCGGCGTACCTGGAGGCGTGGCATACCGACGCGTCCGAGCCGAATTACCTCTACGGTGCAGCACGCGCGGAGCAATCGGCGGGGCAACGCGAGCGCGCTGAGGAGCACTACCGGCAGTTTGTCGCCATGGAAAACGCCGATCCGACGCGCGTGGCCAAGGCCAAGGTCTACCTGACTGAATTCGACGGCGTGCGGTCAGATGAAAAGGTTCAGGCGGGTGATCGGTCGGCAAAACGCGGCGAGTGGAGCGTGGCAGCGGCGGCCTACGGTGAAGCGTGGCGCCTGCGCGAGGATCGGCTGGCGATTCTGCTGAAGGCGGCGCGCGCGGCGAAGGAGAGCGAGGATCACCAGCAAGCGACGACGTGGCTGAAAGAATACTTGGGACGCGCGCCGGGCAACGCCCCGGATCGCGCCGAGGCGCAAGCGATGCTGGACGCGCTGGCGGGGAAACGCGTGGTTGTGGCGCCGGTTGAGAAGCCGCCGGAACCGGTTGAACAGAAGCCGCAGCCGGTCGAGACGAAGCCGGAACTGCTGGTGAGGCCCAACAAGACATTCACGCTACCGCCGCCGAAAGAGAAGCCCAATGCGCGACGCACGGCAGGCATTTGGACGCTGAGCGCGGGCGGCGTGGTCGCGGTGACGGGCGCGGTGCTCCTGATCGTGGGCAAGATGCAGGAAAGCCAGTTCAACGCGGATCTGAACTACGACGGGCAAGTGGTCCACGGCAGCGTGACGTTTGACGACGCGACGAGCCGCGCGCAGTCGATTGGCACGCTGCAAAGTTCGGGCTGGGCGCTGCTGGGCGTGGGCGTGGCGACGGTCGGCGTGGGCTCGTACCTGCTGGCGACGTCGGGCAACGCGCAGGTCTCCTTGGTGCCGAATGTGGGCGGTTTTGCGCTCGCGGGGCGGTTCTAATGCAAGCACGCGCGCTCTTCCTCTGTGCCGTTTTTGCGACCGCGTGCACGATTCCCGTGCCGCCCAAGGACGCCTTTCCCACCGACGCCGCCGACGCAGGCGCCGATGCCGCCGTGGACGCGCTGGATGCCGAGGACGCAGGCACTGACACGGTTTTGGGTGATTTGGCGGTTTTTGACGTCGATTCCGCAGATTTGGACACAAAAATAGATTCCACGGCAGGCGACGGCGCTTCTTTGGACGCAGAAGAAACTTCTTTGGACGCAGAAGCAGGTTCTTCTGACGCCGTGGAAGATTCCGCGGATGCGGACACAGGCTCCTCGGACGCCAACGAAGATACTTTGGACGCAGAAGTAGCTTCTTCTGACGTTGAAGCAGATGTTTCAGACACGTTTGACGCGGAAATGGACGCTCCAGACGCGGATTTGTGCGCAGGCGTCGCTTGCGAGGAACTGCCGTGCGCGACGCAAAAGTGCGACTCGGCGACCGGCAAGTGTGTGGCCAGCAGCAAAGTCGACGGATGGGCGTGCGACGACGGCAAGAAATGCACCGAGAACGACGCGTGCCTGGGCGGCGTCTGCACCGGCGCGACGAAGTCGTGTGACGACGGCAACGTGTGTACGAACGACAGCTGCAACGCGTCGATGGGCTGCGTGAACACGGTGGTGAAAGCCGGCACGACGTGCGACGACGGGAACGCGTGCACGGTGGGCGACGTGTGCGTGCAGACGACGTGCACGGGGAGCGAGGGGTTGTGGACGAAGACCGTGGGAGCAAACGGTGATGTCTTCAACGCGGTGTTGCCGGTCAGCGATGGGGCGATCGCTGTCGGGGCGAAGTACGCGAACTTCGCGCCGAACACGTACAAATCGGACTTCTGGGTGCGCAAGACCGACAAGAACGGCGTCGTCGTCTGGGATAACGTCTACGGCAAACCCGGTTCGGGCTCCGCGCAAGGCGTCGTCGGCGTCACAGATGGGTACGTCGTCGTGGGAACGAACGCCTCGGAAACACCGGGCCTCAGTCAGGCTTGGCTGGTGAAAGTCGACTTGGCCGGCAAGCAAGTGTGGAGCACGCTGTTCTCGAACAACGGAGAAGCATTCTTGGCAGACGTCGCTGTCGATGGCGATGGTTTTGTCGCGGTCGGCAACACGACAAGTCCCGGTATGCGCGGCGTTGTCGTGCGCGTCGACGCCGCAGGCAAAGTGAGCTGGTCGCATACGGTCGCCTCGAAGTTCGATCAGTATTTCGTCTCGGTGAGCGCTGCAAACGGCGGGTTCGTCGCGATCGGGACGAATTCCAACGTCCAACTCGACGGCCTGATCACCCGACTGGACAACGACGGCAACACGTTGTGGCAGCGGACCTATGGCGCGAGCGACGGCGACGACTCGTTCCTCACCGGATTGTCCACGACTGGCGGTTACCTCGCTGGCGGGTATGGCAAAGGCGCGAACGGACAGTCCGCCTGGCTCGTGCGCGTCGACGACGACGGCAACGTGCTCTGGGACCGCACGTGGAGCGTCGTGCAAAATGGTTTCCGAAGTATCAGCGCCGTGGGCGACGGCTTCGCCGCAACCGGTGACAGTCAGGACGTCGGCGGGGTAAACCTCACGAGCTTGGTGCGCTTGGATGCGTGGGGCAATACGACGTACAGCGTCACGTTCGGCAGCGGATTCGGCGGAGCCGTCGTTGCCCACGAGAATCGACTTTGGCTGGCGGGCGGGGCCATCGACAAGGCAGGCAGCACCGGCGCCTGGCTCCAAGTCACCGACCTCTGGGGCAACGCCACCTGCGCCGCTTCCGGTCCGTGCGCCGGCTTCACCAACGACTGCGAAGACGGCAACGCCTGCTCCGCCGACCTCTGCGGCCAGGGCACGGCGGGCTGCTGGTGGAAGGACCTGGCGAACGGCTCCGATTGCAGCGATGGTCAAGCGTGCATCGCCGCGCAGACGTGTAACGCTGGATCGTGCGGCGGCGGCGGCGACAAGCTTTTTGACAAGGTCATCACCACCAACGGCGGCAATTCGGCGGTTGCAGCGGTCACCACCGGCGGCGGCGGGTTCACCGTCACCGCGACGACCAAAGGCGCGTATCCGGGCAACGCCCGCTTGCTGCACACGGACGCGACGGGCGCGGTGCTCTGGGACAAGACGTTCAGCCTCGGTTCGTACGCAGGACAAGTCGCGGCGGTCGTCAACGCGGGCGCGGGCTACGCGGTGGCGGGATCGGTCGCGTCGGACAGCAATCAGGAAAACCCGTTCCTCCTCGTCACCGACGCGTTGGGCACGCAGACGGTCTTCGCGGAATTGGGCACGTCGGCGGACGAGTGGGTCAACGGACTTGTTGCGGTCAACGACGGCTACGTGCTCGCCGGACTGACGCGGAGCAACGGCACGGCGACGCCAGACGCGATGCTCATCAAGACCTCGCTGACGGGCGATCAGCAGTGGCAGAAGACCTGGAACGGCGGGGGCAAGGCGCGCGTGGCGCACCGCGTGGCGGCGATTCCCGGCGGTTGTGTCGTCGCAGGCACCATCGCGACGCCGGGCAGCGCGGAGAAGATTTGGCTGGCGCGGACGGATGAAGCCGGGAATGGCGTTTGGGAGCAAGCGCTGGACACGCTGAACGCGGGCAGCGTCGTGCCGTTGGCGGTTCAGGCGGATGGCTTCGCGGTGGGGACAGCGACGGGGATCGCATCCATGAGTCTGGACGGCACCTTGCTCTGGGCGCGCGGCTACGCGGGCGTGCTCGCACCCACGGCGCTGCTCGCGCTCCCCAACGGGCTTCTGCTGACGGGCGGCGCAATTCCGAGCTTTCAGATGCGCACCGACGTCGATGGGAACCAACTTTGGACGCACCAGACGGCAGCGGCGGATGCGTCAGCGATCGCGCTCATGGACGGCTTCGCGTTCTCCAGCATCGTCAACGGCAACGTGCGACTTGCGCGCACCGATCTCTGGGGCAACGCGACGTGCGCGGCTTCCGGCACGTGCGTCGGCTTGAACCTCAGCGACTGCGACGACAGCAACCCTTGCACCGCGGACATCTGCGACTTCAGCCAGAACGGCTGCTTCCACACCGACATGGCTGACGGCACTGCTTGCGGCTACGGTGCGGTCTGTAGCAGCGGCGCTTGCACGTGTTCGCCCGGTTACGTGAGCACGCCAAGTGGCGCAGGGACCGTCTGCGCGGCCGACATCCCCGTTTGGGGCGCCTCGCCGCTCTCCCTCGCCAGCCTGACCGACATCGGCGGCGGCATGGTCGCGGACGACGCCACGGGCCTGACGTGGCAACAGCCCAGCCCGGCGAACGACAAGGCCAACTGGAACGACGCCGTGCTGAAGTGCGTCGCGTTGAACCTCGGCGGTCAAACCGACTGGCGCTTGCCGACCTTGGCGGAGCTCAACACGCTCATCGACTTCACCAAGTCCAATCCGGCGACGTCAAACTTGCTGCAGACCAACGTGACGCTGGCGTATTGGAGCGCGACGCCTCTGGCGAACGGCACCGGCAACGCGTGGAGCGTGAGTTTTGTCATCGGCACGCAGCAGCCCGCGCAGATGACGACGATGAACCACGTGCGCTGCGTGCGCGGCACCACGGCCACGCCACCCAAGCCGCGGTTCACCGCCGCCAATGGGATCGTGATCGACGCGTGGACCGGACTCAAGTGGCAGCAGGATTTCAGCCCGGCGATCCCGTCACCTGCTGGCCCCACCTACTGCGGCGCGCTCTTGGTGAACGGCGAAACCGACTGGCGCGTCCCCACCATCGTCGAGCTCCGCACGATCATCGATCGCACCGTCAGCGGCCCCGCCATCAACAGCACGATCTTTCCCAACACGCCTTCGGACTGGTTCTGGGCAACGCCCGGCGCAGGCGGCTCAACCTCCGAAATTTGGAGCGTTTATTTCAGCGAAGGCAAGTCGGAAGGCAGCACCAACACCAACAGCTTCCGCGTGCGCTGCGTGAAATGAGCCTCTTGCAACGAGAGCGTGACCTTGCTACCATCTTGGCCGTCAAACGCCGCGTGCGCTTGGCCAAGGTTCTGGTACATCGGGGTCATAGCTCAGCTGGGAGAGTACCTGAATGGCATTCAGGGGGTCATGGGTTCGATCCCCATTGGCTCCACCAAGCACCCGAACCTTGAAGCTTTATCGCTTGCCTCAAAGGCCCCTCACGGGGCCTTTGGCGTTTTTGTCGCGTGTGCCTCGCGGCGCTGTCGCTTTTGCGCATGCTCGTTCAGAATCGACTGCGTGACGACCGCCGCCTCCACACTCAGCCCGCTCCCGCCTGCGCTCCGTTCTTGGCGCTGGCGCATCTTCGTCAGCACGTGGCTCTGCTACGCGGGCTACTACTTCTGCCGTCGCCCCTACTCCATCGCCAAGGCGGAAATCGGCCGCGAGTTGCACTGGCAAGCAACCGACCTCGCCGCGGTCTACGCCGCCTACCTCCTGGCCTACACGCTCGGACAGTTTACATCCGGCGCCAT
Source organism: uncultured Myxococcales bacterium (assembly GCA_903896545.1). Classification (GTDB taxonomy): domain Bacteria; phylum Myxococcota_A; class UBA9042; order UBA9042; family UBA9042; genus CAIYBN01. The sequence continues at coordinate 55,347 of CAITYF010000051.1, read as the reverse complement.
CGGACCGCGCTTGGGTCCGCGCAAGATGTTGCTGGGTGGCATCACGCTCAGCATCGCGTGCAGCATCGCGTTCGGCTTCACCGACAGCCTGCTCTGGTTCATCGCGCTGATGTTCGTCAACGGCGTCGCCCAAGCCACCGGCTGGTCCAACAGCATCGGCACGATGGCGGCGTGGTTCCGGCGCGAGGAGCGCGGCACGGTCATGGGCGTGTGGGCGACCAACTTCCAGGTCGGAGGCGTCGCCGCGGCCGCGTTTGCCGCGTGGATGTTGCCGCGCCACGGCTTTCGCTTCGCGTTCTGGTCGGGCGCTCTGGTCCTCGCCGGCGTCGGCATCGTCGTCTTCCTCTGGCAGCGCAATCGCCCCGAAGACGTTGGCTTACCCGGCATCGTCGACGACGAGAATCCCGCAAGCAGTGGCGGAAACGCGACACCCAAGTGGTCGCGCAACACGTGGACTACCGTCCTCCTGATCGGGTTCGCCTACTTCGGGATGAAGTTCATCCGCTACGCGCTGTGGAGCTGGGCACCCTTCTTCCTCGAGAAGAACCTGCACTTGAAGGGCGACGACGCCGGCTACGTTTCCACACTTTTTGACCTCTGCGGCATCGTCGGCGTCGTCGCGACCGGCTGGCTGTCGGACAAGCTGTTCCACGGCCGCCGCGCCCTTGTCAGCTTCATCATGGTGCTCGGCGTCTGCGCGGCCACTTTGCTCCTCTTCACCATCGGCGCGCAGAGCGTCACGGGCTTCGCCGTGTCCATCGGCCTCATCGGCTTCACGCTTTACGGCCCCGACGCGCTTCTGACCGGCGCGGGCGCGATGGACGTTGGCGGCGGCCGCGGTGCGGTTCGCGCGTCCGGCATCATTTCGGGCATCGGCTCGGCCGGCTCGGTCGTCCAAGAACTCGTGATCGGCAAGATGTACGACAGCGCCCACGGTTCCATCACGCCCATTTTGGCCACGCTTTTGGGGTCCGCGGTCTTCACCGCCGCGTGTGTGGGCGCAATCGTCTGGCGCAATTCGCGCGGCGCTTCGGATATGTAGCCCACAACGCCACACAGGTTTACACTCCACTGCACGCGCCCTCGCCCGCGCGACTTGGAGTCCCCATGCGCCGCCTCGCTCTGCTCGCTCTTGGCCTGCCCGCTTGCATTCCCATGCAACAAATGGTCGAACCCAAGCGCGAATTGCCCGTGACCAAGGTCGTGCTCTACCAAAACGGCGTCGGCTATTTTGAGCGGCGCGGCAAGCTGCACGGCAAGGAAGTCGAACTGCGCGTGCGGCCCGATCAGGTGAACGACGTCCTGAAGTCGCTGTCGGTCCTGGATCTGTCGGGCGGCACGCCGTCGTCGGCGTCGCTGCCGGTGGAACGGTCGGGCGATCGCTTGGCGCAGGAATTGCCGCCGCAGGTGCGGAACGCGACGGGAATGCTGGGCCTGCTCGCGGTGCTGCGCGGCGCGGAAGTCGAGATCGACAGCGATGAAGGCTCGATGCACGGGCGCGTCGTCGGCGTGGAAACGACGCAGCGGCATTACGTGAACGCCGGCGGTGAGCAGGTGAGCTCCGAGCCGATGCTGACGCTGATGGCCAACGAGGATCAGCTGCAGAACATCGCGGTGAGCAAGATCACGCGGCTGACCATTGGCGACAAAACCCTGTCCGTTGGTTTGCAGCAGTCGCTGGACATTTCCAAGTCCGATGGTGCCTGGAAGCCGGTGAGCGTGACGGTGCGGCTCGCGGGCGATGAGAGCCACGACCTCATCATCAGCTACATCCACGAAGTGCCGGTGTGGCGGCCGGCGTACCGCGCGTGGGTGGAAGCGGGCAAAGGGATTCAACTGCAAGGCTGGGCGGTCGTCGACAACGTGTCGGGCGAGCCGTGGAATGACGTGAACCTGACGCTGGTCGTCGGGTCGCCGCTGTCGTTCAAGTACAATCTACACACGCCGCATAACGTCGAGCGTCCGGATTTGTCGTCGCGCCTGCCCGACGTCGCCGAAGCACCGCCTGAGCCAGACGTCGGCTATGCACCTGCGCCACCGCCGGCACCTGCGGCCGCTGAGTATGGCGGCGGCGTCCGCCTGGAGGCTGCGAGCGGTTCTGGCGGCGGCTCAATGGAACGCGTAAAGGGTAACCGCCGCAATGCCCGGGATTCCGTGGCGAAGCGGAGCGTCGCTGGGGCATTTGCGCCATCGGCAGCGACCAAGATGTTCATGGACGCGGGTGACGAGGAAGGCGAAGTCGTCGCGCGCGATCAGGCGATGGCCAACGCTTCGCGAATGCAGGCACAACGCGCGCAGGCGCAGGATCAGGCACGCCGCCAGCAGGAACAGTCGCGGCGGGACGCCATGCAGCGCTCAGCCCAGGCCCTGGTGCAAGGTCGCGAAGTCGGCGCGCTCTACGCGTACGAGGCGACCACGCCGATCACAGTACCGGATCGCTCCGCCGCGCTCATCAACATCGTCTCGCGCAAGATCGATGGCAAGGACATCTTCCTGTTTCGCGACCCGCAATCCGGCGAGTCGCCGTTTCGCGCCGTCATGTTGAAGAACGGCAAGGATTCCACGATTGAAGGCGGCCCCATCACGCTCTACGTCGACGACACGTTTGCCGGCGAAGGCTTCATCGGTCGCGTGGCCAAGGACGAGACCGCCTTCGTGCCGTACGCCAAGGAAGGCGGCTTCGCGCTGAACCTGCAACAGGACGCGCGCGTCGACCAGCTGCATCTGGCCAAGATCATCGACGGGCGCATCACGATTCAGGGCAAGCGCGTGGCGACCCGCACGGTCAAGCTGGAGTCCAACCGCGACAAGCCGAGCCTCGCGTACATCAAGCTGCCGCTGTTTTCCGGCATGGATCTGGCCGATCCGCCCAAGGATCTGGTGCGTGCGGGCTCGGACGTCTACCTACCGGTGGAAATTCCCGCCAAGGGCAAGGCCGAGGCCAAGCTGGTGCAGGAGACGCCGATTGAAATGGTGGAGATGGGCCTGACGTCGCAAGTGCTGGACGCGTTCCGCTACTACTTGCAGGGCAAGAACCTCGTGGACGCGGTCGCGGGGCCCATCCGCGAGCTTCTGGCGGCGCAAGAGCAGCGCGCGCAACTGCAACGCGAACAGGAGACGCTCGCGCGGCAGCAGCAGATTCTGGACGCGGACGGACAGCGCATTCAGGGCAACCTCGACTCGCTGCCATTGGGTCCGGTCGCGGCGGATCTGCGCAAGAAGTTGATCGGGCAGTTGGCGACGACGGCGACCAAGCAGGCGGAAGTGGCCAAGAAGCTTGTAGAAGGCCAGGTGAAGCTGGCGGCGATTGACGAGCAGGTGCGGACGTTGTTGCGGCAGATTGAGTTGAAGTGAGCGAACGAGCGGCCGCGCGCGTCGGATTCACTGCTTGACGGCGCCGTTAGGCCAGGCTTGCGTGCAATGGCCCTGAGCCCGCGCTTCTCGCAAATTTGTTCGGGGTGCTTTTCCCGGTCCCAAGACCTAACGCGCGCCCAGTCAGGGCGCTTGTTGATTTCGGAACGCTCACGTCTGCGACGGCGCTTGCGGAGGCGGACGGCGGTGCGGCTCGAACGGCTCGGTGCGCGCGTTTCGCCCTTCCGGGCGAGGGCGGGCAGGCGACGGCCGCGGGCACTTGGCGATCGCTGCCGGTTACTGTAAACATACGCCTATTGCTACGAACCTGCGGAGGCCTCACTTCCCATGTTGGACGCCGATCAGAGGTTGCGACACCAGCACTTTTTGGAACGGGCGGCCGAGCGCACCGACGGCGCGGAGCTGGAGTTTGCCCTGCAACTCTACGAGGACCCGGCGCTACTGACGGGCGTGCTGGCTGCGGCGACCTTGCCGCCCGGCGACGGCCGGATCGCGCTCGGTTTGGACCTTCAGAACGACGGGCCGTGGCTGGTCGTGACCCGCGATGCGCAGTTTGTCACGTGTCTGGGCCGCGGCATGGTCCCAACGGGCACGCATCCGCTGCCAGCGACGCAGGTGGCGAGTTTGGTGGTGCGTGTGCTGAAGCAGCGTCACCGAGAGGCTGTCGCCGAGCAGCGCGTGCCGCAAAGTCGGCAAACCCAGTTTCTCCAGCGGCTCTTCAAGCGGGGCGCCGACATGACCCGCGAGGATGTGCAGGTGCTCGTTGCGTGGTTGCCGGTCATGGCGGACACGTACGGCTGCCAGATCGGCCCATGGCTGGAGTTCTGCTTTGAGATGTTCGGCACGGCGGACGTCTGGCTGACCATGCCTGTAAAACGTTGCGAGAAGTCGTTGGAAGCGATGCATGAATCCTTCTGGGGCTGCACCATCGCCTACACTGTGCTTGCGGAAACGGGCAAGGACCATGGCTGGTTGGGCAACAAGCCGGTCTCCATTCCTTACCTCCTGACGTCTGGCGGCGTGATGGGCGCCACTTTGCGCGCGGCGTGGGCCGTGGGTCGCATCGGCAAGCCGCTCTTGCCCGCCTTCAAGCAGGCGTTTCGCGAGGCGCAGGCCTTCGAGGACTACTTGACTGCCGTGTATGGCCTCCTGACGATGGCCATGCGTCACCGGTCGCTTCGCGCTGAAATCCTGAAGCTCATCCTCGCCAAGCAGCCAGAAACGAAGTGGCCCGACGGGATGGCGGAGATCCACGCGCCGCTCGCGGAGGTGATGACCAGGACCATCGAGCACCACGAAGGGGCCGTCAAGTTCCATCTGGAGATGGGCAGGACGCATGTGCACCGTCTGTGCGCGATCCTCGGCGGCGAGTTGGCCAAGCGCTATCCGGATCCGGACTCGGTGCCTGAATCGATCGCCCACGCGAGCGCGACGATGATGAACGGCGACTGCAAGCAGTCGGACTACCTGCCCTTCATGATCGCCTCGTGTATCTGGCTCGCGCAAGCGGACCTGGACGACCTCTACCTGCCCAAGTCCTTCATGGACCACTGGGTCGTTCCGTGGCGACCCGACCACTCCTACGCCCTCTTGCGGCAGCACCGCCCCGGAGGGCCACCGCAAGGCACAGTCCGCGCCGAGGCCAAGCCCGGCCGCAATGAGCGGTGCCCGTGTGGCAGCGGTAGGAAGTACAAGGTTTGCTGCGGTCGTGGTTAAGCTGGCACCACCCCGCCCTGCCCGGCCACTTTCAGCCACTCCGGTGGCGACGCCGGCATCCGCGGCGGCGCGGTCTCCCACAAGAGGCGCACTTCCGCTTCGGTCAGGCCATAAGCCTCTTCCACCAGCCGCGCCCCCTCCGCCTCCAGCCGCACGCGCTCGTACTGCCGCGCCTTGGCCGGTTGGCCGTACTCGCGCCACACGTCGCGCGCGAGCTTGTCCACTGCCGGTGTCCACGCGCCGAGCTTCTTGGCCCGGCGCCTTTGTAACTCTGCGAGGAAGGTTTGCTCGGACAGAGACGCCGAGAGCTTGGACAGACACGCCAAGAGTTCGGACAAGCGCACCTAAAGCTTGGACAGACGGCTCCGGACTTGAATTTGTCGCGTCTGTCCATTGGACGGGAGCGACCGGATGACGGACAGACGGCTCTGTCCGTTGGACAGACGTGCGTGTCCAACGGACAGACGCCTCTGTCCAAGCTACGGGGCCGCTACTTTCTTCGCAGCAGGCTTCTTGCGCTCGGACGCCCGCGTGCCGCCGACCTTTTCGTATTCGTCGGAGTTATCGCCGTACTCGGCCTTCACGCCCAGACGCAACCGCTTGATGTCGTCGCGCAACTTCCGGACCGACGCATCCTTCGCGTTGATCTTCGCGCTCAGCGAACGGCGGATCGAGTCCAACTCGTCCAACTCCGCCTGCGTCTGGTCCGCGTCCTTGCCGATTTGGTCGGCCTTCAGACCGGTCGGCAGTTTCAACTTGAGGTCGGTTGCCAACTTGGCCAACCGCCGTGCTTCCGTAACCCATGCCAGATCGTTCCCCGATGCCATGTGTCCCTCCTGCTGGTTGTATCGTGCCTCAGTACCGAGCAAACCCTACGAGTCCATAGACTGATCGTCAAGTTTTGCCCCGCGAGAAATGAACCCCATCGCTCGCACAAATGAGTATTCGTGCGTGCGCAAGTTTTGCCGCGGCGAGGTGCGAAAAAAGTTTGGCCAGACCGCGGAGCGTCGTTACGCCCCTTCCCGCCACCCACACAATCCGCTACCTTTGCACACCGCGAATCCACGCACTTGCGAGCCGGCCATGACCTTTGCCCTTCGTCGTTTGCTGGCTCCTATTGCCAGCCTTTTCCTCCTGACCTTTTCCACGTCGGCTTTTGCCGCCGATCCGGACGACCTCCTCGCCTGGGTGTCGATATCGAGCCTCGCGGACGGCCTTGTGGCCGCCGACCTCGTGGTGGAATGGACGGGCAAGCCGGTCAAGCCCTCGGCGATGGCGCTTCCTGCGTTGAATCAGGCGGTGACCGCGTTCGGCTTCAAGGACGCCGCCTGGCTGGACACGACCCGGCCGATCCGCGCACTTCTGTTTGACGCGCCGCAGGGCAAGCGTGAACAAGGCAGCGTGCTCGCCATACCCGTGAAGGACGTCATCCAGTTCGCGGACGCAGCGGGCAACGTCGGCGCGGGCCAAGGTCACACGCTGGTGCTGCAGGTTGGACCGCAGACGGTCTACGTCGACACGGTGCCGGGCTATGCGATTTTCGCGCTGGACCCCGCGCGGTTCGCCAAGGTGCAGACGTGGCTCGGCAGCGGCGTGCTGGCCAACAAAGGTCCTGGCCTCCTCTCCATTGGCGTTGACGTCCGCAACGCCGTGCACGCGTACGAGCCCGAAGTCCAGGCGGGCTTTGCCAAACTCGACGACATCATGACCGACGCGGCGGCCAAGTCGGCCGGTGAAGTCAGCCACGACACGATGAAGGGCGTACTCGACTTGTACGTCGGCATGCTGCGCAAGTTCGCCGAGGAGATGGACGCGCTGGAGATTTTCGTCGACCTGCGTGGCGGACAGGCGGTCCTCGGCTACCGCGCGACGGCTGTGCCCAGCACGTCGTTGGAGCAGTTGCTGACGGCGGGACGCGGTCGCGAAGTGGCGCCGGTGGCGGCGTATCTGCCCAAGTCGAGCTACGCGGTGATTCTGGCCAACGAGGATCAGGCGGCCAAGCGCGCGTTCTTTGGCCAGACGCTGTCGTTTGTCGGCTCGCTACTGAATCTGGATAAGCCCGGCGCCTTGGCGACGATGGCCGACTACAACGCGATGATGGACCAGGCAAAGGGCGACGGTGCGTTTGCATTCTTTGTCGACGGCGATGCGGCGTTTGGCCTGCTGGCGGTGAGTGGCTACAAGGACGGCAAGTTGGCCGTCTCCACAGGTTCGCGCCTCGCGCGGCAGCTGTTTTCCGTGATGATTGACTACGCGGAGGCGCAGGACAAAAAGAAGGCCGACGCCGAGCTCAAAGGCAAGAAGCCCAAGAAAGCAGCCAAGGGCAAAGGCAAGGCAGCGCCCAAGGGAGCCGACGTGGACACGGGAGAGGGCTATCGGATCCTGCGGCAGGCGCTGAAGGAGGACAGCTTCAAGCCCGTGCTGGCGGCGCTCACGGCGAAGTTGCCGCCGACGGTGAAGCTGACGCAGAGCGTGCTCGATGAAGGCACGCTCCACTGCGACACGCTGACGCTGGCGGTGGACTGGAAGGCGTTCCCGGATCCGCGGGTCCGCATCGCGCAGGCGCTGCTGGGCAACGAGTACAATGCCGCGCTGTGCGTCCTGCCGAACGCGGTGCTGCTGGCGATGGGCCCCAATGCGCTGCAACAGGCGCGGCGCGTGGCGGCGGGGCAGTCGGACGGGCTGGCCAACCTCACGACGTACAAGCGCGCACTGGCGGCGGCACCGGCGCACGCGTCGCAGCTCTTCTACTTGCATGTGGCGCCGCTGCTGCAGGCGGTTCAAGAGTTTGTGCCGCCAAAGCTGGCGCCGCAATTGAAGCAGTTGGCGGCGATCGAGGAGTCGCCCACTTGGGGCGTGGGCCTCAACGGCTCGACAATGGAAGCGCGGTTCTCCGTGCCGGTCAGCTGGATTCGTTGGTTCATCGCGTTCGCGAAGTCAGAAGGGACGCCGTAAGGGCGCCTTCGCCTGACCGGAACGATTCAACCGGAAATCGTCGCGAGGAAGCAACCCGTGCAGCGGTCGGAATCGGCGTATGCAGCATGTGGACTCGTGAATCGTCCAGCTACTTGCACTGGCTGTAAATGCACTGGATGAGCGTGTTGAGCGCGTACGCGGCCTGATTCGTGCTCGCGCAGCCCCAGACATTGCCGTATTGGTTGTAGCAAGTGGCGGCCGCGACACACGCCTTGTCACCGGCGCAGGCCGCGTACGAGTTCGGGCAGTTCTGCACCTGACACTGCTCATTGGCGGATACAGGAAAGCCGCAGTCCTTGGGGCACGTCAGATGCGTCTCGCCGCCGTCGCACGCGCCGTTGCCACAGGAGTTGGGGCCGCCGCCGGGTCCTGGGTCAAAACTGCCAAGGCAGCCAGCGTTGATCGCGCACGTGACGACGGGTTTGAGCCAACCGCTGAGCGTGTTGTAGCTGATCGAAGTCGCGCACGCCTGGACGCACGACGCCGTGGTGCAGGAGGCGGCGCAAGCGAGGACGTTGGCACAGCCGCTGCTGGCCTTGCAGGTCGCGAGGGCGCCGCTGCACGGAATCGCTGCACATCCGGCCCACGTCGGCGGCGCGCAATCGGCGGCGCAGTTCGCCTCGCTTTCGAGCCCTGGCGTGCAGACGCCATCGCCACAGACCGCGAGTTGCACGTCGGGCAGCGCGACGATGTCGACCGGTGGCGCCACGTCCGGCGGCATGACGCTATCGGGCGTCGTGGGCACGTCCGCGACAACCGGAACGTCGAGCGGCGGCAACACATCGGGCAATACGAAGACGTCTTCAGGCGTCGCGCTGTCGGCAACGTCGTCTGCAACCGGCGCGTCAGCGAGCACTGGCAGGTCCGCGGGCTCCACCCACACGTCGGTAGTGACGTCCTCAGCCAGCGCTGTGTCGTCAAGCCCAGCGGCCGTGTCCGCGTCGTCCGCGCCACTGGTGAACTGCGCTTGCGGCGTCGGCACGGCCGGATCACTGCACGCCGCGAGCACCAACCCAAGAACCAGCAACATCTGCTTGCACACGAGGACCTTTTTGGGCTAACCCGGTTTGACCGCGACTGCCACCAAGCTCTTGCCAATCGGCGTCCGCGGCAGCACCCGGTTCAGCGCGGCTTCAAGCGCACGCGTCACCGGCACGCCGACGCGGTCATACGCCTGGGCGCCGAGCGCGTCGTACTTCTTGCGCTTCAGGATCTTGCCGGCGACGACCCAAGGCACGATTCCCAGCGTATCCAGATAACTCAGACGCTTCACGACAAAGCCCGCTTGTTCCAGCTTGCCCTGCAATTCCGCGCGCCGGTAACGCCGGACGTGGTCGACAATCGCATCGAGCGACCCGTAAATCTCCGGCACCGCGGGCACAAAGATGCAGAGCGCCCCGCCGGGCTTCAACACTTCATAAAGTCGGGTCAGAACCGCGACGTCGTCCGGAATGTGCTCCAGCACGTTCACCATCAGCGCAGCGTCAAAAGGCTTGGCAACGAGCTCCGGCGCAACGTCGTGCAGCAACGCCTCAGCGATGACCACGTTCTTCAGACCCACGGTGCGGATCCGCAGTTTTTCGCAGAGGTTCGCAGCCGGCTCGACAAGGAGCAGACTCTCCACGCGGTCGACGTAGCGGATCGCCACATTGCCGATGCCGGCACCGACCTCAATCACATGACCGCGCAGTTCATCCTGAAATTGCTCCAGAATCCAGCCAGTGTAACGGGGCAGATCCGCCAGCGCTTCCAGGTCCTGGCCAGCGTAATGCGTGTTGGAAGAATCTGTCACGTGCTGCACCTAGCCTTTGACGCCGCCGGCCGTCAGACCGCCCACGAGCTGCTTTTCCAGCGAATAAAAGAGCGCCATCACGGGCGCGGACACGACGAGCGAGGCCGCCGCGAACAACGCCCACTGTACGTCCTTGTCGCCCACGTAGCCACGAATTTGCACGGGCAACGTGTAAGCCGCCTCGCGCGAAAGGAAAGTGTAAGCGAGGACAAACTCGTTCCACGCAGTCATGAAGGAGAAGAGAGCGGTCACCGCGATGGCGGGAGCGGACAGCGGCAGAATGATGCGCCAGAAGATCTGCAAGCGCGTCGCGCCGTCGATGATGGCGGACTCTTCAATTTCCTTGGGCAACGTGTCGAAGTAGCCTTTGAGCGTCCAGGTGCAAAACGGCACGGTCGTCGTCGCGTACACGAGAATCAGCCCCAGCATGGAATCGAGCAGGTTCAGCTTCTGCATGAGCACGTAAAGCGGAATCATCGTCAGGATGCCCGGAAACATTTGCGTGGCCAGAAAGCCAAGCATGCCGGCGCGGCGACCGGGGAATTCGAAGCGGGCGAAGCCGTACGCAGCGGTGCAGGCGAGCGTGATGCCGAGCGCCGTGGTCGAGAGCGATACGATGAGCGAGTTGGCAAGCTGACGGCCGAAAAGCCACGAGCCATCGCTGCCTTTATGGCCGACAACCGCGGAGAACGCATCGAGCGAAAAGGTCTCCGGCCACGGCCAAGGCGATGCCGACGCGCCGCCCGTGCCGCTCAGCGCCAACTTGATGACGTACAGCGCCGGATAGAGCGTCGCCACGGTGATGGGCACGAGCAGGAAATGCAGGGCCCAAGGCGGAAAACCTTTCTTCGTCGCGCTCATCCGTTCACCGCCTCAGTCGCCTTGGACCGGCGCTGCGTGACGAGCGTGTAGCCCAGAAGCAGCAGGAAAATCAGCACGCTGTACGCGGCCGCCAAGCCGTGACGGCGCAGCACCGAGAACGCGAAGTAGGCTTCCGTGATGAGGATGTCCGTCTTGTGATCCGGACCGCCACCGCTGACCAGGTAGATGACGTTGAACGCGTTGAACGTCCAAATCACGCCCATGATGACGGCCGGGAAGAGCGCGGGGCGCAAAAGCGGCCAAGTGACGTGACGGAATTTTTGCCAGGCGGAGGCGCCGTCGATGTCGGCGGCTTCGTAAAGGTCGGCGGGAATGGACTGCAAAGCGCCCAACGAGACGACCATCATGAACGGAAAGCCGAGCCAGACGTTGGTGAGCAAATTGGCGGTGAAGTTGGTGGCGAGGGAGTCGCCCAGCCAGTCCACGCGGCCGACGCCGCAGAGCGCGAGCATCGCGTTGATGGGGCCGTATTGCGTGTTGAAGAGCCATTTCCACGTGAGCGCCGTGATGTAGCTCGGCACCGCCCACGGCACAATCAGCAGCAAGCGGTAGTACGCGCGGCCACGCAGCTTGGGCTGATTGAGCACGAGCGCGAGCGCCAGACCAATCGTGACGTGGAGCAGGACGTTGGTGAGCGTCCACGCGACGGTCATGGCCAAGGTGCGACCGAAGTGCGTGGCGGACTGCGGGTCCATCGCGGTTTCGACCACTTCCTGATAATTCGCCAGCCCAAGGAACTGACCGCTGGGGCCGGTGAACGACAGACCGACACCGACAGCAAACGGCACGAAGACCAACACGCCGGTCGCGAAGAGCGCCGGACCGACGTAAAAGTACGGCACGGGATCTTTGCGAAGCGCGCCCAGAATCGCCGCGAGCCCGGCGACGGTCGGCCCCAGAAGCACGGTCAGCAGCAGCGCGCCGCCGAGCACCCACGTCGATCCTGCCGCGCTCACGACGCCAATCGCGGAGTGGGGGACCAGCCACCCGTCGGCCAGAAGCTGAATGCCTGATGAACCAGCGCTCGGCAGCGGCGGCAGGAGCAAAATGGCCACTGCGGCGCTCACGGCCAAGGCGACGGTCGGCGCGAGACGCTCACCAAGCGGCTTCCGCGCGCCGAGCGCGACAAGCGCGGCCAGCAGCGGCAGGAACCACAGCGGCAACGGCACGGAGGGCACGTCGACCGGCCGCAGCAGGAGCGCCACGGCACCGCCGATTTCCGGCTTGTTTTGCGCGGCGCGAAACGGCTGGACAATCGCCTGCGTCTCGCCAGGCAGCGCAACGAGAAGCCGCGCGCCGTCCATCGGCTGTTTCTTCTGCAGCGCGTCTTCGGCCGCCGTTGCCCGCGACTTGGCCGCTTCCAAAAGCGCAGTTGTGACGGCCGCGTCGAGCTTTTCACTGGCAAAGACCACGCCGCTGCCGCGCTCGATGCCGAATTCATCGGCGCCGCCGGACGCGATGACCGCGATGCTGGAAAACAGCGGCGCGTGCTTCTTGGCCAGCTCCGCGATCCCAGCGTCGCGCTGTGCAGCGTCGTTTTGATTGGCAGCCGCTGCGTGCGCCGCTGCATCGGCCAGAGACGCCGCACGCACAAGACGCGTCGCTTGCTCTGCGCTTTCGGCCAACGCGCCGTGTCCCGCCGCCAATGCCGCAACGAGAATGCCCGCCGCGACGAGCGTCGCCGCTGCGAAGGCCACCCGACTTGGCTGTGGGACAACCGGCGCGTGCGCCATCTCGCGCTCCTACTTGCCCAGGCGCGCGACGGCCTGATCGGCGGTCGCCTGCGCCTCAGCCAGCGCGGTCTTGGGATCGGCACCGGAGAAGATAATTTTCCGCAACGCCGCGCTGTACGGCGCCCACGCCACCGACGGCTCCAGGGCAGTCGGCATCGGCACGGACGTCTCCGCCTGCGCATGGAACACGCGCACGACGGGCTTTTCCAGCAACCGCGGGTTCTCGTAGATCTTCACGTTGGCGACCATCTGATGGCCCTGCTCCAGCCGTGTCAGCGCCGCCTCGTCGCTCGTCAGGTAGTCGATGACCTTCAGTGCCGCGTCGCGCACCTTCGACTGCTTGGTCAACAGCACGGCTTCCGAACCGAGATACGGCCGCAGCGGCTTGCCCGGCTCGATTTCCGGCAGGACGGCGACGCCCCAATCGATGTCCTTGCCGATCTCGCTGATGAACCACGGACCCTGGATCGTGAACGGCGTCTTGCCGTCGTTGAACATCGCGGTGACCACGAAGCCGCTCACGCCCTTGGGCAGAATCTTGGCCTTCGTGTAGAAATCGCGCACGAGTTCCGCAGCCTTGATGGCTTCCGGCGTGTCGATCGTGATCTTTTTCGCCTCCTCGTCCCACACCTTGCCACCTTCACCGTAAAGGAAGGGCGCGTGGAAATAGAGGTCGGATGCGTCGTACGCGAGACCGAAGCTCTCCGTTTTCTCCGACGTAAAGCCCTTGCCGACTTCAATCAGCTGCGCCAGCGTCTTGGGCGGCTCCGGCACCAACTTGCGGTTGTAGAACAGCGCGACGGACTTGAACGCGAGCGGCAAGCCCCAGATCGCCTTGTCAAAAACCAGCGGCTTGACGGTGTTGGGCAGGAAGCGGCCCAAGCGGTCTTTGGACGCAAAGTCGCCCAGCGGCTGCAAAAGGCCATCGCGCGCCCACAGGCCGATTTTGTCGTGCGCCATGATGATGAGGTCCGGACCGTTGCCGTTGGGCGTCGCGACCTGGAATTTGTCGATGATGGCGTCAAAAGGCACGGCGAGCGCCTGGATCTGCACGCCGGGCTGCAGCTTGTTCCACTGGGCGACGAGCGTATCGAGCGCTTTGCGTTCATCGTCGCGGTAGCTGTGCCACAGTGTCACGGTCTGGGGCGCGACGGGCGCTGCAGGTTCCGCCGTCTTGCTCACGGCTTCCGGTGCGGCAACGGCTTCCGCCTTCTGCCCGCTCGGCTCTGCGACCGGCGCCTGCGCGGCGTCTTTCTTGCCACAAGCAGCCACCAACAAAACCGCCATCACCAACAGCAAACGCTTCATGGGTTCCCTCTCCAGCCTCTAGTTCACGCGATTCCCGGTCCGGTCAAACTTGTGCATGCGCGCCGGATCCGCCGTCAGCGGCAGCAATTCACCCGGACGCACCGCCGTGTGCGGGTCCAGACGCACGACGCTCGCCGACTCCGCCCGCACGCGCGTGTGCACGTCCGTGTCCGCCAGCGCCGCCTTGTCCGACAGCGACCGCCCGTGCTCATCCACAGCTTCGCCGTACGCAAACGTGTCCGCGCCGAGCGGCTCAACCACTTCCACGCGCAGCTGCACCGTCGCGTCCGCTTGACCGCACGGCAGCAAGTCCTGCGGGCGGACGCCCAACACGGCCACTTCCGCGCTCGTCTGCTGCGCCGTCGGCACGCGCCACAGGTTCATCGCCGGAGAGCCAATAAACGTCGCCACGTAGGTATTGCTCGGCGTCGCATAGATTTCATTGGGCGACGCGCACTGCTGCAGCACGCCCTCGTGCATGACCGCGATGCGATCCGCCAGCGTCATCGCTTCCACCTGGTCGTGGGTCACGTACAGCATCGTCGCGCCCAAGCGCTGATGGAGCTTGGCGATTTCCAGCCGCATCTGCACGCGCAGTTTCGCGTCCAGATTGGACAGCGGCTCGTCAAACAGAAACGCCGAGGGCTCACGCACCACCGCGCGTCCCATCGCCACGCGTTGGCGCTGACCGCCCGATAGCGCCGCCGGCTTGCGCGCCAGCAGTTCGTTCAGACCGAGCAGCGCCGCCGCTTCACCCACGCGCTTGTCGATTTCCACCTGCGGCATCTGGCGCAAACGCAGACCAAACGCGAGGTTCTCGAACACCGTCATGTGCGGATAGAGCGCGTAACTCTGGAAGACCATCGCGATATCGCGCTGCCGCGGCGACAGGTCATTCACAACCTTGCCGTCGAATTGCAGCTCGCCCGACGTGATGGTTTCCAGGCCCGCGACCATGCGCAGCGTCGTGGACTTGCCGCAGCCGGAAGCGCCAACAAGCACAACGAGTTCACCGTCGGCCACGTCCAGATTCAGACGCTTGACCACGTGTACGTCGCCGTACGACTTTTCAATATTTTGCAAGGTAACGCGCGCCACTTGCCCTCCGCCGCGCAGTTGTAACACGACCGGCGGTTTGGGCCAATGTGGCTCAGGAATTTCGCGCGCTACTCAACCGGCAACTTCTGTTCTTCCCAGCCCTTGATACCTTCCGGCATGATCCACACGTTCGTGTAGCCCAAGGCGATGGCGGCTTCCGCGGCGTGGTGGCAGGCCGTGCACTTGTCGCTGCCGCAGTAGAACACGAGGAACGCGGCTTTGTCGGCGGGAAGCGTCGTCGCAGAGACTTCGTCGGCCTTCAGGTGCTTCGCGGTCGGGATGTGCCCCTTGCTGAAGCGTTCGTCGCCGTTCTCGTCAAATACGAAGATGGCTTCCTTGGCGATGAGCTTGTTGTTCAAGTCGACCGCGCTGATGCGCTTGAACGCTTCATCGTGGCTGGCTTTGTGGCCGTTGCAGCAGGACGAACCGCACGCCGCAAGTGGGAGGGCGAGGCAGGCGACGACACAGAGGCGAAGGAAGGTGGACATGAGGACTCCTGAAGGCAAACGGGTTATCGCGCGGGAACAAACCCAACGTGGCGCTGAATATTCCGCTTGCAATCGAAGATCTAACGCAGCTTAGAACTTGATGGCCGCGCTCGCCGAGATGATGTCAAACGACGACGTGAACGTGCCAGCGTTGGCGGGAACGCCGTCGTAGCCTTTGCAGCCACCCGGGCACGGCGCAACGGGGCGCTGCTGAAAGACCTTGGCGTAGGTTTCGTCGACCGTGCGGGTCTCCTGGAAGATGTGGCTGTACGCGGCGATGATGTCGACCGGACCGGCCTTGACCTTCACGCCCGCGTTCACACCCAAACGGTTGTACGACGGGAAGTCGAGGTTCTCGTAGTTGTGCGGCACAGCGCCCGACTCGACGAACGTACCGGCCATGAAGCCAACCGGAATGGTTGGCAGATTGTACGAACCGCCCAGGCGGAGCGACAGCGTGTCCTTCCAGCGTTTGGCGACGACGACGTCCTGCGCGTTGGCTTTGGCGAAGAGCTGGATCTCACCTTCCAGATCGACGTTGAAGTCTTTCAGCTTCGACCACGCCTCATACGCAAAGTCGAGTTCGATGTCCCAACGCTCCGGGCGCGGCTTGGTGGTCGGCGTCTCCCCTTCCGCCAACTCGACGGCCTTGTCCAAGCCGCGGTAACGAATGCCAACGTGCGCGGTCGCGGGCAGGACCAACTGGAGCGCGGCGCTGCTGCCGAGCACGGTCAACTGGGCTTCCGTGAACTTGGCGCCCGTCGGCGTCGTCGCGATCGTAAAGTTGCCTTTGCCGTTCAAGTTGACCGGAATCACGCGGCCCGACGCGCCGATCTCGATGTTTTCCACGGGGCGCCACCAGCCACCGACGATCGCCGAGAACGTGGGCGGCGCGGAGAGCTTGAGCGTCGACTCAATTTCCGATCCTTTGTAGTACGGGGCCAGTTGGCTGCCGTTGTCGCCGTCCACGACGAGGCTCATTTCCGTCGACGGCTGGCTGACGACCTGCGCGGTCACGCCGATGCCGAACTTGTCGGGCACGCCGTACGCTGCGGCGAGGCTGTAGAACACCATCAGCGCGTCCATCTTCGTCAACATCCAGCGCTGACCGCCGTTGACGTCCCATTCCTGATGACCGGCGGCGCTCGGACCGTACACGCCGGCAGCGAAGGTCCAGTTCTCCAAGCCAAAATCGTAGCTGCCGACCAGCATGCCGCCGAGCGCGAACCACGGCGTCTTGTTGGACTGCGTCGCGAACGGATCCGCCCGTCCGCCTTCGGGCAGGTTCGGCAGCGGCTTGGACGGCATGTTCGAGACTTGCCGCGTAAACGACTGCGGCGCGTGGACCACGTTGTGCGAGTAGAGGAGGTTCGCGCCCTTGGACTTGATCAGGGCGCCCGGATTGTGCGCCAAGGCGGTCAGGTCGTCCGCTTTGGCAGTAAACGCGTTACCGCGCCCCACTGACTGCGCGCCGTTGTCGGGCACTTCAAAGCCGCCCGCGTAGGCGTTTTGCGCCACAAGGCTCAGGATCGGCAGCGCGAGAGTCGCGGCACGCAAACGCAAGTCACCAAAACACTTTGCCATTTCATTCCCCTCGTCTCGCCGTAGCGAGTTCCCCCGCGAGGACAGTACCAGCGCCAACGTTTCACGTCCAGCGGGTGACATTTTGACGAAGCCCCATCGGCTGTGCCACGCTTCCCGGCGGGGAAGTCGCGGGCTTCGGCGCCACTCAGCGCTGCTGTCACGACAAATGGGGGTTCATGCAGCGTTTTAGTCTCGTTTTGGTTGTCTTTTTGTCATCTGTGTTCGGCGTCACCGCGTGTGAGAACGACGTCAACTCGGCCGCGAATCACATTCCGCTCAAGACCGACGACGCCGGGCCGATTGCCGGAGCCTGTGATCCAGCGTACGCGGCCGGGGGCTGTGACTGCCTGAAGGTGGGCGACACTTTCCGCTTTAATACGTTGCAGTTGACCAACGTCGATGGCGATCCCGACTTTGCGGTGATCCCGGTGCTCAACAGCCTCTGGCAGATGGACATCGACAACTACGAACTGAACTTCGTCGTCAAGATCACCGCGCTCACGCAGGACGATGTCGAGGTCGAGGTGACGAACGGCGCGCGCGTGGGCGACACCAAGAAGCCATGCCTGTTGAAGCAGACCGCGGCCAAGATTCACTTCCCGCGCAACGGTTGCTGCTTGGATTTGTCGGACGTCGGCTCGATGAACGTCTACGCCGGATCCCAAGAACATCCAAAGAATTGTGGCTACCTGCAGAACGTGACGCCGAAGATCGGCGCGGATCACGCCATTCCGATCCGCGGCGTGGTGCTGAAAGCGACCGTCAAGACGGATTGCAGCGCGATCGACAACGGCGTCGTCGTCGAGGGCTCGTTCAGCGCCGCGGCGCTCGACCACCTCTGCACGTGCCAGACCACACCCGGTCAGTCCTCCGACGTCTGCATTACACCGCAGCCCAGCCCCGCGGACGCGTCGAAGCTGCCCGTCGGCGATTGCTCGCTTTGTGGTGAGAAGTGGCAGAGCTTGGGCGGCCTCCTGACCGCGTTCGCGGGCGAGAGCGGCCTCAAGTACGGCTGCAAGTCCGATACCGGCGGCAAGTCCGTGTGCATGGGCGCAACGTTCACCGCGGTCAAGATTGATCAGACCGTGTGGACGCCGACGGATTGCAGCCCCACAAACTAAGTAGGTCTTCCGCATGCCCGGAGCGCTCGCAGGTCTCAAAATCCTCGATTTCACAGCGCTCTACCCGGGTCCCCTGGCCACACAGTGGCTAGCCGACAACGGCGCCGACGTGCTGCGCGTCGAAGCTCCCGACCGCCCCGATCTGCTGCGCTGGATGCCGCCCCTCGATTCAGGCGAGAAGGGCGCAGCGTGGCGCGCGGTGAACCGCAACAAGCGCTCAATCTCGTTGAACTTGAAGGCGCCCGGCGCGCTGGATGTCGTGCGCAAGTTGATCGCCGAGTACGACGTGATCGTCGAGCAGTTTCGCCCCGGTGTGCTGGATCGCTTGGGGATGGGCTACGCGTCGCTGCGGGTGCTGCAGCCGCGGCTGATCTGGTGCGCGATCAGCTCGTACGGGCAAACTGGACCGTGGCGCGATCGTCCAGGTCACGACATCGACTTCCTCGCGACGGCGGGCGTAGCCCATCACACAGGGCGCGCGGGGCACGGTCCGACGCCGAACGCCGCGCTGCCGGGCGACTTTGGCGGCGGTACTTTTGGCGCGGTGGCGGGCATTCTGGCTGCCGTCGTGCACCGGCTGCAGACGGGCGAAGGGCAGTTTGTCGACGTCTCGATGGCCGATGGCGCGCTGTGGATGAACCTGCTGAGTGTGTCCGCCGCGCTGGAGGGCGACCACGATGCCGGACCGGCGACGGAACCGCTCAACGGCGGCGGCGTCTACGATTACTACGCGACGGCAGACGGCCGTTATCTGGCCATGGGCGCGCTGGAACCAAAATTCTGGTCGATGTTCTGTGCCGCGATCGGCGCTCCAGATCTTGAAAACGTGGATGCCAGCACGCCGACGGAAATTGCGACGCTCAAAAGCAAACTCGCCGCGATTCTGGCCACGCGCACCCAAGCGGAGTGGCGGGAAATCTTTGCCGACGTGCCCTGCTGTGTCGAGCCTGTGCTGACGCCGCGTGAAGCCGTGCAGCACCCGCAGTTGGTGGCGCGCAACATGGTCGTGGCTGTACCGGATGAAGACGGCCGCGTGCATCGGCAAGTCGCATCGCCCGTGCATTTTTCCGCGACGCCCGCCGCCTACACGCGGACGTCCGTGGAATGCGGCTACGACACCGCCGCGGTCCTCGCGGATTTTGGCTACGACGACGCGGCGATAGCGGCGCTGCGAGATGCCGGTGCCATCCAGTGACCCGCAAGAGCTGAATTGGCCAGAACGCCTTGCGCGCCTCGGCGTTTGGGCGCTCGTCATCGGCGTTTTTGCGCGCAATTTGGGGCCGTTGAAAGAAGGTGACGAGTGGATGCACCTGTCGATCGGCCGCTGGATGCTGGCGCACGGGACGCTCCTGCCGACGCCGGATCCGCTGATCTGGAATGATCGCGGCGGCGACATGCAGCACGAGTGGCTGTCACAAGTCGTGCTCGCAGGCGTCATGAACGTGCTGGGATTTGCCGGGCTGCGTTTAGTCCGCGGTGCGCTGATCGCGCTGACCGCGTATCTGGTCGTGCACATCGTGCAGAAAGCGACGCAGCGTTGGTCCGCGGCGCTGGTGGCGACGGCGATCTGGTGGCTCGTCACGCAGCCGCACGCGGCAGCGCGTCCGCACGTGCTCGGCTGGATCTTCGCGCTGGTGACGCTTGGCATCGTGCTGGCGGAAGCGGCGCCGTGGACGAGGCGGCGCTGGTTCGCGTTTGCCGCGCTGTTGATCGTCTGGGCGCAAGCGCACTCGTCGCAGATCATCGCGCCGGCGTTCATTGGACTCCACACGCTGGGGCTCACGTGGACGCGCTGGCGCAGCGGTCAATCGCCGTGGGATCGCCCGTGGATCGCCCGAACGGCGATTGCCGGCATCGCCGTGTTCCTGCAGCCGTGCGGCTGGCGGTTGATTCCGTACGCGCTGCGCTCGCCGCGTGTGGCGGAAGGTCTTGTAGAGGAGTGGGCGCCGACGTGGGCTCCCGATGTCTGGCGCATCCAGCCGTGGGTCCCCGTCACGTTGGCCGTGCTGCTTGTGACCGTCATCGCCGTCGCATTCATCCGCCGCAAAAGCCTGTCGCCCGCGTTTCCCAACGCCCTGCCCGCGCTGCTCGCCAGCGTCGAGAGCCTCCACACGCGGCGTATGACCTTCTTCACGTGGTTGCCGCTCCTTTTCGTGTTCCGCGAGGCGCGCATTGCGCTGCCAGCCGCGGTTCGCACGTTGTTGGCATTCATCGTCGCGGCGAGTGTCTGGTGGACGATCGGTCGCGTGCCGCAAGTGTGGCCGGAGAACGACTGGGTGCAGAAGAACTTCCCCGTTGCGGCAACGCCGTTTCTCGTCGAGAGCGATCTACACGGGCGCCTGTTCAACCCCGACCCGTGGGGCGGCTGGCTGGCGTGGTGGTTGAACGGTCGGCAGATGCCGTCGACCGACGGTCGCATGCTGATGGCAGGTCGGCAGTGGGCGCTGGATAGTCAGGCGATTCAGGTGCACGCGCCCAGCGCGGAGCAGCTTCTGGCGCAGAACAACATCGCCGTGCTCACGCAGCGTCAGGCGGACTGGCTGCAGGTACGGCCGCTCGATCCGCAGCAATTTGCGCTCGCGTGGGCCGACAACACCGCGGTCGTCATCCTGAGGCGCGGCAAGGACTTCGACCACAACGTGCACCAGACCTGCGCGTTTTATGGCAAGAACCCGCAACTCGCCCGCTACGGCGTGTGGCCGGTGCGTCTGCAGGGACCGCCGGGCCAGCCGAGTCCGACGGACGTGCCGAGCGTGCTGACGATGTGCAACAAGTAGGAGTTTTCATGACCGTAGCATTTGTAACCGGCGCGACGGGTTTCACGGGGAAGGCGCTCGTCGCCGACTTGCGCAAGCGCGGCATCACGACGATTGCCCACGTGCGCCCGGATTCGCGCGATTTGGCGAAGTGGCGGGAAAGTTTCTCGGCGCTGGGCGCGGAAGTGGACACGACGCCGTGGGATCTGACCGCGATGACGGCGACGCTGCAGCGGCTGCAAGTTGATCTGGCGTTCTGCTGTGTGGGTACGACCCGCTCGCGCATGAAGGCCCAAGGCGAGGCCGCGAACAGCTACGAGGCGGTCGACTTCGCGCTGCCCAAATTGCTGGCTGACGCGAGCGCAAAAGCGGGCACAGTCACCCGCGTGGTCTATTTGTCGTCGCTGGGCGCCGGTCCCAAAGCGCAGGGCGCGTACCTGCAGTGGCGTTGGAAGGCCGAGGAAGCGGTGCGCGCTGCGGGCGTGCCGTGGACGATTGCGCGACCGAGCATCATCACGGGTCAGCGCGATGAAGAGCGACCGAGTGAGGCGTTTGCCGGCACGGCGCTCGACGGCGTGCTGGGGGTCCTGGGCGCGTTGGGCGCAAAAACGCTGCGGGATCGCTACAAATCCACGACGGACGCGCGGCTGGCGGGGGCGCTGGCGCGGCTGGCACTGGATCCGGCGGCAGCGAATCAGGTGGTGTTGTCGGAAAATTTGAGCTGACCTCAAAGCCGATCGGCCAGTGGGCCGGCTTCGAACGCGCGGTGTCCACGCCGACAACTGGAGCCCCACGCCCAGCCGCGGCAGGGGCCCAACGCAACGCGCCGAGGCGCGCATCGCGGCTCGATCGCAAACGTCCGACGTTTGCGATTGGAGACCCGGTCCCGGCGCTTCAGCGACGGGAGCCGCCCAAATCTTGCTCATTTCGCCGTGAATGTGGTGAAGGCGCAAACCCGCCCATCGCCATCACTTCAACGACGCGCCGCCCGGATAGCTGTAGCTCACAAAATCCGCCCAGCCGTACACCAACAGCCCCACTTTCTGCGGCGACTTCAGCGCGTGCGATCCCGGCGCGATCGGCGTACGCAGCACCGACCAACCCGGAACAAACTGCGTGAAGCCGGTGAGCGCAACGCCGTCCAAGGTCGCGGTCGCGCCCGTCGGTGCCATCACGTTGATGTAGTTCGCCTTGTAGTTGCTGGGCACAAGAAAGACGTAGTCGTCCAGAAACCGGTCGGTCGACACCGACAACGAGAAGTCCGGATCGCCGATGAGCGCGTCGCCTGGTTCGGCAATGTTGGGGCAATCGGCGTTCTTGCTGCAGGTCCACGGATAATCCTTCACGTTCCACGTGTACGCGCAGACTTTTTGCCCGACCGCCGTGCCTGTGCACGTGTCCACGTTCGGACCCGGCGCGAACGACGACGCCATGAACTGCCCCACCAGCACCGGCTTGTCCGACTTGATGAGGAAGTCCTGATCGGACTCAAACTCGTACCACTGCCCTTGGTTCAGCACAGGAATCGCACCTTGCGGCGGATCGGTCGTCACCGTGGTGCCGTCCTGCGAGGCCAGAATGCGCCACGCGTCTTTTTCCTGACCGCGCTTTTGCACCTTGGTCGCCAGATAGCTCGTGCCCCACGACGAGATCGGAAAGAGTTGCTCTTCCATGTGGTCGCTGCAGCACGTCGTCGGGCAATCCGCGTTGGACTTGCATGCCCATCCCTGGAACTGACACGTGCCATTGATGCAGTGGTCGGTATTCGGCGAGTTGGACGCTTCAGAGCCGCCAAAAACAGCGATCGGCTTGTCCGCCTTGATCCACGTGCCGGTCATGTCCGCGCCGATCTGGTTACTCTCGACGTTCAGCACTTCGCCTTCGGCCAGATCCAGCTCCATCGTTTCGCCCGCGTTCTTCGCCGGCAGATTCGGACCGGCCGCCGACGGCGCAGAGAGCACGATGGTCACGTGCGTCTTGGTCGTTCCGCCCGACGTCGCCACGATGGTGAAATAGCTTTTCAGCGCGTCCACGGACTGCTCACGGGTCATCACCCAGTATTCCTGGCCCAAGCCATTGGACGGCAAAAGCAGCGACGCGTCGTTGGAAAACACGCCGACATCCTGCAGCGGGTTGAACTGATACGCCACGATGGGCTGGTTCGACTTGATGCGGTACACGTTCTTGGTGACGCCCGTACCATCCTGATTCAGCGGCTTAATCTTCCACAGCGGGTCGGGCAGATTGAGAATCTTCAGGCCATTGCCCTGCACCGTATACTTCGACTCGTGCTTCAGCCCCGTGTCGTCCGTCGCCATGACCGTCACGGTCGCCGGCGCCGGCTTGGTGTTGGACACGATGACCGAGAACTGCGCGTTCTGCGCGTCGAAGTAGCCGCCCTTGCCGTCGGGAATGTAGACGTTGTCGAGGTCGACCGCGAAGTAGTCGCAGCCCACGTTGGTGTTGGCCTTGATGTCACCCGCGCACGGGTCCGTGCACAAGCCGCCGACGCACGCCCAGCCGTTGCCCGCGCAGTCCTTGGTGACGGTCCAGCCGGAGCCGTCTGCTTTGCACTCGACCGCCGCGCCGTTTTCGCACGACTTCGAGCCAGGCACGCACACCATGCAGGAGTTGTTCATGCACTGCTGGCCTTCCGCGCACTGGTGGATGACGCTTGTCGATTCGCCATCCGTGCTGCACTTCATGACGACGTCAAAGTTGATGACCGACGGGTCCGACTTCGCGCAGTACAACTTGCCCGCGTCGCACACGCGGCAGTCATCGTTCAGGCAGAACGGCTTGGAATCCGGACAAGCCTGCGTGTCAAAGGCGTTGCCCGTGGTGTTGCAGATGTCCAGGAACAGGCCGTTGCACTTTTTTTCACCCGGCGTGCAGGAGATGGTCTTGCAGGCGAAGTCGACGCACTTCTGCGGGTCCGTGCAGTTCGTGTCAAAAAGGCACTGGACGCACTGGTTCTTGGAGATTGCGCAGTACGGCGTGTCCGGCAAGCCGGCGCAGACGGAATTCTTGGTGCACGCAGGACCGGTGTAGGTCGATCCGGTGTCAACGGGGCCGTTGTCGCCGCCGTTTTGGACATCCTGATCCGTCTCGCCCTCGGTGCCGTCGGGGAGGCAATTCTCCGGGTCCACGCACGCGTCTTTGAGCGTGATGACATCGCCATCCGTGCCAACGATCGCTTCCGATCCCTCGCTGTCGCTGCCCGATTTGCCCGTGTCGACCTTGACGTCGGGGAGGGTGAAGCCGCCGCCGGTACTGCCAGTGGAAGTGCTACACGCCGCGGCCGCCAGCGCGACGAGCAGGCCTACCCAAACGAGTCGCGGCGCAGAAAGTGGAAACAAGCGCATGAACGATCCTGCAAGTGAGCGCGGACAGACCCCGAGTCGGCAGGATAACGGCTTCCGCCGCTCGCCGCAATCGCAACTTTTTCGCATGATTTCGGGGATTTTACCCACGTGTCACGCAGTGCGCCCTTGCGCGCTGCCCGTCCACGCCGTACCGTCGCGCGGCTTCAGGTCCAGAGGAACACGATGCGCTATTGGTTGATGAAGACGGAACCCGACACTTTTTCCTGGCAGAATCTGCTGCGTGACGGCGTCGCGACCTGGGATGGCGTGCGCAACTACACGGCGCGCAACAACATGCGGGCCATGGAACGCGGCGATCGGGTGCTGATTTACCACTCGAACATCGGCAAAGAAGCGGTGGGCATCGCGCAAGTGGTGGAAACGGCGTTTCAGGATCCGACGACGGAGGACTTGCGTTGGTCCGCCGTCAAGGTCGCGCCCGTCATGGCGCTGCGACAGCCCGTGACGCTGCAGACGATGCGCGAAGAACACGCCAAAGGTGGGCCGCTGGCGGAGATCAAGCTGATCCGCGAGAACCGGCTGTCGGTCATCCCGCTCACCGACGGTGAATGGCAGCACTTGCTGCAGCTGGCGGACACGCCGGAGCCCGCGTAGATGCCAAGGCTACTGGTGGACACGGCGGTGCTGTCCGGGCACGCCAACGCGCTGCCACTGCACTGGCTGGACGGCTTTGAGCTGTTGCCTTTTGCCCCGCGCGAACTGACGGCGCACACGGCACGTGTCCACGACGCTGACGCGCTTTTGCTGCGAACGGCGACGCGCGTTGGCGCGGAGCTGGTGTCGGCGCTGCCGCGGCTGCGGTCGGTGGCGACACTTTCATCGGGCACGGATCATGTGGACGCCGCGGCGCTAGCGAACCACAACGTGGCGCTGCACACGGGACACGGCGGCAATGCCCGCGCAGTCGCGGATTGGGTGCTGTGGGCGCTCCGTCGTTTACCGCCTCAGAATCCACGCGTACTGGTCGTCGGCGTTGGTGCTGTGGGCACAGCGGTGACGAAACTGCTTCTGGAGAACGGGTTCCAGGTGACGGCTTGCGATCCGCCGCGCGGCGAGCGCGAAGGCGCGTTCAGCAAGCTGACCCTGGACGAGGCGCTGCGCGACGGTCCCTGGGGCGCGGTGTCCCTGCACGTGCCCAAGGTGGAAAATGGACCGCACGCGACGACGAACTTGTTGTCGTTCAGTCGTCTGCAGCACTTGACCGACGCGGTGGTGCTGAATGCGGCGCGGGGCGGCGTGTTGGATGAAGGCGCGGCCGCGGCGCTGCGCCGTTCGGGACAGTTGCGCGGTCTGGCCGTGGACACGTTTGAGGGCGAGCCCAAGCCCCGCACGGAGCTGCTGGAAACCGCGGACCTCGTGACACCGCACATCGCCGGTCACAGCATCGAGGGCAAACTGGACGTTGCCCACCGCGCCGTGACGGGGCTACGCACGGCTTTCGCTTTGCCACCGTCCGGAACGCTTGAAGACGCGATCGCCGCGGTGGTCGATGCGCTCGCTGCTCAGGATTTGTCGCCATTCGCCGCGCTTGACGCCGCACACCACGCGCTCAAACGCGCACCGGCCGATTTCGAGGCCATTCGCCACGGTCACCGCCGGGTCGAACATTTCTTGCGGTGAACGCGCGCTTCTGGTACTGAGAAATTGGAGGTTTCCCATGCGTCGCATCATCGTGCTCTTCGCCCTTTTGACGAGTTTGTTTGCCCTACCCGCGTTCGCCATTCCCGGCATCGGCGCGATCTATGGCGGCATCGGTACGCACACGTACCACGGCTTTCCCGGCCAAGCTGGCACCGACTACGGCGCGACGCTGGAGCTCGGCATCGACGACATCTTTTCGAAGATAGGCTTCGGCGTGCGTTTTGACCTGCCGTCGTTTGCGTCCTTCAATCCGGCCGCGAATCTGGAAGTGCGCTACTCGATCGTCTCCGTGCCGTTCTTCCGCGTCATCGGTGGTGCGTTCGGCGGCGTGCAGAAGAACTTCGGCACAACGGGAATCTACGGCGTCTTCGGCGCCGCGCGCGTGTCCTTGGGCTTGCCGTACCTGGGCGTAAATTTGGGCTTTCAGGGGCAGAACACGGACCTGAGCGCTTTTGGTCAGGTTACGGTCGGCGCAGTTTTCTAGCCCGCCGCAGCACTGACGAAGGCCGACCCGGTGTTGTTGGAGTGGTGTTTTAGCGCAACACCCACGCCGCCCGCGCCAACGTCAGCCAACCTACGATAAACGCCACGCCGCCAAACGGCGTCATCAGGCCAAATTGCCGCGTTCCGGTTGCGACAATCGCCATTAAACTGCCGCAAAATAGCGCGATTCCTATGACAAACGCCCAACCGGACGTCCGCAACGCTTTCGGCGGCGGCGCGCCTCGGCTCTGTGCCAAGGCGCCAAGCACGTACACGCTGACCAACGCAAACACGTGGTAAAAGAGGTAGCGCACAGCGGTTTCGTAAATACCGAGCTCGTACGGCGTCATACGATCCTTGAGCGCATGCGCGCCAAACGCTCCCAGCACGACGGCCAGCGCGCCCAGAATCGCGGCGAGAAAAAGGAACGGCGAAGATTTGGTCATGGTCGGCTAATCGTCCTGCGGCGGGCTCAAGAATTCAGCGAGTCCTGGAATCCGGTTCGCGGTGTGTCGGGCAAGCTTGCGGGCACGGGCAAAGGCCTGCTCGGCCTCGAAGAGCTGCTCATACGGCAATGGCTCCAGCACGGGGCGCTGTTGCGGACGGACCGGCGCGGACAGACGTTCGACCACGCGCGCAGCAAATGGCTTGGTGAAGCCGACGTCGAAAGCCGCGGAACGCGGAAGCAGCGTCTGCACAACTTGAACGGCATAGTCGCGGCGGCAAAGGCCACGGCGGACGGCGTCTTCGAGCGTACCCGCGAGGTCCTGGGCGTCCACGCGCGCCTCTTTGACCAGCGACTCCGCAACGGCGATGACAACCGAGTCGTCGCAGAGCTGCGCGTCGGCCAAGTTGACGGCGATTTGCAGCGCGTTGAACGTCGCAAGCACGCGTCCGCGATAGGCACCAAAGCGCGCTGGCGGCGAATTACCTTCCAGATGAATGAAGATCCGCTGCACCGGGTCGTCGCGCCCCAGAAGCGGGAGGCGCCCCAGAACTGCTGCGATTTCGTCGTCGTACGCGCCGCATGCCTTCAGGATTCGCGCCAAGCGCGGGCCACCGACGCGCCCGGTGCAGACGTCGCTGTAGAGGCAGTAAATGAGCGCGTCAACCTCGGCGTCATCGCCAAAGCAGATTTCTCCCACCGCTTCCCCGCGGCCTTGCAGCCACAGCCGCGTTTCCAAGTGGGCGAGCAGCTTGTAGGGCACTTGCGATTTGATGGCGGAGAATCGCCCGCGCTTGAGCGCGCTGCCAAAGTCCTTGAGCACCAGGCGATCGCAGCGAATGCCGTGAAGCTGGAACATTTTTTCCAGGCGCCCACGGATCCAGGTCGGGCTGCCGGAAACGACAACAACGCGCGTCTCTTGGGACTGCGACAGACCACGCAGGAGCGCGCGCACGCCGGGGATCGCCCGTTTGCGGTGAGCGCCCTCGACCGCGGCTTGCAGGAGCCCGCGCACGGTCGAGAATTCCGTCTGGAGATAGGTCTTGTCGAGGTCCCAGCGGTAGACCACCTCGGGTTTGCGCTCAGGCATCGTGGTTTCCGTCCAGGCGAGCAATCGCGGCGGCGAGTTCCCCCTGCAAGTCGCGGTGCGTGCAGCGGGTCGCCAACTTCACGGCATTTTCAAAAGCCACTTCCGCCGAATCCGGGCTTGCAATCAACACCAGATCCTGCAAACCGAGCACGGGGGCTCCGCCATACTGCTGGAATTCAGAAACCTTGCGCAACATACCCACGCCGCGATCCAGAAGGCGCAGACCCAGTTGCCACGTCACTTTGGTCCGCCACGCGTAGCGCGCCGCTTCCACCGTCAGCGTCGTCAGCCCTTCGAGCAGCCCGCGGACGGTGTGCCCGACAAGACCGTCCGCCACGACCACGTCGGCGTGTCCGCGTGCGAGATCCGTCGCCGTGATGTTGCCCATGAACTTCAGGCCAACCGTGCGCTTGAGCTGCTTGTGCGCTTCCACAACGTCCGGCGGACCGTCGGTCGGCTCCGAACCTGTCGACAGCAGCGCCACGTGCGGTTGCGGCACACCCGTCACGACGCGCGAGTAGGTCGAACCGAGAACGGCGAACGCCACGAGTTCTTCGGCGGAAGTCACCCGCCGTCCGGACACGTCAAGCAGCAACGCCAGCGGGTCGTCGCCCGACGCGCGCGGCATCGTGGGGAATACCGCCGCAGCCGCGACCGCCGTCACACCGGGCAGCTTCAGCAGATGCGTCTCCGCAAGTTCCAGCACCAACGCTTGCGGGCTCGCTGTCAGGAGCGCATCCGCCTCGCCAGAACGCAGCAATTCCATCGCCACGGGCAGTCCCAGACGCGCCGCGCGCGCCTGCGCTTGCGTGTCGCCCGGTGCGCGGGGATAGGTCGCAGGCGCCGCAACGAGCCGGAGCGTCATCGGGTCGTACGGCAGCAGGCTCAAGTGCTCCTGCATGCGCGGCACGTCGCCGACCAGCACGACGCGCGCCACGCCCTGCCGCGCCATTCGCGCAGCAGCAGCCACGATGCCGTGGGGCGCAGCGCTTCCGCCGTACGTGTCGACAACAATCGTGGGGCGGGTCTTGCTCATCGTGCAAAAGCCTGCGCTCTCGGCACCGCGCCGGTCAAGAACTTCCGCATCATGCGGGAAGGCTGTCGCCAAAACGTGACGGGGCCGCCCTCGTCAACCAGCAGACGGCGACGGTCCGCGTCTCAGTTGCAAGGCTGTTCGTTCGAATGCGCGGCCCTGAACGCCGTCACCCACGCCGGGTCAAGCGCCGGATTGCCGCACACCTGCCAAGTCTGGACGATGGACAGCGCCCCTTGGCCCAGCTGCAACTGCGACAACTTGGCATTGCCCGTCACACCGAGCGAACCGAGCGACGAAAGGTTCGCGAACGCCGCGCTGATCAGCGCTGGATTGTTCTGCAAAATGATGTTCGAAGTGATCTGCGAGGTGCCAAAACTTACCACTTCCAAGACGACGTTTTGCGCCAAGAATACGGACTGCATCGGGTCGCTGAGCGCGCTGGCGTCGATGCTCACGATGGTGCTGCTATTTTGCGAAGTGAAGAAACTCAAGGATTTGAGCGCGGGCAGCACGAGGTTCTGGAGGCTGCCGGCCGTATCGAGGGTGATGCCGCTGGTGACCATCTGCAGGTTCGGTAGCGTCAGATTCTGCGCGGAAGGCGGCGCGGCCAAACTGAGCTGCCCGTAGATGCTCTGAATGCCCTGAAGGGCTTCCATCTCGGCGGACGACGCCGTGGCTTGCACGTACACGTTGCCGCTGATGGTGCATTGCCCGTTGTAGCCAGCGCTCGCACCATTGCCGTTGAACGTCAGCGTGCCCTGATAGGTGCCAGGGGTGCAACTGCCACCGCCGCCACCACCACCGCCGCCGCCGCTGCCGTCGCCGGAAACGATGTCCTCGCCGATGACGGTCGTGCCGCTCCCTTTGGACTTATCCGCGGGGTAGTTGTCGAGTTCCGGCACGATGCAACCAGCCAAAGTCGTTGTGCAGGCTAGAAGTGCGGCAAATAGGGTGATGCGCATGTGGATCTCCAAACTGAGTCGCGAAACGTGCTAGAACGCTACGCCAAAGCCGATGCGGTAGTTGTTGTCCCAACGCGTGCGCGTGATCGGCAGGAATGCGCTGGACGAGTACGGTTCGGACGTGAATTGCTGCAGCGCCTGGTCGGCGGTCGTCGTGCGCGGGTCGTCGATGTTGCTCTGGCGCCAGTCGAAGTAGACCATGAGCGAGATGTCCTCGTTGAGCGCGTAGTAGGTCGCGTAGCGCAAAAAGCCCATCGCAAAGCCAGAGTGCGGGCCTGTGTCGGTGCCCCAGATCACGCTGCCGGTGTACGGCGTCCACTGGTAGTTCAATTCCATCGCGACCTTGGGCACTATCTTGGCGGCGATCTTGCCCTTGATGTAGACGTACGCGTGCTGGCCGCTCAGCCCCATGCCGGGGGCAAGCGAGCTGGTAAAGAGCATCTCGTGGCCCTCTTCTTTCTCCACGAGCGTGATCGGGAAGCCCATCCAGAAATCCCAGAGGAAGCCAGACAACGCCGCGTCACGGTTGGTGTCTTTGAACCCGTCGTAGCCGAGTTCCATGCCGCCTTCAATGCCGCCGCGGTTGTTGAGCGGCGTGGTCATCCAGAGTCCGGCGCCCTCTGCGCGCAGCACAAACGACTGACCGGGCTCGCCGGCGCGCTTGCCAAAGCCGTAGGCGCCGGTGACCGCGAAGGCACGGTCGAGGCCAAAGCCGCGGTTTTCGCGATCAAGCGCGACAGCGGGCGAAGAGAGCAGGCACGCGGCCAAAAGCCACAAAGGCACGACGCGCAGGCGGCTTGTGGTCCAGAACGATGACGAGGAAATGAACATCCGAAGTCCTTTGGGTAGCAGCCGAAGCGGACGGCGGTTACGCGTGCGAACACTCAAAATCGCAGGCCGAGCCCCGCCTTGAGCGCGAACGAACCGGTCAAGATGCCGGGCGTGGACACGTCAAGTTCGCCAAACAGGCGGCCAAAAAGGTTGGACGAAACGCCGACCTTCCACGGCAGCACCGGAGCGTAGCGGAGCAGCATCGTGTTGGTGGTCGGTTCGATGTACGGATCGGCCTTGGACGACTGCGCGTGACCGATCCAGTTCCATTGGGTTTCCAGAAACAACAGGAAGATCTCGTTGGCGTAATTGAGCCGGAACGGCATCCCGACGTAGCCCCAGGAAACGTAGATGTCCTGTCCGTTCTTTTTCATCGCCGTGTCGATGGAGCCAACCCCCATGCCCAGTTCGAACATGAAGCGGTCCGCAAACGGGATGCCGAAGTACCCGTTCATGCGCCAGCCGCTGACGTCTCCGCCGAGGTTCCGCGAGAAGATTTCGAGGTCAAAACTCTGGTTCTTGGAGGAAGCTGCGGCGCCCGCACCGGCTGCTGACCCTGCCATGATGGCAGCCTTCTCCGCCTCACTCCGATACGTCGTCTCCGTGTAGCGATACCCGCCGCTTTCCCACGACCGCTGACTCTTTGGGCTGGACGCCGCAGCGGCACCCGCGACCATGATCGCGATCGCCGTCATCGTGCCGGTGATGATGCCCTGACGCTCGTAGTAGCGCAGTCCCGTCGCGATTGGCATGCCTGGGTTGTGATGGCCACCCGAGTATTCGGCTTTGCCGACTTCGAGGAAGAGCCCAGTCATCACCGAATAGTTCATCATCTGCGAGACGGCGGAGTCCGCCAGCGCTTCGCGCGGTGCCCAAGTCACGCAGCCGACCATCGCCAGCACTGCTGCGAGCGTCCGCCAACGAATCCCGCGATGCTCAAACCGCGACTGCCCCTTTGCGTTCATAGCTACCTGCCAACGCCCTTCGTGTAGGCGTGTGAAGGGCAGTCTCGTTTCGGTTTACCCTACCTGTCAATTCTATTTGCGTAGCAAAAGCGTGCTAGCGCGGAATCTTGTGGGGTACGCGCGGGACGAGCCGAGGGGTGCGTTCACGCCAGGCAACGTAGTCGGCGCCGAGGCCATCACCAAGCGCCCGTTCCTCCACGTCAATTCTCCGCAACACAGCCCATAGGATAGGCAAGAAGATTGCAGCCGCCGACAGCGGACCGCCCGAACCCAAGCTCAGTCCCGCGAGCGCCACGATCGCGCCGCTGTAAGAAGGGTGGCGCACGTAGCGGTAAAGGCCCCAATCGACCAGTTTGTGGTCGGCGCGAATCGCAACCGTGACGGTGAAGTAGTGTCGAAGTGTAAAGACGGCAGTCCACCGAATGGCGAGGCCGATGGCGATGGCGCTGGCTCCAAACCAGCGCAAGGCGGGAACCCACGATGCAGGCCAGGCGGCGATGTCAGCCGAAGTCAGCCACGCGCCGCCGCCAAGCGCTGCGGCTATGGCGACGATGACAAGCGGCAGTGTGCCGTTGTCGTGATGACGGTCGCTTGGGTCCGTGGCGCGCATCCAAACGACGAGGGCGAGTTCCGCCGCCGCCCAAATGGCCATCATGAAGAGGAAAGCGAAATTTGCGGCCATCGGGTGCCTCACGCGATTCAACGCGCGGCGTCAGCCTGCGAGCGGGCGCCGGCGGAGTCAAGAGCCGCGAATAGCGCGCAGTTCGCCCGTCCCGTGGAGTTCGGCGTAGCCACGACGCAAGCCGAAACAGCGCGTATTGTAGTCGCACTGCGTGCACGCCGACGCGCGGACGAACGCACCTTCATCGAACCCGTCGGGAATCGCGGTGAGCTGCAGCTGCGCGCGATCAAAGGTGTCCGGCAGCAGACACAGCGGCAGGCCGCACATCGACTCGAAGCCGACGACTTGAACGCCCATTTCTTGCGCCAAACGGAGTCCTTCACTCAACGCCGGCAGCATATCCGAATACTTGGGAATGAGACGTGTCTCTTTCGGGACCAGATCCGTCGACGGCGCGACGAACGAATAGTTGGCCAGCGCCTTTGGCCAGCGCGCCGCGACGAGGCGAATGAACGCGGGAAACTCGTGGAGGTTGGCCTCACAGAGGACGAAGTTGAGCACAAGCTCGACCGCGTGCGCGTACAGGTTGTCCAAGCCGACGAGCGTGCGAACAAAGGTCCCTGACGTATCCGTGACTGCATCGCCGACCGCGGGCGTCGCGCCGTGGAGCGACACAAAGGCTTGACGAACGCCTGCGTGAACCACTGCGCGACACAGTTCGGCGTTATCCAGCCGCACGGCGTTTGTCTGCAGGCAAACCGGCAGCGTGGAGACCTGCGTTGCGAGGCGAATCCAGTCCGTCAACCGCGAATTCAGCGTTGGTTCGCCGCCTGAAAGCACGATCCGCGACCCGCGCTGACCTGCGGCGCGAATCACCGCTTCGATCGCAGCGTCCGTCGCCGGTGGCAGATGCGTCGAGACAAAACAGAACGCACACGCTTGATTGCAGTGGAAATTGATGCGGACGATCGCGTCGTACGTCGGCCTCCCATCTGCGCCTACCGTCATCGATTCGGCCACCAACTCGCGCGCAATTTGCTCAGGCAAGGGACGCAGCATGCTCAACCGTCGCCTCGCTTTCTCGTCGGTGATCGGATGGAGTTCCGGCGGCGGAAAATGCTGCAGGTACACGGCCGCCAACCCCGAACAGCGATCGGCGAGGATACAACTCTGACACACCGCGACGTGCTGATGATTTGGCCTTTGCCGCGCCCCCGGCGACAACTTGTAGAGATGCGGCAACCCGCGGCGCGGCGGGAAAATACAAGGCGGCGGTCCAGAATTTGGCGCCAGCCGCAGAGGAATGGCGTGTGCGCGGCAGGCCAGATCCAACTCCCGCAGCACTTCGGCAGCCGCGGGGTAGTCGAGCCACTCCGTCGGGTTCGGTCCATCGCACGGCACCACGGCCTCGATGGTCTGCGGCCGCCCAACGTCGCCCACCGCAGCGATCAACGCCGCGGGCATGAGCGGGGCAAGGTCCCGCGTGGAACGCGTCAGCGCGCACACGATCTCGACCGTCACACCCGCTTGCAGCAGCGCGCGGGTTCCCTGAATGGTGCGTTCCCAACCGCCTGCGTCCTGCGTGACCGCGTCGATC
This sequence comes from uncultured Myxococcales bacterium, assembly GCA_903896545.1. Lineage (GTDB taxonomy): Bacteria > Myxococcota_A > UBA9042 > UBA9042 > UBA9042 > CAIYBN01. Next base: position 21,463 of record CAITYF010000051.1, on the reverse strand, counting down.
CTGCTGTCCGGTCCGACGAGGTTCACGCGCGCGGTCGTCAGCCCTGCGGCAGCCAGCGCGTGCGCTCGTGCCAGGTCAATCAGCGTCGCGTTCGTCTCCAAGGACACGCGCGACGCACCTGCAGCTTTGGCAAACTGCACCAATTCGGTCAGGTCGCGACGCAACGTCGGCTCGCCGCCCGTCAGGCGAATTTCCTGTGAGCCCGCCGCCAACGCCCGTTCAATCGCCGCGCGCAACGCCTTTGGCGCGATTGCCGCGAGGTCGTCTGTCGCCTCGCGTCGATTGCAGTACAGGCAATTCTGGTTGCACCGCAGGTTCGTCGCAATCGACTGCAAATGCGGAGCCGACCGCGGTTGGTGCTGTGGAGCGTTTTGCCCGGGCGAATCGGTCATCTCGGATCACACGGCGCGACGGGCCCGCGCGTTCGATGATGCCCAGCGCGTGTGAGCCCGTCCAGTGAAGAACGCGCACGTCACGGCGGCAAGCGCCTACGACATCAAGTGCCCCGGCACGGAAATCACGTCACCGCCGACAACCGGACCAACGGGCACGAACGGCGGCGCGAAGGTCGGAATCGGCCCTTTGCCCATGACCAGCGAAATCTGCTGCTGCGGCAGCCACGCCAGAAACGACGCCGCCAGCCCTTGGGCAATCGCGTCAAACAATTCCTTGTGATGCAGCGCGTCGGAATCGCCCAGCGCGTCGATCATCTCCTGCTTCAGCCGCGGCGCGGTCATCTCTGTCTGCATCGCCGACGGACAGGCGATCAGAGGAACCGGCACGTTCGGCATCGGCGGCGCCATTGGCCCGGGGAACGCGGCGAAAGCCGGATACCAAGGGAGGCCCGGCACCGCGACGTTGTCCTGCCAATTCTTCCAACACTTGGCGACCGCCGTCGCGACCGCTTTGGAATATTTGAGTTCCTGCGGCGTCGCCTTGGGCGCGCTCATCAGGATCAGCGGCTTGATATCCGGTCCAGACAAGCAACCCGGCGCGCCGATCGCGCTGACCGCCATCACCTGAATGTTGCCGAACTTGGCCTGCAGTTTCCAGAGATTGTGGGCGTTGCAAATCGCGTCACAGACGCCGTCAATGAACGCCTCAAACTTGCCGCCGATCGAGCTGACCTGGTCGACGTGGTACTTGTTGGAGGATGCCGCCACGAAGAGCTTGGACGGATCGGGCGGCACGGAACGCTCGGACGGTTGAAACGCGTCGACGTACTGCTTGCCTGCCTCGCCTTGGGGCTGCTGCCAGTCTACTGACAATTTGATGGCATGCGCCTTGAACGCCACTTTGCTCAACTGCTTCAACATCGCGGGTTGCATGCCGGGCATCGGGCGGTCCTCCAGCCGTACACGCTAACGTGCCGACGGCCGAGCGACAAGCGGCGCCGACCGTGCTGGGGCCAAAAGACCCCGTTTGCGCGGCTGCATTGACGTGGTAGCGTCATCTTGCGGCAGACTCAGCGGAGCGTGGGAGTGACGACGATGGCGAATGTGTGGCGGATGGCAGTGGTCCTGACGGCGGTGGCGGCGTGTCAGCGCACCGCACCGGTGCCGGAGACGACACCGGTGGTCGCAGCAAAGCCGGTGTTGGACGTCGCGCCCGCGGCGAAGCCACACATTGATCTGGTGAACGCGCCCGGTGACGGGCCGATTGCGCCGTACGTGGTTGCTGAACAGACGCGCGCCAAGGCGGACGGTCGACGCGTGCTTGTGTACGTGGGCGCGACGTGGTGCGAGCCGTGTCGGCGCTTTCACGATGCAGCGGCGGCGGGGCAGTTGGACGACGAGTTTGCGAACCTGCGCTTGCTTGAATTCGATCTAGATCGCGATCGCGACCGGCTGGCGGCGGATGGCTACCGCTCGGACTTGATTCCACTCATCGCCCTGCCCGGTCCAGACGGCAAAGGCAACGGCCGCGGCATGCAAGGTTCGATCAAAGGCGACGGCGCTGTGCCGCAAATGCGCCCGCGACTGCGGGACCTGCTGGCGCAGCCGTAAAACCACAAACGGAGACAAAAGATGGCGAATCTGGCTGGCAAAATCGCGCTCGTGACGGGAGCGAGTTCGGGTATCGGTAAGGAAACGGCGATCGACTTGGCCAAGCAAGGTGCGACCGTCGTGTGCCTGTCCCGCGATCCGGAGCGGGCCGCGGCAGAGATCCGCGAGCGTTCTGGCAGCGCGAAAGTGGAGACGCTGGCAGCGGATTTGTCGACGATCGCGGGCGGCAAAGCTGCAGCGGCAGCGTTCCTGGCGAGGTTTGGGCAGCTGCACATCTTGGTGAACAACGCCGGCGCTGCTTACGGCGCACGCGAGCTGAACGCGGACGGCGTGGAGCGCACCATTGCGCTGAATCACTTCGGCTACTTCGTGCTGACGACCGAACTGCTCGCCACGTTGCAGGCGTCCGCACCTGCGCGCATCGTGAGCGTCGCGTCGCGCGGTCACAAGCGAGCCGCCCTGGATCCCGACGATTTGGCGATGACCAAGAAATGGTCGCAGATGCTGGCGTACGGCAACTCCAAGCTGTGCAACGTGCTGTTTACCCGCGAACTGACCAAACGCCTCACTGGCACGGGAGTAACGGCGACTTGCCTGCATCCCGGCGTCGTCGCGACCAACATCTGGAGCGCCAGCGGCAGCATAGGCGGCAAGTTGGTGGCGATCTTTGCCACGCCGTTCATGGTGACGCCGATCCAAGGCGCGGACACCATCATCTGGCTCGCGTCCAGCCCGGAGGTCGAGGGCGAAAGCGGCGGCTACTACATTCTCCGCAAGCTCGCGCCGACCAGTGCCGCGGCGAAGGACGACGCGCTGTCGAGCCGCCTGTGGGCGGTCAGCGAAGCGTTGGTCCGCAAATGACGGACGTTCCGCTTCAGGAAATCCAGTCACGTCTCAAGATTGCGCTGCGCGCTGCCGAGCAAGCCGGCGCCGTGCTGATGCGGCACTACGGGAAGTTGGAGCGAATCGAGGAGAAGTCGCCGGTTGATTTGGTGACGATCGCCGACCGCGAATCGGAAGCAACCATTCTCTCCGAACTCCGTTTTGCTTTCCCAAAAGACGCCTTTCTCGCCGAGGAATCCGACGGACGCGACGGCGCGCGGGCGATGGCGGAGGGTGTTGCGCGTCTGCCTTGGTGCTGGGTCGTGGACCCGCTGGACGGAACGACGAACTTTGCCCATAGCCACCTGAACTTCTGCGTGTCCATCGGGCTTTTGCACTTTGGCGTTCCGGTCCTCGGCGTCGTTCTCGCACCCGCGCGCCGCGAGATCTTCGTCGGCGGCGTCCACGTTCCGGCGACGTGCAATGGCCTGCCCATCGCCGTTTCCCGCGTCACGACGCTGTCGCGCGCGCTGGTAGCGACCGGCTTTCCTTACGACCGGCGACAACGCCTGCCGCAACTGCTCGCTTGGCTTGGCCGCGCGCTGGAACGCGCCCATTGCGTGCGACGCGGGGGTGCAGCCGCGCTTGATTTGTGCGAACTCGCGGCTGGTCGTCTGGATGCGTTTTACGAGCCAGGACTGGCACCGTGGGATTTGGTCGGCGGCTGCGCGATCATCACCGCCGCTGGCGGGCAATTGTCCGATTTCGATGGCACGCCGCATCACGTTTTCGCGGGTCGAACGCTGGCATCCAATGGCGTCATTCACGGCGAACTCGTCGACCTCGTCGACGGTCCTGGCGCACCCAGTTGGCGGTAGTCAAACGACAGCGTGAACCGCTGTTCCCAGACGCAACAGTGACATGACCTAGAGCCTCTGCTTGCGATCGCGACCAAACCGTGACAATAATCCGCATACCGCGGTCTTGGTCGGCGCTCTTGTCGGACCGGACTGGTCTGAGTTAGACTGACGGTGCCACAGCGACGTCGACCGTCCAGCAAAGGTCCGGGAATTGTCCCGCTTTGCCGACGAAACGACGTCGGTAGCGGTGTGCGGACAGCGAGAACGAAGTGAACGCGTCGGGTGATGCGACCCCGACAGCGGAACGTGAACAGGGTTTGGGAGGCAAGATGGCGGTCGAGCGCGTGCTGGGAGCTATTGGCAAGACGGGTATCGCGGCGCTGGCGCAGTCGCGCAAGTGGGTCGATTCCCTGCGTCCGCAGGATCTGGCGACGCCGCGCGGCGGCAACACCCGATTCACGCCAGAACCGTTGCAGATCACGGCGGACGAGACCGAAAGTCCAGACATGTGGGGCTTTGCCGACACCGCTTTTGAGGCCAAGCCGAACGGCGACGTCTATTTGACCGGCACGCGTTACGAACTGTCCAACCAGCGCTTGCCGTCGCTGCTGCCGTGGGTGCAGGGCGTCATGGGCGTGACAATCGATCCGCTGGATATTCGCTCCTGGCCGACGCCGACCGATTTTCCCGCGCCGGTGACCAACGCCGCCTTGCAGGAGACGCTCACGGCGCTGCTGCCGCCGGATCAGTGGAGCGTCGACGGCCCGACGCGTTTGCGTCACGGTCATGGCCAAACGCAAGAGGAAATGTACGCGATCAAGTTCGCGAAACTCGGACGCATTCCCGATCTCGTTGTGTGGCCGACCGAAGAGGCGCAGGTCATCGCGCTTGTGCAGGCGGCGCAAAAACACGGTGCGGTGCTGATTCCGTTTGGCGGCGGCACCAACGTGACCGACGCGCTGCGCTGCCCTGAGAACGAGACGCGGACGATTATTTCCGTGGACATGCGCCGCATGGACAAGATCCGCTGGATCGACCCCGTCAATCGCATGGCGTACATCGAAGCGGGCGCAATCGGACGGCACATCATCACGAGCCTCGCCCGCTACGGTTGGACGATGGGCCATGAGCCTGACAGCGTGGAATTCAGCACCATGGGCGGCTGGATCGCGACCAACGCGTCCGGTATGAAAAAGAACCGCTACGGCAACATCGAAGACCTCGTCCTCGACGTGCATGTCATCACGCCACAAGGCAAAATCGAGCGTTCGTCCGTCGGACCGCGTGAGTCGGTGGGCATTGACCCGCGGCAGTGGCTCTTTGGTTCGGAAGGCACGCTCGGCATTATCACCGGCGCCGTCGTCAAGCTGTTTCCGCTTCCTGAAGCGCAGAACTACGGCTCCATTCTCTTCCCGACCTTCGACCAAGGCGTCGCGTTCATGTACGAATTGGCGCACGCCGGCAATTGGCCCGCGTCCGTGCGCTTGATGGACAACCTGCAGTTCCAGTTCGGCCAGGCGCTCAAGCCGGCGTCGGAAGGCTGGCACGTGCAGAAGTCCAAGATCGAGAAGCTTTTCGTCACGCAGATCAAAGGCTTTGACCCGACGCAGATGGTCGCGTGCACGCTGGTTTTTGAAGGCGCAAAAGAAGACGTCGCGGCCCAGGAGGCCAAGGTCTACGCGATCGCCGCCAAGCACAATGGCATGAAGGCCGGCGCGGAGAACGGTTCGCGTGGCTATCAGCTGACCTACAGCATCGCGTACATCCGCGATTTTGTGATGAAGCACTGGGTGCTTGCCGAGTCGTTTGAGACCAGCGTGCCGTGGTCGCAGGTGATTCCGCTGTGTGAAGGCGTCAAGAAGCGGATTTGGGACGAACACGCCAAGCGCGGTTTGCCGGGCACGCCGTTCATTACGTGTCGCGTCACGCAGATTTATGAGACAGGCGTGTGCGTCTACTTCTATTTCGCGTTTCATTACAAAGGTGTGCAGAACCCGACGGCGGTCTACCACGAGCTTGAAAATATCGCGCGTGATGAGATTTTGGCGCAAGGGGGCTCGCTTTCGCACCACCACGGCGTGGGCAAACTGCGCCAGGAATACCTGCCGAAGATCATGAGTGACGCCGGCCTGGCGTGGCGTATCGAGGCCAAGAAAGCGCTGGATCCGTCTGATATTTTTGCTGCCCGCAATCAAGCCGCAGCGCCGGATTCGGCAGCCGCTAGTGCCACGCCCGCGCCGGCAGCGACCAAGCGCGCGCGCGCTGCCAAGAAAGAGGGAGGTGCCGCGTGAGTGGCTTGAAGATCACATCTTTGCACGGCGCGCACCTGCTGTTGACGGGTGCGACAGGTTTTGTCGGTAAGGTCGTTCTGGCGGAGCTGATTCGGCGGCGGGAGGAGCTGGGCCTGGAAAAGGTCTACGTGCTCATCCGCGGCAAGAAGGATCGCACGGCCGAACAGCGTTTTGACAAAGACGTCGTTGAATCACCGTGCTTTCAGCTCCTTGGCGACGATTGGCCGGCTTGGTGCCACGTGATCCACGGCGAGCTGACGCACGCGTACTGCGACATCAGCCGCGCCGATCAGAAACTGCTGACCACGCGCCTGACGCACATTATCCACTGCGCCGCATCGGTGGATTTTGACCTGCCGGTGGCAGAAGCCGCGAATTCCAACATCACGGCCGCGCTCAACGTCTTGGCGCTGGCGCAGCGCTGCATCCGGCTCAAGCACATGGTCAGCGTGTCGACGGCGTACGTGACGCCGTGGCGTGAAAATCAGGGTCCGGTGCTGGAACAACTGGTGCCGCTGCCGATTTCGCCGTCGGAGACGTACCAGGCGATTCTGGACGGGACGGCGGACGAGAAAGAGCTGCTGAAAGTCACGGGGCATCCGAATACCTACACGTTCACAAAGTGCCTCGCCGAACACCTGCTGAGCGAACGGCGCGGGCACGTGCCGATTTCCATCGTGCGCCCATCGGTTGTCTCCGCGTGCTTGCACCACCCGTTTCCGGGGTGGCTCGACTCGGCGGCGGCCTTTGCCGGTTTTGTCGCGCTGATTGGCACCGGACACCTGCGCGTGCTGGTCGCCGATCCGCAGAGCAAGCTGGACGTCGTCCCGTGCGACATCGTCGCCAAGCGCACGATCGACACGTGTTTCCTGCAAGAGGCCGAGCGCCCGATGCGCGTCCGTTACGCCGTCGCCGGTCTGGCGCAAAATCCGACGACTTCACAGTCCGTGTCGGGCATCGTGCGCTTCTTCCAGAGCCACGTTGTCGATCGCGTGCCTGAAGTCGAGTGGATCGGCCCGCCGTCCAAGCGCTTTGCGCTGGAAGAAATGCGCCACCATCGCGTGCCGCTGGGCGTCGCGCGCATCGGGCTGAAGGTCGCGAATCAGCCCAAGAAAGTCCGCCAGGCGACGCGCGTGGGCGAGAAGCTGAAATTCCTCAACCGCGCGTTTCCGTACTTCACGCACAACACGTTTGACTTCCGCTCCACCGATGCGACGGGCGACGTCCACTGGACTGTCGACGCGTACATCGAGCTGATTTGCCGCGGCGTCTACCGTCATCTGATGAAGAAGGACGCCACGCAGATGATGTTTGGCGGCAAACAGCACAAAGACGCCAAGCAGGACTGGCTCTGGGTCACGCAGCAACCGGAAGGCAACTGGGCGATCCGCACGTTCGCGCTGGCGATCCGCAAGGCGCTGCGCCAGTGCACGACGCAGGTCACGTTTGATCGGCCGAGTTTTGAGGCCGCGGTTCGCGCCTTGCCGCCCAATACGCTGCCGGTGCTCGTGCCCAATCACCGGTCTTACATGGACTTCTTGCTCTGCTCGTACTTGTTCTTCGATCGCCCGGATCTGGGGATCGCGATTCCGCACATTGCCGCGGCAGAGGAGTTTTCCCGCCTGCCGATTCTGGGCGAACTGTTCCGCCACACGCACGCGTTTTACTTGAAGCGCGGTCAGGGCAAGGCGGACGCGGCGCTCACCCGCCAGGTCCACGATCTGGTCGAGAAGCGCGAAACGCTGCAGTTCTTCATCGAGGGTCAGCGCAGCCGCAGTCGGCAGTTCTTGGCGCCACGGACGGGGCTTCTGCGCTGCCTGCAGTCGACCGGAGAGCGCTTCACCATGCTGCCGATCGCGATCACGTACGACCGCGTGCCGGAGGAAACGTCGCTCCTGCGCGAACTGGCGGGTCTGCAGAAGCCGGAGATGCAGTTGGCAGCGCTTTTGCGTTGGACCAAGGAGATGGTGGACGGCAAAGTGCACTTGGGCCGCGTCCACATCGCGTGCGGCGAGCCCGTCCCGATGGACATGCAGAGCGACGTGCGCGCCGTTAGCCACGACATCATGGCGCAGTTGCAGTTCGTGACGGCAACGACGACGCACCACCTGCGCGCGTTCCTGGCGCAAAATCCGCTGGAAGGCGTGGATGAAGACTGGCTGCGCGAGGCGATCGAAGTTCGAGGCGGCGTGGTACTGGACAGTCCGTTGGTGGCAGAAGCAGAGCTGACGGAGTCGGCGGAGTTCTGCATGCGCTACAACTGGCAGCACTGGTTCTACGGCGACGCGCTGGCGACCTGGCCGGATCACCCCGCCGTACAGCACTACGTCGCGCAAAACGGCTTCGCGGAAGTGGAAGCGGCGGAGTTGGAATCGCTGCGGGATCCGCGCTTGCAGGCGGTTCTGGGCGCGCTCTTCGCCCCAGTGGTGCGCGATTACCTCGCGGTGGCCAAAGCGCTGGGTCCGACGGAATGGCCGCCGCGCCACGGTTCGGCGCAGACGGTGCTCTTTGACGCGCCGCAGGCGTTCCTGCCGCATTTGCAGAGCGCTTTCGCGGACTTGACGTCGCGCGGAATTCTGACCGCGCACCCGCAATGGGGCCACACGTGGGGGCAGAACGCGCAGTCGCTGGGCCACTACGTCGCCGAGCTGACGGATTTGACCGCAAATACAGCGCTGTGGCCGGAAAGCGCGACGGGAACCTGAGATGGCTTTGCACGAAGAAAAACAGGCGAATCGCCCCCACGCGCGTCGTGGACACACCGTGCTCGTCACGGGCGCGACAGGCTTTCTCGGCCGCCACGTGCTGCAAGCGCTGCGCGTGTTGGAGCCGGAGACGCACATCTGCGTGTTGGTGCGCAATCCAGCGGAATGGCAGAAGCTGGACTGGACCGCGGCACTTGGCCCCGTTGACCTGATTGAAGGCGGCGTGACCGGGGACGATGCCTGGCTGCGTGACCCGCGACTCAATGGGCTGGGCGGCATCTTGCACCTGGCGGCGATCGTGCGGCACGCGCGGCGCGACCCGCAGGACATGTACGAAACAAACGTGCAGGGCCTGCTTCGGCTGGTGCGTTTGGCGGGCAAACACCAGTGTCGCATCGTGTTTTCATCGACTTCTGGCACTGTCGCCTGCTTCAATCGCGCGGGAAAGGTCGCATTGGAAGACGCGCCGTACGTCGACCAGACGGTGAAAAATTGGCCGTATTACGACAGCAAGATTCAAGCGGAAAAGCAGGCGCGGCTCTTGGCGGCCGAGCTCGGCGTCTTGCTCACTGTGGTGCGCCCACCAGTCATGCTCGGACCCGGCGATCACCGTTTTCGCTCCAGCGGCAACGTGATCAAGCACTTGCAGCGGAAGTTTCCGTTTCTCATCCACGGCGGCATGCACTTCATCGACGTGCGTGACGCGGCGACAGCGCTGGTGCGCGCGCTGCGACATCCGGCGGCGCGTCCGGTGTACCACTTGGGCGGAACGGCGACGTCGATTGAAGTGTTTTTCCGCATGCTGCAGGAGGTGTCGGGCGTGCCCGCGCCGACGCGTGTGATTCCGCAGGGTCTCGCGTGGTCGCTGGCGACGGTCGCGGAAGAGGCAACCGCGCGGCTGCCGCAGAAGCGCAAGTCGCCGTTACCGGACCCGGTGGTCATCGAGATGGCCGGTCACTGGTGGGACATCCAATCGCGCTACGCAGAGTCCGAGTTGGGCTACAAGTCGCGCCCGCCGTACCAAACGCTGGCGGACACCGTGCTGTGGCTGCGCGAGAACCATCCAGCGCTGCGGACCTAACCCCGTTTGCTTCCGTGCAAAATCCGCCTATCCTGTCCGCGGGTGCAATCGCACGGAGGTTCTCATGCGTACGTTTTTTCTCACCGTCACGTCTCTTTCCCTCCTCGGTTTGAGCGGCTGCTGGCTCGACGGTGGTAGCACCGAAGCCACTGCGGACAGCGGCGCGGGCGAAGACAGCCAGATCGCCGGATCGGACACCACCGCGGGCACAGACGCGGCGACGACTGACGTCACGGCAGGCACCGACGTCGCCTCGGCCGGTTGCACCGTCGGCGACACTTCCTGCGGCGCGGGTTCGTACTGCTCAGCACCGGAAGGCCAGTGCACCGGCAAAGGCACGTGCGCCAAGCGCCCCGAAGCCTGTCCCGCGATCTACGGCCCCATCTGCGGCTGTGACGGCAAAGACTACGGCAACGGCTGCGAAGCCAATGCTGCGGGCGTCGTGATGAACACAGGCGGATCGTGCAAGGCGGCAACAACGAAGTGGTACACGACCTGCGGCGCGCCGGTGTGCAGCGGTCCCAAGGCCGATCCGAGCTTGCCCGCGTGCACGACGCAAAAAGAGGGCGACGCCTGCGCGCCAGGCGCCGTGACCTGCGACCTGGTGAACGCGTGCCAGCAGCATCTCATTTGCGCGGACAAGGATCCCAAGACCGGCGCGGGCGGCTGCCCGATTTCGCGTCGTTCCAAGAAGACCGACATCCGCTATTTGGACGCGAACGACGTGGCCAAGCTGCAAAGTGAACTGCTGGCGACGAAGCTGGCGACCTACAAGTACCGCGACGCAGGTCCGCAGGCGCCGCAGCAACTGGGCTTCATCATCGATGACCAGCCGAACAGCCCAGCGGTCGACGCGAAGCGCGACATGGTGGATCTGTACGGGTACCTCAGCATGTCCGTCGCGGCGCTGCAGGTGCAACAGCGGCAGTTGACGGAACAGGCCAAGCGCATCGAGCAGCTGGAAAAAGCGCTGCGGAACGCGCCGATTTGCCAGTAGTCAGGCCGGATCGTCGGGCGTAGGCCGCGGTTCGCCGCCTTCCCGCCAGCGGTGCGCGCACGCAGAACAGTGATAGAGCTTGGCATCGCGTTTGGACGGGCCTTCTTCGCCGTCCAGTTGCCGGGCGTTCCAGTTGCCACACTTGGGGCAGGCTCCACCGGCGCGGCGGGCAAGCAGAATCAACACGACACCGAACACCGCGGATGCCAGCCCCGCGACGGTCAGGATCGGCTGCGGCGTGCCGGGGCCAAGCGACAAGCCTGCGAGCATCAGCCCGAACATGATGACACCGACGCCGCCGAGGAACAGCGCGAGGACGGCGAGCGTGTTCAGACAGCCGGTGCCGTCGTCAGGGTAATCGCTGGCTTGGTCGACGGCTCTGGCCGCAGCTGTCGATGGCAAGGACGACGCGCTGTGCGAGGTGATGGGAGCCGCGCATGCCGGGCAAAAACGCATGCCCGCAGCGACTGGAGTGGCACACTGGCTGCAAAAGCGCTGCGACATCGCACCTCCGCGCATCGATCTGGATGGCCAGAGGAGTATTACGCTGGTCCGCGCTTGCCGCCATTGGCACATGACACAGCGGTTACACGGCCTACTGCCGCGCGTCTTCCTGCGCCGCAATCACGCCGTCGTAGCTGCGCTCCATCGCCACCAAAATGTCGCGCAGCCAAGCCAGTTCGTCGTTCTCCAGACCTCCCGCACGCGCCGTCAGCAACCGCTCAACCTCTTCCACGCGGTCGCAGTGCACGGCCAGCCACTGCCGGTCGCGCTTGGCTTTTTCACCCGCGATTTGTTGCCGCCAGGTGACGTACAGGTCCCGCCCCAACGCGTGCAGCGCGGCGTCATCCACCGGCGCGCTGTCCTGGGCGGCGACCGTCAGCGCGCGCTCGTCCTGCCACGCGACGAGCAGTTCCGCCGCGTGTTGCACCAGCACTTCCAGTTCTTCCGGCATGTTCGCGTGGCGCAGCGCCATCAGGTGCTCCAGCGCTTGGTCCAACGTCGCAATCAAGCGATCCAACAGCGCCACGCGGCGCAGCTCGCGCGGCGTACTCAGCACCAGGGCTTGCCAATCGCTCTGCAGGTTCGCGACGACTTCCTCCAGCCCTTCCGCCTGCTCGAAGCGACTCCCGGATTGCCACGCTTTGGTCAGTTCCTCCTGCTCGGCGAGGAAGAATCCGATGAACTGGCCTATCGCGCTGACCTCTTCCGCGACCGACGGCACCTGCAGGCGCGTCGCCAGCGGCTCCAGGTGCTTCCAGAGCGCCAACAGGTCGCCGATCATCTCCTTGAGCCGACCCGGATCGCGCGTTCGCCGTGTCTGACCAGCAAAGTGCCGCACGTAGCGGTGCAACACCAGCCGTCCACGCGCGGTCATCAGACTCGCCTCGCGATCACGCAGCCCGGCGACAGCGTGCGCTTGGGCAATCGCGCCACGCGCGTCCTCGTACACTTCCAGACGTCGCTGTTGCGCGAGCGAGACACGGGTCCAGTCGTCGTTCGGCAGCAGTCGCGCGGCTTCCGCGGCGTCCAACGCCAACGCCTGGCTTTCCAGAATCAGCGCGTCAAGCTGGCGGAGATTGCGCGTCAAGCGGACGTGGTCGAGGAAGTGGAGCTGGAAGCGCAGGTGCAGCTCGTCGAGGCGGTGGAGGAAGTGGTGGGCGTCGGGGGGCATGGGGACCTTGGCGCGCGGAGAACGCACAAACGTGGCTACCGGATTTTGCGGTGGGCGGCAAGCAAAAGCCTGCAATGGCGCAACTTTCAGACACTCCGTCACGCCTCCGTCACAACGCCCTTCCCGTCCATTGTCGCCCCCTTGCACAGGTCTATACTGACCCGTGACAGCCGCCGTCTGGGACTGTCAGCAAGGTTCTACCGGGAACCGAGCGGCCATGCGCCTACGACGACGCCGCGACCGTACGGTCCCCCTCACACGTGAGGTGTCGTATGGCCAAAATTTCCACACAAGACATTCGCAATCTGATTCTGGTCGGTCACATGGGCGCGGGGAAGACCACGCTCGTGGACGCGCTTTTGCATGCGGCGGGCGCGGTGACGCGCAAAGGCTCGGTGCAGGACGGCACGAGCGTGAGTGATTTTGAAAAAGAGGAGAAGGAACACAAACACTCGATCTACGCCTCAGTCCTACACTTTGACCACGCCGGGCGGCGGGTGAACTTGATCGACACACCAGGAGCTGCGGACTTGATCGGTCAAGCGATCGCCTGCTTGCCCGCTGTAGAAACGGTGGCCGTGGTCATCAATGCCTCGGCCGGCGTGGAGCTCGTGACGCGGCGGATGATGGAAGCGGCGCGCAGCGCAGATTGGCCGCGGCTGATCGTCGTGAACAAGATCGACGCGCCCGATGTCGACTTCAAGGCGCTGGTCCAGCAGATTCAGGACACGTTTGGGCGCGAGTGCCTGCCCATCAACTTGCCAACCAAGGGCGGCAAGGGCGTCATCGACTGCCTGCTGAACAACGCGGGAGAAAGCGACTTGGGCGCGGTGGTAGACTTCCACGCGGCGATTCTGGATCAGGTCGTGGAAGTGGATGAAGCGCTGATGGAAACGTACCTCGGCGGGGAAGAGCCGAACTACGACGCGCTGCACGCGCCGTTTGAGAAGTGCTTGGACCAAGGTCACGTCATCCCGATTTGCTTCACCGACGCCAAGAACGGCACGGGCCTTGCTGAATTGCTGGACATCATCGAGCGCTGGTGCCCGAATCCGCTCGAAGGCAACGAGCGGCCGTTCCTGACCGGTGAAGGCGCGGACGAGCGGCCGTTTGCGTACCACAACGACGTGAATCGGCCGCTTTTGGCGCACGTGTTCAAGGTGACGACGGATCCGTTCGTGGGCAAGCTTGCGTATTTCCGCGTGCATGAAGGTCGCGCGCTGAGCAACGCGCAGGTCTACATTGGCGCGAGCAAGAAGCCGGTGAAGTTGAGCCACGTGTTTCACCTGCAGGGCAAAGACCACCCGGAGTGCGAGGAATTGGTCGCGGGCGACATCGGCGCTGTCGCAAAAGTGGAAGAAATCCACGCAGGCGACGTGCTGCACGACGACCACGCGCTGGATTCCGTGCACCTGAAGCCGCTGAACTACCCGACGCCGATGCACGGACTGGCCGTGGCGCCCAAGACGCGCGGCGACGAGGCGAAGATCGCGGGCGCGTTCCACAAGATCGTGGAGGAGGACCCGACGTTCACGGTCAGCCACGACAGCCAGACGCACGAGATGGTCGTGCGCGGCCTGGGTGAGCTGCACCTGCGGCTGATTCTTGAAAAGCTGAAGCACCGCGGTTTGGAAGTCGACACAAAGCAGCCGAAGATCGCGTACCGTGAGACGATTACGGCCTCCGCCGACGGGCATTACCGGCATCGGCGGCAGACCGGCGGCGCCGGGCAGTTCGGCGAAGTGATGCTGAGGGTGGAACCGCTGGAGCGCGGCGCGGGCTTTGAATTTGTAGATGCTGTTGTCGGCGGCGCGATTCCGGGTCAGTACATCCCGGCGGTGGAAAAAGGCGTGCGCGAACTGTTGGACGAGGGCTTTGTCGGCGGCTACCCGCTGCAGGACGTCCGCGTGACGGTGACCGACGGCAAGTACCACCCGGTGGACTCCAAGGAAGTCGCGTTCAAGACGGCGGGCAAGTTCGCGTTCCGCGACGCGCTGCAGAAGGCGCGGCCGGTGCTTTTGGAGCCGATCGTGACGCTGGAAGTGGTCGTGCCGGAAGACAAGATGGGCGCGATTACCGGCGACATGTCGAGTCGGCGCGGCAAGGTGCTGGGCACCGACATGGGCAGCGGCGATACGGTGACCATCAAGGCGCACGCGCCGCTGGCGGAAGTGACGTCGTACCAGTCGATGCTCAAGAGCGTGACGGGCGGGCTGGGCAGCTTCGCGATGGAGCTGAGCCACTACGAGCCGACGCCCGCGCAGGTGCAGCAGACGGTGGCGGCGGCGTACAGGCCGCGGGTGGAAGAGGAGTAGCGGGAATTCCCGCGGTCTTCACCGCCCGACCTCCGTAGGCGAACGCTTCGGCCTACGGGAATCCGAAACAACCGGGAATCTGTGCGAAATTACACCAGCCACTGACGCACGAGTCCGTTGTGCACGGATTGTTGTCATTGCACGGCACACTCGCCTTGCAGGGCGTCGCGATGCAGCCCGGAATCGCGGCGTTGCTGCAGCCGCCCGTCATCGCCAAGCATTGGTCCGCAGTGCACGGGTTGCCGTCGTCGCAGGTCACGTCCTTGTGCGCGCACTGGTTGTTCAGGCACAAGTCGCCGGTGCAAGCATTGAAGTCGTTGCATTCCGCGTTGGTCTTGCAAAACGTGACGCCGCAACCGCCAGGTGGCGAGATGTGCGCGCAGGTGTAGCTCGCGTAGTCGCAGTAGTCCTTGGTGCACGGGTCGGCGTCCTGGCACTCCATGTCCGACTTGCAGAATTGCACGGCGCAGCCCGGAATCGGCAGGTTCTGGCAGTTGCCCAGCTTGTCGCACTGGTCGGTCGTGCACGGGTTGTAATCGTTGCACATCTGCGGATCGCACGGCTTGACGCAGCCCGGAATCGGCATGGACGTGCAGCCGCCGCTCGACGCATCGCAGCCGTCCTTCGTGCATGGGTCGCCGTCATCGCACCACGCCGGATTGCAGCAGTTCGGGATGGAGCCGTAGAGGCACACGCCGCTGGCCACGTCGCACTTGGCGATCGTGCAGACGTCGCCGCCGGCGCAATCCGTGTCGGCTTTGCACTTGAAGACGCAGCCAGGAATCGGCAAGAACTGGCACTGGTACTCCGGTCCACACATGTCCTGCGTGCAGGAATCGCCGTCGCTGCACGGCGGCATGCTGCTGGACGTCGGATCGCAGCAGTAGCCAGGCGCCTGCGTGGCGTCAAACTTGTGGTAGCACGTGCCTTGGCCGCTGGAGCTGAGCGAACAGACGTCGACCGTGCAGAAGTTGTAGTCGTCGCACATGAAGTCGCTGGTGCAGCCCGACGTCACGCAGCCGGGGATCGCCGAGTAGATGCACTGGCCGCTAAACGGATCGCAGGCGGCCGCGATGCACGGGTCGGCCGAGAGGCACGTCATGCTGCTGTAGGTGCACTGGCCGCCGGAGCACTGGTCCTGCGTGCAGGCATTGCCGTCGTTGCACTCGATGCTGCTTTTGCAACCCGTGGTCCCGCAGCCCGGAATCGGCGTGTAGACGCACTGCCCGGTCTTCGGGTCGCACGACGCGGCCAAGCACTTGTCCGGAGACGCGCACGCGACGCCGCCGTAGCTGCACTGACCGCCATAGCACATGTCCTGCGTGCAGGCGTTGCCGTCATTGCACTCCAGATTGCTCTTGCAGCCCGTCGTGCCACAGCCCGGAATCGGCGCGTAGGCGCACTGATAGTCCATGCCGCACTGGTCGTACGTGCAGTCGTTGCCGTCGAAGCAGGTCTGCATGTTCATGTACGGGTCACAGCAGAAGCCTTTTTGGCTGAGATCGCCGTAATGCGTGCATTTTCCCGCGCCCGTTGCGTCCTGCTGGCACTTGTCGATCGAGCACTTGATGTTGTCGTTGCACTCCGCGTCCGACTTGCAGCCGACGCCGCCGCAGTTGGGAATCGGCTGGTAGATGCACTGGTAGTTGGGCGAGCAGTAGTCTGACGTGCACGAATTGCCGTCGTTGCAGAAAATCGCGCTCGACGTTGGGTCGCAGCACTTGCCGGGATAGCTCAAGTTGGCCGAGTGCGCGCAAAGGCCAACGCCGTTGGGCGCGAATACGCAATTGTCGACGGTGCAGTCGTTGTAGTCCTCGCACTGGAATGCAGAAACGCAGCCGGCGGTGCCGCAGTTCGGAATGGTGGAGTGCATACAGGTGCCGGTTTCCGGGTTGCAGATGTCGTAGGTGCACGGGTTGGCGTCATCGCACGAGAAGTCGCCCTTGCAGCCACCGCAGCCGGGTGAAGGGATGTGCATGCAATTGCCGGTCTGATCGCAGTAATCGTTGGTGCACGGGTCGCCGTCTTCACACGACGTGCCCGCAGCCGTGCACTGGCCGTTTTGGCAGAAGCCCTGACCGATGCAACTGACGGGGGTCGGGGGCGGACCGCACAGCGTGCCGTCCGGCGCTTTGTAGAAGGCGCATTGCTGGATGGCCAGGTCACAGACGCCTTTGGCGCACGGCGTGGATGGGCAGTTGAAGTCGCTGGTGCAGCCGATGGGTCCGGTGTCGTAGCCAACGTAGAAGTCGGAATCTGTCATGCCGTCGTAGCCGACGTAACCGTCGACGTTCGTGTACCAGTCAGAGTCGGTGAAGCCGTCCCAGCCGAGGTAGACGTCCTCCGCAGTGTTGGAATCGGCGAGTTGGCCAGTATCGCTGCCGCCGATGATCGCGTCGATGCCCTCGCCTCCCGTCACGCCTTCGTCGGAGCCGCAGCCCGTTAGCGCGAACGCACCCAGAACCAGCAGCGCAAAGGCAAACCCGGTACACTTCTTCATCCTACCCTCCTGCACGTGCGGCCGCGACTGAACCCGGCGCACTCCGTGATGATGCAGGAAGTGTGCCACGTCCGCGCGCACAGTGCCAGTGGCGATGTTTTACGCCAAGGGCTTGAAGGCGAAGGAGAAGTGCGGCGGGGAAAATCCCCGACAATTTTCAAAACCAATGCGAATTACCGCGCCGAGTGTAGACAAATCCAACAGTGCGGCGATTTCCTACAGATCTGCGGCTTGCGCAGGGGCAGGATGTTGCGCACGCGCTCGTCGCGGAACCAAAGGCAGCCCACTGCTTCAAGAACGCGGCATTCGCGGAAAGCTTCATCGCAATGAATTGCAGGGCTCGCGCAACCGATTTGACGATGTGGGCTGTCCCGCTTAGCCACCTTTTGCATCCGCGACGGCCCGTGGCACACTCCGAGGTCGGAGGTCGTTGCATGTCCCACGCCCCTTTGCGTTCCGGCCATCAGCTCACGCACGCGCTGCGGATTGAACGCGTGCTGGGTCAAGGTGGCATGGGCACCGTGTATTTGGCCCACGATGAACTGCTGGATCGACACGTCGCGGTCAAAGTGCTGGACCATGTCACGGACGTGGAAAGCGCGGCGCTGAAGACGCTGCTGGAAGGTCGCGCAGCGGCGCGCGTGGTGCATCCGCACGTCGTTGCCGTACACGGATTGGGCGACGTCGACGGTGTGCCGTACATCGAGATGGAGTACGTCGACGGCGGTTCGCTGCGCCAGTACCTGCGCGGCGATCCGCCCGCACGCGGGCTGGTGGCGACCTGGTTGGCACAGCTCGCGTCCGCGTTGACGACGGCGCACGAGGCCGGCGTCGTGCACTGCGATGTCAAGCCGGAAAACGTGATGCTGAAAAAGCGCGCGCTGGCGACGAAGCTGGCGGATTTTGGTCTGGCGCGGTCGCAGCAGGACGGACGCGCGCACGAACCGCTCAGCCACGGGACGATGGCGTATTTGGCGCCGGAGTTGTTGCTGGGTCCGCCGACGCCCGCGTCGGACCAGTTTGCGCTGGCCGTGATGGCTGTGGAGCTGCTGGCCGGCGTCCGACCGACGCGCGAGCGCCCGGAGGATCCGCCGCAGTTGCCCGACGAACTGAACGTGCCGCAGAAGGCGCGGGAGGCGCTGCTGCGCGGTCTTGCGGCGCAACCGAACCAGCGTTTTGCGTCGGCGGCGGTTTTTGTCGATGCGCTTTTGCGGGCGCTGGGACTGGCGAACCTGCGTGGACCGCTGGTGGGCATGCCGGATATCGATCCAGGCGACACGTCCAAGACGAGCTCAGAACTGCCGGTGCCGATGCTGAGCCTGGCGCTGCACCCGCTGAGCGTCGCGGATCAGGTGTTGGCTGTGTTGGCCGTGCTGCCGTCGGGCTATCCCGGCGCGCTGCGCGAGGCGCTGGGCACGACGCCCCCCGCAGACGTGCTGGCGGAGCTGAAGCGCAGCGGGCAGGTCGATGGCATCGGCGATGACTGGCGCTGGGCGTCGGCGCAACCGCGAGAATCGGCGCTCCGGCGCTTGGCCCCGCGGCAACGACGCCAAGTGTGTGCGCGCGTCGCGATGGCGGTCGAGACCTGCGGGCAGAAGCGCGAAACGACGCGAGAAGACGCGACGCGGCTGTACCTGGCCGCGCGGCGCCTACGTGATGCTGCGCGGTTGGCACAAGAAAGCGCGGCGACTGCCAAGAACGCGCTCACCCGGGATCACCACCTGGCACGCGCCGTGGCGCTGCTGACTTCGCAAACCGAGCCTGGACCGTGGCTAGCCGCGCTGAACGTGCGCATCGACTGGCTTCTGGCTTCCGGCTGGCTGACCGCAGCGCGCGGTCCGCTGGCAGAGGCCCAAGGCGTGATGGCCGACGCGTCGCTGACCGCGGGCGACCCGACGCGACTGCGCCTGAACATCGCGGCGGCGCGACTGCGCGCTGCGACGGGCGATCCGGCCGGGGCAGCGCACGGTTTGTCCCGGTTGCTGTCGCACATGCCGGAGAAAACACGGCCAACGTTGCGGCTGGAGCTCTTTGCGGCCTACGGTGCGGCGCTCACGTCAGCAGGGCAAGCAGAACAAGCTTGGGAGGCGGTGAGCCCACACGTCGGACACGCGGAGGCCCAAGCGGACGACGCCGTTGGTGCGTTGGCAGCGTTGCGCCTGGTCGCCGCAGGGGCCCTATTGCGACTGCAACAGGCTGATCACGCAGCGCTTCTGGCCTCGCAAGCGCTCGCGAGCGCCGAAGAACTGGGCGACACATTGGTCTCCGCGCGTGCCCTGCTCATGCTCGCTGATGCGGCGCACGCGCTCGGACAACGCGAGCGGCGGACGCAATGGCTGAATCGCGCGGCCAAGTTGCTGCAGGCGCTTGGCCCGACGGAATGGACCGGCAGATGGCACATGCGCCAGGCCGAGGCGTTCTTGGAAACGCAGCAGCCGTTTGCCGCGCTAAGCCACGTCGAACACGCCGCGGCGTGCTTTGCCGTTCTCGGTCTGAGTCGCCATGACACCGCGATCGCCGCCCTACGCGCCGCCGTCGGCCAGCCCTTTCAGGCATGAACCAGCCGCCGCAACCACGCACCGGCCTGCGCGTCGGCGCGCTCGACTTGGGCCGCGTCCTCGTCATTGGCATCGCATCCGCCGCGCCTGGCTACAGCCTCGCTGCCGCGCTGGGCCTCGTCACGGTGTCCGCCGGCGTCCACATGCCGGCCATGCTGCTCCTTGCCTTTCTGCCCATGGCGTGCGTCGCCACCGCTTTTGACCAGTTCAACCGCATCGATCCCGACTGCGGCACGTCATTCGCCTGGGTCACCCGCGCTTTTGGGCCGTCCGCTGGCTGGCTCACCGGCTGGGCCATCATCGCCGCCGATATCGTCGTCATGGCCAGCCTCGCGCAAATCTCCGCGCAGTATTCACTGGCCTTCTTCGGCCTTTCCGCCACCGCCCATCCGCAGCTGAGCATCGCGATCGGCATCATGTGGCTCGCGGCGACGACGTGGATCTGCTTTCGCGGCATTACGTTTTCTGCCAATTTGCAGGCGTTCCTGCTCGTCCTGGAGCTCGCCGTCCTCCTCACCCTCGCGGCGTTGATGTTGCACGCCGTCTACTTCGCGCCCACACCAGCCGGCGTCAGGCCAGCGCTTGCCTGGTTCACGACGTCTGGACTCAGCCCGCGCGCTTGGATGGACGCGATGGGGATCGCGATCTTCCTCTATTGGGGCTGGGACAGCGCCCTCAACGTGAACGAAGAAACGCAAGACGCGAGACGCACGCCGGGCCGCGCTGCCTTGCTTTCCACCCTCGCGCTCGTGGGCATCTTCGTCGTGACGGGCACTGCCGCGCTCAGTTGGGCAGGTCCGGGGTTCCTTATTTCGCACCAGGATGACGTGCTGTCAGCGCTCGCCGCGCAGGTTCTTGGCCGACCGTGGGACAAGCTGCTGCACGCCGTCGTCTTGACTTCAGCCATTGCCGCGACGCAGACGACCATCCTGCCAACCGCGCGCACGGTGCTTTCCATGGCGCAAAAAGGCGCGCTACCCGAAGGTTTCGCAACGATTCACCCGGTGCACCAGATTCCCTCGCGGGCGACGCTCTGGATGGGCGTGATTTCCGTCGTGTGGTACGTCGCACTGACGCAGGCGACTACGGCCGTTGTGGCAGCGTCGCTGCAAGCGCTGAACCTGCTCGTCGCGTTCTACTACGGCCTGACGGGCATCGCGTGCGCTTGGCACTTCCGCCGCGATGCGCGCACAGTGCGAACATTTGCGTTGCGCATCGTGGCTCCGCTTCTGGGCGGGCTCAGTCTCTTCGCGATGCTGATTGGCCTCATCCTCTGGCCAAGTAGCGACGACTCGGCCGACAAGGTGCTACCTGTCGCACTCGCTCTCGCGCTGATGGGCGTCGGCACGGTGCTGATGCTGGCGCACCGCGCCCACCAGAGTCGCTTCTGGCGGACGCGGGCGGCAGCCGACGATTGACGAACGGAATACGCGGACCGAAGTTCGGGATCAAACCGCCCCGAACTGTGGCGTGGCACCGGCGGCCCGCGCTCGCAGTCCCCTCTGAAAGGGCAACAGGTTTGCCCCACAGCGCCGGGCGTCGGACAAAAGCTTTCTAGGAGTGTGTCGGAGAACGTCCGACACGCTCCGTCCAAGCCGCGGCTGCGGCTTGGCAAACGCGTGAAACTGCCTGAATTCACTTCAGGCAGTTCTT
>CAITYF010000050.1 GCA_903896545.1 uncultured Myxococcales bacterium | reverse complement strand
TGCCCGTCTGGACGAAGAGCACGACGTCGCCGTGGTCCACGGCCACCCACACAAGCCATTCATCGATGGCCTGAAGCTCCCTATCGAACTCGGGCTGCGTCGGGTCGCCGTCCACATCGTACTGCGTCGGCGACACCACCACGGAGCTCACGAAGTCGCCGCGCTCTGGTGCGAGGTTGGCGTTCTGCCGCTGCTGCGCCCCGTCGATGCGGGCGCTCGGCTGACATTGGAAGACCCGCACGGGCTGGTCCTTGGCCGCGGCACCGATCACGCGGATGCACAGGCCGTCGAACAAGACGATGTCGTGCAGGGTCTCCGTCTCCTCGCGGCCGCGTGACGTGACGTGCACTTGCGTGGCCACGAAGCGCAGTTTGCATTCCCAGAACTGCACCGTCGAGCCAGCGCCCGTGAGCGTGAATGGGTCCTGGGTCGCGCAACTCAGCGCTGCGTCGTAGGAAGGCGATCGGCCGACGTTGGACTCGACAGCGCCCTTGACCCGCGGATGGCTGCGAGCGATGCCGATGTAGGCGGAAGTCGACAAATCATCCGCTGGCATGTCGACATCGAGCACGAGCGACTGCCCTTTGGGCAAGTGCTTCGCTGCTTGGCGGCTGGCCAGTGCCTTGAAGTTGCCGTGAACGCGCTTGTGTCGACGGCGGTAGGGTTCGGCGACGAAGAGCCAGACGCCACCGCACGCCACCAGCCAGCCGAAGAACACGAATCCGGTGAGTGACACGTCATTGCGGGAGTGGCTGTAGTGGGACGTCTGGCTATCGAACGATGCGGTCGCGGTACCCAGGCCCAGACAGAGCGTAGTCACGGCCCCGGCCACGACGAGAAATGTCGCGATGGCCGCCAGCTTGTACAGGTCCAGCAACCGCATGGCGGCCTGCAAGCCCGTGCTCGACGCGTTGGCATCAGCGCACCGAACGTCGACGAGGCGGCCCAGCCCCCAGTAGGCGAGCAAGACGGGCACCGCAGCCCAGCCCAAGTACACCAAGATCTCGTCGAGTGCGTCTAGCATGTGCACCTCGCGCCTACCGGCGCAGCGTGATGGGCGAACGTAGCGCCACCTGTTGATTTCGTGCGCGTCTCCTCTGAGCGCGCTGGAACGTCCTGCACCTTGCCAGTCCACGGGGTGTCACGGCGTCTCGTCGTACCGCAGGACCGCGCCGTCGCGAATGCTCAAGAGCTTGCCTTGGGTCGACTGGAACCAATGGCCCGAATCCTTGAATCGGCTGGGGTTGCGGATCTCATGCCATGAAGCGCCGCCGTCCAGCGTCGCGTATCGCGTGTCGCCAAGCGTCAAGTCGGCGGCGCCGAAGTCAAAGGCTTCCGCAGTGATGCTGGGGGTCCTGGCCTCGACCGTCCAAGTTCCACCCTTGCGCCAAACGACGACGCCCCCGCGACAGATCAGCGACGCAGCATCCTCTCCAGGAACCAGTTTCTCGCACTCGACCAGTCCTGAACCAGCAGAATCGAAGGCTTTCTCCCAGGACTTGCCATCCGTGCTGCGGAAAACGACTGTCGTGCCCGTGCGAAATGCCACCTGCACCGCATAGAGCGCCTGCGGTCCGGGAACGAGTTTGACCAAGGAATCAGGCACGCTGGGCGGCAAAGTAAGTTCGGTCCACACCTTGCCGTCGACGCTTCGCCGGTATTTGCGGTCCGAGTCGTCACCGCTTGTCGCAATCAGCGCCACGCCGTCGGTCTCCAGCGGCCCCTCTTCCTGCAGTTTAGTGATACGCCACGCGATCTTGCCGGCCATGACCTCAGCCAATGGCGCCCAGCACACGCCCGTCCGGCACGTCGCCCAGAGGCGATCCTTCGTGCCAAAGAGCAAATCCTGCAGTCCGTCGCTGGGCTTGACGGGCGCGGAGAGCCACTTGTCCGGGGCATCCTCGCTCGCGCGCAGCAAGGCCTTGTCCGTATTCGTGAAGAACCACAGTTTTCCACCGACCTTCGCCCCAATCAAAGACCGGCCAAGCTCCGTCGCAAACGGCGTGGCGTGCTGTTCCGTGACCAGATGGACCGCTGGAAACGCGACCTTGGTGAGTCGAGCGCGCGCTTCAGCCGCGGGCTTTTTCGCCAGCAAGACCCGGGCATCCTCTGCCTCGCGCGCACGGCCGTGGGTGGCCAGCGCGAAGTCCACCTCCGCCAACGGTGCCCAGAGCCCGCCCAGCAGCGACTTGTTCGAAACCGAGTACAGAGTCGTTGCCTTCTCGGCAACTTGTCCAGCAACGGCACTGGCGGCAACCAAGGTCCCGGTGTGCGTCTTTGCTTCTCGGGTTAAGTCGTACGCAACCACGTAGTCCACGCCCGCCTTTGCCCCCGCGGCGCCCACGCAGGCCGCATCGCAAGCGCCCAGCAAACCGCCAGACCGTGCGATTGCATCGGCCAATCCGGTCGCATCTACGATTTGCGCGCGCGCGCCAAAGAACGTGGCTGCGTCGCGGCGTACTTGCTGATCCAGGTCACCGTCCGAGGCGTTCGGATGGACATTGGCGATCGCGATGCGCGCTACCTTCCCCGAAGCGGCCTCGCCATGCCGCATGACATGCACGGAACCGCGTTCCGGCAGTTCCAACAGTGTGGCGTCGTCCACCAGCATGAGGCCGCGCGGGTCGACGGCGAGTTCGTCGGGTGCGAAGGAGGGCGCGCGCGCCTCCGGCGGAACCGCACCGCGGCACGGGCCGGAAATTGTCGCAGACCAACTGCCGGGCGCGGCGGCGTGCAACGCAATCGGACAATCGAACAGCAGCTCGTCGGCGCCGTCGCGACTCACAGTTCGGGAAATCCAGTGCAACTCACGGTCGCGGCGCTCGAAGATGAACCTGTCTTTCTTGCCGCGCTCGATCAGCGCAGCCAGAGAGGCTTCTAGCGGTTCTGCGGACTTGGTTGAGTTGAACCAACGATCCGCCGCCTCGCCGAGGGTTCGGGAACCCGCGGCATCAAACCACCAAGGCGAACCGGCGATGAGTCTCGACGCCGGGTCGGCAGGAGGCGGTTCTGCCGATGCGGGCAGCGCAGCCCATCCAAGGGTCCACACGAGAAACTGGGCAAGTCGACGTCGAGCGGGTAATGGCTGCATCTGGAATTCCCTCCGCGCCGGATCTTGACCGATGTATTCATTGATTTGAATCGCCCCCGGTGCCGCCGTGACGCTGTCGTGACGGACCCGCGCCGAGGAAACGCTCGCGGCCGACCTCGTCCGGGGCCCGGCACGCGGGTGTGTCAGCGAGGGCTGTTGCTTGCGTCGCCGTCGCGCAGCGCATCGAAGACGACGGAATCAGGCGTTGGGAGGGCCGAGCGGCGCTACGGCGCGCACAGGTACTCGGGCGCGCCGGAGTTGGTCAGGCCGGCCGGGCAACACGTTGAACCGGAGGCGGCTGCGACCGAGTTGACCGCGCAGACCTTTTTGCCGCTCCAGCTGATGCATTTGCCACTCGGACAATCGCCGGCCACGGTGCAGACGGTCATCTTCGCTTCGACGAGCGCGGCGGCTTGGGCGCAGTCGCACATTCCGCCGGGCATGCCACCGGGGCACCCCAAGCTGGACGCCTGGCAATCGAGCGTGCCTACCGGGCAGACGGGGTAGGAGCACGCCTTCTTGCCGTTCCAGCCGAGCGAACACAACTGCCGGGGCGCCCAGTCCGGGTGACCGATGTACGACCACGGCGTGCAATCCGTATCGACCGAACACGACGCGCCGGGAGCGCCTAAAGCCGGTGTCGCATTCGCCCACGTAGCCTCGCACGCTTCTGCGTCGGTCTGGGTGCACTCCCAAGCCTTCGGAATCTTCGTGTCGGCCACGTCATTCGGCGAAGCAACGTCGGTGCCAACCGAGCCGTCCGTGGCTGCGTCGTCGCCACCGGACTTGCTTCCGCAACCACAACAACAGCTAAACGCGATCAGCCAAGCGGAAAGGATGGTTCGGATCATGATTGCCTCTGAATAATGGGCGGTTGAGAAACAATGTTTGACTACAGCGCAGGATAGCACCGCCGGTGGGGTCGGTGTCAAACGTGTTGCGTTGCCGTTCTTTACCTCTCTGTGTTGAGGTCTGCGAATTGCGTGCAGGGTTCCGCCCTTCGTGCACTGAGGTCGACTAGCTGCGCGAATTCCACAGATCGGTGACAACTCAGGTCGCGTCCCAGCCGCCACGCGAAGCGGGTTCCTTACCAAGCCTGAGTCCAAGCGCGGCCAGCATCGCGGAGCACTCGCTCAAAAAAAACGCCCCCGCAATCAAACAAACAACCCCGCCAGCCCGCCCGTCATATACCCCACAACACTCCCGCCCAGCATCGCCCGCAGCCCCAGGCTCGCCAGGTCCTTGCGCCGCTCCGGCGCCATCGCCGCAATCCCGCCAATCTGAATCGCGATGCTCGCAAAGTTCGCAAAACCGCACAGCGCGTAGGCCGTGATAATCGCCGCGCGGGGCGACAGCGCCTGCGGTGACGCCAGATTCTTGGCCAAATCCAGGTACGCCACGAACTCGTTCAGCACAATCTTCACGCCGAGCAGACTACCCACCGCAGGCGATTCTTCCGTGGAAATCCCAATCAGCCACGCGACCGGCGTGAATGCGTAGCCCAGCAGCTTCTGCAACGTCACGCCCTCAAAGCCAAACAGCCCCAGCGTCCAGCCCAAGAGCGCGTTGCCCAAGGCGACCAGCGCGATAAAAGCAATGAGCATCGCGCCCACATTCAGCGCCAACGTCAGCCCCTCGGACGCGCCCGCAGCGGCGGCGTCAATCACGTTTTCGTGGAGCTTGGGCACTTCAATTGTGGAATCAGGACCGGTCTCTGGCGTCTCCGTCTCCGGCACCAGCAGCTTGGACACGAGCACCGTCGCCGGCGCCGCCATGATGGACGCCGCGAGCAGGTGCCCCGCGATGTCCGGGAACGCCTTGTGCAGCATCCCGACGTACGCCGCCATCACGCCGCCCGCGACCGTGCCAAAGCCGCCGACCATGATGCAGTGCAATTCCGAGCGCGTCATTTTCGGCAGGAACGGTCGCACCATCAGCGGCGCCTCGGTTTGCCCCAGAAAGATGTTGCCGACGGTCGACAGCGATTCGGCGCCCGACGTGCCCATGAACCGCGCGAGACCCTTGGCGAAAACGCGGACAATGCGGACCATGATGCCGCTGTGGTAGCCAACCGTCATGAGCGACGAGAAGAAAATGATGGTCGGCAACACCGAGAACGCGACGACCGCGGTGCCGGAGATGAGGTCGCCAAAAAGGAAGCGCGCGCCGTCGTTGGAGAAGTTCATGAGCGACACAAACGCGTCGTTGACCCACGAGAAGAACTTGTTGGCTTGCGGCGACTTGAGCACGAGCGCGGCAAAGATGAGCTGCAACGTCACGCCCGCGCCGACGACGCGCCAGGGGAATTTCTGGCCCGGGCGCTTGTCGCGGAAGATCCAGCAGCCCGCGATCATGACGACGAGGCCCAGAACGGCTTGGAGGCGCGGCAAGATCCCGGCGTCGCCGACGTCGTGCACAAAGGCGTGCGTGGCGACGGCCGGATCGGCGCTGGCAACTTCTGGAAAAAAGAGGCAAAGCGCAGCAAGCGCGACAAGGACAAGCGGCATCGCGGACTCCGGTCGCAGGCTGAGGCGACGGTCCGAGGTTGCGTCGTAACTTCGGACGCGTCAACGCTTGCGGGCGAGCGCGGGCGCATGCCACCATCCGGCTCCCATGGCGCGTCGTCCTCACATCCTGATCATCGGTGGAGCGTCTGTCGACAGCCTGCGCGCAGACGGTCAGGCCATCACGACGCCCGGCGGCGCAGCGCTCTACACGGCGATTGCGGCACGCAAAGCCGGTGCCGACGTACGCTTCTTCGGTTTCAAGCCGGACCCGTTGCCAGACTTGTTCCACGAGCCAGCGCGCATGGTCGACTGGGTCGGTCCGCCTTGCGTGCTGGAAGACATCCCGCATTTCGAGATCATCTACGACGAGCGCGGCGACGCGCGGATGGGCGCAGCGTCCTGGGGCAAGGAAGACCAGCTGGATCCGTCGATGGTGCCGGATTCGCTGCTGGAAGGCGTCGACTACATTCACATCGCCGCGATTCACGATCCGTCCTTGCAGATGAAATTCGCGCAGACGTTGCGTCGGCGCTCGTCCGCCAAGCTCTCTGCAGGCACGTTTGGCTACATGGTCCATCGCGCGCCCGACGCGGTGCGCGCGCTGCAAGAGGCGACGGACCTGTTCTTTCTGAACGGTTTTGAGGCCGACGCCGTGTTTGGGCGACAGACGCCCACGGTCCGTCCTGGGCAAATTCTGGTGATTACGCGTGGCGCAGAAGGCGCGGACGTCTGGCAGGGTGACTGGTGTACCCGCGTGCCTTGCTACCCTGCCCACCCGCTGGACCTGACCGGTGCGGGCGATTCGGTCTGCGGCGGTGCGCTGGCGGGACTGGCCGACGGGCTGCACCCGGTCCAAGCCGTGCAGCTGGGTGCGGCGGTCGCGGCGATGACGATCGAGTCGCCGGGCATGACGGGGCTCCTGAAAGCGTCGCGCGTTGGCATCGTGCAGCGGCAAACACACCTGACGGACCCGCGCGTGTCCGTGGACGACGCGCAGGTGGAGCGGATCGGCGCGATTCTTGCCGACCTGCCGCACATCGCGCCGTTTGATTTCACAGGGCCGCATTTTCCGCCCGTGGGCGACCCGCTGGCGATCCCGTGGTTTTTTGCCACGATGTTGCACCAGTTCGGCTTCTGGAGTCCGCGGGAAGGCCGCTGGGACCAGCCGATGCTGGCCAAATTGGACGGCGAAACGCTCAAGGGCTCGGACTACGTCTTTGCCGCTTTTGCCCGCGTGCTGAAGGAAAATCCCGATCTGCTGGCGCCGCGCGCGCAGGCGACGCTGCGCTGGAGCGACACGGAAGAGACGTTCCGCGCCGATGACGGCAGCGTGCCGGTGCCCGTGTTGGCCAATCACCACGCGCTGGCGCGCTCGTACGGTCGCGACCTGTGGGAGCTGGGCTGGACGCCGGAATTGCTGGTGACGTTGGCGCAGGAGTCGCCCAACCCAGTCGCGGCGCTGATTGAGCGGCTGGACCACATTTCCGGCTACCGCGAAGATCCGCTGCGCAAGAAATCGATGTTGCTCGTGGCCGCGTTGGGACAGCGTCCAGAGAAGTTCCTCGATCTGGCCGACGGTCGCGATCTGGCGCCCATCATCGACTACCACCTCATGCGTTCGTGCCTGCGCACGGGCCTTGTGCGCGTGCATGACCCGGTGCTTCTGCAAACGCTGGAAGACCGGCGCTTGTGTACGCCCGCGGACGAGGCGGCCGTGCGACTGGCCAGCTACGACGCGATTCAACGTCTCTGCGCGCAGTCCGGGCGCGACGTCGGCACGGTCGATTACTTCTTCTTTGGCGCGCGCAAACGCTGCCCGGAATTGGCGCAGCCGGATTGCGGCAACTGCCCACTGGACACGACGTGCGCCAAAGAGAAGACACTGTTTCAGCCGGTATTGCGCACAACGTTCTACTGAGCCTCGCCGTGACGGCCGTGACGGCCAGCCAGCACCAGCCGCAGTTTGCACCAAAACACCGCTCCGTAGCGCGCCTACCCGTAATACAACAATTCCTATCGCCGTAGTCGGTTATCGCCATCAACCTGCCTTTGGCACAGCCTTTGCACCGCCTTTTGCCCGTCGCGGCAGATGCGACGGGGCAGACGCGTGGACTGGACGCACTTCACACCTTGGGCGAGCCTACTCGGCGGCATTCTGCTGGGCATCGCCACGTCGCTGTTGATTCTGTTCAACGGCCGCGTCCTCGGCGTTTGTGGCATCGTCGCGGGTCTTTTGCGCCCGGAACGCGGCGATACGCTCTGGCGGGTCGCACTCATCGCGGGGCTCGTGGCCTCGCCGTGGCTTGTCCGAGGACTTGCTGTATTTCAGCCCACTTGGTTCACCATCGCAGCGCCGCAAATTGACGCCGATTGGCCGGTTGTCGCAGGCGCCGGCATCATCGTCGGCGTCGGGACACGTTACGCCAACGGCTGCACCAGCGGTCACGGCGTCTGCGGTTTGGCGCGCCTCTCGCCCCGCTCCGCCATCGCCACAGTCTCGTTCATGGCCGCCGGGTTTCTGACCGTTTTCCTGACCCAGCACGTGCTGCACATCGCCTGATGTCCCGTCAACGACCGGAGCCCACTTTCATGAGCCAACCGACCGCCAAGCCTTTCCTGCCGCACGTACTCGCCTTTGCGACGGGCCTGGTCTTCGGCGTCGGTTTGCTGGTTGCGGGCATGGCCGATCCGCACAAAGTATTGGCGTTCTTGAACCTCGCAGGTCCCTGGGATCCTTCGCTCGCCTTCGTCATGGGTGGCGCAATCGGCGTTGCTGTCTTTGCTTTTGCGTACGCACGCAAGCGCGCAACCGCCCTGCTCGGCGACCCCATTCGCCTCCCCACGTCGCGTGACATCACGCCGCGCCTCATCCTCGGCAGCGTCGCCTTCGGCGTCGGCTGGGGGCTTGCCGGCTTCTGCCCCGCACCTGCGCTCGTCGCTTTGGGGAACGGCCAGCCCAAGGCCGTCGTTTTCGTCGTCGCCATGCTCGTCGGCATGGCGGCTTTTGAGTGGCTCGAATCCCTCTCCACCGCGCGTGGCACGCTCAACACGTCCGTCAACGCCGTTTCGCCGCGCTAAGCCAAGCGCGCTTTCTTGCACAGGAGCTTCCGATGACCGAACCGTATCAGCACCCCACCGCGCTGGGTGACGTTGCAGCGCGGCAACTTGCAAATGCGACAAAAACTGTCGCTCAGCTCAACGCGATTTCGCCGCGGTGGCTCACACAGCTCTTGCAGTGGGTGCCCGTCGAGGCCGGCATTTACCGCCTGAATCGCGTCAAGGATGAAGGCAACGTGACCGTCGACTGCGGCGGACGCGACGAGCGCGAACTTCCGCAAACGTTCGTCGATTACGTGCAAGACCCGCGTGAGTATTTGCTGACGGCGGTGAACACGGTTCTGGACGTACACACGCGCGTCTCGGACTTGTACAGCAGCCCGTACAACCAGATTGCAGAGCAGCTGCGCCTGACGATTGAGACCATCAAAGAGCGGCAGGAATCCGAGTTGTTGAACAACAAGGAGTATGGGCTGTTGCACAACATTGCCGCCAAACAGCGCATCAAGCCGCTGGCGGGTCCACCGACTCCAGACGATCTGGACGAACTGCTGACGAAGGTCTGGAAAGAGCCGGGCTTCTTCCTCGCGCACCCCCGCACGATTGCGGCGTTTGGTCGCGAATGCACCCGCCGCGGCGTGCCGCCACCGACGGTCGCGCTCTTTGGCGCGCAATTCCTGACCTGGCGCGGCATCCCGCTCATTCCGTCGGACAAGCTGCCCATCGTTCAGAACAAGTCGAGCATTCTCCTCATTCGCACCGGCGAGCGGCGTCAGGGCGTCGTCGGTCTGTACCAGCCGAACTTGCCGGGCGAGCAAAGCCCCGGTCTCTCCGTGCGTTTCATGGGCATCGACCACCGCGCGATCGCTTCGTATCTCGTATCCCTTTACTGCTCGCTCGCGGTCTTGACCGATGACGCGATTGCGGTCCTCGATGACGTGGAGATCGGCAAGTACCATGACTACAAGCCTGAATACCGCTGAGTTGCCACAAGCGTCGCCGCTGGACGTCGCAGCGCTCGCGCAATTGGCCAACGCGCTTTTTCGTGCCACTCCGGGTCCCGCTCAGCCGGGTCCGCTGGAGTGGCGTGAACAGGTGCCGACTGCGGTGCCGGTGACGTCGTCCGCGCAG
Source organism: uncultured Myxococcales bacterium (assembly GCA_903896545.1). Classification (GTDB taxonomy): domain Bacteria; phylum Myxococcota_A; class UBA9042; order UBA9042; family UBA9042; genus CAIYBN01. Next base: position 15,445 of record CAITYF010000050.1, on the reverse strand, counting down.
CCTAGCCTGCCCGCGACGCCGGGACCGACGCCGTTCGCGCCGCCGAGTCACCCGTCTGCGCCGACGCAGCCGCCGTTCGGTCAGCCGAACTTGCCGCTCACACAAGCGCCGGTGCAGTCCAGTCAGGGTGGCGTGCCTTCTGCGCCGGGATCGCTGTCGACGGCGCTCCCGCACGAGCCTTCCCTGCCTGGTTCGCTGCCGTTCGCGGTGCCGCTGGCGCCGGGTGACGCGGAGTTGCGTGCAATTCTGAACTCGCTGCGTGCGCCTGCGCCTGAGCAGCCCCAACTCGCGCGTCCGGCTCCGGTGACCGGTCTGGACGTCAACCTCGTGCGCCGCGACTTTCCGATTCTGCGCGAGCAAGTCGACGGTCGCCAACTCGTGTGGCTGGACAACGCGGCGACGACGCAGAAGCCCCAGGCGGTCATCGACCGGCTGGCGTATTTTTACGCGCACGAAAACTCCAACATCCACCGCGCGGCGCACACGCTGGCGGCGCGGGCGACGGACGCGTATGAAGCGGCACGCGAGAAGTCGCGGGCGTTCTTGCACGCGCGCTCCGCCAATGAGATCATCTTCGTCCGCGGCGCGACCGAAGGCATTAATCTCATTGCACAAAGCTGGGGCCGTCAGCACATCGGCGCGGGCGACGAGATCCTCATCAGCCATCTGGAGCACCACGCCAACATCGTGCCCTGGCAGCGCTTGGTTGCGGAAAAAGGCGCCAAACTGCGCGTGATTCCAGTGGATGAGAGCGGCCAGTTGCGTCTGGATGAAGTACCGGCGCTGCTCTCGTCGCGCACCAAAATCGTTTCCATCACGCAGGTTTCCAACGCGTTGGGCACCGTGACTCCGGTGCAGGAAGTCATCGCGCTGGCGCACGGCGTGGGTGCGCGCGTGCTTGTCGATGGCGCGCAGGCGGTCTCGCACATGCCTGTGGACGTCGTCGCTCTGGACGCGGATTGGTACGTGTTCTCTGGCCACAAAGTCTTTGGCCCAACCGGGATTGGCGTGGTGTACGGCAAGGAAAACTTGCTGAATGCAACCGACCCGTGGCAGGCGGGCGGCAACATGATCGCCGACGTGACGTTCGAGCACACGGTTTACCAGAACGCGCCGTCGCGGTTTGAGGCAGGGACCGGCAACATCGCAGACGCGGTCGGCTTGGGCGCGGCGCTCGACTACATCACGCACCTCGGCATGCCGGCGATTGCCGCGTATGAACACGGGCTTCTGGAGTACGGCACCTGGCTCTTGCAGAGCATTCCTGGACTGCGGCTGGTCGGTACGGCGGCGCACAAAGCCAGCGTGCTGTCGTTCGTGCTCGACGGTCACAAGACCGAGGACGTGGGCGCGGCGCTCAGTCGGGAAGGCATCGCCGTGCGGTCGGGTCACCACTGCGCGCAGCCAATTCTGCGGCGCTACGGGCTGGAGGCGACCGTGCGGCCGTCTCTGGCGTTTTACAACACGTGCGCGGAGTTGGACCAGCTGGCTGTGGCTGTGCGTCGGCTGGTGGGCAACCGTTCGCGGGTGTCGTTGCCGGACTGGAATGGTTTTGTGCGATAGGGCCTTCGGCGCGCTTGGCGAGATCCCCGCTTGCCAACGCCGCCGGGAGCCACTATACTCCACTATGCAGATAGGCTTTCTTCCACATCTGCTCTGACCGAGGCCTGCACGTGAATCCGCACTACGCCACGCACGCTTTGTCGCCCCGCCGACTCGCCGCAACCTGCCCTTGTACCTAGGCGCCGCGACCGCCCCTGTGTGGTGGACGCGGCGCTGAATTACCTTGTTCCTCAAGGTGATTCCCCTCTTTTCCACCCGCGCAGGAGTTCGTCATGACGTTTCAAGTGGTCCAAAATCAGCAGCAACCGCCCCCCAAGCAACCGCAGCCCGATGTGCGTGAAGGGCTGCTGACCCTGCGCGACGCGACCGAGGCTGACGCCGCGTTCGTGGACCGCCTGACGCGCGAGACCATGACGCCGTACGTTCAGCAGACTTGGCAGGATCCAAGCGAGGTTGCGTACTATTTTCTGAAGAATAAGTTCACGCCGGATGGCACCAGGATTGTCCAGTTCAACGGCCGCGATGTCGGTCGGCTGACGCTGATTCACAGCCACGATGAAATCTTCGTCGACAACATCCACGTCCACCCCGACTTCCAAGGGCGCGGCATCGGCGCGGCGGTGCTGCGTCAGGTCATCAGCGAAGCGCGGCGCGATGGCCGTGCCGTGCGCTTGCAGTGCCTGCGCGTGAACCCGGCGGAACACCTGTACCGGCGTCTGGGCTTTCTGGAATTGGACCGCAACGCGACGCACTTCTTTCTGCGCCTGCCCAGCCGCGCGCCGACGCGGAGCCCCGTCATCCGGGTGCCGCGTCCGCACGATCCGGGACCGCGCGAACTGGCCGCGCTGCACCCCGGCGTGCCGTTCTTCATCCTGCTGAAGATGGACCTGCAGCGCCGCGGCCTGTTGCTGACGCCCGCTGCGCTCGATGCCGTGCAAGATCCCCTGTACGACTACGGGCGCAGCTACGTCATCTACGGCCAGGGCGATCAGGTCCGCAAGAACGCGCCGGGACCGCTGCTTTTGCGCGATGGCACCTCAGTGCTGGTGCTCGCAGGCGCGCAGTACAACGAGTCTTACACGGTGGATTACCGCGACGGCCGCTTTCTTCTCTATGATGGTGATGAATTCATTGATGAAGTCGACTTCACGCCGCGACCCGACTACTACGGCAAATTGACGTCCAACGGCGTGCCGATGGAGACCATCGCGACCGCACGGCCGCAGCGCTTGGACATCAACCCCTATCGTTACTGCCACTTCTGGGACGGCGGCAACCAGTGCCGCTACTGCGCGTATTTCACCGACGTCAAAGCGTCCAGCACGCTGGCAAACGGCAAATTTCCGCGGCAGGTTGACCCGCAGGACATCTACGAGACCGTGCGCGAGGCGCTGAAGGAGCCAGGACGCTTCTCGCAAGTGATGCTGACGAGTGGCGCAGATCCGCGCGGTGAAAACACTTTTGACTTTGAGGTCGACCGCCAAATCGAAGCGCTACAGGCGATTGGCCGCAACTTCAAGACGCGGCGCTTCGCGAGTCAGCTCATCGGCTGCGGCTACGACAAGGCGCAATTGCGGCGGTTACACGACGAGACTGGGCTCACCACGTACTGCCCGGACATTGAAGTCTGGGATCCCAAGTTATTCGATTGGATTTGTCCGGGAAAGGCGAAATGGAATGGCCGCGACTGGTGGATTCGCAGCGCGTTGGACGCGGTCGACATCTTCGGTCCCGGAAATGTGTACACGAACGCCGTCGCGGGCGTCGAAATGGCGCAGCCGCACGGTTTCAAGACCGTCGATGAAGCACTGGCCTCGCATTTTGAAGCCTGTGAATTCTTTGCCAAGAATGGGGTCATCTACTTGAGCCTCGTGTGGATTCCGTGGCGCGGCTCGCAGTTTCACGGGCAAAAGCAGCCGCCGCTGGAGTTCTACGCGCGCCTGGTCAAGGGCTTGCACGACATCCGCAAGGCCTACGGGTTGAAAGCCAACAACGACGACTACCGCCATTGCGGCAACCACGGCGACAGCGACCTGGAACGGCTGGACTGAAACAGGAGCTATGGATGTATGATTTGCCCACAGAGTTACTGAATTTGCTTCAGAATCCGAAGACAACACGCACGCTCGCGACCTCGGCGCACGACGGCACGCCGGACGTGGTGCGTCGCGATGCGCTGGCGGTGCTACCCGACGGCAGCCTTGCACTGCCCGAAGAACTGGATTCCAGCCAGACCAGCAAGAACCTGGTTCTGGCGATGTGGCAGGACCGGCGCGTGGCGCTGACGATCGGCAACGGCAACCAGGCGTGGCACGTGGTCGCGCGTCCGTGGCGTTGCGTCGTAGCGGGGCCGCTGTTCAAACAGTTCCTCCTGACGGCGCGCGCGGTGGACGGACCGGATGCGGACATCGCTGCGGTGTGGATTTTGCGCCCGGAGGCGGTGCGCGATGACTCCGTGGCGTCGCAACGCGCCGTGGAACTCGCGCAGCGCCCGTGGGCAGGCGCACACATGGACTGCGCGCGCTTTGTGCGCGATGCCGACTAGTCGAGGATCCCAATGCCGACCGCCCCTTTTGCCATCCAAGCCCTAACCGATGCGTCGCGTCCTGCGGATCTGGTCCGCACGATTCAGGACCGCCACGTCGAACTGGAACAAGCCCTGCTGCGGCACGGTGTGCTGCGGTTTCGCGGCTTTGCGCTCCGTACCCCTCAGGATGTCGAAGACGTGGTGCTGGCGCTGGATCCCAACCTCGCATCGGGGGAATACCTCGGCACGTCGCCGCGTAACGCGTTGACCAAACACGTACATTCGGCCAGTGAGCTGCCGGGCTACTACCCGATTCCCCTGCACTGCGAGATGAGCTTTCTCGCCCACCCGCCGACCCGGCTGTATTTTTCCTGCCTGCAGCCGTCGTCGTGGGGTGGCGAGACGCCGCTGTGCGACTTTCGCCTGGTCTGGCGCGACCTGAATCCAGACGTGCGAAGTCGGCTGCAGACGCGCGGGATTCGCATCGTACGCAACTACGCGGGCCCCAAGACGCCGCGCTCCCTTGACCCGTTTGCCCTGAAGCGCTGGGATGACCTCTTTGGCACGACAGATCGCGACGCCATCGCGGCGACGTGCGCGCGCGAAGCGCTGACGGCCGAGTGGCTGGACGATGACGCGCTGCGCCTGACGTGCACACCGCCGGTCGTGCGTTCACATCCGGAGACCGGAGAGCCCGTCTACTTCAGCCATTTGCAGGTCTTTGAAGTGCACACGCCAGAGGCCGAGCTGCGGCGCGTGTCAAGGTTGCGGCAGACGCTTCATGCGCGGCTTTGGTACCTCGCTGGACGCGCTGTGACAACGTGGACGCGGCGGACAAAGGCGCCGCATCGGCGCGCGATGGACGTTACCCACGCGGATGGAAGCCAAATCGCACTTTCTGATGTCGAGCATGTCCGCGACGTGATCTGGCAACACCAAGTCGTGGCCCCGTGGCAGCTCGGCGACTTCGTCGTCATCGACAACCGTTCCACCGCGCACGGACGCCTCCCCTACAGCGGTCCGCGCCAAGTCGTCATCGCCTGGCGCTGACGCCAACCTCTCACCAGAAGTAGCCTTTCGCCATGACAAAGCCTCGCATCGCCCCCCAAGAAGATTCAAATGCCCTCGAGTTGGCCGCTTGGCGGCAGTTCGGCAGCACCAAGCCCCTGTTGGAGCTCGCTACCGCGCAATTGCGCCCGCTTTTTGGCGACGGCGGCGTTGGATCTGTCGCCATCGTCTTGACCAACGGCACCTCACTTGTCGCACCGGACGGACTGGCTTCACGCTTGACCAAGGTTGAATGGCGTACTCTGGATGCCGCGCGGCGCAGCCAATTGCTGACCGAAGCGGGTTGGCCTGCAGCGCATTTGCCTGTAGTGACAGTTGCTTGCGTCACCGAGGGCGGTCAGCAAGGTACGCTCATCGCCGGTCCGCTCTCCGACGGCTTGCAGGAGCGGGCGCGGGCAATCTCGCGGCCGCTCGCCGTGTTGCTGGCGCGTGAGGCGGCGGCGCAAGCGCTCGCGGAATCGCGCGCGGGTCAGGGTTGGCTCGACCGCACGACGCCGAACAGCGGTGCTGAGAACGGCGTGCTGGAAATCGTCGGCATTACCGGCGGCCTACGCGAAGTCGTTTCGCAGGTCGAGCGCGTTGCGAACACGTCGATTCCTGTGCTCATCCTTGGCGAGACCGGTGCGGGAAAGGAACTGCTCGCACGCCTCATCCACGAACGTTCCTCGCGGCGCGACGGGCCGATCGTCCGGGTCAATTGCGGCGCAATCCCCGCTGAATTGGTTGACTCCGAACTCTTCGGGCACGAGCGCGGGAGCTTTACCGGCGCCATTCAGACGCGGCGCGGTTGGTTTGAGCGCGCGGACGGTGGCACGCTGTTTCTGGACGAAATCGGTGAACTGCCGCTGGCCGCCCAGGTCCGCCTGCTCCGCGTGCTGCAGGATGGGCTGTACGAGCGAGTGGGGGCTCAAGAGACTCGCCGCGCCAATGTTCGCGTCGTCGCCGCCACGCATCGCGACCTGCCCTCGATGGTGCGGGAAGGCCGATTTCGCGAGGATTTGTGGTACCGACTCAGCGTTTTCCCGGTCCGCCTGCCACCGCTGCGCGAGCGCCTGAGCGACCTGCCCGCGCTGGCGCGACATTTTGCCGCTGAGGCCGGCGGGCGCCTCGGCTGGTCTGGTGTCCAGCCAACGGAAGCCGATCTGCGGGAGCTGGCCGCGTACGACTGGCCGGGCAACGTGCGTGAACTCGCGGCTGTTGTTGAACGCGCCGTGTTGCTCGGTCACGGACAGCGCCTCGATCTGCGCGCAGCCCTGGACATCGGCGCGCGGATTCCCGCACCGGTCACGGCGCCGCATTCGTCGTCGCCACCTACGTTGGAACAAGCCCAAGTGCAGCAAATCGAGGATGCGCTGCGCCACACCCGCGGGCGAATCGAAGGTGTCGGTGGCGCGGCGGAACGTCTAGCCGTGAACCCACACACGCTCCGCGCGCGGATGCGCAAGTTTGGCATCGACTGGGCGAGATTTCGTGTGAGCTGAGAACTGCTTCGGTCTGTGCATAACTCCGCGCACTCAGGGCCTCGACTCCGACGCGGGCAGATTGCCCAACGCCTGCGGCGCGCAATAGAGGAACGGCCCACGCGGCGCGTCGACCAGCGGTTCATGATGGCGCGGCTGCGTCATCAGCGCGATGAGGGGGTTGTCGATGACGTCCCACACGCCGCCCTTCTCTTCCAAGCGACGCAAGTCCCACGCGCGCGGATCGTAGCGCCAGGTGCCCAGCGCGCCCACGGCAACCGTCCAGACGGCGAGCGCGGCCAGCCACTTTTGCACGCGACGCGTCGACGGCAAGCCGCCCGCGATGGCCAAGAACGGTGCGATCCAAGCCGCTTCTGCAAGCAATCGCGGCCCAAACGCAATGCCGCCGGACCAATTGTGGAACACTGCGGCCAAGCAGAAATGCAAGAGAACACCAAGTCCGAGCGCACGAACCCACGGCACCTTCGTACGCCAACCCAGCCAGACGGCGGCAGGAACCAACGGCGCGTACCACAAGATACCGCGCGCAGGGCTGACGAGAAGGCCGCTCATGCCCGTGAAAAAGCGCGTGGGACGCTGGGCGAGCGGTTCGTCGACCCACGCTTGATTGCGAGTGAATTGCCCGAGAGGCAGCGGCGAGCCGAAGTCCACGAGATTGGCGCGGACCAACGGAGCGATGGCGACGAGCGCGACCGCTCCAGCCCAAGCGGCGATGCGAGTCGGATCAGGTGCCGCGCGCACGCACAGGATCCACGCGATCCCCAAGCCAAATGCAAGGCCGCCGAGCGCCGGTCGTTGCAGGAGCGCAACGCCGAGTAGCGCAGGGACCCCAAGCAACAGCCAGTGAAAACGGCGACTCCACGCGAGACAAGGCAGGGTCGCTACAAGAAACGGCAGGCACGCCGTCTGTTGCCAAAGCCCCTGACCCAGCGACGGACTGCCGGCGAACGAAACGCCCGCCGCGAGCGCGAGCCCTGCCGCAACAACCGGAGACGCAAACGCCAGCAACGCGAGACCCAGCAGGAGAGCAGAAAGCGCGACAGCGGCAGCTGCGCCCCAACGAACAGCGTATCTCAGATCGCGGTCGGTGACCGTTTGCCCCGGCACGAGCCCTTGCAGGGCCAACGCGCCCAACGCAGCGGGACCACGGCCAAAGATGGAGACAATGGCCCCGTCGGTCCCGTCGGTTGCAAAGTACGGAGCCTGATGCTTGGCGGCAGCCTCTCGGACCCAGGCGACGCTGGCGAGGTCAAAAGAACCGTTGCACGCGACCGTCGCTGCACCCACGCGCCCGGCCACGGTGTCGCGCCCCTGGCCGCGCGCCGGCTGCACGAAACAGGCGGCAAAGGTGACCACGGCGACGACGGCTATGGCTGCACAACCGGTCCAGATGGGACGAGAAAAAGCTGCTGGAGTTTGCGCGCGTTCTGTCACGAGGTTTGCCTCTGGGGTCAAAAAACGCGGTGTGAGCGTGTGAGCAATGCCGTTCCCACGCCAAAGGCCCACAACGGACCTGGATTGTGCCGAGCGTGCACGGGGCGTCAAGGGACGGAAGGGAGATGAGAACGCTCGCCGACCAGCGCGCAACCCACCGGCACGGTTTGTCATGTGGACGTCACGCGCGCTATCTGCCCAATGCACTCCCTGTTACGCTCGCGACAGTTCAGTTGGCTCCGCTCTCAGGAGTGCCACGGTGACCGCTCGTTCTTCACTGCTTGGTTTGATTCGGACGGCGGTCGTCACCCATGGCTGCAACGTGCACGTCGGCAGATCGGCGAACGCGCGTGGCGCCAAGAATCGGTGCGGAAAGACTGGAGTGGAGCCAAGATGGGCCCAGCCAACGCGCACCTTCGGACGGAGGAAAGACGATGAGTCGAGAATTGCCGCGCTGGCTACTTCCGGTGACTCTGGCCACGCTGATCGCTTGCAGCCCTGCGCCGGCGCCGGACGAAGCGGGCACGACCGACGCCACGGAGACGGATGCGCTCTCGGACGTCGGCGTTGGCGATGGCACGAATGTGACCGAAACGGATGCGCCGGACGCGAAGCCAACGGACGCAGCCGACGCGGGTGACACTGTCGAGCAAACTGACGTCCCGGATGCGGACGCACCTGTCGCGGACGTTGCCGAGGTCGATAGCGGCGCCACGGATGCTGCGGATTCGGACAGCGAGGCGCAGACCGACGTCGAGACTCCGGACGTCGATGCGGTGAATGCCGATACTGGAACGATTGCGGACGCGGACAGTGAAATTGCGGACGTCTTGGAAGCGGACGGCGAAACCGCGGACGACGCGCAGACGGACGATGGTTGGGTCGAGGACGTGCAGGCAGACTTGGGTACGGTCGCTGACGCGCCTGACGAGCTGGACGACACCGTGGATGCCGAGGATGGAGGCGTGCTCGAAGACGTGGCCGGCACCGACGACGCTGAAGACACGGAAGTTGTGGACGCGAGTGTTTGCACGTTTACTTGCGACACCCCCGGAGCGATTGCCTGCGCCGACAGTGCGATGCGGACCTGCCTCATGGACGCCGACGGTTGCCTGAACTGGGGGCCGCCGACCGCGTGCAGCACGGACGCAACGTGCGCGGAGTCGACGCTCGGCGGCGCCTGTGCGTGCAACCCTGGATACGCGGGTGACGGCCTGACCTGCGTAGAACTCGGCAGCTTGGCGTGGAGCGCGCCCAACGCGACCCCATCGCCCACAGCGCTCTGTGGCAGCGACGATGCCAGTGCGGATGCGGGCTTCCAGACAACCGTGGGCTTCGTTGCGGCGGGGATCACCGACGGAACCGTCGTCACGGTCTACGCGAAGGAGACGCTCCTGCCCGTTGGCAATGGAACTGCGATCGGCGAGGCCGCGAGCGCGCTCCTCACATTGGGGGAGGGAGAGACGACCGTCGCCGCCTCGTGCAAGAAGCCCTCCGGGAACACGGCGACGACTGCGGAGACGCGCACATTCCTGGTCGACACCCTGCCCCCGATCGTTGCTCAGCTTCAGTGCGACGGCGACAGTAACCTCGACGGCTACCTGAATCACGCGGAGGACGCCGACAAGGCAACCGCCGGCATCTTCGAGATGACGTGCACGGCGCTCGTGTCCGATGCGAGCGCGGATGGCCGCTTGCTGACGCTACGCGTGGACGGCGTGGACGTGGGTGCGGCCCAAGTTCTGGGGAATCAAGCGACTGTGCAAGTCGCGATTTCGCATCCAAGCTCGCCGACGCTCGTTGCGCTCTCGGCGCGCGTCGATGACGCCTGTGGGAATCTGGGGACGTCGGGCGCGCTGTGGACGGCAACAGTGGACACCGCGCTGCCGCAAGTCGCGCTGCAGATGCCGACGTCCGGCTGGCTGCTCGCGGCAAACGACGTCAACCCCGCGACGGAACAAACGCTCGAGTGTTGTCAAAATGGTGCGACGATGTATGCAGTCCAAGCGTCGAGTTCCGGCGCAACGGGGACCGCTTCACTCCGGCTCAACGGGGTGCCTGTGGCTGACGCGGCCATTGCCGCAGACGGCAGCGTGTCGTTCGCCGGCGTTTCGTTGCCGCAAGGGCCAGTGCTGCTCAGCGTCGTCGTCGTGGACGCGGCGGGCAACGGAGCGGAGAGCGCAACGGTTGAGGTTTTCGTTGACTCCGTCGTGCCCAAGTTGAGCGTGGAGGGACCGGTCGCGCCCGTCTCCGGCCTGGTTGACCTGAACATTGTACATTCAGATCTGGAAGCTGGCCGCGTCATCGAGCTGTACGATGGCGATACGTGGATCCGCTCACTGGTTGCGGCTCCGGGACCAACAGAAGGCACACGCAGCGTCGCGACGAAGTTAATCCTGCAGCCCGGCCAGCATCTGTTCAAAGCGAAGACTTCGGACCTCCACGGCAATCCGGGGCAGTCGCTCGAGCTGCCGGTCGTCGTTCCGGTCGGTGCACCGCCGCTCGTGACCGTGCAGTCGCCCGCGGGCAATCCCATCGTCCTGAACGCCACGGATGGGGTGGTGCAAGGCACGACGCTCACGTTGACTGTGGTCGCCACGACTCCCGCTCCCGAAGGCTCACCTGCGGACCTGCTGATCGACGCAGTCGTCGTGGCCAGCACGACCGTCGTGGCAGGCGGTCAGACCAACACGGTGACCTTCCCGAACGTCACCCTCACGGACGGCCAGACAGGGTCGCTCAGGGTGCGGGTGCGCCTCGCTGCGGACGGCACGACCGTCGCTTGTCCGGGCGACGCCAACAACTTCTGCTCCGAATACGCGGCCTTCAGCGTGGACGTGTCGCCGCCAGCGCTGACTTTTGCCGCGACGCCGTGCAAGGCGTTTTGGTCACTTGCCGACGCGAATGGCCCCGTTTTCCCCATCGCGTTTGCGACGGATGCGGAAGACGGTTCAACCGTTCACTTCACGTCCACGGTCGGGGCGGTCGACGAGACTGCGCTGGTCCTGAACGGCGTGTCGTCGTTTGGCGGGTTGACGTTCGCCGAGGGCGACCAGACCTTGACCGCGACAACGACAGATGCGAGCGGAAACAGCACAACGACCACGTGTAACGTGCAGGTCGACCTTACCCCACCCACAATTGACCAGCCGAAGGCAGTCAGGAGCCTTGACCGACGTGACGCTGTCGTCCTCTCCTTCACGATGCCCGGCGACGATGGAACGGTGGGCGCCGTCGCGTCTTACGAAGTCCGGTATCGAACGTGCGCCATCGGCGGTGCTTGTCCGCTCACGGGGGTAGAGTTTGCCACTGCCACCGCCGTTGCGTCCCTACCCGACGCCGTCACTCCGGGCACGACCGTCTCGCTTGTTGTCGATAGCCTGCCCGTCGACGTAACCGCCGTGTTCGCTGTGCGCGCAACGGATGACGCGGGCAACGTCTCGACGCTGGGCAGCGTGGGCGTGGCGCTCGCCTGGTCGACGGCTTCAAGCGCTGGCAATGCGGCGGAAACCGAGTATGGGGCATCGCTCGCCTACGCATCTCTCAGGGGAGCCGTTCCGCCGGACGTCGTCATCGGACGCCCTGGGCTCACGTCCAACAAGGGTGGCTTTCGCGTCGTGTACGGCGACGGCAGCACGCCCACCGACATTTCCGCGGCGCAAATCGGCCTAGCTGCCGTGACGTCAGCCCGACTCGGACGTGCCGTGGCGCGGGCGGGCGACCTCGACGGCGACGGGTACGAAGACATTCTCGTCGGCGCGCCGATGGTGGCCAACGCCGCGTGTACAGCCGGCGGCGCCTCGATGGGAACTGCGTTCCTCTTCTTTGGCGGGCCAACCGGCGTTGCCGGCGGCGCAGCTCCCGTGGACTGCGCGAGCGTGGGCGCCACCGCTGCGTGCTACGTCAAGATCAGTCCGCCCGTTGCTCTCGGCGTGTGTGGTTTTGGACAGTCGCTCACGGGGCTCCCTTCCAGCGCGGGCGGTGTCGTTGGCGGTCGCGCGATGTTCGCGGTCGGTGCGGGCGACCTCACGGCGACTTCCTCCCACATCGGCAAGGTTTTTGTGTTTCGCGTGGTGGGCGACCGGCCGAACGTCACAATCGAACTCGCTGAGACGATTACCGGGGACCCCACTGACTACCACTTCGGCGCTTCCCTGTGCTCACCCGGCGACATGAACGGCGACGGCCACGCCGATCTCGTGATCGGCGCAACGCGCAAGGGTCAGGCGAGTGTTGTGGCGGGGCGTGCGTATTTCGTCGCGGGTGGAACCCGATTTTCGCTCGTGGGTCTCAACGAAAACACGTTCCCCGACCAGGCCGCGGTGGGCATCGTGCCCCTCGGCAACCAAATCGCCGCAGATTACTTCGGGTCGTCGTGTTCTGGTGCCGGGGATCTCGACGGCGACGGTTTCGCCGATGTCGTGATATCCGCTCCTGGCTCTCAGAAACTGTACGTCGTGCGCGGACGCGCCAATCTCGGCAGTGTTCCGTCGATGAGCGCACCTGACGTCCTCATGCTTAGCAATGCGAATTGGGCACAACCAGGTGAAGTGTCTGCGGGATTTGACATGAATGGCGACGGGTTGCCGGACATCGCGGTCGGCGACACCAGCGCGGTGTACCTGCTCGCGGGTGACGCCAAAACGACCGTCAAGTCGACGCCGCTCGCGGTCTTCTCTCAGATCGGGTTCGTCTCGACCGGCCACCCAGTGCTGCTCACGCCAAGCCTTTACGACGCGGCGCTCGGCGAGAAATCATTTCCGGACGTCGTGATTGGCCGCACACCGGGCCCGTCGGTGACTGTGCTGTACTGAATGCCGTCGCGCGAATTCATCGGGTTGTAGCCTACTCCGCACGGCGAATGTGACCGCAGACGACCGTTTCTTCGCGCGCTCACGGCCCCCAACAACTCCACTCTGGCACGTATCCTGAAGCGCCGGTCGCGACGATCTCGGCCGGATCCGCTGTCATGAAGTGGTCGCTCCCCGCTGCGCCGTACAGCCGCGTCAACTGCGTCTTGGCCCACGGCGTCGGACTCAGGGCGCAATAGCCGAGCACTTCCGCCCCGGTGTAATCCGGCGTTCCCTCATTCGGGTCGAGCGCGGGCATGTGGTCCGTGCAAGAAGCGCAATACCGCTGATAGAGCGGCACGACGGGCTGCGCGGGCGTTCCCGGACCGTCAAACAGCGCGAACGCCTGTCCTTCCAGGGCGTAACCGGCGAGCGGCGTCTGATTCACCCCGAACATGTGGTCCGTCGCCTGAGTCGACGCAAATCGCCAAATCGGGTGACTCGGCGGGATCGGCAGCGGCGGAGGCGGCTGCGCGCCGCCAGTGAAAAGCCGAGAACGGCCGATGACCCGCGCGTTGCCATCGCTATCCGTTGCGACAATCTCCAGCAAGTGCCCGCACGCGCCAAGGTTGCCAGGCAACGCGATAGTCTGGGCGAAACCCACCAGTCCCGCACACATCGCGTAGCCCGGCCAAGTCGCGCAGACGTCGGGACGCGGCACATTTACACCCAAATCAGCGAGAACCTGCCCGTCCAGGCGCGCCTCCAGCTTGGTCACCGCACCGTTGTCCAGCACCCAGCCGTTGACGTCGACGCTGGTCTGAACTGCTGTATCGGGCGCGGGAGCCTCCATCTCGCCAAACGCAGGGATCTGCTTGTCCAACGCCGTCAGAATCCCCTGCACCGTCGCGAAACCGCCAATGACCAGGTACGCCCGCGCCCGCACCGTGCCCCACGCAGGGATGGCAAACTGAAATTGCGCGCGGAAATTGTTGAAGATCCCCGCCTGCTGCCAGCCCTGAAATGCCTGTAGGCGGTTCTCGTTGTACAACGCAACGCCGTAGTCGTGCGTCGCGTTCTGGAGCGTTGCCCAGCCGCCGGGTGTTTGGAAATTCTTGACGAAATTGCCGTCGTTCGCGGGCTGGTCGATCACCACCTGTTGGCCGGTTGAGTCCAACAGCACGTTCAGGTTCGGCGTTCCTGCGTCGCCAAAGGCCGCGTAGAGCGTGGGGAATTCCTGTAGTGTTGCTGCGTGATCCATGCCAGACAGGTTGTCAATTTGCATCGAGACTTCAACGACGTTGTCCTGCACGAACCGCAGCGACTGGGTATAGCGCACGTCGGAAAGCAACGACTGCTTGGCCGGATCGCTGCAACCGCCGGTGGTGCAGGTTGGTTCTTGCCAGTCCGGATTCCAATGGTTCGGGCGTACGACCGCAGAAAGCACGCCGCCTGTCAGGCTGACACTTTCGAGCGGTGAGCCAATGTTGCACTCGTTGCCACCCTGAACCGGGTCCCAGCCGAGGTAGGCGATGCTGTTCGGACACGACGCGGCGGGATTGGTCTGGCACGACGCGTTCCATGCGCAGCCCTGCATCGCGCGCGCAGAATCGTAGAGCGCAACCTGTACTTCGCGCCCGGTGTCGTGCGCGTCCAGCGTGTTCGACGTGTTCATGCCAGGTACGTTCGCCATGCCGAAGAACACAAGCGACGCGCCCCAGTCGCGGCGAATGCCAACCTTGAGCTGGCCGTCGGCCTGATACAGGTAGTCATCCACGTGGTTTCCGACTGTGAGCGTCTCGGTCTTGCCTCCGGGATTCTTGGCGACCAGCGGCGCGAGAGGCACTGCGGCGACTGGCGGCACGTCAGTGCACACCGGCGGCGGGAGTTCCTCGATAACGTCTGGCACAGCCACGTCCGTTAGTGCGACGTCAGACACCGCGCTATCCGGCACTTCGACGTCCGGGAGCGGCCCGTCGAGGAGGTACGCGTCCGGTGCTGGTGGTACATCGGGCGCATCTGCGCTCGCCAGGTCCGTCTCGACGTCGGGCGCGGCCGCGTCATCGGCGGCGTCCAGTGCTCCATCGCCTGGCGCGTCCGGCACGTCAATCGCCGCGTCCGTCGCCGACGCGTCCTTGCCGTCGAATTCGTCTTTCGCCTCGGCATCTGCCTGAACATCCAGGTGCGCCGCGACGTCGGTGAGCGGCCAGACGTATTCGTCCGTTGCGACGTCGCCCGCCGCGGATTGTGCCAGGTCAGCGGGTGCCTCGGCGCAGCCCCAAACGCCGGTTGCGCTGAGGCAGGCACACGCCCACTGCATCCAGAGGCCAGCGCCGCGTGTCGCGATGTGCCTACCCATCTTGCCTCACGAATCGGCTCTAGCCGTGCACACCGAGTGTGTCGGCCCGGTCGCGGTGCGTCAACCGAAGACGTCCAGGCGAACAGACCTGATCGATCCTCGTCCCCAGACGCACCCGTCACGCTCACTCGCCCCCCGCATCCCCGCGCGCAGCCGAAGCGCCAGACAGATCTCACCCGTGGAATCGCCGATCCGGATGAAATTTCAAGTCTTGCGCCGGTAT
>CAITYF010000049.1 GCA_903896545.1 uncultured Myxococcales bacterium | reverse complement strand
CATCCCCGAAGAGCGCAAGCTCGGTCTGTCCATCAAGCGCGTCGGTTCGGATGACGACGACTACTCCTACGAGCCGGCTGCCGCGGGTCCGACGACCATTGGTGACCTGGTGCGTGAGAAGTTTGGTGATTTGAAGCTGTCCTGAACCACCCAGCCGTAGGGCGGGGGCTTGTCCCGTGCCGCGGGTGGAGATGATTCTGGGTGATCATACCGGAGCCCGGTCGTTCGTGAGGACGGCCGGGCTTTGGTTTTTGAGCGTTGTTGCCGCCGACCCTGTCCAGCGCGCCTCAACCGGCTCAGGCGCAGGCGTGACTGTCTCGGTGCGAGCGTGTAGGCTCGACCGCGTCCGACCTACGAATGAGGCGACCTCGATGAGTGACTTGGACCCGAGTTCTGGCATTGAGGCTGAACTCGAAAAACTGCGCAAGCGGCTGCTCGACTTGACCGCCAAGAACGCACTGCTCAGCTTCAAGCACACGGTTGGCCGAAGCCTGCCGCTGGTGAACGCGTCGCCCGACGCCGTCTTCAAGCGACTCGTCGCTGGCAAGAACTGCACGATTCACCCAATCCCCGCCCCCGCTCCGCTCGAATGCAAGCTGGTCGATGGCAAGCGCGAACGGCCGAACGTGGCTGAGTACGCACGCGCCCACAAGATCAGCCCAGACGTTGAGTTCGTGACCGACTGGCACGGCCCCGAAGCCGGTCCAGGCGAGGATCCAGAGGTCCACGCGGTCCATTACCCGGAAGATCTGGAGTCGCGCTGCCGAAAGATCGGCCGGCTCGCGCAGAGTTCCATCGAAGAAACCGGAACGAACATGCTCTACGTCGTGTTCGGGTTTCTGGAGTTCTACGATTCCGACGATTCGGACAAGGCGCTGGCGGCACCGCTCATCGCGCTCCCCGTGCGCCTCAATCGCGGGCGAGCTGACGCACGCACGCAGGTCTATCGCTACGAGCTACAGTTCACCAACGAGGAGGTGTCCGAGAACCTCAGCCTGCGGGAGAAACTGCGTCAGGACTTTGCCCTTGAGCTTCCACAACTCGACGAGGATGCGCCACCGTCCGAATACTTTCGAGCGATCGAAGACGCCGTCCGGCATCGCCCCCGGTGGCGGGTGCAACGCCGGATGACGCTCGGCCTGCTGTCGTTTGCCAAGATGATGCTCGTCAAGGACATCGACCCGAAGAACTGGCCGCAGTTTGCCAACGGCTCGCTCCTCTCGGAGCACCCCATCGTTCGACAACTGTTTGAAGGGCGGACAGAAACCGCGGCGGAGCCCCACGATGGGCCGCTCCAAGTAGCTCATCAACTGGACGACAGTCTGGTCTTTGACGCAGATTCGTCCCAGCACAGCGCCCTGCGCGAGGCACTTGCGGGTCAAAACCTCGTGATTATCGGCCCCCCGGGCACGGGCAAGTCGCAGACGATCGCCAACCTCATTGCGTCGTCAGTAGCGCTGGGCAAGAAGGTCCTCTTCGTGTCGGAGAAGCTCGCGGCGTTGGAAGTGGTCAAGAATCGCTTGGATCTCGCAGGTCTCGGCGACTTTTGCCTCGAACTTCACAGCAACAAGTCCGACAAGAAGCGGGTCATAGACTCGCTCGCCACACGCCTTGAGCACAAGACGGAGCACCCGCGCGACCTAGACCACAAACTCGGCCAGTTGGGGCAGCGACAGACCTCGCTGCGCCGGTACGAAGAGCTGATGAATTCAGTCGCTGGCAACGAAGTGGGGCTGAAGGTCTTCGACGTTCTTTGGCGCAGCGAACGTCATCGTCAGGCCGTCAGTATGGGAGCAGAGGCACTGCGCTCCGTCGTCGTCGAACGCGCGCCGTTCGTCGGGCACGGCGAATTCGACGAGATGCGTCAGGCAGTGCGGGATCTTGCGCAACATTTCAACGAGATCGAGGTCTACGGCCCCGGCCATCCCTGGTACGGCTTCTTTCCGGAGGTGGTGAACCCCGGCATGGATCTCGCGATCAGCAATGCGCTGGCCAAGTTCCGCAGAGACGCCCAAGAATTTGATGACGCGATGGCGACGCTTCGCGCATTGGCGATGGCAAAAGTTCCGAGCGCTGATGCCCAACTTGTGGAGTTCGTCCGCGCGGTCGAAGGACTGCCGACGCCTGCGAACTCGTTGGCAACAGGTGTCTTGGCGGAGGTCTTTTCACTGCCTGGCTCGCCTGTTGGCGTGGCGCTGACGCAGATCGAGCGCTTGCGGGTGCACTGCACCCGAGCAATGCAGCTTGTCCCGGAATTTGAGCGCGTACTGTTGTCGTCGGCCGCCTTTGAAGAAGCCGACCTAGCCCAGTTGGTCTCAGTCCTGTCCGAATGCGGCGACTGGGGCCTCGCGTCCGTTTCGGTCGCCAGTGCCGTCCGGACCGCGACGAGACTTCGAGCTGAGACAGATTTGGCCGTCGAGGCTCTCGCCCGCCTGACGGACATCGCAAGCGCCACCGGCGTGGATTTCGACGGGACCGACCGCGACGTCATGCGACTGGCTGCCCTCTGTCGTGCCGCTGGGTCCGCGCCTCAACAGCTACTCCACCGTGGACGCGCGGAGATGCAACAACCGCACGCCGCCTCGCTGCTCGCCGCTGCAAAGACACGCGCGGACCTGCTGGCCGAACACAGGCGCCGCGTTGAGGAGTGGTGCAATTTTGACGACGTTGAGTTGACGGAAATCAAACGTGCGGTCCGGACGCTGCGGCAGGGCGACGCTTGGTATCGAATCTTCCAAGGGGAGTGGCGGGCCGCCGTTCGCTTGCACCGGGCTTTGTCACGCGGAGCGAACCAGAAGCCGACCGCTGTTGAGGCTGCAGACCAGTTGCAAGACCTCGCGCGCTACATGGATGCAAAGTCCGAGCTGGTCAACGACACAGAATTGCAGAGTATGTTTGGCCCGGCGTTTCGGGGGATGGAGACAGACTTCGCCGGACTCGGGCTCTTGGTCGATTGGTACCGCGAGGCCCACGACATGCTCGTCCAGTTTGGTCGCGAGGCTGACGAGGCGTTCCTGTTCGCGGCCCCGCCCCGGCGCATCGAGAATCTGGCGCACTCTGCCGCGGCCGCGGGCATTGCACAGGAAGCACTCTCGCGGTTGCAGATGGACCTGCGTGCGAGCGTGGGTCGAGCGCGCGCTTGCGTGGCTGCGACGGACGAACGGGCCGCTTGGAGCGACCGGCTCGAAGTCGTCCACGGTCTTTTGGCCAGCATGTCTGGCGCGCACGACGCGCTGCTCGCCCACGCACTTGGTGACGCGACACCTGAAATGATCGCGCGGGCCGTTGCCGCCCTCCGCGAACACAGGGCAATTGTCGAAGCAATCGATGGGGATAGCGCGTGCAAACTCCTGCTCGGCGAGCATTTCCGCGGGGTCGAAACCGACTTCAACGCACTGGAGCCGACGCTCGGCTGGGGCCGGGCGGTGACACGCGCCTTGTCCTTGCCGGCCGCGACACGAGCGGCGCTGCTCAAACCCGACTGTGTCGACCGGCTATTTGAACTGAGAGCAGCAGGCGCTTGGGCCATGCGCGCGTCGTCGTTCAGAGAGCCGCTTGCAGAGTTGCTTGGCAAATATGGTCACTTCGACTGGAAGAATTGGATCGCTGGTGAAGCTCAGGCCACCGCCGACGACACAACGGTTGGCCTGCGCGTCCGGGCCCAGCGCGCCGCAGATGCTATGGACGGCTTGCTGCCATGGGCTCAGTACAACCACGCGAGGCGTCGGCTCGGCGACCAAGGGCTCGGAGCGCTGACCGCGCTGCTTGAGAACGGCGCCACCGCCGCAGCGCAACTCGAGGACGCGTTCTTGTGGCGTTTCCACGCGTCAATCGCCGAGGCGATCTTTCACAGCAATCCGGAGCTCGGCCGGTTTTCCGCCACGACGCACGCGGAGGTCCGTCGGGAGTTTGCCAAACTTGACCGGGAAACAATCGCCTTGCGCGGGAAGGCCGCCGCATCCGCCGCCACCGCGGTCGCGAATCCACCGGTTGGTCGCTCAGGATCAAGGGTCGACGAACGCACGGAGATGGAACTGCTCCGCCACCTGATTCCACAGCAAAGGCCGCGGGTTTCCATTCGGCAGTTGATGAAACGGGCCGGGCACGCAATCTTGGAGTTGAAGCCGTGCGTGATGATGGGACCGCTTTCCGTCGCGCAGTATCTGGAGCCCGGCATCCTGATGTTCGACCTGGTCGTGATGGACGAGGCGTCACAGCTCCCGCAGGAGGAGGCGCTGGGCGCCATCGCGCGGGGCCGCCAACTGGTTGTCGTCGGCGACCCGAAGCAACTGCCGCCGACGAACTTCTTCAACAAGATCAGCATTACGGATGACGACGACGCGGACGCGACGATCCTGAGCGAATCCGACAGCATTCTGGAGACGTGCGAGCCGCTATTCCGCAAGCGTGACCTGCGTTGGCACTACCGCTCACGGCACGAGCGGCTCATCGCATTCTCCAACCACCACTTCTACGACGGTCGCTTGATCGTCTTTCCGTCGCCATTCCCGCAAAGCCGTGAGCTCGGCGTTCACTTTCACCACGTTCAGGATGGCGAATACCACAACCGGCAAAACCTGAAGGAGGCGCTTCGAGTCGTCGACGCAATTCTTCAACATGTCCGACTCCGCCCGGACAAATCGCTCGGCGTCGTCGCCTTGAATCGGACACAAAGCGATCTCATCGAGGAAATTGCTGAGACCCGGCTCAAACATTTTCACGAGTTCGAGAACTTCCGAAGCGAGTGGCTGCGTCTCGGCTACCCGTTCTTCGTCAAGAATCTTGAGAACGTGCAGGGCGACGAGCGCGACGTGATGTTCATCTCCGCAACCTACGGCAAGGCACCGGGCGGCACGAGCGTCATGCAGCGCTTCGGCCCGATCACCCACTCGCATAGGCGGATGGGCGAACGGCGTCTCAATGTCCTCTTCACGCGCGCCAAGCACAGCCTCCACGTCTACTCGTCGATGCAGGCGGACGACATCGTCGTTGATGCCAAGACGTCGGTTGGCACCCAGAGGTTTCGCGACTACCTGCGCTATGCTGCGGGTGGCAGCGTCGAAGGCCCCACCATCACCGAGCGCGAGCCGGATAGCGACTTTGAGATTTCCGTTGCCAACGCCTTGCGCGACAAAGGCTATGTCGTTCAGCCCCAATTGGGTGTGGCCGGGTACTTCATCGATCTGGCCGTGCGCAATCCGCGGCGTCCCGGCGAATTCTTGGCGGCGATCGAGTGCGACGGCGCCACGTACCATTCCGGTGTGTCGGTCCGCGATCGGGACCGTATCCGGCAGGAAGTCCTCGAAAACCTCGGATGGAAGGACAAGATCTGGCGGATTTGGTCGGCCGACTGGTTTCGCAGCCCGCGACACCAAATTGAACGGCTCGTCGGTTTCTTGCAACGGCTGGAGAGTGCGTCGCCAACCGTTGAAGCGCCAGAGCCCTCGGTGGGCCAAGTCGGCAAGCGCAAGAATTCTCACGAGGGATCCCAGCTTATCCAGATTTCGCTCCCTCTCGAAGTTGAAGTGCAGGCCGAGGACCTGTGTGTCGAAGTCGGCGACAAGGTAACCTACATCGCGGTCGACGCGCCGAACCAGGTCAAGACCGTAACCATCGTGAACGACCACACGGCCAACACAACCGACCGAGTTCATCGCTCAAAGCCACTCGCGATGGCTCTGCTTAACGCCGCCACCGGGGATGAGGTAATTCTGGAACTTCCAGATCGACCACATCGGGTACTTCGCGTCGTTGCGGTTGGTCGGGAAGCGTAAGGTGACTGATCGCGGATAGTTCACGCCGTTGGGCTGAGAGTTTGCCGT
Organism: uncultured Myxococcales bacterium; assembly: GCA_903896545.1. GTDB lineage: Bacteria > Myxococcota_A > UBA9042 > UBA9042 > UBA9042 > CAIYBN01. The sequence continues at coordinate 993 of CAITYF010000049.1, read as the reverse complement.
GAGCGCGGGACACAATCGCATCACCGCCAAACAAGTTGCCCCCCAACGCAGCCAGTATGCTCAACTAAAGCCGCACCCCCGGCCAAGGTGTCACATGGACCGCTTGAAACCAACGCCATCGCCGAATCCGAAGGCGTCGTCCACGTTCGCGTGGGTGCGCTAGGCGCGCATGTGCGGGTCGCTGTCACGCAAACGCCGGACCTGACGACCTTTGCTGAAGTCCTCGGTCGCGTCTACGGTTCTTGCGCGGAGCTGGACCTGAATCGCCCCGATCAACTGCCAGTTGAAGTCCGGGATTCACTGTAGACCATGCGGCTGCTTTTGGACACCAACGCTTGCATCGCGATATTGAAGGGTATCGCGCCGGAATTGCGCCCGGGGCTGGCGGCCGAGCCGACGGATCGCATCGTCACCTCCGCCGTTGTGCGCGCTGAGTTGATGTACGGAGCAGCAAAGAGTCAGGCACCCGAGAAGACCCCGCTGCAAGTCGAGGCGCTGCTCCAGAGCATGGTGTGCTTGTCGTTCGACGAAGCCACCGCCGACCTCTACGGCACGATTCGTTCGCATCTAGACCGAACCGGACCGCCGATAGGTCCGAACGACGTCCTGATCGCGGCAACTGCGCTTGCGAACGGCACGCGCGACGCTGGGCCGAGGTCGAGTAGGCGTTGCTGATCGCGTGCGGGTTCAGCGGCGAGAGTCACACACCGAGGCAAGCGTAAGCGCGCAGCGTGCGCACCGAGCTGTCCCGAATCGCGACGCCCCTTGTCTCGACTGCGCCGCTCGTACCGAAGGCGTTCCGAAACCAAAGAGCCCAACCCCGTCGTTCCCCCCACCACTGTGTTCAATGATGGCGACGTGACCAAGGTGAAGATCATCTCGATCATCCCCGAAGAGCGCAAGCTCGGTCTGTCCATCAAGCGCGTCGGTTCGGATGACGACGACTACTCCTACGAGCCGGCTGCCGCGGGTCCGACGACCATTGGTGACCTG
>CAITYF010000048.1 GCA_903896545.1 uncultured Myxococcales bacterium | reverse complement strand
GTACTATGATGAGATGCACAAGTATATCGAGCAATGCCGTGACAAGATCAAGGCTCTCTGCTCTCTGAACTCGGTCAAGGGCATTCTTGGACTCACGGCGTTGCAGTTGGACCACAGCCGACGACTTGCGACGCGCGACCTCACGTTGTCGTGCGAATTCCGGCGAATGAACCTGCAATGTGTCAAGAACGGCCGGCAGCATTTCGACTAGCTCATCCCGCAGCGGTTCCATGGCCGCCTGTGTCGTCTCCGTAAGCCTCTGCCACCAGCTATTGAACTGCTGTTGCGGAATGCGCATGACGCGTCGGTTCCACGCATCCGCCCAGGCCCGCAGCGCTTGGTGTCGTTGATCCGCCGACATCTCGGAGAGCCGCGTGTCTCGAAATACGACGTGCGCCTCGTGCCGCTCTTGGCCGCTGGTCGAGTGCCGGGCCACGACCGGGTCGGCGTCAAGCAACGACGCTGCGCTCGCGCCCAGCGGGACCTCGATCCTGGTATTGGCGAGGGACACCACTCGGGTCATTCGCGCGGACACTTTGACGACGAAGAATTTCGTGTTGACGGCAAGCGCGGTGCTTGGACCGCTCTGTAGATCCTTTCGAGCATCATCCAGGAATGGCCCTCCAAGAAACGCCTCGGCCGTGTCGTCGGCTGTTTGACCGCCATGCAATGCCAAGAGCGAGCCGATCACGTTGAGCGGCAATGGCCTTGTGTGTTCGCGCAGGAACTCCCGAAGTTCTCGCGGGTTGAGAGGTGAGCCGAGATTGGTAGGTGTAGGAGGTCTGGCAACAGCGGGTAGGTCCTCGTCGAGGCGCAGAACTGCGCGAATCAGGTCGTGCAGGCGGTAGGCGTCCGGTATGCCCGTTGCAGACGAGGCAACGCGCTCGGCGAGCTGCCACGTTTCTGCGGCGGTCGGCACCAACAAGTTGGTAAGTTCTGAGGAGCCGAGTTCAGTCTGTTGTTTGACTCGCCAGCGAAAAACTTCCAGCCACCTGTGTTCGGACGAGATCGGTCCGCTTGCAAGTGCCTGCAATGTCGCGCGCCAAGCGCCATCGTCAAGTGCCCCGACCAAGCGCCGTCCGAGCGCCGTTACCACTTGCAGCGCCTTCGCCGTTTCGGCGGGAGAACCTTCATCCTTCGGAGAGAGGTCCAGATTTGCGACAGACAGAAGCTCCCAGCCCGGCCGGACCTTGAGCAGCTTCTTGGATTCCAGTAGTCGTCCGACGACGGTCTCACGAAGGGCTTCCGCGACCGGCGCCAGTCGCCACGCCATCGGGACCGACTTGCCTTCCAGCCGGCGCGTGGTCGCTTCGACCCAGTTTTCTGTGTTCGCGAGCGCTCGCACGAGACCCTCGCAACGCTGCCGGGCGACCGGGGCCACGTCCGACCAGAGGACAAAACTCCGAGCGGCGCCCATGTCGACAAGCAGCTGTCGCAGAAGCGATTCCGCTTCGATGGGTGCAAACAGCACTTCCAACGGCTCGGCGCTCAAGCCGTTGGTCATGGGCAGCCATTTCCCCAACGACAGGTCGGCGTGTAGGTTCTTCAGCTCAGGTGCCAGTGCATTCAGGCTGTGCAAGCCCTCCAGCGCGCTTAGCAGCGTCTCGAAGTGCACGTGAGGGCGTTCAGTCTCGAGCACAAGCCGCACGAGCTGAACGTCGCCGAACGCTGGAACGAGGTCGGTGTAGGCCTTCTCCAGACCTTGCGGGAGCGGCGTTCGCAGAATTCGCACATGCCGGGCGATGGCTTGTGCCTGCGGTACCAGGCGAAGCGGTCGGTAGGATTCCGGGGTGAGGGGGCCACATTTACCGTCCTCGAACGCGTGAAGTGGCAGCGAACGGAAAGCGTGTGGTGTTGCAGCCGCGCACTTCAGGATCGCAAGACGCGCGTCCTCGTCGAGCGGCGGCCACGGAAACGTCGCCTCGGGGAGAATCCGCGTGAGAGAACTCAACTGCATGATGCGCAAGAAGCTCAGCGCTTGGCCCGTGAGGGTGCCGTGCCAGACTGACTCGACAAGCGTCCATTCGCGCCCCTGCACTCGCAGAGCGGTTCGGGCCGCCAAAGACAGGTCGCCATTAGATTCGTCGGCCGGGAGGTACCAAAGGGGCTCGCTGGTCTCACTCGCGTGCTCATGTGTCCCGTGGACAAGCAGACGGAGGGCCTGTGCGACGACCGGATCTTCCCCCAAGCCCACGGGTACGAGTCCGGCCGCGAGCTCGACCCGCGCGTCGTGGCGCGCGTTCAGGCTCTCACTGTTAGCCAAGATTGCCTCTGCGAGCGCCACCCGCGGAATTCGGTTGGGAAATTGCGGGTCTGCGACCATCGAGAGCTGGGATGGATGCAGTTGCGGATGGACAAGCCAAACCTCGCTCGCCATCGCGTTGTTCCACCGTGTGATCTGCTCCTTCCGCTGCGCTCCGACCAGCTCACGCTCGTCTGGCTCGGCCGCGCCGTCGGCCTGACCATCGGTCGATCCCTTTTGCACGTCAGCCGTGAACAGCCGCTTTGCGTTCCAAAACTGTTCAAGGTCGGTCATCGACGCGGACCGCCAATCCTGCACGCCCGACTGCCACGCGCGCAGCAGGGGTAATTCGCGGAGCACCGGGTGCTGTCTGAGGCTCGGCAATCCAAGCTCGACGACCAAGTCTTTGGCCAACGCGAACAGCGATTCGACCAACTGTTTCTTCCCAGTGTCGTCCTCGGCCGCGGCGGCGAGTTCAGTGCCAATGGCGTGTAGGGCATCGCTAAGAGAATCGCGGGGGAGCGCCCCGGACGACTGAGCGATTTGGCCCGGCACCAGGATGTAGGGAAGGTCGGGATTCCTCGACACCAACCACGTGACGCCCTGGCGCGCCGTCGCGCCGACCGCCTTGATTGCGACTCGTCGGGACAGCCGGGCAAGCAGGCGTTCCCAGACGTGGATCAGACCCTCACGATCCTCTTTTGTCCCAGAGACCTTTTCACCACCAGGGCCTAACCCGACGGCCTGGAGCCGGCGCACGAAACGCGCCGCCGCTTGCGCCGCATCGGGTGCAGCACCGATCAGCTCGCCAACCTGTTGCAACAACCAACGTGCTTCGGGCGCCGACTTCCGCCAGTCGGCAGCATCGAGCTGGTCCAAAAGCAGCGCGACCTCCGCTGCTGCCCATGGGGCGCGAGCGCTGCCGAAGTCGTCGATCTGCAGCGAAGCATCCACCAGCCTCAGGTTTGCGAGTTCCGCCGCGTTGAGAATTGCCTTCTTTGCCCATACCGGCGCGTCATCCCACCGGTCGATTCGCCTAACCCTGGGCACGTCACTTGCAGGTACCGCACGCCAATCGACGCCGCGCTCGTTGACCACCGGCAGCAGGGCGGCCAAAGACTGAACCGCATCCCGCCACGCGTCAGAACGACCAGTCGGCGGAGAAGGCATTGCAATCGCGGCGCAGCAAAGCACATCGTAGCGGTGTCGTTCAGGAATCAGCGTGATCGCATCGGCGAGCGTCTCCGGAAGTAGGGGAAGAAGCAGTGTTTCAGCAAGTGCCGCGTTCCACAGGTCAGCCACTTGGGCTGCTTTGTCGTTTGTCACCTGCGCGTCTTCAGAAACGCCGTAAAGGCGCTTACGATCCGGTGACGGCCAGAAGTAGCCGTGGAGCAGGAGGTCCAGCGTGGGGGCTCCACACTCAGCCAGGTCCTTCCGTCTGGCCACCCCGGACTTGGGACCCGGAAGTGGTGCGTCATCCAAGGGCAAGAACGCTGCCCAGCGCACGGAGGCCCCGCCAGGCACCTGTAGCGCGCTCCGTCCGACGACGGCAGTCACCGCCGCGTGCGCAACAGCCTTGCGCGGCACATGGCTGAATCTCCCGTCTTTCATGGGCTCGTACACCTTGGGCCAGTCGTTCGCACGGTCCGCGCGGAGATCCGCGATCTCGGACGTGTCTCCACCGGCCTCACGAGCCCGAACGCTCCACTCGCTGCCGTCGGCGAATGAGATCGATGACGTGAGCGCCCGTGGTTTGATGCGTTGTTCGCGTCCTGGGCGACCAAGGCTGGTCCCGGTCAATCGCGCATCGGCGATGAGTGCGGTTCCACCCGCGAGTCTGTGCGTGACGTGAACCCGACGCAGGTGCCCGGCCTGCGGCAACAGCAAATGCATCGCTGAACTGGATTCGGCAAGCTGCGCTGCAAGCTCGTGTGGCGAATCGCCAATGTCCCAGTCAGCCAGACAGAGTGCGCCTCTTCGGTGGGCGGTTTGGCGGAGGGGCAGGGCCACAATGAAGAAGCCGCCAGACTCATCGCTGACTTCGGCTGCGATCAGGGATTCGCGCGCAAGCGTCGCGAGTGCGCTCCCGTCTTGCGACGTCATCTTGTCCCAAGTCTTGAAAAGCGTGGCGCCGGCGTAGGGGTTGACCACACCACAGCGTTCCTTCCCTTCGTCGTCGCGCCCAGCGTAGAGGAACGCTTCGCAGAGGCGAAACACACTCTTGAGTCCGAGGCCGAACTGGCCGACTTTGGTCTCATCCTCGCTCTTGTTGCCGCCGGCAGCCCGTCGCAGGCCAGATTCGTCGGAGGACTTCAGGGGGCCGTCGTTTACGGCGAGCAGCACCGGGCCGCTCAGTAGCGGGTGCGCTGAGCCTGGGACGCCGTCAACGAGAAGTAGAGCCAGCGTTGTCGCCTTGGCGTCGTCCGCGTTTTGAAACAATTCGCGCAACGCGGTGCGGCCGCCGTCGTCGCGGTACACATGCGACAACAGGTTTTGGATCTCCATCGCCTGTTCGTGGCCGCGCCGCTCAATCGCCGCAGATTTGCTTACCTCCACGCTCGGCCTCGCTCTGAAAACGCGTTGTGCGCGTTCTTTGATTCGTGCTGGCACACACTCATGACTCGCCGCTTTCTATATCACAGTTAGCGCCCTGATGTGCAACCCTCAAACCCGCACCACATGCACCTCCACACCCCGCATCAACCTCGCCTCCTGCAGCCCGCTCTCAATCGCAAACGGCCCGCCATCAAACCGCTGAAACACGTCCAGCCCTCGGTCCAGCGACACTTTCCAGCCGGTATCACACAAAATACTGCGCGCATGAAAGTTCGTGCTGTGGTCCAACTCCCACGTGAACGCCACACGACTGCCGGCGAAGGTATCCTCGATCTGCTTGAGCATGACCTCCTGGCGCTCGCACGTTTCGCGGTCGGATTGCGTCACCAGATGCACCGCGACCTCATCGCCCTCTGGCACCATCTCGTGCACCATCTGCAGCAACTCCATCATGTTGCGCGCTTGATGGAAGATGCGGATGTACGGGTCGCGCACGGTAATCTGGTGCGCGCCTTCCAGGTACTTGCCAAAGAGGCGGCGGAAGCTCCAGCCTTTGGCGTTCTCCGGCACGACAAAATGCTCGGGAACCAGCGCAGGTGGCGCGGTCTCCGTCGGTGCCGACGTGGGCTGGTTGCGCGTGGGCTCCTCGTGCTCCGCCCGTTCCGTGATGATGGCCGCTGAAGGCGGGGCGGCAAAAACCGGATACTGAATCTCTTCCGGCGTCAGCACGGTCACCGGATCGCCGCCGTTGACGGGCGTGTACTCAAAGTCGTTGCGCTTGAAGGTGTCGTCAATCCGGAGCAGGTGCTCGCGCACGCGCCGGCGCGTCTCCATCGCGAAATGCAGCAGCTCCTCGACCTCTGCCTGCGTCGCCTTGCCGTGCGGGTGCAGGATCTTCATCAGGCCGGAGAACGTCTTCTCAAAGCCGGTCTGGTCGCGGACCGTCACCTCAGACGTGATCTCGAAGTACGGCTTGTAGGCGTCGGTAAAGTCCTCGGTGCGCAAGTGCTTCAGCACTTCCGCGATGTAGTCGACCACGAAGCCGTAGCCGCTGCTGAACTGTTCGTTGCGGATGGGCGCGACTTCCCAGCCGGGGTTGTAGGCGTGGATGCGGTCCAGAAACGCCGAGTCGATGTACTTGTCCGGCAGCGGCTCAAAGAAGTGCGAGTGCTTGAGCATGTACGCCACCGACTTCTTGGTGTTGCCCATGAAGACCATCGACGCTTCCGCCGTCAGCTGCTCGATACCGCGCGAGAACGTGCGGTTGGCCATGTAGTTCTTCATGATGTCGACCAGCGTCTTGTCGACCTTCTTGTCCTTGCCGGCGAACTCGTCAAAGCAGATGCAGTCCCAGTAGCCAACCAAGCCGATCTTGCCGCTGGCGTTGCTGACGAACAGCTTGGGCGCCGTCACCTCCGAGCCGGAAATGAGCATGCCGTGCGGCGAAAACTCCGCGTAGATGTGCGACTTGCCGGTGCCCTTGGGACCGAGCTCCAGCAGGTTGTAGTTGCGCTCGCAGAACGGCACCAGAAGAATCAGGGTCAGCAGCTTGGCGCGCCTTGTGAAGAACGCGGGGTCAAAGCCCATGCTCTGCATCAGCACGTCCATCCACTCGTCCGTCGTGAACTGCCAGCGCGCTGCGACGAAGTCGTCGTAGTTGATGCCAGCGACCTGAATCGGCTTCAAGCCCTCGATCTGCCACGGGCTGCGAGACGGGCCATCGGCAATCTCATAGGCCATGTCGGCGATGCACCAGATGCCGCCGACCAGCAGCTTGGGGTAACGCCGCACGAAGTCGTCCGACACCGGCACCCGCTTGAGGCCCAGATTTGTGAACTCGGTCTCGTAGAACCCGCCGCGCTCGTTCAGCTCCACCGTCAGCTTGTCGATGACCTTGTGGTGGCCTTTCTCCTTGATCGTCGACTTGACCAGCTCGGCCTGGTTGCGGTGGACGTAGTGGCGCGACAGGATGCGCCTGACCGAATCCAAGCCGCTCGCGAGCACCTCCGGGTCGTCCGTGGCGCAGTGCTGGCCCAGCAGGTACTCCAGCACGTACGTCGGCACGACGGCATTTTGCTTCAGGCCCTTGGTCAGGTCCTTGCGCACGACGAGACCGGGAAACGCGGCGACGATCTTCCGATCGAGGTCGCTCAGATGCGCGGGGCCGAGGTCGATGCCGTCGAGGATGTCGGCGCCGGTGTCGCTGGTCGTGTCAGTCATCGAAGTCACTCGCAAAGGGTTTGTGCAGGCGGACGGTGCGCTGGCGGTACGGCGCAAATCCGTCCGTCTTGGCGACCGGCACGTCCAGCCGGATCTCCAGGTCCTGATTGTTGTACTTGTCCGCGTGCGCCGACATCGTCAAGACGATGGTGACCTCGCGGTTGCGCGCGTCGGCGTCAGCTTGGTCAAAGACCTGCGTGACCGTGTCCGACAGCGCCGTCCCGTCCTGTGCGTAAATGCCGATGCGCACGATGCGCCCTTGTACTTTGCCGCCCACGGGACGGTCCTGGTACAGCGAGAACGACGTCTTGCCCGTGGTGATGCGCTGCGGCACTCGCATCAGGTCGACTTCCACTTGCTCGACGTCGTCGGAACGCGCCTTGCGGATCCGCACGACCGGCACGACTACTTCTTGCAGGCTGAAGCCACCGTGGACAAAGCGCTTGCCAGAGCCGCGCAGCGGGAACCGACCGAGCGACCGCGGGAAGGTAACGTGCCAGTCGCCCTGCAGGCCCAACTGCGCCGCACTGAACGTCTTGACGCGCGGGTCGTGCACCGCCACGGGGTTGAACGCGAAACGCCGCGACTGGTAGCCCCACGTTGTCGAGGGAGGCAACGGTGTGGCGTCGGCGTCCGCGACTTCGTCCTGCTGGAACAGGAACCCGTGGTCGGCGGTCAGCACCATGTTGCTGCCGTTGATGGCGGTGACCTTCTTGAGGATCTGGCGCAGCTCGTCAAACGTGTCGTCCACCGCGTTGAACGCGTCGTGTTCCGTCGCCAGAGCGTCGCCGACCTTGTCGATCTTGTTGTGGTAGATGTAGATGACGTCGTTGGCCTCAAACAGCTCGCGTCCGTTGGCCTTGGAGTTCAGTTCCAGAAACTCGCTGGCCTGAATCGCGGTGCCGCGGCCACCACACGCGGTCAGAAGAATGTCGGCGCGGTTGGCCGTGCCCCCGGCAGCGGTGTCGCCAAGGCTCGTCAGCGAGGTCTCTGGGTCCACCGCCAGCCCCTTGCCCGGCAGCAGCGCGGCCATGCCCAGCTGCGTGTACGACGGCAGCGAGCCCAGCAGCGCCTTGGTCTCTGCCGACCAGCGGTTCTCCACATTGAGTTGGGCGGCAAAATCTTCGGCCGCTTCGTAGCGCAGCGCGTCAGAGATGATGACGAACACCTTCTGGTTGCGGCTCAGGAACGGCTGGACGTACTCGCTGAAGAACTGGCGCTGGTGCAGCAGCAGCTCGCTGCCCCACGTCTCCAGCTCTACGACTTTGTCGCCCCAGCGATCGGTCAGTGGCTGCAGGTAATTGCAGAGATACGCCTTCTCTATCCAGTTGGAAACTTGCGCCATCACGCCCGGTTGTCCGTACTTTCGCAGGTGCCAGATGCAGCGGCGGTACGCCGTATCGATACGCCACCAGCCGCCGGTGTAGGCGCGCAGGCCGGCGTCGATGGATTCCACCGTCAGCTCTGCCGACGCCAGCAACTCGCGCAGTTGCACCGCCTGTTCGAGGGCCTTGTAGCCGTGCTCGTGCTTGGCGTTCCAGAAGGAGCCACGACGCGTCAGGATGGTCTCCCGCAACTTGGCCGCGGGCGCGTTCGCGGCAAACGCCTTGCACAGGTGGAGGATCACCGCCTTGTCAAACGCCTCAAAAACGTCCGCGTCTTCCAGCACGCTGACGTCGCCTTGCTTGTCCAGCCTCTCCAGAGCGTTGGTGACGTGTAGCTCCCTGGCGAGCGCGTCCGACCACGCTTCAAACGCCGTCATGTTGTCGCGGCTGTCCTTCCAGCGCTGCAGGAACACCTTCACGTGCGGCCGCAGCACCACTTTGCCGTCCAACGGGTTGGCGGCGCTGAAGAGGAATACGGCAAAGCCCTTGAGCGAGGGCGTCGGCGAGGCAAAGCCGAACAGCCGCGAGACCTCCTTCCAGAACGGCTCGACCAGCACACACGCGCCAAAGGTCTCGTCCACGGGGTCTGTGTCGCGGTCGTCCGCCGCCTGCCGCAGGAAGTGTAGCAGCAGCGCCTCCACCTCCACCGCCTTCTGACCGGCCAGCACGGCCATCATCTTCAGCCGCACGTCTGGTTGCCGGTCGTCCTTGTGCAGCAGTTCCTTGAGTGCCTGGGTGCGCTTGGCCGACGCGAAGAACGCCAGGTGCTTCTCTGCCAGCTCCTTGAACTCGTACGCCAGCCCGACTTCCTGCAGCGCCAGCGACGCCTTGTCCGCCCTGAACTCGTGGCCTTGCAGCAGCAGGTCCAGCAGCCAGTTGTCGCTGTCCCGCACCGGCCGTGCGCTGAGGAAATACAACAGGAACCGCTGCTCCGGGCCGCGCTGGTGGGCGATGCGCACCTTGGTGCCAAACTCGGTCCCGCGCACTTCCAGCTTCTCCACGCCGGGCACGTCGAACTCGGAGACCTCTTCCTCCCACTCGCGCTGCGGGTCATACCAGAACACAATCCGGTGCTGGCTGGTGGCCCGTTCCAGGGATTCAAGGACGCGCTTGTTGGCCATGGTCACAGCCCCAGCTTGCGACGGACGATCGCCATGACTTCCTGGGCAAAGCCGACGGCGTCGGCGGCTTGCCTTGTTCCAGGCTCGTCAAAATCCGGGTAGCGCGCGCCTACCGCGTACAAGGTGACTTCCGCCGCTCGGTGCACGAATTCCGGCGTGTCCCATTCCGTGCCGTGCAGTGTGTCCAGCAATAATGGCAAGTTGTGGGTGCGCGGCACGAAGCGGCCATCCGCTACCAAGAGCGACTTCAGCGCTTTTTCAGCAGCCTGCTGGGCGTGAAAGCACGCTTGATCGGGCAAGTCCGCCGTCATGGCAAAGTCAGCCATCTGCAGGTCGCTCTCCGCCTTATGCAACCATGCCAGCACATCTGGGCGTTGGTCAGGCCGCATAGAGCACCAGCCCTTCCCGCTCGGCCGCGGCGACGATGGAACTTTGCCAAGCGCACTGCTTTTGCCACTGTTCTGGCGTCACTACGATGACGTCAAAGCCGTAGGGGAAATCGCGCAGCGCCAACATGACGTCAGCCCCGCGTTCCCATCGCGAGCCCGGCCCCGGCGCGACTACCAAAATGTCCGCGTCGCTGTCCGGTCGCGCATACCCGGTGGCGCGCGAGCCAAACAGAATGATTCGCTGGGCATCCGGCAGCACCTGCCGCACCCGCGCCGTGATGGTCGCCGTATCGGTCACAACTTCTTCTCGTGCCATGACTTGCCTCCTTCGCGTCCGTCTAGTCTTCCGCCGCCGCTAACCCCGGAATCGTCGCCATCGCGTCGCCCAGCTTCAGGTAGTTCACCTTCACGCCATCGTCCAGGTCCAGCTCTATCCGCTCCTGCGCCTTGGGCAGCAGCGTCTGCCGCTCCCACTCCTCGCACTCCAGCAGCGTTTTCGCCAGCTTGTCGTACTCCTTGCCCGCCGCGGTCCGCTCCTGCACGTTCGCGCTCTGCTTCTGCCGCTCCAGGTGCTGCAGGTGCGTGCGCAGCTTGACCTCGTACTCGCGCAGGTAGCGGTTCAGCACCACGTTCAGCGTGTCCCGCGTGTAGCGGTGCAGGTACACCAGCGCGCCAAAGCCCTTCTTGGGGCTCTGCACCAGCCAGTAAATCGGCCGCTTCTTGTACGTCTGCAGGTGGTCCTTGTAGAAGTCGGTCAGGAAGTACTTGCGCAGATCCTTGCCGAGCGCGTCCTCGATGAAGCGGATATTTTCGCGTAATACCGCGTCGCCAAACGTCACGCTCAGGAACTCGCGGGTGCGCGCGACCACGTCGTCGGCAAACCACTCGCCGTCGAGCAGCGGGATGATGCCGTCCTCGTCCGGGGCGAAGGTCAGGGCGTCCAGGTTCTTGCCGACCTTGGCGACGTACTGCGCCAGCGTGTCGCCCGCGTCCGCGAGGATGAGCCCGGGCTTATCGAGGCTGTAGCGGCCCATCATGCAGCCGACGGCGTACGACAGGAACGCCGCGACGTCCTTGCGCTGGTCGGCGCGCGCCAGGGTGATTTGGTCCTCGGGCACCTCAGGCGAGAGCTCGTCTTGGAGCCCGTAGGCGGCGATGAAGAGGCGGTTGTTCTCGGTTTCGAGGGCCTGCATCCGGGCGATGGCGGCGCGGCACTGGGCGTCCCAGTTGGCCCAGGTGGTGGCGAGGGTGGGCGCGCGCGTGCCGGGGCGGAGGAGGGGGAGGTCGGTGAAGTCCCAGGAGGTTTCGAAGTTGTCCCAGTCGGTGCGGGCGATTTCGACAGCCGATGCTGCCAAGCCATCTAGTCCGCGCCGGTCCATCGGAAGTGGGACACGAGCCACGTCCCCTTTGTTGAAGGACAGGGTTTGGGACAAGAACGACATGAAGTGGGCGGTCGTCGAAGAGCAAAGCGTTGCAGTCAAGAGTTGGTGCTCGCCTTCGTTGAACGGAAATGCTGATTGGCCTGTGTCGTCAAAGACGAATCCCACGCCGAACTGACGTCCGGTAAACGCGCCGCCGCCGATCTTGTTCCAAGTCACGCCCGGCTTGAAGTAGAAATCGGTGCTTCTGGTGCTCGCCTTCTTCCTTCCGTTGGCGTCGCACAGGTTTCGAATCCTTTCGCCGTCGTTCTGCCAATCGACGACCGCCTCGTTGTTGCCGTACCACTTCCTGAATGATCCACCACTGTTACACGGAAACCAGCGGGCTGCTGTGCCGAAAGTTGCACTGCGAGTCCGCACGTTGAATCCGATTCTCGTGTACGACACCTCGTGCCAACCACGCTGAAACGCCACGTTGTCGCCCGTTGTCAGGCCAGCCTTCGTTTCTGCCAGTTCAGAAAGCGGCGGATTGTTCTGAAATGCATCACGGACCTTTGCGCTGATCCAGTATGAAATTGGACAGCCGGTCACTTTCGCGAAGTCAGAGGTGTCTACTTTGAAAAGCAAATCCTGCAGCCTGCCGGCAGCAACTTCCTTCAATAGTTGTTCCTTCTCGCCCTCGCTGCGCCCATCAACCAATTTCACGAAAGCCCCAGCGGTCGCGACGCTTCGATGCTTCTCAAACACGAAAGCGCACGTCTGCACGACTTCGCCCCCAATGCTGTCGAAAGCGTGAGGGCCGAGGTGCAGGAGACTTGAGATGGTCGCATCTGCGAGAAGTTCAGCTCGAAGTTGCTCAAATGACGCGAGAAACATCCAGCTCTGCATCGTCACCATGCCAAACCAGCCGCGCTGGACCGCGAGTTCCCGCGACCTTTGAATGAACATGGAGAACAAATCGGACTTTGAACTTGGGTATGCGAAGGCAGCCAGATCTGCCAGGGGCCTTATCATCCCCTTGTTGCTCATGTACGGCGGATTGGCTACCACCACCTGATACCGCCGACACAGCATCTCCGCCTGCCGCAGTGCCCGCAGCACCTTCGCGTGCGTCTCCTTGCGGAACAGGTCATGCCCCAAGTCCTTGCGCTCCACCTCCGCGCGCGCAAACGCGATGCTCCGCTCGTCCAGGCACGGCTGGATCAGCGAGCCAAACGTCGTCGCCTGCTCGAACTGCCGCAGCAGCTTGATCATCGGCTGGTTGAACAGCGCGCCCAGCTTCAGTTCCTGAATGTAATCGCGCAGCTCCTCATCCGTGAACGTCAGGTCCTGCAGCGCCATCACGTTCGGCTGCACGTCGGCCTGCTGGAACCACCGCCGCGCCTTCTCGCGGGCCTTGAACGTCAGCGCCATTTCCGCCAACTGCGCCGCGCGCGGGCAGATGTCCAGGCCGTGCAGGTTATTACGCAAAATATGCGCGGGAATCTCGCTGGGCGCGTAGCCCTCCTCCTCGTAGATGGCGTAGAGCAGGTCAAACGCGTAGGTCAGCATGTGACCGCTGCCGCACGCGGGGTCGAGTAGCCGGATGTCCTCTGGCTTGGCGATCTTGAGGAAGTCGGTCTCCGGTTCGCCCTCGATGTAGTACGGCATCTGGTCGCGCAGCCGCGAGTTCGGCCGGTTCAGCAGCCACAGCCGCCCCAGCGAGTTCTCCACCAGGTAGCGGACAATCCAGTGCGGCGTGAACAGCTGGGTCACGGCCGGGATGTCCTCGGTCGGCACGGCGGACTTGCGCGCCATGACCGTGTCCTTCTTCTCGGCGATGTAGAACTGGTAGAGCCAGCCCAGCACCTCGACAGTCTCGCAGTCAGCGTCGCTGATCTCCGTGCGAAAGCCCTGGACCACGGACTCGGCGGTCAGCAGGTCGTCGGGCAGCAGCAGCTCGGTCTCGTCGTCGAGCTTCTCGAACACGTCCGGCAGCAGCTTGTGGTAGTAGTGGCAGGCGGCCAGCACGAGGTCGCGGTACAGCTCGCCTTGGGCATTGTCCGAGCGGACGGTGCCGTCCAACAGGCCAGTCAGGCGGGCGACATTTGCGTGCGGGATCAGCTCGTCGGGCAGGGCGCCTGAACGCATCGTCGCCAGCAGCTCAGGCAGCGTCTCGCCCGCAGACGCCGTGAGCACGCGCGCGCGGAACGGATGCCAGCCGCGGGCGTCCAGAAAGCGCAGGGCGGCAAAGCGGTTGAACCAGGTGTAGGCGACGCGCTCCACCAGCTCGTCGCGGCCCGTGCGCTCCAGCTCGCGCAGCGCCTTGACCTGCTTGTCGTACGTCGTGCGGTAGTCGGGAGTGGGCACAGACAGGACATAGTCCAGCTTGCGCGCGACGAGGTCCATCAGACGACGGCGCACGGCGGGGGCGAAGGTCTTGAGGGCGGAGGTGTTCATGGCGTGACCCGATTGCCCTTCTTGAGCTCGGTTTGGATGGTGGCGCGCAGGGCGGTTAGGTACTGCTCCAGCTCAGCGTCGTTGGTAATAGCGTGGCCGGCAAACGGCACCTTCAACGCGGACATGCGGATGTGCAGGATGGGCATCGGCTTGGGCGGGTCTGGTACACGGTCACCGCCACCGATGCCGATCCCTCCGCCACCGGTTCCAGTCCCCACACCGCCGCCAGTCGCGACGTCGATGGCCCGCTGCGGAGGCGGTGTGGCAAGCTGGCACGCCAGTGACAACTGCGCGGGGTAGTGATGCTCCGCGTAGGTCCGCAGTGTGTCGCGGATGCTAGACAGGAACTTCGCCGCCGTGAGCGTCGTCCGTGTCGCTTCCGTCTTCGCCAGCACGCGGGTCCGCTGGGATTCGTCCAGCTTGGCGAACTCCGGCATCTGCTCGATCTTGGCCTGATATCCGTCCAGTTCAGCGGTCGCCGTGTCGCGTTCGGTCTGCAGCAACGCCGCGAGCGTCGCGCGCACCTGCGCCACCGCCGCCTTGGCGTCCGGCACCACGCAGCCGCGGTAGGGCGCCTTGGCGGTGGCCAGCGCCCGGATCGGTTGCAGCTCGGCTTCGGACACGGCGGCGAGGTTCGCCTCCTCGGTCCGCAGGAACCCGACGGCCTCATCGTAGGTCGTCTTCTGCGCGCCATTCATGAACGCCTTGATCGGCGCAATCAGCTCGTCCTTGGCGTCGAGCAACTCGTCCTTGAAGTCGGCGAGCTGGTTCAAGAGATAGGCATGGTCCTTCTGGGAGAGCTTCTGCACGCGCTCAGCCACAGGCTTCAAGTCCCCGAGGAACGGGTACGCGCCCGCCTGTGCCGCCAACGCCGCCAGCGCGGCCGCTTCCGTGCGGAACCCGTCCAGCGTCACCTGGCCCACCGTACGCGCATCGGTGCCGGTGTTGTTCTTGTCAAAGAACTCGAAGTGGAACCGCTTGAGCGCATTGACCTTGGTCGGGTCAAAGACTTCCTGCAGCCGCACCTTGATGTTCGGCCGCTGGCGCTCGTTGCGGAGCTGCGCGAGCACGGCGGCGGTGTCCAGCACATCGGGCGCCCGCAACTCCACCTTGTTCATGCGGTACAGGCGCGCCAGCAGCGTCAGCACGGCGTAGAGCCCCCACCCGTACGGGCGCTTGCCAAAGAAGCGTACAATCTCTTCTGCGGACGTCCGGTCGCCGTTCTGCTGGTTGCGGGAGACGTAGTCAAACAGCTCCTGTTCGGCTTCAGCCAGCGGCTGGGTGCCGCTCTGCAACAGGTCGTTCTGCTCGGACAGCGCCTTGACCACTGTGGCGTCGTCGTAGCTGCCCTTGAGCATCGCCAGATTCTGGTAGGTGAAGGCGATGAGGCTCTGCAACGCCTTCTGGAACCGCTGGCGCGGCTCGCCTTGGCCGACAGACTCCAGCGGCGCGCCGTTCAGGTAGATGGGCGCGCGACCCAGGAGATCGGCCGCCAAGAGGCGCATCTCCTCGCGGCGCTTGGCATTTTGCTCAGCGCGCTGTTGCAAGATGACCTTGCGCGATTCGTCACCGCCGCCGGTATTCTGCTGCACGTACTTCTGCGTCTTCAGGTACAGCTGGGTCGCGCGCACCAGCGTGTCGTCCGCGGGCAGCACGACCAGCAGCTCCGCCTTACCGGTGTTCTGCGAGGCGAGGATCGTCGCGTGCGCGTGATTCGGATGCTCGGTCGTGATGATGTTGATGCCCATTTCGGCATCACGGCCGTCCAGCACGTCGTCGATGCGCCGGGCATAGGCGTAGTCCTGACCATTCGCGTCGTAGCGCACCTTGGGGTCGCGCAAGATGTCCTTGAACAGGACGCTTGCCATCTCACCGGTGACTTGCGCCTCGTCGATCGGCGTACCCTTGATCTCCTTCTCGACGTCCTTTTCCTTGTCCGTCAGGAACTCGAACACCTCGCCGTTGCGCTGCAGGTACGACTGGCTCTCCAGCTGCGCCAGCGCCTCGGCCACCGCGGTCTGGTGTGTCTTGATGTTCAGCCCCGGCGCGTCGATGAGCAGGATCGCCACGTTGCGCGGCGTCGCCTTGAACTCGCGTACCCATTTGAGCAGGAAGAGCGCCTTCAGTACGCGGATACCGAGCGCGCTGTCCAGATTGCGTTCGGCCAGCTTGATGGACGTCTGCGCGTCGCCACGCAGGGATGGCGCGATGCCGTCATACATCAGGTCAAAGCTCGCCAGCTTGCCGACGTCCTGAAAGCGCACCGCCTTGGCGACATCCTGAAACACCGCCAGCATCGACCGTTCGCCAACGGAGAGGTACTTTCCGGTGAATTGATCATGGCCCGACAGCTGCATGATCGCCGTTTGGAACAGCGTCAGCTGGTACGGGTTGAACGGGTAGAACGCGCAGAACTGGTCGCTGCCGCGCCAGGACTTGTACTGCACCGAGTCCTCGCTGAAGCGGAACATCGTCGCCAGATTGTCCTTCTCGCGGTCAAAGATGGCGGTCAGGACTTCGGGCTCGTCTTCCTTCTTCTTCAGCAGGCGCTTCTGGATGACCTCCTGCACGTCCGCACTGGCCAGCGTCAGCTGCGTCTTGAAGCGGCCCTTGATCTTGCTGATGTCCTCGGCCTCCACGCTGCGGAACGAGCCGAGGATGCTGTTCAGGTCCGCCTGTGAGGTCACGAACACCCACGCGCGGCCGCGGCACACGGTCGCCAGCGTCTCGGCCACGGTCTGCAAGTTCAGCATCCGCTTGGAGTCCTGGCCGATGAACTGCCCGACCTCATCGACGAAGAAGTTCAACCGGAAGCCGGGCGGCTGGGCGTCGATGTACTCCTTCACGCGGTGGGCAAACGACTCGATCGAGACCTTGTACGTGTCGCGCACCTGCCGCAACGTCGTGTATGCCTCGTCGTCCGGTACGCCAAAGTGCTTGGCGTACGCCTTGCCAAACGACACCTTGTGCGCGGTCGCAATCGCCGGCCGGTCGTTCTCCCAAGTGCGGCCGTTGACCGCGAGATACGTCGCCTTGAAGCCGTCGAAGTGCCCGTGCGTGGCGAGGTCGTGCTCCAACTGCGCGATGTAGCCCTGCTTGCCATAGTAGCCCTGCAGGTCATTCATCACCTTGACGAACACTTCCAGGATCGGCGCTGCATGGTCGCCGCCGACGCCGTCGAATTTCTGGTCGATGTTGAAGAGGATGCTGCGCGAAGGTACCCGCGCGGCACGCTCAACGGCACCACGGGTCAGCGCGTCTTCAATCTTGGGCAGCAGGATGTCGGACGGCCGATGTCCCGCGACGCGTACTTCCGTGTCGAGCACCAGCGACAGGATCTTGAGCAAGTGCGACTTACCAGAGCCAAAGAAGCCGGAAATCCACACACCGTTGGCGGTCGTCTCGTTCAGGTAGCGGTCGGCCAGGTCGTCGAGGCCCTTGCGCACGTCGCTCGTGACCACGTACTCGCGCAGTTCAGTCTCTAGGTTGCGTCCGTCATCGGCCTTGATGACGCCTTCAATCGGACGGGCGACATCTTGCTCAAACAGCTCATGGATCTGCATGGTGCTCACGCCTTACAAACGGAAGTGGTCGAGGTTGATCGCCCGATAGTACGGGTTGTTGATCGTCGGGCTCGGAATCGAGCCAAACAGCCGCAGGTGCGACCCGCCATCCAGCCCTTGCTCGTACTCGCCGGGAAAGAAGAACACGACCGGCAACTGCGGCATCTGCGGCTGCAGCGACTCCAGCACCGTGTGCGTGCGCAGGAACGGGAACACGCGGCCCGCGCCGGTGATCAGCGCCATCTGCGCGCCGCTCGAAGAGATCCGCTCGACCAGACGCTTGATCAGGTACGTACGCGGGTCGGAGTAGTTCTGCAGCGTCTCGAGCAGTTCCTGCTTGTCGAACTCCGGCTCGTCCTGCACCAGCGCATCCAGCACGCCGTTCTCCTCGAGTTCCTCCAGCACCAGGCCGAATAGGTCGAGCACGCACACCTGCAGGCCCGCTTGCGTCAGCCGGGCGTTCAACCCGCCGACCATCTGACGCAACGCGTCCTCTTGGGCAATCGGATAGGTCTGGATGAAGATCGGCACCTCGTTGGCAAAGCCCTTCATGCCGCGGAAGTCCGCATGCGCAAACAGTCCGTAGAGACGCTCGGTCAATTCTGTGAAGTTGGTGAGCGTCATCGGCCGTGCGCCTCGTCTTCGGGAACCAGAAAAGCGGTCAGCCAGTGTGGACTGTCGGCCTCGATAGCACGCGCGACTTGGGGCGACAACACCGGCCGCTGGATCGTGCCGAGCGCCGCACCTTTGCGCAGAAGGCCGGCCTCGACCAGCATCTTGAAGAGCACCTGGCGGATCTTGCCGGCCGTCGCGGGCGTCAGCGCGGAAAGTTCGGGGTGGCTGACCTTCTTGCGCTCGACGAAGGTCTCGTAGTCGGACGGACGGACGACGAGATCGTGGGCGGCGAATTTGGGCAAGAGGACGTCGGTGACGAAGTCGAAGACGAAGGTGTACCGCTTCGCCACACCGAGCCAGGCGATCGCGGTGCGGTCGTCGGTGGTGGCGTCGGCGAGAAGCTGAAGCTGGGCGGCGGTGAGCATCTGGGCGCGCTGGCGGATCTCGCGTTCCACGACGCGGCGGGAGTTCTTGCTGCGGGACTGGAGCGCGTTGTCGGCGAGGAGTTCGCGCTTGGTGACGGCCCAGTCGCGGTGGCGCAGGAAGTACTCGGCGACGATGCGGGACAGCTCCGGGCGTAGAGAAGCGCCGGTGAAGCTGAGGTGGTAGTGCTGCAGGTCGTCGGTCGGCATCGTGGTCCGCGGGGTGGGCCTCAACGTGAACGGGAGGCTTGATGGGCGGCAGCATGCGGCGTGGGGCGAAGGGATGTCAAACGGGCTTGGTGGTGGTCATTGCCGATATTTTGCGTGATACGGGGCGGGCTTGGCGATGCGGGCAGTGTGCTTGTCGCTATGCGACAGCGGATGTCGCGTTGTGATCCCCGTTGGCCTGACGCGTGTGCGTGAAATGGCGCATGAAGAATCGAGCGAACACGTGCGTGACCCGACACTTCGCAGGGAACGCGGCTGTTTGCAATCAGGTCGCTCATCGGCTATCCAACGAACCGACCCATCTGCGGGCCAGCCGCAGCGTAAACGTAGAAGGAGTTGTCATGCTCGACGAGCGCAGGAAACGCCAAGTAGACGACATGCTGCGACGCTACTCGCGCGTCTACGACGACCGATTGCCGCCAGACCGCAAGCGTCAGGGCCGTTTCATGAGCGGTTTTGAGGATGTGACCGTTCGCGAAAAGGACGTCCCGGACTCCGTGGCCTGGGTCCTCACCTGGCAGAATCTTGGCAGCAGCATGGGCCATGCGCTTGGTCGGATGCCGCGCGAGGAGATTCTGGAGGTGTACGCGTACCTGTCACGGCGATTCATCGACGACAAGCAGGCACAGTTGCTTGAGGAACCCGCAGTTCTGCTCCCCGACGAATCGCTCGCCCCGGCTGAGGTTCTCACGGAAGGCGCTCGTGTGGCGATCACCATGAACCGCTACGAGCGCAATCCGTCGGCCCGTAAGGTTTGCCTGCAGGTTCAAGGCACAGCGTGCAAGGTTTGCGGTTTCGACTTCGCGGTCGCCTATCCAGGCGTCGCGGCGGCGGTTGGATTCATCCACGTCCATCACATCGTTCCGATTTCAAGTCGAGGCGGGGACTACGTCGTTGATCCGGTGGCGGATCTCGTGCCGCTCTGCGCGAACTGTCACGCGGCGGTGCACATGCGGGAGCCGCCTTTTGCCGTCGAGGAGCTGAAGGCGCTGCGGGAGCGACCGGTTGGTCCCAGTTGATGCGGGCAGCGGTCAGAGAGCCAGGTTGCTGAGCGCGCCGCCGGTCAACTGCGCGTCACGTCCCGCCAGAGCATCGCCACCATGTCCCGGTGATGGGCCAGAATCTCTGCACTTCCCCAAGTCGCCCCGCGCTTCGCCATCTCGCCCAACTTCGGGCTTTGCTCGACGATGTGCAGGAACTCCGTCTTGACCTTCGGCAGACTGTTCGTGAACTTGGAGTTGTCCCGAACCGTCACGAGTGCCAGGTTGCCGAACCGGTCACGGTCTTCGACATCCACGAGTTGGGCGTACGCAGCCTGTAGCTCTGTGTCAGGATGTTGCGGGTAGAAGTGCTCGATCGAGTTGCGGAATGTGAACTGAAAATCCAACTTTCCGTCGCGTACGGCCAGCAGTGTTGCCGCTTCCCCAAAACCGC
>CAITYF010000047.1 GCA_903896545.1 uncultured Myxococcales bacterium | reverse complement strand
TCGGGCGCGGTTCCAAATCCGGGGTCTGACCTCGCGCCCCCATGATCAAGCCGTGAGCAGCGCGCGGCTGCGGCGCGACCACTCGCCGTTGCACAAGTCCGCGCGCAGCATGGCCATTTCGCGCGCGCCGTCCTCGCTCCAGCGCATCCCTTGTTGCTTGAGCCGCGCGCCGGTTACGTGGAAGTTGGCGCTCTCGACGATTCCGCTGGTAATCCGCAGACCTCGCGCGGTGTATGCCGGATAGTCCATGCGCGTCTTGTTGTTCTCGAAATAGGTTGCGAGCGCGTCGATGCTCTCCTGGGTCCCGGCGCGGACATCACGCATTTCTTTGAGTTCGTTGATGATTCCTTGGACGCCGCCTGCCTCGATGACCGCGCACCACAGCCTCGCCTTCTGCCGGCAGAGGTCGGTGTCGGTGCCGTAGATGGCGCGGCAGAGTTCCCAGACCCGATGTGCGGCGTGGTAGAAATCCAGTATCAGTAACAAGCGGTTGCCGAGCGGAAACCAGTTCGCCATCGTGCGGATCCACTCCGCGCCGTCGCTGAGCACGACGACGAGCTTGGCCCGGTCGAAGCGCAGCCGCAGCATGGCGACCCAGACCAGCAGCGCGAAAGGCATCCAGTGGCCCAGATGCGAGACGTAGGTCCGTTTGAGCAGGCAGCCGCGCGACGGCATCTCGCTGGCCTGGGCCGACGCCGGGTACAGCACCGCGTTCTTGACCTCGCGGCCCTCCGTCTTGAATCTTCGGCCTTTTCCGCCGCGCGCGCCCGGGACTTCGGCCGACTTCTCCGGCAGCAGCTCGCGCGTCAGGGGCAGCACGCCGTCTGCTTCGATGTAGGCCACGGCGGGCGTTTCAGCGATCGGAATTGCATCTGCCGGTCGGCCGTAACGTCGCTCCAAGCCTGTAGAATCGAAGGGCGCGTGGTCGTTTGCCGCCGCCGTGTCCAGCGCCAGCAAGGCGCTTGCACGCGCCTCGACGAGATCCTGCACCGCGTGTTCACTGACTTTGATGCGCAGCAAATCGGCAGCCATCATCACGGCTTTGCCATGCGGAACGGTGGTCGCCATCATCGTGACGACTTCCGCGCAGCCCGGCGTGAACCGGCTGTCGTTCAAGCCCACAAGCTTCAGTGCAGGCGCAAACCGGTGTCCGCACTTCGGTTTTTCGCACACGCTTTGGCGCAGCGTGACCGCCATCTTGCCGTGGCGGCCGGTCAAAGTCCGCGGCGCGCGACCCCGCGAGTGCGCCTTACCATCGCAGCCTTGCACCGGACATCGGGTCACACCGCTCTGCGAAGCCTCGACCGCGTCAATGCGCGCCTGCAGCCGCTGCGCCTGCACGGGCAGGACGATGCGATTGGCCGCGTCGGTGGCGAGATCCTCCTCATCCAAGATCATACAATCCTTGGATAATTCAGCGGCACTGAACGCCAAAACCGAGGCAAACGCCTGCAGGATTGCATCCGCGCGCGCGCCACCGCCGAGCGCCTCACGCGCGCACTCCTGGACGGCTGGAGCTTCAAGATGCGGTCTGTTTGCAACCGCTGTCAGAAAGTCTGACAACAAGGCTTGAGATGCACCAAGATTCAAAGTAGTTTTCGCCATCGGGAGTACCTCGTGGAGGGCACCCGGGGCTGTCCCGGATGCACGGTTGTTGCAACCACGGGACTACTCCCAATTTCTTTTCAAAACAAGTATTTGTATCGACTGGTCAGGTCGCCGCCGCCAACGGGCGCACGATGTGATCAGTCATGGGCGTGCGGAGACCCCGGATTTCGATCCTCGCCCCGCCGACTCTCGCTATCTCGACGCTGCGCGCGGCCTCATGGTAGGCTGACCGCCGTCGAAATCGGCATTTCTGTCGATTTTGCCCGCGAAAGGAGCCCGTCGTGAGCGATTCCGCCAAGCACCACCCCGGTTTTGTCAAACCCGCGGCGCCACCGAGCGCTCTGAGCCACCGCGACCTCCGTGAAGGGCCGTTTTGGCAGGAAATTCCGGCGTGGCACGACGTGGACGAGGCGACGTTTCTGGATTTCCGTTGGCAGGGGCGGCACTCGATAACCAGCACGGAAAAGCTCGTCGCGGCCATTGAAGGGCTCGCGCCGCGCGATTTCATTGACGACGTGACCCGCGGCTTTCACCTCGCGCCGATGAGCGTCCGCGTGACGCCGTACCTGCTGAGCCTGATCGACTGGCGCGCCCCGTACGACGACCCGATCCGTCGCCAGTTCATTCCGCTGGCGTCGCAAGTGCAGCCCGATCACCCCGAATTAACGCTGGACAGCCTGCACGAGCAGGAAGACATGCCAGTGCCGGGCCTGACGCACCGTTACCCGGACAAGGCGCTGTTTCTGGCGCTGGACACCTGCCCCGTTTACTGCCGATTTTGCACGCGCTCCTACGCCGTCGGGCTGAACACCGACACGGTCGACAAAGTCCACCTGAACGCCGATGCCGCGCGCTGGGAACAGATCTTCGCCTACATCGCGTCGCGTCCGGAACTAGAGGACATCGTGCTGTCTGGCGGCGACGTCTACAACCTGCCCGCACGGCATATTCGTCTGATCGGCGAGCGCCTTCTTGGAATGCCGAACATCAAGCGCATTCGCTACGCGACCAAGGGCCCGGCGGTCATGCCGCAAAAGCTGCTGACCGATCGCGATTGGCGCGACGCGTTGGTGCACGTCGTGCAGTTGGGGCGGTCGCTGCGGAAGGATGTCGTGCTGCACACGCACTTCAACCACGCCAACGAGATCACGTGGATCACCCGTGACGCGATCGGCTTGCTGTTGGAAGCAGGCGTCCACGTGCGGAACCAGTCGGTGCTGCAACGCGGCGTGAACGATTCTGTCGCGTCGATGCAGATGTTGCTCAAGCGGCTGGGAACAATCGGCGTGCACCCGTACTACGTGTACGTTCACGATTTGGTGAAAGGTGTTGAGGACTTGCGAACGACCGCGCAGGTCGCGATCGACATTGAAAAAGGCGTCCGCGGCGCAACGGCTGGCTTCAACACGCCGACGTTCGTCGTCGACACGCTGGGCGGCGGCGGCAAGCGCGACGTCCATAGCTACGACTTCTACGACCGCGAGACGGGCATCGCTGTGTACCGCAGCCCTAACGTCGACCCGGATCAGCTGTTTTTCTTCTTCGATCCCATCGCCGGCCTCTTCGACGAGGTGCGCGCGCGCTGGGCAAACCCACTGGCGCGTGAGCAAATGAAAGCGGAAGCCGCCGCCAAGGCCCGAGCCGCGGGTGGTTTGCGTTAGGAAATGGCGCCTAAGCTTGCCAATCTCGCCCCGGTCCCGCAGAATCGGCGGACGAGCCCGACGTGCGCCCGACGCGCGAAGGCAATCGATCTTCGGAGACACTGATGTCTGCAACGAGGCTGCACTTTTCTCTGCTGACGCCCGCGCTCGCGCGGCGTGGCATCGTTTTCGCCCTTCTCAGCGCGATGACGACCCTTAGCGTGCCGAGTCAGGCATTCGCGGCTGGGTTGGATCTGCACTTTGAGCGGTTCATTGATCCAACCGCGGACACGCGCAACGAGATCGAGAACACGGCGTACAAGCAGTTGATGCGCGAAGTCGGCATGGCGATGGGTCCGCGTATGGCCGGTCCCGCAGCGTCGGGCGGCTCGCTGGGCATCGAAGCTTCGTATGAAGTCAGCGGCGTGGGCACGAATTCCACCGCGGACTACTGGACCAAAGCGGCGGGAACGCCGGAATCGATCGTGACCACGCAGCAGGTTCGCGTACGCAAGGGCTTGCCGTACAGCATGCAGGTTGGCGGCGTCGTCACCGGTTTGAGCAACTCGAACTTGACCGCGATTGGCATCGAATTCGGCGTCAACATCACGGACGGCTACAAGAACATCCCGGACATCTTGTTCCGGCCCTCGATTCACACCGTGCTGGGCAATTCGCAGATCGACATGTTCGTCGTCGGCGCCGATCTGGCCGTCTCGAAGTCCTTTGGCGTCGCCGGCATCATGGCGATTCAGCCGTGGGTCTCCTATTCGCCGTCGTTCACGCACGTGAATACGCACTTGGTGAGCCTGTTCCCCTCGGACAAGGCGATCCGTCCCATTGTCGCGCGCTTGGCGCCTCTGGGCGATGCCTCGCACATCTCGGACGCCATCAGCCAACGTGCAACCATCGGTGTCCGCGTGATCGTGACCCGCGTGCAAGTCGGCGCCGAGTTCATGCGCTCGTTTAGTGAAAGCCTGAGCATGTTCACGGGCAAGATCGGCGTCACGTTCTGATTGCTGCGCCCGTCGCACGCGCCAGACGACGTCGGGCCGGGCTCTAAACATGCCTGCCAAGACTGGAGATCAAATGCTGAACACCGGGTGGGCATGTTTAGGCTGTTAGCTGGGTCGCCAAGCTCGCGTCCCTGCGGGCCGACTCGCGGCGACACAAGATATTTGGCTCCGAGTCAATGCAGGGATGTATAGGACAGTTCCGCCATGCAATTCGCCAGCCCTCAAGACGCCGCCAACGCCATTTTGGCCGGGAACGTGCGTGCGGCCGCTCGGCTCATGCGCATGCTCGACGACCGCATCGACGGCGCGACCGATGTTCTACGTCAGCTCTACCCGCACACAGGCCGCGCGAAAGTTCTCGGCATCACGGGCAATCCGGGGTCTGGCAAGTCGACGCTGACCGCGCGGCTCATCGGCCACTACCGCAAGCTCGGGTTGCGCGTCGGCGTGCTGGCGATCGACCCGTCCAGCCCGTTTTCCGGCGGCGCAATTCTGGGCGACCGCATCCGCATGATGGAATTCGCCAACGATCCAAACGTATTCATCCGCAGCCTCGCGACGCGCGGCGCGCTCGGCGGTCTCTCGCGGTCGACCAACGACATCGTGCACGTGCTGGACGCCATGGGTCACGACGTGGTGCTCATCGAAACCGTGGGCGTAGGCCAGGACGAAATCGACATCGTGCGCACTGCGGACACCACGATCGTGGTGCTTGTGCCAGGACTCGGCGATGACATTCAGGCGATCAAGGCGGGCATCCTCGAGATCGCCGATATTTTCGTCGTGAACAAGGCCGATCTGGATGGCGCGGATCGAACGGTGGGCGACCTGCGCGGCTTGCAGACGCTGATGGGGGAGATGCCAGACTGGCTGCCGCCCATCGTGCGCACGGTGGCAGCGCGCAATGAAGGCGTCGACGCACTGGCGGAAGCGGTCAACCAGCACGCCGACTTTTTGAAGACGAGCCCGACAAGTCAGGTTCGCGCGCAGAACCGGGCGACGTTCGCGGTCGGCGGCTTGGTGCGCGAGCAGGTGTGGCGCGGCGTGGACGCGTGGCTGCGGCAGAGCGCGGAAGGCCAGCAGCTTGTGTTGGACGTGACGGCGCGGCGAGTCGACCCGTATCTGGCGGCGCAGACCGCGCTCGCCCAGACGCTCCAAACGAACCCGCAGATTCTGGCGTAGCCAGCGAGAGGTCCCATGGCGCGTCGTCCCGCAAAGCCGCAGAAGGGCAGCGTCGCTGCGCCGGTTCAAACCTCCGAATCGATGGTCGTTGCCGAAGACGAGATCGACGTGCTGCCCGGCGATGAGCCGCCGTTCGACGAGACCCCGAAGCAAACGCACTGGCTGACGCTGCTACCCGCGGTGGTGGGTGCGCTGCTGCTGATCGTCGGAACGTTTCTGCCGCACGCGAACGCGGAGTTCCCGATCGTGGCACGCTGGGCCACCGCGCTGGCGCTGCTGACGGTCGCGCTGCTTGGCGTGGCGCTGGTCGGTCAGCAGCTCCGCCCGCAATCGAGGCATCGGGATTTGCCGACGGCAGGGTTGGTCGCCACGGCGCTTCTCGCGCTCGTCGCGTTTCGCCTCCGCGAGTTCGCATGGCCGCAGCTGTCCGTGCAGGCGACTGAGCCCTTGCGGACGTCGGTGCAAGGGCTGACGCTGCCCGTCGCTACGGCCATCGCGTTTGCCGGTGCCCTGACGCTGCAACCCACGCACTTGCGCCTGCCGCGCGCGTGGCTGGGTCTCGGCGTGGCGCTGCTGGCGACGGTTCTTCTCGTGCCGCAAGGCTGGCTGGGATCGAGCGTCGTGCCGCTGTGGGCCGCGATCGCCGGGTTGAACGTGCCCACGACATCCAGCGCCGGCGTGACATTCCACATCACAGCCCTGACGGGCGCGGGCGTGCTCCTCGGCGGCGCGCTGGTGACCGGCATCGCCATCTGGGCGCTGGTCCAGCGCGAACTGCCGCGCGTCGTCTGGCTGGCGCTGACGATCGGTCTTGGTCTTCTGCTTCTGGTGGAGCCGTTCACGGCAGGCAACGCGCCCCATGGCATCGCCGGGCTGGGTGCGCTGCTGCTGGCGTCTGGCGCGTTGGGTCAAGCCATCGTCCGCGCGAACACGGCGTCAAAGGCCGACGAGGCTTGGCGAACGCTGTGGCCAGGTCTTGAGGTCGTGGCTTTGGCCCTCCTCGTGGGCGTCTGGCTGGTCCTCAAGGTCAACGGCACGCGCTACTCCACGACGGACGAGGCGCTCTACTACTACGCCGCGCGCCTCTGGACTGAGGGCAAATGGCCCTACCGCGACTTCTTCTTCAGCCACCCGCCGCTCCACATCGCGGTTCCAGCGCTGGCGTACAAGCTTTTTGGCTACCATTTCCTCGTCGGCAAGTGGCTCTCCGTGCTTGCATCGCTGGGTGCAACCCTCGCCACGTGGCGCATCGCCCGGCGCCTCCTCGGCGTTCCGGCTGGCTTGCTGACGGTGCTGCTCACGCTGTTCGCCGCCGAAGTCCTGCAGGCGTCCACCAACCTCACCGGCGTCAACCTCACGACCTGTTGGATGATGTGGGGCGTCTGGGCCATTCTTCGCCGCCGCGTCTTCCTGGGTGGCGCGCTTCTGGGCGCTGCAGCAGCCACGGGCTTCTACGCGCTGGGCATGACGCTGGCCATGGTCGGGCTCCTCGCCTTCCAGCCCCTGCCGACGCACAAGGACGCCTGGCGGCGTTGGCTGCTCCATCCCGCGATGCAGGTTCTGCTGGGCTTTCTCTCCGTCTGGGGCAGCATCACGCTACTGGGGTGGATGCTCGCGGGCGACCATTACCTGACCCAAGTCTTCTCCTATCACTTCGCCAAGAAAGCGAAGGTGGAAGGATTCCAGCCCATCTCAGGCGGTCCGACGGCCTGGATCAGCAACCTGTTCCTGATGTTGAACGCCAAGGACTTCATCGTCGTGCTGTACTACCACGCCGTGCACCTGTGGCTGGCGTTGCTCGCGCCATTGGCCGTGGGCCTGCGCGTGTGGCTGGATGTGCAGGGAGGCTCGCGCAAGTCCGGCGAACGGTCACCGTGGAGCGTCCTGTGGCAGCCGCGAACGTGGTGGGCGGGGAGCGTCTTGGGCACCCGAATGCTGCTTTTTGTCGCGACGCTGGCGCTGGTCGGCGAATTTGGCCAGTTCAAGGAGCGCTACGATTTCTACTGGGCGCTGATTCTCCCGCTCCTTTCGATTTGCGCAGTGACAACAGTGCACACGCTGGCCGAGCTCTCCGCCGTCGCCTTCCGTGCACACGCGCCGAGTTTGGACCGATTCGCGCCGCAAGCGGGTTACGCGGCACTCGTCGCCGCCGCGCTGGTCGTCGCCGCTGTGCCGGTCAACAACTACGCCAATGTCAAAGCGTACCCCACTGAATTCAAACAAGTGGGCGACTCCAAAGGCGCGGGCGAGCGCCTGAAGTTTGAGTGGCTAGACCCGCCGGGTCCCGCATGGCTCGGCGAACTGACGCGTGCCGCGTTCTGGGGCGAAGGTCGGATTCGCGGCAACATTGAGACCGGCGTGCACCACTACCTCTGGAACAAGAAGCGGTGGTATTCCAAGGCGGAAGAGATGGCAGCATGGATCCGCGACCACTCGAAGCCCAACGAAACGATTACCGGGGCGAGCGATTACGCGCCGCTGTTGGCGCTGCTTTCCGGGCGGCGGCTAGCTGCCGACGCGGTGGATACCAACTCCAAGGTGTTTGACACTGGTGCCGTTCGCTTGGAGGAATTCTGGGACGCGGTGTGCAAAGACAATCTGAAGTACATCGTCGTAGCGCCGATGAGCTACTTTGCCGTAGCGCAACTGCCCAAGCGCGCGACGATCATGCAGCACTTCCAGCTCGACGCTGAGTTTCACGACCCGAAGCTCAAACATTGGAAGGATCTGGAGATGGAGCTCTGGGTAAGAAAGGCCGACGTCCCCTGTAAATTTGAGGGTAAGCGCGGCGTTGGACCGAAC
Organism: uncultured Myxococcales bacterium; assembly: GCA_903896545.1. Lineage (GTDB taxonomy): Bacteria > Myxococcota_A > UBA9042 > UBA9042 > UBA9042 > CAIYBN01. The sequence goes on along the minus strand of CAITYF010000047.1, from coordinate 13,868 downwards.
CTGGACGCCACGGACTGAGTTGGGATGGTGACTGGCGGAAGTTTTTTTGGTCCGCTTGCCGCGGCAAAAGTCGCAAACTCACGAACATGGAAATGGAGAGCGAGCTGGGCTCTTCCTCGCGCGCAGCCCCGCACGTACGGGCGGCGACGGCGCGGGGCCACAACCGGAGGGGCGGACGCGGCGGCAACGCCGCGGGGCCGCGGGCAACAGTGGCGCGGAAACGCGACGCTGGCGCCCAGGGTGGTGGTGCGTCTGGCGTCAGCCGGCGCACAGTGGGGGAGGCTTTTGCTGGGTCCGCATGGAGGCCCAGCGCGAAGTCCGAGATCCGCGCCTACTTGCAGGTCGCCAAGAACACCGGCTGCGTCCGCGGCACCTTGCAGCCTTCCACGTCGCATCGGAGCGCGACGCCGTTCATCGCTTCGAGCAACTCCTTGTACGTGGCTGTCTCCGGGACCGCGACAACAATCGACGTCGCCTGCTGGTCACCCCACGTCTCCAGCCGACCACCCTCGCCGTCGCTCGGCGCGGCCTGATCGCTCGACAACTCGCCCTTGCCGGAAATTCGCGCCGCGTGAATCAGCTTGCCATCGTGGAACACGATCGACTGAAACGCCTTCGCCTCGTACGGATCCTTGCCCACCGTCGCCCACGCGAGGCACTTCCAGTTCTTCTTGTCCAAGGTGAAGTTGAACGGCACCGTCTTGTTGACCGTCGGGTCGACGTGGTTCTTCTTGTCGCCCGCAGCCGCGACCGGCAAGAGCGTGATCTGGTAGCCCGCCCGCCGATTCGTCCCGTCGCCGCGCCGCCGACCAACCAGCCACGCCGACGCCCATTCCTTGGCGTGCTGACCCACGATCGTCGCCCGCATCGCCGCCTCGAGATACCGCACCGGCACTTCAGCCAACGTGACAAGCAGAATATTCGACTGGTTGTATTGCGACTGCGTCGTGGATCGCACGGCCTCCACGAGCTTGCTGATGTCTTCCGCGAGCTTGCCGTCCGCCGACCAATCCGGCTTCCAGCCGTCTTCCGGCTTGCGCAGCTGGTTGTCCATCAAGTTCACGCCCTTCTCGGTAATCGTCAACACCGCGTTGCCGCCCAGCGGCGCGGCAAAAGTCGAGCGAATGCCGGGGAAGATCGGGTACTCGACAAATGTCGGCAGCTTCTCCGCTTTCTCCTTGTATTTCGCGGCGAAGCGGTCAGCCAGCGCGTTCCACGGGCTCGTCGGATACTTTGCTTTGTACGCCTCGATCTGCTTGACCACGCCCTCGAAGTACTTGCGCTGCACCTGACCGGGGCGCTCTTCCATCGGGATGTCTTTGCAGTATTCCGCTAGCTTGTTGGCGCACACCCAGTTGACTTCGTCCTCGTAGATACCCGTCTTCGGGTTGAAATCAAAAACGAATTTCCAATACGTAAAGAACCGCAGCACCCGATCGTCGTGGCGATCGGCTTCCATCAGCGTCCAGGACCGCGCCAACTCGGCAGCGTGGAAGTTGAACACTTCGAACTCGATGTCTGCTTCCCACGGCGAGCCCGCCGACAGGCGCCGCGCCGTACCCAGGGTGGTCCAGTACTCGTTCGGCTCGATCTTCTCGTCCTGATAGTACGCGCGCGCCGCTTCCGCCCACTTGGCGAGCGCTTCAGCCTGATCCGCCACCGGCGTGTTCTCGACTGCCGTTGCCGCCTTGCGAAGCTCGTTCGCCGGGGAGACCGCCACGCCCTTCTTGATCCATTCGAGCCACGGGTGCTCTTCACCGCCCATGTCGTCGCCCGACGGCAAGGTCGCACTCACGCGTTTGCGGCGCATCTCCATCACTTCCGCGACGCTGGCAGCGGCGGCTTCCGTCTTGACGGCAGATTTCTTCTTTTTGGGCTCGTTGCCGCACGCCGGGACCAACGCGACGAGCAGGAGAGCAGCGAGAACCGAGCGGAGCGAGTGCGAACACAGCATGACGACCCAGAAATTGCACCACCAAGGCGCACAAGGAGGCGCGATTGTGGCAGGAGCGCGCGCGCAGGACAAGCGGGAGGGCGACGCCGTGGATCCGCGTGAAGCGCGGGCGTTCAGCCAAGATTCGCGCGAAGCGCGGAGCAGTTTCCGCAGAGTTGCCCGCAAGGCGGGCCCGTTTCAACCGGGATTCGCGCGAAGCGCGGAGCGGCTTCCGCCGAGATGCCCGCAAAGCGGGCTCGTTTCAACAAGGATTCGCGCGGAGCGCGGCGGGGCGCCGCCCATACCAGACCGCCTCCCCAGCACGCTGCCCGCACCACCCTCTCCACCGAGGCGCGGTACCGACGCCGCGCAGCGGCGCGCATCGGGGCCCCGCACGCCGAGACGGCGAGCCCCGCCATCCGATTTCAGGTCCACTACAGAAGCTCGGTAGGAGGCGCTATTGCGCCGATCACCGCCCCCCCGCGTCCATGAGATGCCCGACCCGGAAGGGGGAGCGCGAGGGGGAAACGTCGTTTCCCCCTCGCTCCGGCGCGCCTGCGGCGCCGGCCCCGCAGCTACGGCCCCACCCCCATCTTCGCGAGCACGTCTCGATTCTTCGCGGGCGCCTCACAAGCCGGGCAGCGCTGTGCAGCCACCGTAAACGCCTGCGCTGCCGCGCTCAAATCGCCCAGACGCAGCTGCGCGAGGCCCAAGTTGAACCAGGCAGACCATCCCGCGCCGCGCACTGTCAACGCCGCCAGCAAGTCGCGGGCCAACTGCGGCTGCTTGGCGACCAACTGCGCCTCCGCCCAGACTTCCGTCACCAGCGGATCCGCCGGATCGCGGCGTGCCGCATCGCCGGAATCCCGCAGCGCCGCTGCCAAATCTGGCGGCGTCGCGTGCAGCGCTGCCTGCGCCCGAAGCGCCAGAATCAGCGGCGTCACGGCGTCACCTTCCAGGGGCGCGAGCGCCTGCTGAACCGCCGGCCACGCGTTCCTGTTCGCCGCCAGCAGCGCTTCCAGCAACGCTTTCTCATTGCACGCCTGTGCGGCCCCAATCAACTCCTGCGCTCGCGCCGCGTCGCCCGCGTTCCACGCCAGAGTCGCCAAGCGCAAGTGGTCCTGCGGCGTCACGGCGTGCGCGTCCTTGGCCTTCGTCCAGGCCGCCTGCCACTGTTTTTCCGCCATCAGGAGCGCAATTTCCGCCTGCCGAAGCGCCGAGACGACGTCTTCCGTGTCGTCCGGTTTGAGCGCGCCTGCCGCGAACCGTGTCCGTGCCAGAGCAACGTCCCCCTGCCAGAGCGCCCACATCGTCGCAAAGGCGACAACGCGCGGGTTGGAGGGTTCGCTCTTTACCAACTTGTCGAGCAACTCCTGTGCGTCAGCCCGCCGCTCCGGCACCGCAGCCATGAGCCGCACGCGGTTCAGCATCGCACCGGGGTACTTGCCCAGGCGGCTCGTCGCGTCGGTGTACTTGCGCAGCGCCAACGTGTTTTCGCCCTTTTGTTCCAGCACCCAGCCGTCGCGCCACGCGTCGATCGAGCGCGACGATGTACAGCCGACTGCGACCAGTACGCATGCGGCAAGCGCGGTTTTTCCAGCCAATCCCGTCATTTTTTGCCCCGTCCTGGCCGCAGGTGCGCAAACGCCTGTGCTGCAAAATGTCCAATCGACGCCAAGGTCGCGCCCGGGTCATCCCACGCCATGACCGCGTCCGTCTGTGCCCACGTTTCCTGGCGCAGCGCGTTCAGCACCGCCGGCACGCCGCCTGTTTGGCCGAGTGCCACCACATCGCGTAACCCGTAGGTCCACGCGATGCCGTCTTCCTGCGGCGCGATCGGAGCGATCGCCAAGCCCGCGAGTTCTTCCGCGTGTGCGCGGATCAAGTGCGTCCCCGCTGCGCGGCACAGGTCGTACCAGAGCGTCGGTCGCGGGTTGATCTCGATGAGCCGCCAGCGCCCGGTCCGCTCGTCCAGTTTGAATTCCGTGCCACACAGCCCGCGGTAGTCCAGCGCCTGCATGATGTCCGCCGACAACCGCGCGACGTCCGGCAAATCTTCCGTCACGACGCGCGATCCCGAACCAAATTGCCGCGGGAACTGTCGAATCTTGCGTGCAGTCAGCACGTGCTGGACCTTTCCGCGTTGGTCGACCCACACCGCACCGACGCCGAGGTTGCGTTCGGGTCCCGCGACGAGTTCCTGCAGCACGACCGCGGAAGGATCGCCGACGATGTCGATCATGGCCCTTTCGAGTTCCGTCAGCGTCTTGGGCACGAGCAGCTTCTGGCCACTCAACCGGTCGCGCCACTTGTGTCCTGCCCGCGGCTTCACGATGCACGGCAGGCCGACGTCGCTCGCAAACGCGCGCACGTCGTCCATCGAGGTCGGCTGGAACGTCACCGGCACGTCGATCTTCAGGTCCGCGCAGCGCCGGGCGAACGCCGACTTGTCCAGCAGCACGCCCGCGCGCTCTGGCGTGTAACCCGCGGACACGCGCACGTGCGGCAACAGCCGATGCCTGTGCGCGATCACCCATTCACAGGCGTCGTCCGCCGCCGGAATCAACACAACCGGCTGCTTCTGATGTTCCGCGAAGTGCGCGAGTTGGTCTGCCAGACGCGCGTCCAGCGGCTTGTCGCTGAACTTCTTTGCAAGCGAAATGTGCTTGCTGTGCCGCCCGGGCCGCGTCTTGTCGTCGTCGATGCCGAGCACCGTGCTCACCGCCGACACATCGCGCGCTACGGCCATGCCCGTGCCGGTCAGCGAGACGGCGATCGTCGTGAACAGTTTGGCGTGCTCTTTTGCCATGACCTCAGCCTGCTCCAATCGCGTCAGTTGGGCAAATCGTCAGTTGGACGCTTCACGCCGGCGGCCTCGTCCTCGCTCACCCCGTCGCGCTCGGTTTCGTCGGGGCCGACCGGCACGCGGTACGCTTCGCTCAGCCAGCCACCAATGTCGATGAGGCGGCAGCGTTCACAACAGAACGGAAACGCTTTGTTTTCGGGCCGCGGGCCACTCGGCCGTTTGCACGTGGGGCAGGCAATCTTCATGCGTCACTCGTAGTTCAGGGCGTCGACAACGGGCACGCGCGACGCCACACGCGCCGGATACAGCGCCGCCAGCACGCCGACCGCGACCAGCGCGCTCGCGTAGATCACCGCCAGGTGCACTGGAAAATGCAGCGGCACGTCCCAGCCCGTGTCCTGCGCGTTCACGACTTTCAAGATAATGAGGCCGTTGATCGTGCCAACGACAATGCCGATCGCCGCGCCGATCAAGGCCAAAAGCAGCGACTCGATCAGAATCACGCGCACCAACTGATCGCGCTTCATGCCGACCGCGCGCAACACACCGATCTCGCGCATGCGATCCAAAATGGCCGTCAACAGCGTGTTCACAACCGACAGCAGCGAAATGAAGATCGTGACCAGCTCCAGCGCGCGCGTGATGCTGAAGAGGCGATCGATCATCGCGCCGATCTCGTCACGGAATTCCGAATTGGTCAGCGCGAAGAGCCGGTACTGTTTGCCCCACTTGCCGAGGATTTGCTCACGCACCACTTTGGGATCGACGCCGGGCTTCATGTACGGCTCAAACGTGTCGACCTTCTCGTCGTCCCAGTGCTTCAAGTACAGCGCACGGTCCATGAAGACGGCGCCCTGATCGCTCGAATAGTCGCGCATCGCCGCCAGCACGAAGAATTCCACCTTGCCGTGCGCGGTCTGCAGCCCGATCGTTTCGCCAGGATTCGTGCCAAAACGGTGCGAAAGCGTCTCGGAGATGACGACGCCCTCGCCCGCGGTCAAGCGCTTTGTGACGGTGGCGCAGTCACCCGCGCAGCGCGAAATCGGCCACTTGGAGGTGTGCTGAAAACGTATCTGGGTCTGCAAGCTCAGCAGCAGCACGCGCGCGCTTTTGAAGTCGACATTGCGCAGCCGAACGGTGTCGACCGACGCCACGCCGGGCAACTTGGCGATTTCCGCCGCCAAGGCGAAGTCGACGGGCTGGTTCTTGATCCCGCCCATGTTGGCGTTGGACGTGATGAAGAGGTCTGCCGGAACGGTCTGCTCGATCCAGGTCTGGATGCTGGAGCGAAAGCTTGTGGTCAGGATCGCGCTGCCCATGACCATCGAAAGCCCGACCATGAGCGACGCGACGGTGACCGCGGACTTGTTCGCGCCGCGCGTGACGTTGTCTGCCGCAAGTCGGCCCTCGATGCCGCCCAACCGCGTGGCAATCGGACCCAGAACGCGCGTGCAAACGAGCATCAGCCAGCGCGAAAGTAGCGTTGTTCCGAGGACGATGCAGAACATCGCGGTGAGGCCGAAGACCGGAAATCCGCCGAGGGCTGGACCTTGCGCGACGATGGGTGCCAGCGCGTAGCAGCCCAGCGCACCGAACTCGCGCGCCTCCCAGCGCAGCGTTGGAACGCCGCGAAAATCAAAGGCCACGGTGCGAATGGTCTCAACCGGCGACAGGCGGCTCGCCTGCCACGCTGGCAAGAGCGACGCCAGCCCGGACGACAGCGTGCCCAGGACGAGCCCCACAAGCATCGTGCTCCACGCCACCCGCGTTTCCTGAACGTGCACGCGAATGTACAGATCCGTGACGGACTGCGCCGACGTCTCCATCATCCCCCGCGCCAGCACGCCGCCGAGAGCCAGACCGAGAAGCGAGCCACCGAAGCCAAAAACCACGCCTTCCAGGGTAAATAGCTTGACGATCTGCCCGCGCGTCGCGCCCGCGGCCCGCAGAATGCCGATTTCGGAACGCCGCTGCGCCACGGTGATCGACAGCGTGTGGTAGATGAGGAACATGCCGACGATGAGCGCCACGCCTGCGCCGATTGCCAACGCCAACTTGAAAGACTTCAGCAGCTGCTCCTGCCGCGCCTGCCGCTTTCCCGGCCGTTCAACGTCGTATTCAGCGCCAACTGCCTTCTTCAGCGCCGCGACCGCACGCTCCACTTCACCGGGTTTCTTGGCGTCATCCAGAGCCACATCAAAGCGATCCACGCGCCGCTTGAGGCCGAACACTTCTTGGGCGTCAACGTAGTCCATGATCGCCAGATTGCCGCCCATCGCCTTCTGCGGCCCTTTGGCCTCGACGATCGAGAACGCCGTGAACGTCTGCCGACCGCCCGGCGTGAGCAACTCGATGGTCCCACCTTTTTGCAGGTGATGCTTCGCCGCGAATTCCTTGGTCACGACCAACTGGCGCGCTTCATCGAGCATCGCAAACGGATCATCCGCGAACTCGTCATCGTTCTTCGCCTTGTCTGGCGCTTGCGGACGTTTCAACGTCTCGGCGTCGATCTGGTACAGGTGCTGCAGCGCCTTGGGATTCTCCGTGAAGTTCACCGCCAGGATCGCCAACGACTCTCCGGAGCCATCGGCGAGATCCAACGACCGCTCCAGAACCGGTGTGGCGTACTTCACGCCGGGCACTTCCAGCACTTTGTCGATGAGCAACTCGTCCAGACCCGTATCGCCGCCGCGCACTTCCAGATCGACGCGACCGCTGATGTGGTCCAGCGTGTCGGAAAACGAGCCTACGATGCCTTCATTGACCGTCACGACGGCGACGAGGACGGCGACTCCCAGCGAAATACCGACAGCGGTCATCGCGGCACGCAGCTTGTGTTCGGTCAACCGACGCAGCGAGATAGGACGAAGCAAAGTCAGCATGTGGCCTTGATCGCGCAGGAAGCCCGCGCGCGCGAAGTCGGCACGGTAGCCGCGGTGGCGGGCTTTTTCAACGTGCGATCACGCGTCGCGGGCCAAATCTTCATACAGTTTGCGCTGGCGATCGTTCAGCTTGCGCGGAACGACGACCCGCACGTGGGCAAATTGATCGCCGCGGCCCGCGCCATGCAAGTGCGGCACGCCCTTCCCGCGGATCCGCACTTGCTCACCCGGCTGAATGCCCGGCGGCAGCTTCACTTTCTCGTCGCCACCTTCGATCAGCGGCACGGACACCACGCCGCCCAGCACGGCGCGTACCACGTCGACTTCAATCTCACAGTGGAGATCGTCGCCGTCGCGTTGGAAAACGTCGTCGGGCTGGATCGCCAGCACCACGTACAAGTCTCCAGGCTGCTGGCCCGCTTGACCGCGCTCGCCCTCGCCCGTGACGCGCAGACGCGTGCCCGAATCGACGCCCGCGGGGATCTTCACCGTCACTTTCTTCTCGACGCGCTGCTGACCAGCGCCGCCACACGTGCCGCAGCGGTTGGCAGCTTTGACGGTGCGCCCTTGTCCTTGGCACTGCGGGCACGTGACGGCGAACACGAACGGACCTTGTTGGTGGCCCACTTGTCCCCGACCGCCACACTGACCGCAGTTTTCCGGGGTCGTGCCGGGCTTGGCGCCGGAGCCATTGCACGTGCCACACGGGTCCACGCGTGGAACGGCAATTTCGCGCTTGACGCCTTGGACGGCATCGCGGAGCGACAAGCCGAGGTCGTAACGCAAGTCACCGCCGCGCGCCGGTCGCTTCTGCCCGCCGCGCCTGCCACCAAAAATGTCACCGAAGATGTCGCCGAAGTGGCTGAACATGTCGTCCATGTTGCCGTAGCCAGGTCCAGCGCCGCCGCCGCGACCAGACTCAAACGCCGCGTGGCCGTACCGATCGTACGCCGCACGCTTTTGCGGGTCGGACAGCACGTCGTACGCCTCCGCGCACTGCTTGAACATCTCTTCTGCTTGCGCGTCACCGGGGTTGCGATCCGGGTGATACTGCATCGCCGCCTTGCGAAAAGCTTTCTTCAGTTCGCCTTCATCGACACCTTTCGGCACGCCAAGCAGTTCATAGAAATCGGTCTTGGCCATGGACGGAGTCCTCAACACGGGGCGGAAGGGCGTGGGCAAAAATGCGGCAGTTACGGTTGTCGGAACCGCGCCGCCAAGTAAGGGCCAATCGCTGCGCTGTCAAGCAGAACCGTGCAATTCACCGACCACTCGCGAGGATGCCAGGACTGTCCTGCACATTTCGCGCCAATCGGCCGATCTTTTTACTCACCGGTGCTGAATTCGCCCACGCGACGCGTCACAATCGCTTGTCGGGTACCTTTTGCGCCGGTACACTGGGGGCGCCGTTCGTCAGGCTCCGGCTTTTGCCCCAACGACATCTGGCGGACGCGAACGCGGAGCGCATGGAGTTCAAACAGGGTCTACAGCTTGGACAGCGGCTGGAACAGCGGCTGGTCATGACGCAGCAGCTCCAGCAGGCGATTCGCCTGTTGCAGTTGTCGCGCACCGAGCTGATGGAAGCCGTGGGCGACGCGCTGAATGAGAATCCCCTCCTCGAAGAGGAAATGCAGACCAGCACGTCACAAGACCCGCTGCCGTCGGCGCTGACGGGCGGTGAAGCGGCGGTGACCGATATCGAAGCGCCGCCGAATCGGGACGAACGCAACGAGATCGACTGGCAGCAATACTTCACGGATCTCGCACGCGGACCGAGCGAAGGCGGCGGTGCGTTTCGCGATGGCGAGGATGAAGAACGCCCGGCCTTGTCGCAGACCCTGACCCGCGCATCGACCTTGCCGGAGTTTCTGGAAGAGCAAATCGCGTCGACGACGCTGGGCGCTTCGGACCGAGATCTCGTCGAAGAGATCATTGGCAACCTGGACGACGACGGCTATTTTCGTCCGACCCGCCTCGACATCCTGGGCGGAAGCGATGCGACGCGCCGACAACTTGCGCGGCAGGCGGATCAACAAGCGATCGAGAAAGCCGAGGCGAAGGGCAAGCTGTCCCTGTACTGGCTGACCGATGATGAAGTCGCGGTCTGGCAGAAGGAAGCGGAGAGCCGCGGGTGTAAGACGGAGGCGCTGTACGGCAACTCGATTCGGGCGATGGCGGCTGCACACGGCGTCGACGCGGCTGAAGTCACGCGGGTGCTGGACATCATTCGGACCCTGGATCCGGCGGGCGTGGCGAGCCGCGATTTGCGCGAGTGTCTGCTGACTCAGGCGCTCGTGCGGCATCCGAAGGAACTGCGGCTGCACAAGCTGATCGAGGTCGGACTACCCTACATTGAGGCACGTGACCACGCCGGACTGCGTCGCGATCTGCGTCTGCGGCCAAACGAGGAGCAGCGTCTGATGGCACTGCTCGCGTCCCTGGAACCGCGTCCAGGGCGGCATTTCATCGGCGAAACGGCGCGTTACATCACGCCGGACGTGTACGTTTACAAGCTCGGCGACGACTACACCGTGGTGCTGAACGAAGACGGGCTGCCGCGGTTGCGCGTCTCCAACTTCTACAAGCACGCGCTTTCGGGAGAAGGCGACGCGGTAGCCAAGGAGTACCTGCAAGAGAAGATGCGCGCGGCGACCTGGATGATCCGCTCAATTCACCAGCGGCAGTCGACGATCCAGCGCGTGACCGAGTCGATCATGCGGTTCCAGCGGCCGTTCTTGGAGCGCGGCGTGGAGAAGCTGCGTCCGCTCGTGCTGCGCGAGGTGGCGGAGGACGTTGGGCTGCACGAATCCACGGTTTCCCGCGTGACGACAGCCAAGTACGTCCACACGCCGCAGGGCATTTTTGAGCTGAAGTTCTTCTTTGGCGCCGGCGTACCGTCGGGCGATGGCAGCGACGTCGCGTCGGAAGCGGTCAAGAACGCGATCAAGCGGTTCATCGACAACGAGCAGCCGAGTTCACCGCTGTCGGATCAAGAAATCGTCGAAATGCTTCACGGCGACTGGGATCGAGGCAAGATGCTGGCGCGACTCTCGTGCACGGAGACGCAATTGGAAGCGATGCGCCCGCGCGAGACCATGACAGTGGCCCGACGGACAGTCGCAAAGTATCGAGAAGCACTGAATATCCCGCCGTCCTCGCAGCGGCGGAAGCAGTTCTAGCCAGACGGACAACCGCAGGAGCCCGCCATGTCCCGCAACGCGCGATTCGTCATTGTGACCGGTATCAGCGGTTCGGGACGGTCGACGTGTCTGCATGCGTTGGAGGATCTGGGCTACTACTGCGTGGACAACCTGCCCACGGCGCTCCTGCCGTCGCTGGAAACCATGATGGCCGAGCGTCTGACCGCGACGCCGGTGGCCGTCGGCATCGACATTCGCGCGGGCGAACTGCTGGGCGATCTGGACACGGCGATTGGCGCGCTGAAGTCTGACGGTGTGCAAGCTGAATTGCTGTTTCTGGACTGCGACGACGACATCCTGATTCGTCGGTTCGCGGAGACCCGCCGCAAACATCCGATCTGGCAGGCGGGAACGGTGAGCGAGTCGATCCGTTTTGAACGCGACCACATGATGCCCGTGCGTGAACGGGCGACGTTGGTCGTGGACACGTCGGAGATGAATATCCACCAGCTGAAACGGCACATTCAGCGGATCTTTGACCCGGAATACTCTGTCGACGTTCGCCTGATCGTGTCGATGCAGTCTTTTGGTTTCAAGCACGGGCTGCCGCGCGACGCCGACTACGTCTTTGACGTCCGCTACGTGGACAACCCGTACTTTGTCCCCGAACTGTCGCCAATGTCTGGCCTGGACGCGCCCGTGCGTGCGTTCGTGCTGGAGCGCGGCGGCAAGGAAGCGCTCACGCGCATGAACTACCTGCTGGACTACGTGCTGCCGCTGCACGCTCAGGAAGGTCGCGCCATGGTGAGCGTGGCCGTCGGGTGCACGGGCGGTCAGCACCGGAGTGTCGCGTTGGCGGAGGCGCTCGCGGAGCACATCCGCGCGATGCGGCTTGGTCGCGTCACAGTCAGCCACCGCGACGTGAAGACAAAGGCCTGATGCTGCGTCTGCTTTTGCTTGCCGCGCTTGTCGCAGTTGTCGCCTCGCTCGCGGCGTGTTCGGATGCCGCGCCGCAGCGCAAGAAGCGTCGACCGGTCGACCGCATGGTCTTTCGCGACGGGCCGGACGAGAACGCATTCGAGAGGATTCCGCTGCCGCCTCAGCGTGTTCGTGTGCAAGCGCGATCCCACAGTACGACGGTCGGCAACGTCGCCGGCACGCCAAACTTTCAAATGCCCGTCGCGATCTGCCAACCGCAAAAGGACCAACCATCACGTTCGATTGGTCCGACCACTGACGGCCAACTCGTCGACGGATGTCGAATTCCATCGACGGGACTGGGCTACATCGCCGTGAACGGAAACGCGTACGGCACAAACAGCACCGTTGCGCTGCTGGAGATGGCGGCCGCGCAGACGATTCGGCAGTTTCAGGGTGCGCCAGCCGTCGTCATCGGCGCCATCTCGGCTGACGGCGGTGGGTTCCTCAAGCCGCACAAGTCGCACCAGTCCGGGCGCGACGTCGACATCGCCTACTTGCGCACGACCAAGGGGCAACCGAAACGCTTTGAGTTGACCGACTCCAGCAACCTCGACGCCGAACGCACCTGGTCGTTTCTGGAGGCGTTGTTGAGCACGGGCGAGGTCGGTCTGGTCTTCATGGACTACGAGATTCAGGCGCTGCTGTACGACGCATTGCTCGACAACGGCTGGACGGAACAGAGCCTCAGCCCGATTTTCCAGTACCCCGCCGGCGCGAGCGTCCCGCGCGGGGTGATTCGTCACGCGACAGGCCACGCGGACCACTTTCACGTGCGATTCCGCTGCCCAGAAGGCGACAAGCCTGATTGTGTGGATTAGTTGTCGCTGTTGTGCTCGCGCGTCGGCCACTGTATGGTGAAGGGACTAACTGGGGAGACTTTCATGAAGAATCGCAAGCTGTTCCGTTCCGTAGGGTTCATCCGCGTTTCCGCGTTGTGCGGCGTCGCGATTCTTGGCTTGGCAGCGGGCTGCTCCAGCTCCGACGGAACCGGCGGCGGCGCCGGCGTTGCGACGGATGTCGCGGGCGGCGGCGATGGCTCACTCACCGGCGACAGCGGCGCGGGCACCGACGCGACGCCTGGCCTCGACATCGTCCTGAAGGACTCCGGCAGCGATGCCGAGCAACCCGGCGACGCGTCAGGCGGTACTGACTCAGGCGCGGGGCCGATCAACGACACCGGCCCCGTCGACAACGACATCGGCCCCGTCGACACGGGCAGCCAGACGCCGGACATCGGGCCGGAGGACACAGGCCCGCAAACGCCCGACGTCGCGATCGACACCACGGTTGGCGGCAACCCGACCTTTGGCACCGACGGCAAGAGCGCCAGCGTCCAGAAAGTCACCAAGCTCGCCTTTGGCGCCAAGACCGAAGGCTGCGACCTGAACGGCGACGGCAAGGTCGACAACTCGCTTTCCGGCCTGTCCAGTTTTGCTGGCAAGCCGCTGCAGGACGCGCTCGACAAGGACAGCCTGGACATGCTGTTTGACCCGAAGGCGTACAACACGAGCGGCGCGCCGTTCCAGTTCAATGTTCTGCTGGGCGATCCGGAAACGGGCAGCACGTGCAAGAACCCGTCGGCGGGTTGCAATTACACGGTCAAGATGTCGTCGTACACCAACAAGCAGTGCGACACGACGAGTTGCGAGTCGCTGGTCGCGTTCAATACGGCGTCGATCACCGGCACTGCGTTGGCGGCCAAGGCCGACAAGTTCATCATCACGTTGTCGTTGAGCGGCGCGCCGCTGGTGCTGACGATTTCCAAGCCCGAACTAAAAGGCACGGTCGCTGACAGCACGAGTTGGAAGACGACGACCAACGGGATGCTGTGCGGCTACGTCACAGACGCCGATCTCAACGCCGCGATTGATGCCGCGCCGGATGCGACGTTTGCCAGCATCGGCGGCAAGGGGACCGTGAAGATGCTGTTGCCGTCGCTCGCGCCGTCAGACATCGCCTCGACGCCGGGTGGCCCGAAGGACGCCAAGTCGTTGGGCATGAAGCTGGAAACCGTGAGCGCGAACATCACCGGCTTCTCACCGTAACCCCGCAGACGCCGCTTGCAGGCGCGTGCCACGTGCGATTCCTTCCACATCTCTTGGGCGAATCCGGCCGAAGCGGCCGGA
>CAITYF010000046.1 GCA_903896545.1 uncultured Myxococcales bacterium | reverse complement strand
TCACGTGGTCAGAGCGGCTGGCGCGAAACGCGCTCGCTGCTGGCGCGCGTGTCCACGCCGCGATGCAGACTGTGGATCGGTGGGTGATGATGGCTGTGACGGCTTGATAGGATTAGGGAATCTGGATGCGGATCGCGTGGGCGGGACAAACAGCGCACTTCCTGTTGCTCCGGGACAAGTCCCGTTGGACACCATCGTGGACAACGGGGGCCCGCAGTGCGGCGTTCCACGGGACCAACGCGTGCCAAGTCGAAGTGCCGTTGGCTGCGCACGAAATCGGCCGATAGGACGGCCCCAAGGACATACGCCCGCCTCTCGTGTGGCACACCGCCTTGCGGGGGCCAACTTCAGACGGCTCGATCACCATGCGCGCGGAGGCTGCCGAAAGATGCTCGACGGTGATCGCCACTTCACCGCGTTCAATTCGCGACCACGTCGACTGGCTTCCCCCCACGGATCCACCGAGCGCCTGTTGATCGGGGTGACGGCTGAGCGGCCAAGCGGGGCGGAGTGTGGTTTGCTTCTCCTACACGCGAATCTTGACAATACCCCTCTGGAGAAGGTGCGAGCGTCGCGTGGTTGGGCGGCTTGACGCGGGGGACGGCGGTGGGACAATGGGGCCGAAGCGGCTCTTCCGTACTGGCGCACCGCCCTCGATCCGCGAGTAGGTATTCGGCGATGGTTGGCTTCACGGTTCGAGGCTGCGGAGGATCCAGATGTGGGTGCGAACCTCAAGTCGTCGAGCGGCCCGGGAGCCCTCACAGCTGTCCCATCGGTCTCCTCCCGACCCGCTGCCGGAGACCGGAATGCTTCGCGATGCTGCACGTTGGGTGGCGAACCTGCGTCTTCGTTGGGGCCGGTATTCGCTGCGCACCGTAACGTCCCAGCTGGTGGTTTTGGCCTACGTGATGGGCGGCTGCCACACGACGCCGCGCACCGACGCGCTCCTCCCGGATGTGCTTTCCCTCGACGTTGCGGACAGCGCAGTAGGTCCCAGTGCGCCTCCCGAGGCGTACGAGTCGGTCAATCCCTTCATCGGCACCGGCGGCACGTCCTTTGGCTCTGGCAACTGCCATCCCGGGGCAACTTTGCCCTTCGCGATGGTGCAAGCAGGTCCAGACACGACGATCCCAACCGGCGTCGCGGCGTTCAACCACGCGACGGGCTACCACGCAGACGACACACACGTACTCGGGTTCAGCCACAACCGTCTATCGGGCGTGAGCACACCGGATCTCGGCGCAGTGCTGGTGACGCCAGGCACCGCAGATCCCGCGGCGCTGGTTGACCCTGCCGCGCGGACGTACCCGTTCTCGCACCAGAACGAGCACGCTGAGCCCGGCTACTATGCCGTGACGCTGGACTCCCCCGACGTGGTGATGGAGGTGACGACCACGACACGGGCCGCGCACCACCGCTACCGCTTTGGTGGCAGCGGCCCGGCCCGGCTGGTGCTGGACGTCGGCCACGCCCACCTGGAGACCGAGGTTCCCGCTTCGCATGTGGAGTTCATCGGGCCGGATCGCGTGGAGGGGTGGGTGGAGCATCGGGGCCGCTTCTCGGCCGACGCGGTCGGCGGCTTCCGCACCTACTTTGCCGCGGTGGTCAGCCCGCTGCCGACAAGCTGGGGTACGTTCGCGGACGGAACCTACACGAACTCCGCCGCTGTGGCCGACGGCGCCCGGGTTGGCACCATCGTGTCCTTTGACGCCCGCGAGGTCACCGTTCGCCTGGCACTCTCCTACGTGGACGCTGCCGGCGCGCGCGCCAACCTCGATGCCGAGCTCCCTGCGGGCGCTGATTTTGACGCCACACGGGCCGCGGCGCGCGCCACGTGGCAAGCACAACTGAACCGCGTCCGTTTTGAAGGCGGAACTGCGCGGGCTCGGACGATCTTCGCGACCGCACTCTACCGCTCATTTGTCGCGCCCAACGTCCACGGGGACGTCGACGGTCGGTACCGCGGCGTGGACGGGGCTGTGCACACGGCCGTTGGCCACGTCCAGCACCACTTCTTCTCGCTCTGGGACACCTACCGCACGACCCATCCGCTCTTCTCCTTGGTGGACCCGCTGCGGCAGCGGGACTTGATGCGCTCGCTCCTCACCATGGGCGACGACGCCGGTGGGTACCTGCCGCGCTGGACCGCAGGGCACGCCAGCACTGCGGTTACTCTGGGCGCATCCGCCGACATTGCACTGGCCGAGTCGGTGCTCAAGGGGCTGGACGTGCCTGGCAATCACACGCTCGACCTCATCCTCGCCAGCGCGGAGGCGCCGGTGCCGAGCGGAGTCCCGGTCCCGGGACGCGAAGGCGTTGAGTCGTACGTGAGCCTTGGTTATGTCGCGGCGGACAAGGCCAGCCAGTCCGTCAGCCGCACACTGGAGTATGCGATTGCCGACGCAGCGATCGCCAAGCTGGCAGCCAAGCTCGGTCGGCCCGACGTGGCAGCGCGCTTTCTGCCGCGAGGCCAGAGCTACGCCGCGTTGTTCGACGCGGAGACACGCGTTTTCCGCGGCAAGAATGCCGATGGCTCCTTCGTGGCTCCGTTTGACCCCGCAGCCTACCAGGGAGGGAACCTGTACTACGGCGGCAACGGTGCGCAATACGCTTGGCTCGCGCCGCACGACCCGGTCGGCTTGGTCGCGCTATTTGGCGAACCCGAAGCCGCGGCGACAGCGCTCGATGCGTTCTTTCAACAGGGACGCGACGATGTGGAACTGTTCGGATTCTCAACGCTGTTGCCGCCCTCAGGGTACACCCAGCACAACGAGCCGGACATCCACGCGGCGTACCTCTTCCTTGCGGCTGGTCGCCCCGACCTGACCCAGAAGTGGCTTCGCTGGGTCGCCGAGCAGCGCTACGGCGACGGCGCAGACGGCATCGTCGGCAACGAGGACTCGGGCGGACTCAGCGCATGGCTCGTCTGGACATCGATCGGGCTGTACCCAGCCCCCGGACAGGATTGGTACTACGTTGGCCGTCCGCTCTTTGACCGCGTGGTGATTGCGCAGGCTGCAGGCCCCCTCACCATCACGACGACCGGCTCCGGGCCGTACGTTGCCGGCGTTACGCTCAACGGCGTCGCGCTCGCGCACCCCTGGGTCCGGCACGGCGACCTCACGGGTGGCGCGACCCTTGAATTCAAGCTTGCAGAGTCACCGGGCAAGTGGGGTGGCGACTTCGGCGTTCCGTAGCAGGCCGTCTCGGCGCAGGACGACGGCACGCCCGGCGTCCCGGCAGCGGGCGACCACGGGCGCAGTGACACAGCCCACACTGACACAGCCTCCGTTGACGCTGGCGCTCCGCCCGTCCAAACTCCTTCCGCACCGCCGCGTCAGATAGCCGTCATTTGGGTGATTCATGCGCACTGTCTTGCAATCGTTTGTATTGTTAGCCGTTTGCGCTGGTTGTGGCGGTGGCGCAACGCGGACTGAAACGGCCGACGCCACGACCGACCCCACGACCGACGCTGCAACGCCATATGGCTGCCCCGCTGGCACCACCGCCACGCTGGGCAACCTTGTGCCATTGCCGGTCGCGGTCACCGTCGACGGCGGCTTGTTCTGCCTGCCCGCCACCGCGGCGATTGAAGTCGATCCGCCGACGCCGGAGCTGCTCGCCGTTGGCCAGTACCTCGCGGCACACCTGCGCCCGGCGACGGGCTTCGCGCTGGAGGTGCGTGGCGCAACGACACCGCAGCCGGGCAACATCCGTTTGACGACGGTCACCGAGCCGGGCCTCGGCGAGGAAGGCTACGGGCTGACGGTTTCAGCCGGCGGTGTGACCGTGAGCGCGGCACAGCCGGCCGGGCTGATGCGCGGTATCCAGACGCTGCGCCAGTTGCTGCCAGCGGCGATTGAAGCCGCAACGCCGCAGCCGGGGCCATGGCCGCTCGCGACGGGTAGCGTCACCGACCAGCCGCGTTTTGCCTGGCGTGGTGTCATGCTGGACGTGGCGCGGCACTTCTTCAGCGTTGCCGACGTCAAGCACTTTATCGACGAGGTGGCTTACTACAAAATCAATCGGTTTCATGTGCATTTGACCGACGATCAGGGCTGGCGGCTGGCGATTACAAGTTGGCCGCAGCTGAGCGCCATCGGCGGAAGTACGGAAGTCGGTGGTGCAACCGGTAAGTTTTTTTATAGCCAAGCCGAATTTGCCGACATCGTGGCCTACGCTGCCGCACGCTACATCACGGTCGTCCCGGAAATGGACATGCCGGGCCATAGCAACGCCGCGCTCGCCTCGTACGCCGAGCTCAACTGCGACCACACCGCGACCGCACTTTACACGGGCACGAACGTTGGCTTCAGTTCGTTATGCATCGATGCTTCCCCGACCGCCCAGTTCGTCAGCGACGCGCTCGGCGAGGTTGCCGCGTTGACCCCTGGGATGTGGCTGCACATCGGCGGCGACGAGGCCAAATCGACGTCCGCGGCCGACTACGCGGCGTTCATGCAGACCCTCCAGCCACTGGTGGCGGCGTCGGGCAAAATGCTGATTGGCTGGGCGGAGATCGCCCACACGCCGCTGAAAGCGGGCGCCATCGTCCAACACTGGAATCCGTACGACACTACGTCGGTGCAACTGGCGGTGCAGCAACACGCGAAGGTCATCCTCTCACCTGCCAACCGCGCGTATCTGGACATGAAATACGACGGCGACACGCCGCTGGGCCTCGTCTGGGCAGGTCTGGTCGACGAGCAGCAAGCCTACGCTTGGGACCCTGCGACGGAGTTGTCTGGAGTTGGGGAGTCGGACATTCTCGGCGTCGAAGCAGCGCTGTGGACCGAGACCATTGCGACGATAGCCGACATTGAGGTGATGGCGTTCCCGCGGCTGGCCGGACTCGCGGAGGTGGGGTGGTCGCCCGCAGGCAGCAACGACTGGGCAAGCTATCGCCTTCGGATTGCGGCGCACGGCCCGCGGCTGACAACGAAGGGGGTCGGGTTTTATCGGTCGACGCGGATTCCATGGCAGTGAGCCGCTCGAAACTGCACGCCCCCCTTTGAACCAAGAAGAATCAACAGCGGCCGCGTCGCCGCCCGAATCGCACGCCGGTCAGGAGCTGCCCACAGCGACCGGCCGATCTCGCCGCGCCGCGACTGCCGTTTCGACCATATCTAAGGCGTCGTGTGGGATTGCGGTGAGCGCGTCTGTGCCATCGGGGTGATCGTCAGTCTCATCTAGACTGGCCTTGAACTGCCCCGGAAGGCGCCAAAATGAGCCTGCGAAGCGCCCATCTCGCGAAACTTCTGAAGACCTGCCAAGTCGCCGCGCCTGCCCGACGAAGTGCCTTTCGACGACTTCACGTCAACGCGACAAGTTCACCGCATTTTTGTCACGCTGACCGCTGTAGTTTCATGCGTAAAATCAATGGATTTTTCATCACCATTATGCTCTCCTATATCGACATGATCCGGCGTTCTACGGTCGCCCTAGCTCGGCTCAACTGCACGGAACACGCCTTAAAATGCTCAGCGAGCAATCCCGTCCGGCGCACGATTATGCGCGCACAATCTTCTGATCCGCATGGAGTTCCGGCGCTCACGGCCTACAATTCCGGTACAGTCGGATGACCCGACGCAGAAGAAGCATCCGCAATGCCACCTCGCGTTTCCACGACGACCCGGAAGCAGATCGCAAGTCTCGCCGCGGACGGCTGCTCGAACGTCGAAATAGCGCGCGAATTGGGCGTGGATCGCCGGACTGCGGCGTTGTACGGCCGAGCGGACGCCAAGCCGACGCCGACTCCGCGCGAACTGCACCCGAAGTTGCAGTTCCTGGTGGATCAGGTCAGTCACGCGTACTGCCCGGCGTGCAACGCCACGATGTACTTCTTTGTACGCGCAACGTCCGTGGAATGCCCAGACTGCCGCGAATCTTGGACCCCGGATCACTCTGTGACGGCGCGCGATCGGGTAGCGCACGATCCCACTTGACGCCAGCCTCACAATCGCCCACGGTCGCGAACCGACGCTTCTCACCCGCGCCCGGAGCCGATGATGCCCACATTGAAACCATGCCCGTTCGGCTGCCCCGCGGAACCGCGCGTCGTCGATCTGAACAAAGACGTCCTCGTCCTTTGCGATGATTGCGGCACAACGTCGTTCGCGTGTAATTACGGCGAACGCAAGGCCACGGATGAAGGGCACTACGCGACTGCCGCGGTGGCGCGGTCGGAAGCCATCGAGTTGTGGAATCACCGCCCGGCGGAGGAGCGGCAAGCGAACCGCGTCCGCGAGCTGGAACAGGAGTTGGCTGGTTTGCGCGCTCCGACGTAGACGCCGAACTGCGATCGAAGGCCGCATTTGGGCAGGTCGGTGCGCTTACGCAGCGTTCCTGTACGCACCGACGCCCGCACGTCGACGCGAACGAATTGTCGGCGCGCTACGAATTCCTCTCGCGTCAGTCGCTCTCGCCCCGTGCCCACCGGTGCGGCGCGTGCATCATACCCACCCAGCCGTCCGGCCACACCGGCGGGCCCGCGGGAGCCTGCTGCCCCGCCGCGAGCTGCGCATAGCTGTCCGTTGCGCCACCCAATGCAGCCACGACGCCGGCAACCGCCTCGTGTAAAGGCAGTTTTTGCTCGATGAACGCGTGTGAATCCGCCCTGCCCGCGTCCGCGCGCGCACGATGAATCTCCATCTCGGTCAGTCGAGAGGCTTCGTAGCCAAAGATACCGCAGAGAATTGACGTTTCAGCACCCTTGCCAGCAAGCGCCTGCGCCATGAATGCCGGACCGACAAGCAGCGCCGCCAGATCGCCAAAGTGCGGAGCCGCAGCAGCACCAAAGAAGTAGCCCAGGTCGCCAGTTGGCAGCGTCTCAGAGTCGGTCGGCTTGTGACGGCGTTCCTTGGCGCGCTTGCCGAGCATGTCGGTTCTGCTCATCGCGAGCCGGCTGGACTTGGGCCGCAATACCGTCGGCCGCTACCTGAAGAGGGCGGTAGACAAGAAGGCGGGCAAGGACGCGAGCCAGGTAAAGCCGCTAAAACCCGAGGAAATCACGAGGCTCCTCTACCTCGCGGCAAAGACAGTCCGGCAGGCTCCCTGCTGGAGTTGCAAGGAAGTCCTGCTCTGGCTGCCGGTGCAGCGCCACGGCTTCTGCAATTGGTGTGGCGCGCATTGGCAGCGCAATGCACCGACTCGAACATCCAGACTGGGCAACTAGACCTGCCTAGCTCGTTTTTTGGAACCTGACGCACCAATGGCCGCACCGATGTGGGTGCGTCGTTGGTGCGGTTGGTGCACGGGCCGAACGGTCATGGGCCGGTGCTGGCACGCTCCGCCCACGCACCCTTGGCTGATGTCCGCGCAGTTCTGGACGAACGTGACGTTGGTCCCGCTCACGTTGCGGTTCTGCACCTTGTTGTCGATGGAGAGCTTGACGTTCGGCGCGCAAATCGTGGTCACGCAGGCCCCGCACTCGCACGCGAGGCCGTTGCCGCACGGCGAATCGACGTAGCCGGTGCAGTCGGCCTTGCACACCGCGAGTGCGCCGGCGTTGGCGCGGATTTCGTCGCCCGCCTTGCACGCCATCAGCACGCACGTTCCGCCGAGGCAGACGTTCTTCGCGTCGCCCACCGGATCGCACCTGTCGACCTGACGGGACGCGGTGCCCGTCGCGTCGCACTTCATGACCTTCAACTGTCCGTCGCAGACTTTCGCGTTGGGGCGCAGCTGACCGGCACGCACGCGTCCTCCAGGCAAGTGTTGTCGCGGATGCACGCGCTGTTGACCCACGCCGAACTATCGGCGGCGCAGGTGTTCATGCTCGACGCCGACGGGCACCTGACCGCGCCCGGTTTTCAGGCCATCGGCACGCAGACGGTGTGCGAGCAGGCGATGCCCGTGTTGCAGTCGGCGCCGGTGGCGCATTCGGCGCAGGCGCCGAATGATTTGTCGCAAACCTGGCCGCTAAAGCACTCCGTGGTGGTCTGGCGGAGCGTCGCCGGCGGGAGGCAAGTGTGGGCTTTGCAACTGAGGCCGTTGGCCCAGTTGACATCGGTCAGGCAAGCCACGCAGATGCCGGCGGTGGTGTTACAAACCTGGCCGGCGGCTCGACACTGCTTGTCGGAAGCGCAGACGGTCTGAGCGACGCACTTGCGCGGAGGCGGACGCTGCTAGTTGTGCAGCGGACGAGTAAACGTGGCCATCGCCAGTGGTTTCGGTCGCGGCGACGTCGGACAGCGCGGCGTCCTGCACGGGCGTGACGTCGCCGGGGGTGTCCTCGCCGCCGGTGCTGTGGACGACCGCGGTACAGGGGCGGTGACCGCGGTGTTTTCACCGCACGCGGCGACGAAGCAGGCGAGAATGGCGCAGATGCGCGCGATGCGTTGGCGTAGCAGGGTCCTCGCGGGTGAACATGTGGTCGGCTGCTACCTGCTACTTCGACTTGGAAAACGCTCCGCCCAGTGCAGCACTCCAAACTCGTTGCACAGCGGGCATGACCCGTAGTCGGGGAGCGTGGGCCGTCAACACTTTCCCGCTCCAGAAGTGGACCTTGCCATCTAGTCCGATCCCAGGGAAGTGCCTGACCGTTTGATGGGGAAACGCGGGCACCTGCTCGACGTAGCGTCCCAGCAGCAGCACCAGCAGGGCGCGTGCGTTTTCACCGCCTTCGAGGGCGTGGCCAAGGCCGCGGAAGAACAGACCACAGGAGCGGCGCGCGAAGTCATCGATGGCGTCCTCGACCAGTGGAGCAACCTGGGCGCCAAAGAAGAAGCCGCGATCGCCTCCTTCCGGCTGCCCCCACGTCGGTAGAGCCAGCGACGGCTTGCCGTCCTCTAAGAACTGCGGCGACTCGACAGGCCAGCGGCGCTTTTCGGCAGCGATTCCGACCGAGCGACCGTGGAATTCACGAGACGTGACATCTGTTTTCCGCCCCGAAATCTTTCCTCCACGCCCGAGCAGGAACGCGACAGCACGCTGCGCGTGGTCGGCGGGCCCCTGTCCCGGGTCCGACGCCTCATCGACGACGAATTCCTTGGAAATCAGGTGGTCCAGATCCCTGTCGTCGCGCTGGCTCACCGCGCCGTACCTGCGCAGCGTGTAGGCCTGCCAAGCCTGCGCAATTCGCTGCCGTGTGAATGCCGGTCCCCACGCTTTCCAGTCGGTCATGTGGTCACCCTTGATCCCAGGCGCGATTGCACGTGGCGCCTTCTTGCGCGGCTTCCCCGCCCAACGCGTGTAAGCCTCGTGAATGTCGGCTGAGAGTTCCACGGTGAGGGCAACCTCGGCAAGAACGGTCTGCTTTCTGGCAAACTCTTCAATCTGCTTGGTGATCTGGGCAATGTGCGCCACCTGATTCGCGTCGAACCGCTTCCGAGTCGCGTGCTGTTTCGCGGCAAATTCCTGAGTGTCCGCGAGGATTTTTGCGAAGAACTTTGCGCTCTTTGCGTTCGCGTCAGCGGGCACGTCTCTTTGGTCTTTCGCCAGCGACTCGACCTCGCGAACGATCTCCGCCAGCCACTTTGCCCGCTCCGCATCCGACGGAATCTGATGGTCTTTGGGCCGTGCTAAGTAGCACGCCGACGCCGCCAGCAACGTCTGCGTCGCCGCGGTGAGCCGCTCTTCGCTCAGGTCCTTCTCGAGGTCGCCATCGTACTTCCGGTGTGCCGGCATGTGTCCCTCCGATTCCTGTGGCCAAGTTTGTGTCCATCCGCTACGCTAACTCAGCAAGGCCTGCGAGGCCAGCAAGGACTTGGACACGGCAAGTGCCCGTTCCGCAAGGTCCGCAATGATATGCAAGGGTTATGTGGCGCGCTCATAACCCGAAGGTCGCAGGTTCAAATCCTGCCCCCGCGACTCGAAAAAACCGTCAGAATCCCAGGCCTTACGGCGACCGGTTCTGGCGGTTTTTGCGTTTTGCGATTCAGTCTTGCAGCACCGGTGCAGCAAATCGTGGCGACCGCAATCACATGCCGAAACCATCCGAAAAACACGAACGCCCATAAGCACTTACAGACCGTGCCGCGAACGGTGACAACCTGTGGGTTGCGCGCCGCAACCCGAAGGGTGACGGTTCCGCCTCCGCTCAGATACGTCCATATAATTAGGATGTTGAGCCGACTGGCCGTTCAAGCTTCGGGGCTGGCGTTCGCGACGGTGGCGAACCCAATCGCGGCATAGCCCCGCCGGCGCTTCTCGAACATACGCCGCAAAACCGCGACTTCTGCGTCCAGATAGTCGTACACCACCAGATCCCGTTTCCCCGGCGATTCCCGCGTTAATCTGCCGACATACTGCACGAGCGTCCCGCGCCAGGACAACGGCGACGTGAGGAACAACGTGTCCAGCAGCGGATCGTCAAAGCCTTCGCCGACGTAGCGCCCGGTAGCGAGCAGGACGCGCCCCACTTCGCCGTCGACATCGTGCCACGCGGCAAACGCCGCCTTACGCTGTTTTGCCCTGAGCTTGCCATGCAGCGACTGGACCGAAACCCCTTGCCGCGTCAGGAATTCTTCAAACCACGTCAAGTGCTCCGTGCGCTCGACGAGCACCAGAACTCGTCGACCAAGTGCCACCGCAGCCTCGATTTCGGTCGCAATCAAACGGTTTCTGCCCTCGTCGCGGGCCAGCGACGCGTAGACCTCTTGGATACTGGCATCGCGAGGCAGCGACTCCGGTTGGACGCCTGTGTTGCGCACGACCAAGCGGCGAGCGACGCTTTCCGACTCCGCCTTCTCGGTTTGCTCCAGAACGTGCCGTATCGGCCCGAGCTGCATCTCCGCGATCGGGTGCAAACCATCGCGTCGACGCGGCGTAGCAGTCAGCCCAGTCACGTATTTGGCGCGAACGGCGTTGAGCACGCGCTCGAACGACACCGCCGAGACATGGTGAGATTCGTCCACGATAACATGGCCGTATGCGGCAACGATGTCGTCAACCACGTCGCCGTGGACCAAGCTCTGCAGCGTCGCGACGTCGATTCGCCCGGTCACCTTGCGCTTGCCGCCGGCAATGACGCCGATTTCCTTTGGGCTGAGCCCCAGAAACACGGCCAGCCGTGCGCGCCACTGGTCAACCAGCGTCTGCGTGTGCACGAGCACGAGCGTGCTGCGCTGCCGGGCTGCAATCAACGCCGCGCCCATGACGGTCTTGCCGCTTCCGGGCGGCGCGACCAGGATCCCGAAATCGTGCGGCAGCATCGCGTCGACTGCTGTTTTCTGCGCCGGTCGAAGCGTGCCGAGAAATGTCACGGCAAGTTCCTCGCCAGGCTGTCGTTCGTCCGTCACGCGAACGGGGATTCCCAGCGGCGAGCATAGTTGCTGGACCGCGACCAGACTCGCGCGCGGCAGAGACAGGAATTCGGCATCGAGCGTGCCGCAAGCGATGATTCTCGGCGTTTGCGTCGTGGGCATCCGCATCGCCTGTTTGACGTGGAACTGCGGATTGGCGAACGCAGCGAGCCGGCGCAGGCGATCGATCAACGCGGGCGGCAAGCTCGCAGTCGGGATGAAACACCGCTGAGCCAAGGTCACCGACAGTTCCGCCGGCAGCGTGCCGACAATCGGCCTTGGCTTCGCGCCCGACGGCGGGCGTTGCCACGGCTTTTCCGGGTCGTGGTCTGTTTCGGGCCAGAGTGGCAGGCCGAGAATGGCGTCATTTCTTTCTGCGACACGCACGAGTTCAGTCAGTTGCGCCTGCGTCGTCGGCTTGAGACTCGCCAGAAGCGCCCACTGGTCCGGATGCGGACGAAGCAGGTCGTCCACGAACACGCTGTTGCCCGCCTGGCGCGGTCCGTGCTGGAGCGGAAGCGCGATGAGGTTGCCGAAACCACCTTTGGGCATCACGTCCTGACTTGGGAACAGGCGGTCATAGGACTTCAGCGACAGTTTGGGGTGGCCCGCGCAGGCGTCGGTCAGCAGCAGCGAGCCAAGTTTACGGGCTGCGGCCGCCGAAACCGGTTCCTGAAAGAAAATCCAGGCGTGCGCGCCGTTTCCAGAACGCGATCGCTCGATGGCGACTTCGATGCCTTTCTTGCGACCCGCGGCGGCAAAAGCCAGGACATCGCCTTGCCAGTCCGCGTCGTCAAAATCCGCAGCAAGAAACGCGCAGGTCTCGTCAGGCAGCATCGCGTAGATGCCCGCCACGTGCCGACCTTGCAGGTGATCCTGCAGCACGGTGTCGGTCACCGGCAGAAACGCTTGGCTCCGGCACTCGCCGCACTTCACCTTGGGCTTGCCGCAAATCGGCTTGACCCAGTCGTTGCCACAGACCGGTGCGTAGCCCTTCTTGCCGGTCCGGGTGTTTTGCCAGAGCCGCGGCCAGACGTCGGCGCGTCCTCGGAACAGGCGGCGAAAGATGGCGATCTTCTCGGCGGGCGTCAGGGCGATGGTCGGAACTGGCTCAGAATGCTCGATGTCGTTCAAGTCGACGAGCTCACGCGAGAGCTGTGCAATCGTGGTGTCCAGTGAAGTGAGCTCGGCGGCCAATTCGACGCGACGGGCTTGAGCCGCGGCAATCGCTGCCGTCAGTTCAGTCGCGCGCCTCGTGTCCACCACCCTATCCTCCCAGCCGCCAGCCTTGACCGACATGTCTTCGTTCACGACACTTGCCGCATGGGCCGCGTCGTCGATAGCCGGCGCCCCACACTCGGTGAGCGGATGGCGAAGATACCAGATATTTCGGAAGTGCTGGAAGCCGACGCCACGCCGCTCAAGCTGCAACTGCATTGCAATGCCTGCGGCAAGAAACAACGCGAGACGTTCGCATGGGCCTGCATCGACCCCGGGCACGACACGGCGGACAAGTCATGGGACGGCATCGTCTTGTCGCACGCTTTTCGGTGCAAGAAGTGCAAAACGGTCGACGACTACACGCTGGAGCCACTCGCCAAGCTGGGCCTCGCGATGCAGGCGCTGGTCGGCAAGGAAGTCGCGGGAACTGCAGTCATTGCTGGCGGCATGCGACTTTGGGACGGCTCGTTCGCGAGGCGGCCGTCCCAGGCCATAGCCCATCTGCGCAAGCTCGCGGACGAACGAGGAACGGCTGAAGCTTGGCGGCGTTTGGGCAACTGTTGCGACAAATTTGGCGAGGGTGGGCAGGCTGTTGCGGCGTGGACGCGCGCGATGGAACTGGACGCGGAAGAACTGGATGCGGCTTGGTCGCTTTTCAGCTGGCACGCAAACCACACGGGTCTGGGCGACGTCGCGCTGGGATACCTCACGCACGCGGTCGCAGCGTTCGCGCCGGCGCTCAAGAAAGACCCGACCAACGGGCGTTTCGCCGGTCCATTGGCGAATGAGATGGTCGCGATGGCCAACAGTTGCCCCGCGCCCCTCTCGCTTGCCGCGGTTTGGTGTGAGGGTGAGCGGAACGGTCAGGTCGTCGTGAACGCGAGCCAAGCTGAACTTGTCGGGTTGCACAAGGTCGCGCGCCTGGAGCAGTTCATGCTGCGCGACGACCTCATTGGCCTGACGCTGACGCTTGAGCCGACCATCGATCGCCCGACGCGTCTCGAGCGCATCCTCTCGGGCACCGAGCCGAAACATCCTCTTGTGACCGGGCCGTTTGCACCGTCAGCGCCGCTACTTCCGATCCGCGTCGCGAAGGTGCCCGGCCGCAATGACCCGTGCAGCTGCGGAAGTGGCAAGAAATACAAGAAATGCTGCGGCGTCTGACGCTTATTCAACCGCTTGCAGCCAGTCGCGAATCAACCGGCACGACTCCGCCAGCGAAAGCCGCGGTCCCCAGAACATCGGCGCGATGACGTCGTGCGCTCTTTCAAGTTCCGCCCTCGCCGCGCCGTCGTCCGGCGCAAACGCCGCGTCGCTCGCAGTCAGCGGCCCGGCAATCTGCTTCAGCGCGACCATCTCAGCCATCATCGCGCCTGCATGGACGCCGCCGTGTTCGCCCTGCTGGAGGCGAAGGACAATCCGCGCCGCGTCCTCGTAGTGGCGGATGAACTCGTGCGCGACCAACGGCGTCCGGTGATAGCGCCGCCGAATCGCGTCGAGCTTCTCGACCAACACCGCGACGGGATGCAAACAGCGCACGTGCTCTGGCCGATTGTCGATGAACTCGATGAGTTGCCCCTCTGCCTCCAGCCAGTCATGCACGAAGGACGAGATGCGGCGCTCCACGAATGGCGTCACGCGCGCGTCGCCGACCTCGATTAGCACATGCGGCCGCATCGTCGCTGGCAGCGCGCCCATGAAGCGACCCGGGTACTCGACGAAGTACGCGGCGGAGCGGCCACGGCTGTCGATGCCGCCCGGAGCGATGACGACCCGAGCGCCAGGAATCGGCAGCACGTCAAGCAGTTGCGTGTAGAAGGCAACCCGGCTCGCGGTCGGTCCGTTATTGGCGCTTGTCCACGATATGACAACCGGTAGTCCGGCGACGGTCCCCGGCTTGATGCACAGGTCGACGTCTTCGGAGAATCGTTCAATGATGCCATAGCCCTTGGACAGCGCGGTGCCGCCCTTGAACCAGATCTCAAGGCCAGTTCGGTACAGCGCCCAGAGCGTATGCGTCACCCAGTAGTCCTTCTCGACCAGCGCGGGCAAGATGCGACGCACCGTGGCGACAGCAAGGATCAGATCGTCAAAGTCTTTGGCATCGTGGACGAAATTCACGCTACCTCCTCGGCGCGTCGGATGGATTCGCGAACGAGCGCCAACGTCGCCTTGGTCCCGTACGCCGCTGCCATCGCCGTGAGCACCGTCGGCTGCAGCCGGCCCTCGCGGATCTCGTACAGCAAGCCCGCCGCGAGTGCGTCAGGACCGACGCCTGCCATCGCCTGATGCTCGATCAGGTCGATGGCAAACCACTCGCGCGGTGGATGTGTCGGGAACGCGACGCGGCGCAGCAGAAACGTGCGCCCGCCCAGTTCGAACTCACCTGTGCGCTTGCGGTTGTAGACCAGCGTTGCCGCGAACATCGCGGTGGCGCCCAATCCGAGCGTCGTCCAAGCTGGCGGGCCGGTCAGCAAGTACTCGTCGGTTTCCAGGAAAGCGCGCAGCAGTTCGTCATCGCGCGGCACGGTGCCAAAGCGAGTCTTGCCCGGCGCGTAGTACAGTCCGTGCGCAAGTTCGCGGAGTTGGCCTTTGTCGACGAGACGCTGCACGAGCCGCGACGCGTTCTTGCCCCAGCGCGCAAATTCCTTGGTCCGGTAGACGCGATTGGCTTCGAGGTCGGGTTGCGCGGGGGCTGGCATTTGACTCCGGTTGTCGGACATGTACCGAAGAAAACATACAATGCGCGCTCCGGATGTCAAGCGGAATCACCCTCGCCCGCCGTCGCGCGGGATGCGCGGTACAGGCACGAGCGCCGGTTCTTGCAGCACGGGTGCAGCAGAACGTATGCCAAAATCTGCCAAAGCTGACGACGGCGTACTAACGCTGACTGCTTTCAACTCCGCATTCTGCCAACATATCCGACGGCGTGCGAACCTGTGCCAATGCGCGGCTCATGCCCTCATAACCCGAAGGTCGCAGGTTCAAATCCTGCCCCCGCGACTCAAAGAAAACGCGCAGTTAGCCTCACGGCCGACTGCGCGTTTTCGCGTTTGGGCCACGCTTTGGGCCACGCAGGTCAAACTGCGCGTGGCGCGGGCCCTGCAACCAATCGGCGTTTCACTGCAGGAGACACGAAGTCTTGGCTTTGCCAGAACCCCGTTCTGGCGCGGAGTCCAAGGCAATGAGCAAACCTGTCAAACACGGCAACAACTGGCGCGTACGCTGGATCGACCACGACGGCGTGCGCCGCTCGGCGGTCTACGAGTCGTTCAAGGAAGCACAGTCCGAGGTGCGCAAGCGCCAAGCTGAGACCGCCGAGATCATCGAAGGACTCCGAGCCAAACCGCCCGCCGATCGCACGTTCGCCGAGATGTGCGACTACTGGATGGCCAACCGGGCCATCCACAAGCGCAACATCCGCGACGACAAGAGCATCATCGACCGGCATCTGCGCCCCGCGTTCGGCACGCTGAAGCTGAAGGATCTCGGCATCGAGCAGGTGGACGCATTCCGCGTCAAACTGCCCGAGCTAAGTAAGAAGACCGTCGCCAACATCCTGACGCTGCTGATCTCGCTGCTGAATGCCGCGGTCGAGCTTGGCTGGCTCTTGAAGGCGCCGCGGATCAAGAAGCCGAAAATCCGCCTGATCAGCGCCGACTTCCGCTACCTCCGGACCGATTCGGAGGTCGTCGCCCTGCTGACGGCGGCAAAGGAAAACGGCGAGGACGCCTACGTACTCTACGCGACTGCGATCTACACCGGGATGCGCGAGGGCGAACTGGCCGCGCTGCGCTGGAGCGACGTCAATTTTCCACGGCGGCTGATCACGGTCCAACGCTCCTACGACGGTCCGACCAAGGCTGAAGACGTGCGCTATGTGCCGATCCTCGACGTGCTGCTGCCGATCCTGCGCGAATGGAAGCTCAAGACGCCGGGCACGCTGGTCTTCAGCAACCGCGACGGCAACATGCTCCAGCCTTGCGGGCGGATCTTCACCGAGCGGCTGCACCGCATCCTGGATGCCGCTGGCTTCGAGAAGTCCGAGGTCAAGCGGCAGCGGCATTGCATCAACTTCCACTGCCTGCGCCACACCTTCGCCAGCCACTGGGTCATGAAGGGCGGCGACTTGTTCAAGCTGCAGAAGGTGCTTGGGCACAAGACGGTGCAGATGACGATGCGGTACGCGCATCTGACGCCGTCGGCGTTTGCGGAGGACCACGGGCGGTTCTCGACAATGGCAGTCGCTGCGACGGAGACGCCTGTCGTCGAGCTGACGGGCCGGAAAACAGCGTAAGCAAAGTCCTGCAGCGAATGCGTGATTCGCTGCAGTATCGGCCGCCGTCGGGCGACGGCAGAGTTCACCCAGCAAGCGGCACAAGCCGCATAGAGGTGGACAATGTCACGTTCGATCCAAAATTTCAGCTGTGCGCCGGTTTCACACACATCCGAGACGACGTCACCGATGAGCGACGTCATCACCTACCCACAGGCCGCCAGACTCCTCGGCGTACCCGTGGGCACCTTGTACTGCTGGGTCCACGAGCGGCGAATCCCGCACATCCGATTGGGCGCTCGCTTGGTGCGGTTCTCGCGCACCGCGACACTGGAATGGCTGAAACGGCACCACGTTGCGGCCAAGGCCTGAGACGGCGGCGCTCCGTTCGAACCGTCGCGCCGGCGGATTGTACGTCGGCAGTGCACTGCACCTTTGATGGGGAACTGTATGAAACTCAAAGATTGGCTCAACTTTCAGGGGCGCTCGTCCGCCTCGAACCTCGCGAAACAATTAGGCTGCACACGCTCGGCTGTCTCTCGCTGGGCAACAGGGCGCGGTCTGCCGACGGTCGCCAACGTCGTGCAGATTCAACGTCTGACGGGCGGCGCGGTGACGGTGGCAGACTTCGTGCAGCCCTCTGCGCCTGGTCTCGACGTGTTCAGTGTCGGTAGCCTGCGCGGTCTCGAACGGGAGCTACTGTTCGGCGACTCGGATCGCATCCTGGCGTCGCTGAAAGTTGACGGGGAGGTCGGCAATGTCTGAGACCTCGCGCCCTCTGATCAACCGTCTCCGTCACAAAATGCAACTCGGCTGGGTCGGCCAATTCGATACCTTCAATGAGCGGATGGCAAACGACCGCGACGGTCGGCCACACGTTCTCAAGCCTGGGTTCACGCATGACGCGCTCGCGCAGTTTGTCCAGCGGTACGAAGGCGACGCACACTTCGTCGTCTACTACGCGCGCGACACTGACGGGCAGGTCCGGCCAATCCCTCGCTCGCGCAAAACGTCGCTGTCGGACTACGCCAAAGAGGGCTTGACCCTTTGGGCAGACGTGATCGTCTATGACGTGGATTGTAAAGAGGTTCACGGCACTCCTGTCCCTGCGCCTGCCTCCTGGTTTGACGCGGAGATCGACAAGATCGTGGCGCTGCCGGATGGCTACACGCGCTCGATGCTCGCCTACAACACGCGCGGCGGGTATCGGCTCGTGTTCAAGCTGCCGGAACCGTTGCCGATCGAACGATACGAGGCGACGTTGCTGGCGTTCCATCGCGTGCTCGGCAAGCATGGGATCGCAGCTGATCCGGCGTGCAAGGACTGGACGCGGCTGTTTCGCCTCCCGCGCGTCGGGCGCGAGGACATTGACGACGTAGGCAACCTGATCGTAAAGCCCTCGGAACCGTCGCTGTTCTTCATGCTGGATGCGACCGACCTCACGCCGCTGTCGATCGCCGACACGCGCAACCTGGAGTGGCCTGCGATTGACTGGACCCCTCCAGCGGTCGCCGAACCTGCGGAACGCGGCGACGTGCGCAGCGGCAGGCAAGCGACGGGCGGGATCTTCAAGGGGCTCAAAAACGCGGGAGCTTTCCAACTTCATGAACGCATTACGGAAAACCGCAACGTCATGCTCGCGCGCCTGGCTGGCGTGCTGCGGCAGAAGGGTATGGATGCGGAGACGATCCGCATGGTGCTCTTGACCACGAACGCAGAGAAGTGCGACCCGCCGCTTGACGACAGCGAGGTCACGACGATCGCGCGGTCAATCGGCAGCTATCCGACGAATGCCGACTTTGGCGCGGCCATCGAGCGCGCATTTGGTCCGGCGGCGGAGCACCCGACCAAGCGGCAGAAGCCTGCCAGCGTGCTCGTGCCGACAGGCGACACGGAAGTCGAGACCGATGTTCTCGCGTCGCCAGAGAACGCGCCAGAGGGCCAGAACGGCAAGCCTAAGCGGCAAGCCAAGCAGATCGTGCCGAACGGTCAAGGTCCGCAACCCGCGGCGGCTGCGGATGCCAAGTTCAAGCTGGGCAGCGACACAGAAGTTGCCGAGGTCATGCTAGAGGACCTGGAAGACGGCGGGCCTCGGCACGTCTTCGACCGCAACAAAATGTGGCGCTACAGCGCGAAGACGGGCGTCTGGTCGCCTGCCCTGCCCGCGGTCTACTACCGGCACACGGCCAGCTATGATGGGGCCTGGGTACACAAAGGCGTCGACTCAGCGACGGGCGAGGACAAGTGGACGGTGCTACGCGTAGGCGACCACTTCGTTCAGAACGTCTACAACATGGCGACCTACTTCCGTGAATCTCCTGAGTTTTTCGTGGGCGCGCGCGACGGCCTGTGCTTCACAAATGGGTTTGTCAGTGTCTCGAAAGCTGGCGAGATCACTGTGGAACCTTTCAATCCAGAGCATCGCGTCACCGCTGCGCAGCCCTACGCGCACAATCGCGGGCAAGTTCCTAAATTGTTTCTGAAACTTCTGGATGACCTGTTCGCACAGGACCCTGACAAGGCTGGCGTGATCGCGACCGTGCAAGAGTTCCTCGGCGCGGCGCTTATCGGAAAAGCTACGCGATTTCAGAAGGCTATGGTGTTCGTGGGCGAAGGATCGAACGGCAAGTCGACGCTGTTGGACATACTGCAGGCTTGTTTCGAGACGAAGTCAGTCACCTCTGTCGCGCCCCAACAAATGAGCAATGAATACAGGCGTGCGAAGCTGTCGATGGCACGGCTGAACGTTGTTTCGGAAATGCCGGAAGCGGACATTCTCGCGTCTGAGACGGTCAAGGCTATGATTACAGGCGACTTGATGGATGGCCGCGCAATCCGCGAGGCGGCTTTCGACTTCCGACCGATTGCGGCGCAACTGTGGAGCGCAAACACCCTCCCGGCTGTGCGCGACGTGTCGCACGGCTTCTGGCGTCGTTTCCTAGTCGTGTACTTCCGTCGCATCTTCACGGAACAGGAACAGGATCGGGAGCTTCCGGCCAAGATCATAGGCTCGGAGTTGTCCCAGATCGTGGCCTGGGGGCTAGACGGCGCGGCGCGCTTGTGCGGGCGCGGATGCTACGCTGCGCCTGCATCGATGACGGAGGCGCTCAAGGCGTGGCAGGACGGCGCGGATCAGGTTCGGCTGTTCGTCGATGAGACGTGCGAGGTCACATCCGAGGTCACAACGGACTCGCCGAGCGCCACGTTCGTCTACGCGGTCTACAGGGGTTGGACTGAACGCACTGGACACAAGCCGATGACTTTGACGAAGTTTGGGGTGCGACTCAAAGCTATTCAGGTTCCGTTCACCCGGGTTGACAAGGGGGTTCGATACGGACTCAGTTTCCCAAAGGCGACGGTCGCGTAGCGCGGGCCGACGTCCCTTCAAGCGCGTCGGTCAAGCGCACGTTGACGAAGGAGCCCGTTCCCATGCCACGCACCTCCGTAAAGCAAGCGCAAGGTCGGATGGCTGAATGGTCCAAAGCCAACCATTCAGCCCCAATCCGCCATAATTACAATACTTCTGCACCGTCTGCTCGGTATGCACAGTTTCCCGGATACCCGATATGTCGTGGTGGCGTGTCCTTGGCGATAGCCCAAAGCACCGTCAAATCAAGACGAGTGCGACTGGAGAACGGAATCCTTCTTGAGGACTTTTGTGAAACCATTCATACCCTTCAGTCAGCACATAATGCGTTGATGTTTCAACAGAACTTGGCTGAAGGGTCAGCAACGAACCGTACAGGGACCCTTCAGCCCGGTTTCGCCCCGGTCGGGTTCGGCGGCCCGCACGCGCGCGGCCCCGTTCGCCCTAGTCGGGTTGGTGTGCATACGGTTCCTGCGCGGGTTCAAGCCGAGGCTGCCACGACGCGAGCGCGGGTGGTCGCAGCCCAAGACCGCTCTCGGAGCGTGTCGGGTTCAACGAGGCGACCGACCAAGAAAGCCAGAAGCGCGCAGGGAACGGTCGCGAGTACGATGCCGTGACCGTCGATCGTGTAAGGCGTACGAGACTCAGGAAGGCATAACATAATGGTTACGACGAACTCGCGAGAGGCCCGGAAAAACAAGGTTCGACGTGCAGGTCATGCGAAGAAGCCTCGACGGCAGGTGATTCGCTCGCAAAGCCCTGAAGAGATTGCGCAACTTGCGCGAACTTCTCGTTCCGGCGGCCAGTGTTCATTCAGACCGGAACGCTCCGGGCGTGGCGAATACCGCGCGGACCACCTGAATCCGCGCTTGGCGATGCTTGCCGGGCTGAGCCTTCCGGCGACGCCTGTGCGGGCAGATGACGCAACCTGGTGCGGCGTCGCCGAGACGCTCATATGTCGGGGAGTTCGCAGCGCGGCAGAACTCGCCGCCTACTTGGGCTGCCACGCCCAAACAGCGCAGATGTTGACGGCTTCGACTTTCCGCCACTCTCCGGCTTTTTCCGCGTACCCCTCCGCGGCAGTCAGCGACGCCGTGCAGCCCGGACCGCCGCCTTGCTTGCCGCCCGCTCCTCGGCCTCGCGCAGCCGGTACGAATTCGCTT
>CAITYF010000045.1 GCA_903896545.1 uncultured Myxococcales bacterium | reverse complement strand
TTCATGGATGCCGGTCCGTAAGGTTGGCCCAGGCGGGTGTTCCGCCCGGGACGTTGTTCGCAAACACGATTGTGCCTGCGAACCGGCATCTCTCCATTTTGTTGGCAATTCAGCGGTTCGGGGAGTTTGGGTCAGGTCTGTATCCAAGAAGGCGCAAAAGCCGCGGCGATTCGAACGGCAACACGTCGTGCGCCGGGCGGAGCGAAGCCAGCAGGTCGTGCAGCGCCGCTTGGGCGTCCAGAAGTGCTGCGCGTGCGGCAGCGTGGTCCACGACCTGAAAGCGCACCTGATCGCCATCACGCAGCTGGGCGAGATGGCGCAGATCCGCCGAGATCACCACGGCAAGCTTGGCGTAACCGCCCATGGTCTGGCGATCCGGACCGAGCGCGATCGGCTGCGCGGACGGCGGCACTTGGAGCGCGCCCGTGACGACGCCTTCAGAAACCGGCTCGACGTTGGGCAAGAGCAACAGCGGCGGACCCGAAAAGTGCGTGCCCATCCGGTCGCCCGCGCGCACCAGCCAGGGGTGATCGCGCAACGCGGGCAGCGCGGTCGGCTGAAACAGCGTCGCTTGTGGCGCCAAGAGCACGCGCAGCACGTGGTTCAGCGGCGGAATACGGCCGACGGGCAACTGCAGAGCGGGGTGGTGGGGCGCTGGATCGGGTGGGACTGGGAGCTGATCGCCGTCCAGCAGCGGCCCGCCGCCGACGCCGGTGCGGACGTGGGTCGCGCGACTCCCCAACACCGACGGCATCTGCACACCGCCCGCGACTGCCAGCACGCCGTGGCGACCCTTGGTCAGCGCGCCGACCGTCAGGACCTGACCCTCATGCAGCTGCAGGGCGCGGAACTGCGGCGCAGGCGCTCCGTCGACGGCAACGTCCGCCCATGCCGCGACAGCGACGCGGATCGGTCCGCCGACGACGCGCAGCGTATCGCCGTGCAGCGTCCATTCGAGGACCGCCGCGTCGGGCGGATTGCCCACCAGCGCGTTGCCCAGCGCGGCGAGGAGCGGATCGGCAAAGCCCGCGGGTGACACGCCAAGGTGCTGCCATCCCAACCGGCCGACGTCTTGAACCGTCGTCGCCGGACCGGGTTGAATCACCAGCAGGTGGCTCACGGCAACGCCTCGCAGCGCGGCAGCGCGGACGCCAACGCGGCGGAATCGGTCGGGACAAAAACAACGCGATCGCCCGGCTGCAGGAGGCACGGGATTTCCTGAGTGAGGTCAAACAACGCCACGGCCGTGCGGCCGAGCAGGTGCCAGCCCGACGGCATCGCCAGAGGCATCACGGCGGTCTGCTGGCCGCCCAGAATCAGCGAACCCGCGGCGATCTGCGGGCGCGGCGACGCGCGACGCGGGATGTGGAGCGCGGGGGGCAGGCCGGTCAGGTACGCAAAACCTGGAGCAAAACCGAGGCAAGCAACGGCGTACTCGGCCGTCGCGTGGAGATCAATCACGCGGTTCACGGACAGGCCCAGCGTCTTGGCAACGTGCGGCAGGTCCGCGCCGTCGTAACGCACCGGGAGATGCCAGCGACGCCGCAGCGGCGGCACGGACTGAGGAAGCAGCGCTGCAAGGGCGTCGGCCACGTGCTGCAGGTCAACCAGAAGCGGTTCCACGTGGACGAGAAGCGTCGTGTACGCCGGCACGAGCGCGCGCACGCCGGCGATGTGCGCGTCAGACACGGCAGCCGCCAAGGCGTGAACGGCTGCAGACGCAGTTTCACCCGGTGCATCGGCCAAGGTGACAAGTAGAGCCGCGTCGCCAAGAAACGCGATCTTCACGCGTCGTACTCGACAGTTTCCAGTTCGCGCGCCAAGGCCTGCAGATCGACGGAAAGCTCAGACAAACCAGCGATCGTGATCGACGCCACGCGGCGGTCGCGGCGCAGGAGCGGTGCCGCGCCGGGCTGGTGCGCGCGGGCCAATTGCAGACGCGCGAGGTGCGCGGTCGCGTGGCGCAGTTGGCGAATTCCCGCCAACGCAACTTGCCGCTGGAAATGCAGCGCCAACGGACTGTATGACGAACGCAGATTCTCAAACATGTCGCGCGTCAGGACCAACGCCGTCACCGTCGACAGCACGACGACCGACGCCGCGCGCGGCGAACCGTCGACAAGCGACAACTGGCCGACCAGTTCGCCCTGCCCCAGGCGACCGACCTTCAACACTTCCGTGCCCACATCGCGGCGCACTTCCACTTCGCCCGACAGAATCAGGTAGCAGCATTCGCCCGCCTTGCCCTGCGTGCACAGGTACGTGTCGGCGGGAAAGCGGCGCGTCTCGGCGATGGCGCGGAGGCGTTCGATGGTGTGCGTGTCGAGGCGCTCGTTCATCGCAGGGTCCTTACTTCGTCCGATGGAAATATCCGAATCCGTACTGGCAAATCCAGTTCCACAACCGTTGCGCGCATCAACTCTTGCTCAAGCGCGACCACAGACGGCCAAACATTCCAGAATCCGTCACGTTTTCGGTCGTCGCCTCGACTGGAGCGTGTCCGCCCAACAGCAACTCGATCTGCCCGTTCACGTGACGAATGCGATCTGTGAGCAGCGCGGTCACGGATGCCAGCACCGCAGAAGCGGCCGCAGGCGCCGTTTCCTCCAGCAACATCAGATCTTCAACGGCCAATTCGTACAGCACACTTTCCCGTCGCGCGACGACACTTGCCGAACGCGGCCCCAAATCCAGCAACGCCATTTCTCCGACAAATTCGCCCGGACCCACGCGCGCCACTTCCAGTTCCTGCTCGCTCACGCCTTCCTGCCAGCGCACGGACAATTCCCCTTGCGTGACCAGGTGCATCGTCCCGCCGGGATCGCCTTGCTCAAAAAGCTGGGCGCCAAGTTCCAGATGACGCCGACGCAACGAGCCCGCAAGCGCGAGCAGGTCGCGGTCGGACAGCAAACCGAAGGCGGGAATCTTGCGCAGCAGAAAAGTCACGGGCATGTCGGCCATGTTGAAATCCCCTTCGTTCAACGCTTAGCCTAGTCGCGCCACCGCGCTGGTCAAGCCTTGCTGAAGCGGCCACGGACCGGTAACGTCTGGGCATGGCGTACGTCGACCTGAATGCGGATCTGGGCGAAGGAATGTTGGGCGACGCGGCGCTGCTCACGGTCGTGACTTCTGCGAATGTGGCCTGCGGTGGGCACGCAGGAGATGCCGCGACGATGCGGCGGACGCTCGCGGGGGCGCAGCAGCACGGTGTGACCGTCGGCGCGCATCCAGGCTGGGCTGACCCAGCGCATTTTGGCCGTCGCGCGATGCCCCTTTCCGCCGAATCGATCCGGACAACGCTCCAAACGCAAGTCGCGGCCTTGGTGGCGCTCGGTCAGGTGCAGGGATGGCCGGTGAAATACGTGAAGCTACACGGCGCGCTTGCCAATCAGGTCGCGGCCGACGACGCGGCGGCTCTGGCGGTGGGAAACCTGCTGCGGGAGGTGAACCTCGGTTGGCTGGTGATGCCGCTCACGGCGATGCATCGGGCCGCCTTGCTTCTGGACGTGGTGCACTACTGCGAGGCGTTTGCGGATCGGACCTACACAGCCGACGGGCACCTCACCCCGCGCACGCAGGAAGGTGCGGTCCTGCACGACGCGGACGCGATCGCGGCGCGCGCGCTGGAAATGGTGCGTCGTCAAGCGCTCCCTACAAACAGCGGCGCGTGGCTGGCGGCGCGCATTGACTCGCTGTGCGTGCATGGCGACACGCCCGACGCGCTGGACATCGCGCACGCGCTCCGACAGCGGCTGGAGGCCGAGCGTTGGCAGGTGCGCGCCTTGCACTGGTAGCCTCACTTCACCGTTCAACAGGACCGATTGGCGGTGCTCTTTGGTTTGCAGGTGCCGCGCGCATGCGTTACAAACACGCGGCTTTTGCTCGTTCAGGAGACCGCCGTGAACTTCCGCCCGCCTAGCTATTTGCTTAACTTTTCAGCAGCTTGGATGCTGTTTAGCGTCGCTGCGTGCGGCGGCAGTCAAGGGCAGATCGCCAAAAGTTTGGCCGATCGTGAGACGTCGACCTACCTGAAAGTTTGCGAAGAACGGGCAGCGCGGCAGACGTCCGATCTCTCCAGCGGCGCCTACAACCCGCCGGTGCTCTACGTGCACGATTGGCCCGGCGAAACGCAAAAGCTCCTTCCGGAATCACGGTTTGTCGCGGTTTTGGAAGGCGGCGAGGTCAAGAACGTCGTCGTGATGGCCCGCGGTGGTCTGGGCAAATCGCGGCTGGCCGAATCCGTGCGCGCGCAATTGTGTGCCGCGCTGCCGGTTTTTTCGGTCGATCTGAAGGAAGTCGCCAAAGTGACGACGCCCGGCAACGCCGTCCTCGCGGTGATTGCCAAGGACGCAGGCTTGGACGCGGCGCTCCTGGCTCCACAGCTGGCGGAAGGCCGTCTGCTCGTGCTCGCGGATGGGATCGAAGAAGTGGATCTGGTCAACCGCGCCAAGGTCATGACCGCGTTGCGGGAGTTGTCCGCACAGGTGCCGGCGGCGCAGATCGTGTTGTTGGCGCGCCCCGCCGTGCTGGACGCCGATTACGGCTTCACGCCGGTCGACGCCAAGTTGGAAATCCAACCGCTGGAGTGCAAGACAACGGAAGCTTTTGTGGCCCGCAGCTACAAGGACGAAGCGACGCGCGAGCAGTTCAAGCTGTTCCTGAAGCGCTACGATCTGGACGATCAGGCGAAATTCGGCGTGCAGTGCACCTACCCGTACCTGTCGACGTACCGCGATGTGCTGACGCTGGCTGACTTCCACCAGAAGGCGCTGGATCCGGCTTCGGGCATCATCGCGAGCCGCAGCAATGTATACGAGACGCTGGTCGGCGTGCGGCTGAAGAAGGAGCTGGAAAATCTCGGCTGGACACAGGTTGAGGCGCTGGACATGGTCGATCGGATGCTGCGCGTGCAAATTGAAACCAAGGGCTTCCGCGAGCCGCGCTTTGAGTTGGAAGGTTGCATGCGGGCGATCGATGCCCGGTGGGGCTCGACGGCCGTCGACGCGGGCATCGCAGGCACACCGGACGAACGGCGGCGGCACGTTTGCGAGAAGACGTTTCAGTCAGCGCTTTTTGTGCCCGCCGACGCCAAGGGCAACTACAAGTTCACCGACACGGCGACGACCGACTTGTTCCTCGCGCGTTGGTTGAACGGTCTCTTGGGCCGCGAGCCCAATTTCGACTGCGGCGTGCTGAAGAAACAGCCGGATCTGCTGGGTTCGATCGGCGTGGTGGAGTTCCTGGTGGGTCAGCCGTTGGGGCAGCGGTGCCTCGCGCAGTTGGTCGACGATCGCTGCGGCCGCGATCCCAAAGCCGCGCAAGATGTGAGTGTATTTGCCGACGGGCTGCCGATCGGCGCGCCGCGCAAGCAGGCCCTCGCCGATGCCCACGCCGTGGAGTCGACGACCAAGAACAAAGCTTGTGTGATGTCGGCGCTGAAATCCCTCGACGGGACGCTATCTTCTCCGTGACAAGCCGCTGACAGTTCTGCTAGTCTCTCGTGCGGCCAGCTCGACTGCCCGTGAACGATTGACCCGACTCTTCTCATAGGACATGCCCATGAATCGCTTGAATCCCACTCTTGCCGGCGTGCGTCGCGCCGTCTCCACCTTCGCTACCGGAATCCTTATCGTCGCTTCCATCACCGCCTGCGGCAGCAGCGACGGAACGAGCGGCGGCACAACTGAGGCCGACACGGCCGTCACGGATACGCTCACGGACACCGCGAGCGGCACCGACGCGACTGGTGCAGACGCGGCCGATGCGGCCAAGGATGTCGCCAAGGACGTGAAGCCGAAGGCGGACATTCAGATCGCTGCAGACAAGGACA
Organism: uncultured Myxococcales bacterium; assembly: GCA_903896545.1. GTDB lineage: Bacteria > Myxococcota_A > UBA9042 > UBA9042 > UBA9042 > CAIYBN01. The sequence continues at coordinate 1,395 of CAITYF010000045.1, read as the reverse complement.
ACACGCCGGAGACCGCGACTGCGCTGACCGTGCTCTCGACGGCGAATCCGGGCAACCCGGCGTCGGACACGCTCGACCCGACCGGCGACGTGGATTACTACAGCTTTGAAGGCAAGAAGGGCGACATCGTCTACATCTACCTGGAGGCCCAGGCGCTGACGACGGCGTTTGACCCGGACACGCTGGACACGATCCTGACGCTGTATGGTCCGGACAAGAAGCAGATCGCGTTCAACGACGATCCGTCGACCCGCACCAACAACGACAGCCAGATCTTCACGTACCTGCCGGCCGATGGCACGTACTACGTCCGCGTCGAAGAATGCTGGACCTGGCTCGGCGCGCACCCGGAGAAGACCGGCGTGTCTTGCGCGGATCCGCAGGACAAGAGCAACGTTGACTACAACATCAGCGTGATCACGTTCGTGGACTCCGATCCGGGCGTCGTCGTCGAACAGGAGACGGGCGACACGGCCAAGGAAGCAACGGAAGTTGCGTACGAGAAGAACTCGCAGGGCAAGTACGTTTCGCCGACGCTGATCGGCACGTTCAAGGGCCCCGTGGACGTGGACGTGTACCACTTCAACGTGCCGGCGGACATGACGGTTTCGGCGGGTCGCTCCGTCGTCTACTTTGACCTGCTGAAGGGCGGCGTCGACGGCAACGGTTCTTCGGCCATCCTCGGCGCAGCGTGGATCGCGTCCGAAGCCACCCCGACGACGCAAATCGCCGCGGTTGACTTCGGCACGGCCACCAGCATCGCGCCGCCGCTGACGTTCGGCGAGGGCTACTTCCTCTTTGTGACGCGTGCCACGGGCGCGGCGACCAGCGCCGAGTTCTACTTCTTTGACGCGTATGCGGGCGGCAGCAACCCGCTGGAAGCCAACGACGCGGGCAACGATGCCGCGGCGACCGCCGAAGCGCTCGCGTTCAAGGCGGACACCGCCGACCAGCGCGCGTACTTTGAGGGCGACCTGACCAAGAACGGCGCGGACGTTGACTGGTGGACCGGCACGATTCCGTCCGGCGTGGGCGCGGGCAAGATGTACGTCTTCTGCGGCGCGCAGTCGTCGGGCTCCGGCCTGCGTAAGTTCAAAGTCGAAGTGTTCAGCGATGCCGGCACGACGGCCATCACCAACGCCAACCAGGTCGAGCCCGTTGATGGCATCTACATCAAGGACATCGTGACCCCGGCGGACGGCGGCAAGCTGTACATCAAGCTCAGCGCGGAGAGCCAGGCGCCGGACGTCACCTCGACGTTCTACCGCTGCGGCATGTTGCTCCAGGCACCGTAAGGTTGAGGAATTGCGGGGCCGGCGCCGCAGGCGCGCCGGGGCGAGGGGGAAACGAGGTTTCCCCCTCGCGCTCCCCCCTTCCTCACGGTCGGCGCAATGG
>CAITYF010000044.1 GCA_903896545.1 uncultured Myxococcales bacterium | reverse complement strand
AGGAGATGCCCCGCTTGCACGACAATTCGCCCTGATCGGCATACCAGGGGCGAGCTGCGTCCGAGTGACGGCGATTTTCCGGGAGCGGGCGGACGCGCGGGCGTGGAGGCGTGGCGCGGGGGAGAATCGATCAGGTCTGCTTGCGCTGGGCCGGCGGACTTGTGCCGCTGTTCTGGCGCGTGCAAGCTTGGCAGCAATACGGCGCTGCGATGGACCGGCTGGCGTGGCATGAGTTGGTGGTAGAACCTGCGGCACTGCAGCGGTTTGTGGCGTGGTGCGGTTGGTGGCCTGGGGATATGGTGGGCAGATGAGCGATCCGCGTCTCGATATTCTGAACAGGTACGCTGAGAAAGCAGGCGAGTTGCTGCCCGACGCGGCGCGGGAGCTCCACGATGCGCTGAGCACGCATCTGGAGCCGGACTGGGAGCACTCGGCGTCAATGCCCAGTCCGGGCGAGGTCATGCACCCGGACTATGGCGACGAACCACACCACACGCTCCTTCTCGCTTGGCTATTTGATCCACAACGGTCCGGGCCGATTGCCAAAGTGCTGTGGTCGGAGTGGTTGGACTGGCTGAGCCACCGCATCGAGACACCGGAGCGGCGCGAGGCCATTCAGGCAGCGCAGCAAGCGCTAATATCCTCAGATTCTATGGGTTTTCGCACACTGAACGTTTCGCCACGACAGTTGAAGCGCGAAACCGATAACCATGACGTCCTCGCGTACACAAGGTCCGGCGACGTCGGAATGGTCATCGAGGCCAAAATCAACGCGCCGGAACAGCCGCGACAACTGGCTCGTCACGTCGAAAGCGTCCAAAAACGTCGCGAAAAGCCCGAACGCACCGTCTTCGTATTTCTGGCCAAGCCGAACGCTCCCGAACCGAACACGTGGGGGCGTTGGCGCGACCATTGGCACGTCGTGACTTGGCTGGAATTCGCGGACGTGTTGTCGGACAGAGTCGCGACGAACGGCACGCTTTCCCCGGCCGCCCAGGTCATGGTTCACCAGTGCGCACGAATCTTTCGTCGTACCGGCGGGCAACCACACGAGGCGGACGGACGGGACAAGCAGCGGCTGCGTCTGGCCGAGATCAAAGCGGATTCGACGGAGACCCCAGGTTTCCCGTGGCAGCGTCACGGCGAACTGGTTCAGCTTGCACTGGAAGCGAGGTTGCGAATGGCGAAATCAGAAATTCCGGCTCTTGGACGGCTGTATCTTGAACATCTCGATGCCATCGAAGCCGGGTTGCGCGTGTTGCAACAGGCCGGTTCAGCGGTGATCCGGGAGACGTTCGCGCGCATCCAAAGCGCGGACGTCGAAATCAACGTCAGCGATACTCCCCGAATCAAGCAGCGGTGGGCGCTCCCCGACGGCAAGGAATTCGTCCTGCGGATGCGGTGGGCCGCCGCGCTGCCGACGCTCGAATTTACGCTAGAGGGCACAAAAGGCAAAAGGGCAGAGCCACTTGCGACGCGGGTCGCTCCCGATGCGCTTCTGCGCGACGCAGTTGCCGAATGCGAAAGAGCGTGGCTGGCGGCAGCAGTTGAAATTGCATCTGAATTCGACAAACGTTGGCGAACAGCCACCGTAGAAATTGATGCGCGCGGACAGAGTTCCGCTCAGGTCGCGCTCTGGACAAAGCTCGTCGCCTTGGTCCGCAGCAACGCTGTTCCCGCTGGCTGCCTGCTGAACGTTGAACGGGGCTCCAACGACAACTGGACTGGGTATCTCGACTGGTTCACGACTGCGATGCCTCAAACGCACTGGTTCCTCGGCATCCCCAGAGAGGGAAAGGGGGACGAAATCGTCCTCGCGACCAGCCTTCAAGCGGGGCCAGAGCTCGCGCGGACAGACGAGCCGACGCATGAATGGCTCGATTGCGGCGACTTGTACATCCGCCGATGGTCCCAAGCGGAAAATCCGGAGACTATCGTCGCTGAGGCTCTCGCTGCATTTGAGCGTGCTTGGCCCCAACTCACACCGCGGGCGTGAGTCGCAGCGCAAGAAGCTCAGTCCGCCGTGACAAAACCATGTGTCGCGCTGAGGACCGCGTCATCCGGCGCGTTGCGGACGGCTTGAGCCGCAGCGTGAAGCAGTGGGCACCGCCATGGCACGACACGCGCGGCACGCGCAGTTGGCCGCCCGTCGCCCCCTGCCCTTCACGCCGTGCGGTCAACCCGCGTCGTCGTCGACTGGATCCGGGGCCCATCGGATCAAGCCAAAGGACTCGACGAACACCACGTAGAGCAGCGGCACGACGCCCTTGGTGACTACCGTCGCCAACAGCAGACCGCCAATCTGCACGTAGACCAATTGGCGCCACATCGGGCCCCCCTCCAGCGCCAGCGGAATCAGTCCGCCCACCGTCGCCAGCACCGTGACCAGCACCGGGCGGAGCCGAACCAGCCCCGCGTCGATGACCGCCCGATGGAGACCAACCCCGTGTTGGCGCGCTTCCTCGATGAAGTCAAAAAGCACAATGATGTGACTGACAATCACGCCAATCAGGCTTGCAACGCCGAGGAACGCCATGAAGCCAAAGTTGGTGTGGGTCGCGGTGAGACCGAGCACGACGCCGACAAGTCCGAAAGGAATCGACGCAAAGACGATGAGTGGTTTGAACACATGGGCAAACTGCCACACAAGGACCAAGAAAATGAGCACGACCGAGACCTTCAGCGCGATGCTGACTGTCGCGAACGCCTTCTGCTGCTGCTCCTGCTCGCCGCCAAACTCGAGACGATACCCCGGCGGCAATGCGATGGCGTCCAGTTTGGCCCGCGCCCCTGCCAGCAGGACGGACGCCAATTCGCCGTCATGAGGGATGGCGCCAACTGTCAAAGTGCGTTCCTGGGCGTAGCGCACCAGCTTCTGGGGCTTCAGGGTCCGTTCCAAACGCGCGACCTGTTCAATCGGCACAGCGCGTCCGGTCTTACTGCCCCAAACATAGAGATCCCGGATCTGCGAAGCTTGCCCGCGCTCATCGGGCTGCATCCGGAGCACCACGTCGATCAGGCGGTCTTGCTCGCGCAGTTGGGTGACGACATTGCCGCTCAGCGCCAGCATCGCCGAGGTCGCGACGTCCGCGTGTGTCACCCCTGCAGCGTTGGCGCGCGGCTCGTCGACCTCCACTCGAAGTTTGAGCGCATCCGCCCCCCAATCGTCCGTGACATCTCCTGTCTGCGGCACGCCTCGGAGGATCACCTTAACGCGCTCAGCTTGCTCGCGCAGCACGTCGATGTCCGGACCCGATAGGCGTACTTCGACCGGCGTCACGGCAGGCTTGCCCGACGAAATGCGGTAGACCTCGTAGCGCGCGCCGGCAACGCGCTGGGTCAAGGACCGTTGAACACGGGCTATCATCGCTTTGCTGTCTTCCGGGTCCCGCACCTCAACAATCATCAGCGCGTACGAGGGGTTCTTTGGCTCCGGCGCGACGTTGCTCCACCAACGCGGACCGCCATTGCCGACAAACGTCGTGACCTGTGCAAGGAGCGGCCCCTCCGTGTCCCGCAGCACCTGCCAAGCCGCGTCGCTGACCGCTTGCGTCGCCCGAACATCCGCCCCTTCCGGCAGTCGAATGTGAACGTAGAACCGGGCCATCGCCTCTTCTGGGAAGAACTGGGTACGGATAAGCCCCGCGGGCAGCAGGCCCAGAACCAGAAAGACCAAGAACCCGGCCATGCTCTTGCCCTTGTGGTCCAGTATCCACTCGGTGACCGCGTTGTACTTGCGCGCCAAGTTTGCGGCCTTCCCCGTACCATTCAACGCGGCCTCGTACCCGGACTGACCGCGCAGCAGGTAGTAGCCGAGCAGCGGCATGAACGTCATCGAGACGATGCGGCTGGAGACCAGCGCGAGCGTCACGACCATCGGCAGCGCGTAGATGAAGTCGCCCATGCTGCCGGAGACCATCAGCAGTGGCGCAAACGCGACGATGTTCGTCAGCGTGGCGAAGAGGATCGCCTTGGCCAACTTCGTCGGTCCCTGCCAAGCCGCACGCTGGCGGGAGACCCCGTGAGCGATCTCGCGGTTGATGGCGTCGCTCGCGATCACGGGATCGTCGACCAGCAGTCCGAGCGCGATGATAAGCGCAGCGATCGACACCTGCTGCAGGTCCAGGCCCAGCATGTCCATGAACCCGAAGGTCATGGCCAAAGTGAGCGGAATGCTCGCAGCGACCAGAAAAGCGCTGCGCCGCTCCATGAACAGCAGCGCGATGGCGATGACGATGGCGACCGCTTCCGCCAAGCTCCTCGTAAACTCGCTGATTTTTGCTGCAACCAGATCGGGTTGATCGCTCGTCCGGACCAGAATCAAGTCGGACGGGAGGCGACCACGGGCATTCTGGAGCAGCTGCTCCAAGCGCCTGCCCACCTCGACCACCTGAGCGCCGGGACGCGCCTGCACCGCGACTGCGATGGAGCGCGTGCGGTGCCAGTGCCCCTTCGCGTCTTGCCAGCTGAGCCAACTGGCATCGGATACTGGCGTTTCATAGGTTCGATGGGGCTCGGCCACGTCGCGCACGTAGATGGGGCGACCATCCTTGGTGTTGGCAACGACGGTGTCCAAGATGTCCGCTACGCTCGCGAAGGCGCCGGATGGGTCAACGAGCAGGACGCGCTGGCCGGTGCTGATACTGCCCGCAGGCAGCGTGATGTTGCGCGCTCGAAGCGCGTCGCCGATCTGGCGCGGATGCAGACCGAACGACGCGAGACGCTCCTGCGAATACAGCAGTTGCACGCGCTCGGGCACCACGCCGCTGCGATCAACGCGTGCCACATCAGGCAAGCGGGCAATCTCGTCGCGGAGGACGGATGAAATTTCGTCAAGGCGTCGCCAACTGTACTTATCACCGGCCGCCGCTGCCAGCTTGCCGCGCACCTCCGACAGGTCTGTGAGGGTGATGGGGCCCCAAACATCCGGGTGCGGCATCTCGGCGCCCATCACCTCCCGGCGAAACGCCGCATCGAGCTCAGGGACGGCCTCTGGTTTCAGCGCACGAAAGTCCAGAGCCACGAAGCCAGTGCCCCACACCACCGCGCCGTCCTCCAGCGCCTTCAACTCGCGTCCGAGCACCAAATAGCGTTCGGCCGCGCGCGCCACGGTGGTTCGCGACACGCCGGTCGCGGGTACGAAAACCGTAGCGATCCGCCCGCGCGTGTCGCCCATCGCAGATCGGTGCCGTTCCAGCGCGCGCCGGATCGCGTCGGCGCGCACGTCCAGCTCGATGTCATCGACAGGGGGGCTGGCAACGCTGAGAACGACGGTGGCCGTGTCGCCAAAGTGGGAGTTGAGGGCCGGCGGCTGACTGCCCGGCGGTAGCGTCCGTGCAACAAGGTCCAATCGGGCACGAAGGTCTGCCCACGCCGGCTCCAGATCGCCGCGTCGGGCGTTGTCTTCCAGGCTCACAAAGACGGTGGACACACCCGTGCGCGTCGTTGACGTGATGCGGTCCACCCGTGGCACTTGGCCGGCGGCGCGCTCGATGACCCGCGTGACCAGCTGCTCGACGTCTTGCGCGTCCGCGCCGGGCCAGGTCGTGGTCACTACGGCAGTCTTGATCACGACCTCAGGGTCCTTGCGCTGCGGCATGTGCCGCCAGGCAACGACGCCCCAGACGAGCGTCGCGACGAGGGCAACCCACGAGATGTGACGTTTCTCCACGAAGAATCTGGCAACGTTCATGAAACGGCCTCCGAGCTCGCGCTGTTCATTGCCCGTCAGCGCGTGCCATAGAAGTGAGCGACGAATGGCTTGCGAAATTCATCGTGGCACGCGTTGCATCTGGCTTGCAGGATGCGAAAGCGAGCCGCCACTTCCACGCCGTCCTTGTCCTTGGCCGCTTGCCCCACCGCAAGCGCGGCCTCGTGCGTCCGGTTGTCGTACCCCTTGAACCGCGGCAAATCGGTGCCCATGAAGGCAAAAATCCGCAGTTTCTCTCCCAGCGGGGGCTCATGTTGACGGCTTCGACTTTCCGCCACTCTCCGGCTTTTTCCGCGTACCCCTCCGCGGCAGTCAGCGACGCCGTGCAGCCCGGACCGCCGCCTTGCTTGCCGCCCGCTCCTCGGCCTCGCGCAGCCGGTACGAATTCGCTT
>CAITYF010000043.1 GCA_903896545.1 uncultured Myxococcales bacterium | reverse complement strand
GCGCGCTGCGCTTGCCGCGAAATGGCGGTGGCGGCGGGATTCACCGGATTGTGGCGGTTTGGGGGAGCCGGCAACAGGTACTGGGCAAAGAGGCGCCCAGACTTCAAGCTGCCGTTCACGGCAGGCGACGAGGACGAAGAAGAACTGGTGCTCGTATTGAGGCCAATCGCGCCGGACGCGCCGAATTTCCAGCCTGCCGGCGCCAAAACGTCGGCGACGCCCAGCGCGCCCAGAAAACCATCGCCAAAGGGGAGCCCCGCCGCTCCGCCACCGACAAAGCCGCCCAGGTTGACCGCGCCCGGCTCGCTGCGAAATGTCGTTTCGGTTTGATGCATCATCATCGGCGGAGGCGCAAACGTGGTGCAAGCAGAGAGGGCCCCCAGAGTCAGGGCGACGGCGATTCGGCGATGCATCGTAATCCTCAGCGCGAAAAATGTGCGGCGTCGATTTGTTGCCACGAATTGGCCCGGGGATCAATTGGCACCGCGCGACGATCCCGATGCGTGAGGCGGCGAGAGCAAACAGCGAAGTGACAACGTGGAACGCCGCGCGCTAGCATGACGGCCATGACGAAACGCATCCTGCCGCTACTCTTCCTGGCCCAGCTGACCGCCTGCGGCACCTCGGAGCCGACAACGACGACGCCACTGCCGCACTTGTATTGGGACGTCCAGCAAGTGACCGCGAGCCTTGCGATTCCGCGCATGGGCGATTCGGCGAGCTTGCCGCCACAATTCTTGCCGGACGGCTCGGTTGTGTATCAGGAACAAAGCAGCGGTGTTGTTCACGTTTTCCACCCCGATGGCAGCCGGACGAATGTGGCGATTCCGGAAGGAAAAATCCCCGGTGGATTTACCCTGAGCAACGCGCAAATCACCTGGTATCAGGATGAAAAGAATTACGGCGGAAGCAGCACCGGCATCGACGCGCAGACGCTGACGGGCGGCTGGGTCCTGTTGGACGGCACCGTGCGCGAGTGCGAAGGTCGCGCGTGCACGCCTGTGTTGCGGCAGCCCGACGGTACTTTTGTCACGCGTGATACGGTCGGCCAATACTGGATGACTTGGAAACCAGGCCAAAATCCAGCTCCCGCTTATCCGTTGCTGGACGACCTGGACATTCACGACGCCAAGCTAAACCTGGTCATGCCGTGCTTTGTCCCGCAGCAAGTGGGAACAGATGGCTCGATCCTGGTGCGATTTGACCAGCATGGATTTTTGGACTGCAAAAACAACGAGCCAGACCTGCCGCGCCTGCAGCTCATCCGCAATTTCAGCAAAGTGGATATCGGCAAGACGCAGTTCGATCTGGGCTTTGCGGTGCAATTGAATACGTGTTGCGACGTCTGGGGAATCAACAACATCGGGCAGATTCTTGGACTTGTGGCCGGTATTCCCGCCATTCGCAGTGCCGCGGGCGTGGAAACCGTGGGGACAGAGATGGGCGAGGCGTACGCCTTCAATGACGTCGGCGATGTGCTCTACGCGACCGGCGTTCCTGCGCAGAAGGCGTATCTGCGCCTCCACGGCGACATCTGGCCCGTCGAGAGCTGCGGCGTGCTGAAGCAACTGGATGGGAGCCACACGGAGAATCCGCTTTTGACGCACGCTCTGGCGATGCGAAACGACGGCGCTGTGTTGTTCTGGGACACGCCGTCTTCGTCCGTGTCGATCGGGTCGCTGTATCTGGCCACGCCGCGCACGGCGGCGATTCCGCTGAACGTGCACGGTCAGTTCGCGTTTGCGCTGCAATCCGGCGCGGGTCCAGCGCCCGCGGATTTGCTGCCGTGGCGGATTCGCGGGGCTTTCGCCGAAACTTCCGTGTCCTTTTCGCTTTCAGCCGGAACAGAAAATGCGTGCGTCGACCGAACGTTCTCGTTCTTCGCCAACCGCAGCAGTGGCGCTTGGCACAGCGGCGACCTGATCCCGGCGACAACGAGCGTCCTCCCCGGTGGCGGCACGGTCGTCGGCGTCGTCAGCTTCGCCGAGAACAACAGCGGCATCATTGCCGTCAGCGGCGGCTTTCGCGTCAGCGACGTGTCCGCGCATCAGTTCACGGTTACCGCGGAAGATCTGCTGCTGAAGCATGCGACGACCGGGGCGAAGTTTGCCATGGCGGGGAGCGCCGTGGTCTCGCAGTAATGTCGCGCCGGATGCGCGTTTGCCACCGTCCCAGCCACCAGACGCTGCAGGCCCCATAGTCACACGTTTGCCCTGCGCGTACCCGCCCCATGCAGCGGATCGGGCGTGTCTGCCCAAGGCAGCGGCTCCATCGCATCATCCAACCGCGTCGTTTGCTTGGGCGTATGGCCACTGCTTCCTCGAAACAGTCCGACCTTTGTCCAACACCAAACTGTGTGGGTCAAGCCTGTTGCCCGCTCGGACCAGGGCGATCGCAAGCTCCCGAACCCCTCGCAAAATTGACGAAACCGCTCGCGCCTGATCTGCTGCATCACCACGGACTCGTGATCCGCGGTGATCATCATGAACGACCTCGACGGATATCGGCAACTTTACAGGCTTTCT
>CAITYF010000042.1 GCA_903896545.1 uncultured Myxococcales bacterium | reverse complement strand
GGCCGTGACCAGCAGACGGTGGCCGAAAAGCGGGTGAAAGCGGTAGCGGACCGCGAGATCTGTGGTTACTGGTATTGTGTCTGAGGTTCTACCCCTGACTTCCTGTTCCACCGTTCCCCTGAAAAGACGCGCTAGCGGCTTGTATTGACAGGGAAAAGCTGGACATGGCACCGAGACAGAACCGGCGCCGGGCGACCAGACGGACCAGTGCCGTCACGACACGCCAAGACCGGTCAGGCCGCGCACGTTGCTCACGCGCGCGGCTCCATTGGGGTTGCCCCCCCACCTGAGTACGTCGGTGAGCGGGGCCGTGCACCCGCAGTCCCGCACGGTCCCCGTGGAACCGCGCACGTCAGTGAGCGGGTCCGTGTTCCGGGATGGTGGCCCGCTTGCTTACGCGCGCGGTTCCATTAGGGTTGCCGTGACGAGGGTACGTCGGTGAGCGGGTCCGTGCACCCGCAGTCCCGCACGGTCCCCGTGGAACCGCGCACGTCAGTAAGCGGGTCGGTGTTTCGAGATGGTGGCCCGCTTGCTTACGCGCGCGGTTCCATTGGGGTTGCCGTGACGTGGGTACGTCAGTAAGCAGGTCGGTGTTCCCGGATGGTGGCCCGCCCACTCACCCGCACGGTTCCAAGACGGTCGAGCCGCGCACCACCAGTCACGCCTCGACCAACCCAGCCAGCCAAGCCACCGTCCGCTCTGCCACTGGCAGCAACAGCAGCGCTTCCTCCCGCGACACCGCCGACAACGTCAGGCGCGGGTAACGGTCATCCACCGCGTAAGGCAGCAGCGCCTGCACTTCGACGTCGTGAAGTGGCGACGCAGTCCCGAGCTCCAGCAGCGCGGCGCGGAGCCGCACGACGTCGTGGGTTCTCGGCACCTCAGCATCCTGCAACGTGATCGCGCCTTTCAGCGCTTTCTCAACGGCCTGTTGGCAATGAAACGCGATGCCCCAGCCGGGCGCGCGCTCACGTTCCCGACCGGGGTAGGCAAACTCCGGGTCGCCCTTGGCCTTGTCGAGCCAGGACTGGGCCAGCTCGCGCAACAACTCACGCGGCGGCATCGAGCACCACCCGCCCATCGCGGTCAATCGCGTGTTCCAGCGCCGGCCGGACGTGTCGCCACTTCTGCCAATGCGCGCTCGACTCGACCAGGATGTCAAACGACGTCGGCAGGTCGCGCAGCGCCCAGCGGATTGCCCCAGCGACCTGATGGCAGTCCGGCTCGCCGTCCACGACCACCAGCAGGTCGAAGTCAGAGTCCGTGCTCGCGTCGCCCCGTGCCCGCGAGCCAAATAGCACGATGCGTCGCGGCGCGAATTGCGCGGCAATGCGGCGGACGCTCTCGGTCACGATGTCGTCTGCGTTCATCGGGTTCTCGCGGCTGCGACGCGTGTCGCTGCGGCAGCGTAGCAACTTGTGGCGGAGTTTCGCACCGCTGGCCCGCGTGCTCCCACGCCACACGCCTACCGCTCAAACCCCGGCGTCTCCGCATGCCCCGGCGCAGACGGGTGGATCGGCATCTGCTCAGGCGGTGGCATCTGCTGCGGCGGCACTTCAATCACAATCGCATGCGGCTGCAACGCGGTCGCCGCCGGGAAGTTGTACGCACGCGGCGTCGCCTTTTCCACGACGACGGTCGAAGCGGCGCGATCGGTCGGACGCGCCACCGCACGCGCTGCAACCGGCACGGCGGCAGCTTCAGGCGCGCCAACGGGCTCGGCAGCCGGGGCGACGACTGGCTCCACCTGCGCCGCCGGCAGCGCTTGTACCGGCGCAACGGCGGGGATCGGCTCCAGCGCCATGCGCCCACCGGCGTACTGCCAGCGATTGCCCGCGCGCACCATCGTCAGCGTGTCACCGGGCAACGCATACGGATCATCCGCCTGATCCACGCGAACCGCGCCTTCGGTCACTTGCACGGCGACGCCAGAGTCGTTGTCGTCGTGGCGAATGACAAAGCGCGTACCGACGACCGAAGCGCGGAAGCCGGCAAACATCACGCCGTAGCGCTGACCCGCCTTGAGTTTGTCCACCTGGCACTCGACTTCACCGTGGCGCAGCCGCAGGAACGCGTCGCGGTCGGCCATCGCCAGCACGTCCAGCTCGGTGTTCGGCGCGAGCTGCAGCTCAAAACGTCCCGGCACCACCACGCGACTCGCGTGTGCCGCCAATTTTGGCGTCCGCAGCCGGTGACCAAAGCGCAGCGTGTCGCCACCCGTCAGCTTGCGCCAACGGCCATCGCGCGCCGCGATCTCCACGTCGCCTTCCACCAGACTGGTGATGACGCCCGCGCCGGGATTGTCCACGGACGGCGCTGTCGAATCGATCACCATCTGCTGAAAAGCCACCTGATTCTGATGCGACTTCTCCAGAAACGGCTGTGCAGTCACAAAGACCAGCGCCGCAGCGCTCGCGAGCGCCAGCCCCCAGACGAATCCAGGCGACACGCGCGGCGGCTTTTGCCAGCGTCCGGACAGCAGGTGCACGCGTTCATCCAGGCTCTGGCGCTGTTCCTGCGTCAAACCGGGCGCGCGACCGCGCAGCAGCAGCGTCTGGTACTTGCGCACGTCATCGGCAACCGCGGTGCAGGTCGTGCACGCCGACAAGTGTTCGTGCAGCGCCGCGTCCGCGGGCGTCTCGCGATGCCGTGCGTCGAACAAGTCCAGCCAAACGGCCGAATCCGGGCACGTGTTGTTGTCGATCGGGCTCATTTGATCACCTGTAGTGCGTGGCTGGGCAACACGCCTTTGGCACGTGCCGCCTCAAAAACTTCCTGCCGCGCGTGGAAAAGTCGCGACTTTACAGTGTTCACACCGATGTCGAGGGTTGTTGCAATCTCTTCGAGAGACATCCCTTCCAACTCGTACAGCGCAAATACCACATACTTCTTCTCGGAAATGTCACCGAGGACTTCATAGAGCGCGCGGCACGTGTCCCGCGCTTCGATCCGACCTTCCGTATGGGTCGCTCGACTCTGCGATTCCATGACGTTATCCAGCCCGACCCAACGCAGCCAGCCTTTGCGCCGCCCGCGACGGAGGTATTGCAGTGCCACGTTCACGGTGATGCGGTGCAGCCACGTCGTGAAGCGCGAATCGCCGCGGAAGCGGTAGAGCGCGCGCTGCAGCTCGATGAACACGTCCTGCACGACGTCTTCCAATTCGCTTGACGCGCCCAGCAGGTTCCGCGCCACGGACTCCACGCGGCGACTGTGCCGCCGGTACAGTTCGCTCAACGCGTGGCCATTGCCGCGCTGATACGCGAGCACAAGCGCTTGATCCTGGGCGTCTGATTCCAGACGTTCGTCGCGATCGGGAACGATGGCCATGCTTCTCACCTGTGCCATTTGCCGCGCCTGCCGGGGCGCCTGCCCGGTCCTCGATCCTTCTGTTGCCGAGCGGTCAGAGAAGGTTCACGACGGCTACCTTGCGCGTTCGGTGATTGCGACAGGCCGAGCATTCCGCTACTTTGCCTGCCGCTGTTCGCCGCATCCGCGTCGAACGTCTGTAGCGCGTGAGGACTTTCGATGCAAGTTCAAAATGTTATCGCTGCACTTCTCTTGGCCTTGGGCCTCGCGTCGTGTGGTGAAGATTCGGCTGTTCAAGCAGTTGATGACGCCACGGTTGGCGCTGCCGACGTCGACGCTCAGGTGACGACGCAGGGTACTGCGCCGGTCTTTCTGCCAGTGGGTGGAACGGCGACGACGGGTGCTGTCTCTTTTGAAGGGTCCTGGACCGACACGCAGCGCGTGCACGTCGAAGTTGCGATCAGCGATTTCAAGGACTTGTTCGGGATCGCCGGGCATCTTCACTACGATCCCGCGGTGCTACAGCTGACGCTGATGCAAGCCAACGCCGTGCCGCTCGGTTCGGACAAGAACACAAGCGACTACAAGCCGCGCGCAGTCGCCAAGGAAGCGCCAACGGGTCGCATCCTGCTCGGCGGCGCGCGTTTTTCGAACGTCCCGTCGCCGTTTGACACGCCTTATGGCGCGAAAGTGACCAAGGAAACGTGGCTGGTGCTGGAGTTCGAAATGCTGAAGAAGGGCGCGACGACGATCTCGTTTGATCCCAATACGTTGGTAGTTCGGAACGGCGCGTACACGGACGTGCCGACGGACTGGGGCCACCTTGAAATCGTTTGGCAAAACAAGTGAGGCACGTCATGAAGAAGCTTGTTCTTGCCTCGCTGCTGTGTACCTATCTGACCGCGCCCGTTCTGGCGGCGACGCCCACGTTGCCAACCTTTCTGGAGGGCGCGGACATGCCCACGCTGCCGGGCACGTCGCTGGCGAACCGTCGCGCATGGCAGGAGCGGGAGGCGGCGCACGCGCACCGCAAGTTGCCGGGTCAAACGGACGAAACTGCGGCGTTGGGCGCGGCGAATTTTGCCAACCTTGGCGCGTCGGCGTGGACGGTGCTGCATCAGGACATCACGGTCGATCTGGACACCAAGAACACGCAAGTCACCACGGACTCGCTGCTGACGGTGCACGTGACCGACAAAGGCGTGAACGCGCTGATGTTCTACGGCGACAACGGCGAGACGTGGACCGTGACCACCGCGGACGACCAGCCGTTGAAGACGACGGTGGGCGGGCTTGGCTCGGCGAATTCGTCGTACACCGTGGAGTTGCCGAGCGCGGCGACAGCGGAAAGTGAGTTCATCCTCAAGCTTCACCGCGTCGTGAAGTTGGCCTGCGGGCAGGGCTTCCAGGGCTTCCTGCAGTGCAACACGCAGGGCACTTACCACTGGATGGCGGGTTCGGTCGGCGTCAATCCGTACAATGACGGTCACACGCCGTTCTCGTCGAAGCTGCACATTCGGACGGGTGCAAATGAAGTCGCTGCGGGCACCGGCCTGCCAAAAGGCGTGGAAATCCTCGCGGACGGGCACAAGCTGTGGCACTTCGAGCAGCCCGAACGCAGCGAGCACAACGACGCGTTCGCGATCTCCTCGTACAAGCTTTTTGAGAGCAAAAGCGAGGACAACAACCCGATCCGCATCTACACCATCAGCAGCTACGCCAGCAACGCGGGCACGATCGCCAAACTGGTGAGCGACGTGCTGGCGTTCTACGGCAAGAACATGACCAAGTTCCCGTGGACGGATCTGAACATGATCCAGTTGTCGGACAACTTCGGCGGCGGCGAGTCGTTCCTGATGGGCATCTTCGCGATTCAGAGCGTTTTTGACGGTGCGCCGGACAATAACGGTTGGTCGCAGGCTGTGGAACTGCTCGCGCACGAGATCGCGCACCAGTGGTGGGGCAATTACGTGGCACCGCAGGGCTTGGGCGATGTCTGCTTGTCGGAGTCGCTCTCGGAGTTCTCCAGCTGCTGGTATACCGAAGTCAACCTCGGCAACCGCTCGCAAATGCTGACCAATAACCTGAGCTTTGCCTACACCGTTGCGATTGCGGAAGACAAAGCGGTGAACTCGTCCGGCGTCTACTCCGCCGCCAAGTACGTCGACATCATCTACCACAAGGGCGCCGTCGTCTTTGACATGCTGCGCCGGGAAGTAGGCGATGAAGTGATGACGAAGGCGCTGGGCGAGTACGGCAAGAAGTATGGCCGCGACTACGCGTCACTCGCGCAGCTGCGTGCGGTTGTGGAAAAGACCTCCGGTCTGGACCTCGGCTGGTTCTTCACGCAGTGGTTCAGCCGCGTAGGCCTCATCAAGGCGCAAGTCTCGGCGCGCCCGATTCACCATGAAGACGGTACGTGGAGCGTCCGGGTCCGCGTCGTGCAACCGGCGGATGCCAAGATCAAGCCGTATCGCTTCCGCTTGCCCGTACACATCGAGACAGTCGCCAGCGCGCCGTTCGACGTCGTGATGGACGTTCAAGCTATCGCGGATGAACCGCAGGTGCAGGAATTTGCAGTGCCGTCGGCGCCTTTGCGCGTGAAGTGCGATTGGCAGCGGCAGTTGCTCCGCAAGTTCGTCGTCGGCACGCCGGGCGACGTCAACCTGAGCGGTTTGGTCGACGGCGCGGACCTCATCGACATGGCCTATCGCCAAGGTCGTGGCGTCGTACGTACGTGGGGCAATGGCAAAACGTTCTTTTTTCCAGACACATCGTGGAATGAGCTTTACGATCTTGCCGTCGACGGTTCTGTCGATGGCGATGACGCGACTGAGCTGAACAACTGGTTTGGCACGGAAGCTGAGGAGTTTTAGCTCACAGTGACGATTCAAGCACCGCACAAACGCGTTCACATGGTTTCCCTTGGCTGCCCAAAGAACCGTGTGGACAGTGAAATCATGCTCGGCCAAGCCGAAGCCGCTGGGTATACGTTGACCGGGGAGGCGAGCGAGGCCGATTTGCTCATCGTCAATACCTGCGCGTTCATTGAGGATTCCAAGAAGGAAAGCGTCGGCGCCATTCTGGATCTGGCTGAAGTGAAGTCGCTGCGTCCGGGAACGCGTCTGGTCGTCGCCGGTTGTCTGGCGCAGCGCCACGCGGAAGAACTGGCCGCGGAGCTGCCGGAAGTGGACGTGTTTCTGGGCACGGGCGAATACGACCACCTGGCGACGCGCTTGGGCCTTGAAACGGGCGTGGCGCAGCAGCAGACGGCGCGCAAGCCGCGTCCGGAATACATCGCGGATCATTTGGAGCCGCGGTGGATCGCGCCCGACAGCTTCTCGACCTACCTGAAGATCGCGGAAGGCTGCGATCAGGCGTGCAGTTTCTGCATCATTCCCAAGCTGCGCGGCGTGCAGCGCTCGCGGACGGTCGCGGATTGCGTCGCGGAAGCCAGGCAGCTCGTTGAACGCGGCGTGGTGGAAATCAATCTGGTCGCCCAGGATCTGACGCACTACGGCGAGGATATTCACGACCCGGAAGCGCTGACCAAGCTCGTGCGTGGACTGGGGCAGGTCGACGGGCTGCGGTGGGTGCGGTTGATGTACGCGTATCCGCACAACGTCTCTGACGCGCTTCTGGACGCGATCGCGGAGACGGACAATTGCGTGAAGTACATCGACATGCCGCTGCAACACGCGAGCGATCGGGTGCTGACGGCGATGAAGCGCAAGACGACACGCGCCGAAATCGAAGCGCTGCTTGCCAACATGCGGCGGCGCATTCCGGGGCTCACGCTGCGCACGACCTTCCTTGTCGGGCATCCAGGTGAAGGCGAGGCGGACTACCAGCAGCTCCTCGACTTTGTGAAAGAGCAGCGCTTCCACCGCGCGGGCTGTTTTGCGTACAGCCGCGAGGAAGGCACGCTGAGCGCGCGATTGGAAAATCAGCTGACGTCGGCGGTGAAGAAGTCGCGCGTGAGCAAGCTGATGAAGGCGCAAGCGGCGATTTCCAAGCAACTCCTCAAAGGCATGATCGGCCAAGAACTGGACGTGCTCGTGGAAGGGCTCAGCGACGAGACGGACCTGTTGTTGCAAGGTCGGACAGCGGGACAGGCGCCGGAGATCGACGGCGTGGTCTACATCAACGACGCGCCGCGGGACGTCGGGCGCGGGCAGATCCGCCGTGTGCTCATCACGCAGGCGAGCGAACACGATCTGGTCGGTCACGTGGTTTGACACCGCCGCGCTCGCCGCACAGACTCGAACGCGACGCCCGCGTAAGTGCCGCGGCTGTTCTGGGGAAACGTGAAGCAAGCCTTACGAAATCCTTTGATCGCGCTGGTGCTCGTGCTGGTGGGGTGCGACAAGACGTCGACGATCGAGCCGCCGCCGCCGATCGCGGGGCTGTGGCATCCTGTCGCCGTGCGTACCGGCCAAGAGATCCTGCTGGACGCGAGCACGACGGCGATCGCCAAGGCGCCGGATTCTGACCCCGGTCTCGCTGGAACGCGGATCATGGGTTTTCGCTTTGAGATCGCGACCTATCCCGCTGTGAATCGTCAATTGCCGACCTTGCCGTGGACCTTTACGCAACCGGGGCATTACGCAGTGCGCCTTGTCGTGACCGACGATTTGGGGCGCCAGAGCAGCGTGGAATCGGCGATCGACGTCGTCGCGGATTTGGCGGAATCGTGTACGGGAACAGCCGGAGATGCGTGTTATTCCGGGGTGTGTGCCGCAAGTCAGTGCGCGACGTTTGCCTGCGCAGGTGATCCCGCGTGTCCGGCTGTGGGCGGTCACGCGCTCTGGTGCGATCGTGGCGTGTGTGGCCTCTCTCCCGCGCCTTCGGCCACCGATGACGCGTACGGTGGCGACGACGTCTCAACGATTGGCGCGGCGGACGCCGGATCACCTTGACGAGACTGACAAAATGCCGTAACTTTTCGGCCCCGCGTGTGCGCTTTAGCGTGCGTTCGGGCAGAACCAATCGGTGAATTCATCTGTGAATTGACCGCCTTATGAGAGCGAGGAACCTGTGGCCAACCATCCGTCCGCTGAAAAGCGCGCCAAGCAGAACATCAAGCGCCGCGACCGCAACCGTGCGGGTCGCGCCGCGAACCGTACCGCCGTCAAGAAGCTGACCGTGGCCATCGGCGAAGGCAAGGGCGAAGCGCTCTTTTCCGCCACCGCCGCGCAGCTCGCCGGTAGCGCCGCCAAGGGCGTCATCCCCAAGAAGCGCGCCTCGCGCAAGATCGGTCGCCTCGCCAAAGCGTTGCACGCCGCCAAGTAGGGCGGGGGCTCGTCGCCCGCCGCGTGCAGCAAGCCGCTTGAACTGAAGGGGGCTCGTCCCCCACCGCGTGCTGCAACCGGCTTGAACTACAGGTGGCTCGTCCCTGCCGCGTGTGACAAGCCGATTCAAGCACAGAGGCTTGCAACGACGCCGCGTCGTGCGAGCCTATTTGAACACCAAGGGCTCATCCCGCAGCGTTGTTCCAGCCATTCGCGGGCAGCGTCGTCGGGCAACCGAGGTTCTTGTCATGACCGCCGCCGCCGTGCCTGCTGGGCTGGAGTTGCTCGAACATCTGTGCCGAGTTGCCGCGAACGCGTCTCCCGCGGCGCGTGGCTTGGTCAGTACCGCTACTTCTGGGCTTCTTGGCCGTGGCTGGCTGCCTTCCGTCGATTCGCTGATCGAAACTACCGCGCACACGCTGGATATTGCGCCGCACGATCTGCGCGCGGAGCTCCCGTGGCTGCAGCAATCCGGACTTCTGGAGACGGCGGAAAACCGCGTGATCTCGTTGGGCTGTCTGTTCGCGACGCGGAAGACGGACTTGACGCTGGTGCTGGACGACAAACACGAGGTCAGCCTGCTTGGACCGCTGGCGGCCTTGGCCGCGCCGATCGCGCTGCAGCACGCCGGCGTGATTCGCGGGCGATGTGCTCTAAATGCTTCGGTTTCGCTGCGTTTGTCGGCCGATGAAGAGGGCGTTCACACGCGCGATCCCGAGGGTGTGGCTTTGTTTCTCCCCGCTTGGCTGGCCGTGGGGACGCCCACCTCAGCGATGGCAGCCGGCGTGTTTTTTGCCGATGACGACGCGCTCGCAGACTGGCAAACGCAAAATGGCGACCCTGCGGGAATGCCCATTGTGTCGATGTTTTTTGCGATGGCGGCGAGCGATCTCGGCGGCAAGCTTGGTCAGGCGCTGGCGCCGCTGTTCAGCCACCTCCCCGACTTTGACTGAGCGCAAGACTCACTCGTTCTGACGCGATCGATGCGCGCGCGGGAACCGGCTGGCCCACCACGGTCGTGCATCGCGTGGCTTCGGCGGCGCTTCTTCGCGGCGTAGCCACTCCGCCACCAAAGACGGCGGCACCGCGCCTTCCGCGACCAAGCGGGTCCAGAGTGGAACGTCAGGCACTTCCGCGTCCACAACGTGCCGCCACATGACCTGCCGCGCTGCCTCCCGCGTCGTGTACGGCAATTCAACCAATGCGTTTGCCACCACGTCGTTCAATAGACGGACGCCCGTCGCGACGCCTGCGCGTGCCAGCAAACGCCGCGCCCAGAGTGCCCGTGCGACGGGATCGTTTGGAAGCGCCACGTACAGCTGCTCCAGCACCGCATCCACGCCGCCCGGGACAGGATGCGCACCCGTCAACCAAAGCGTTTGCATCGCCTCTGAGGCCGCGGGTTGTCTGGCAAAGTGCAGCTTGACTTCGAGCGTCCGCAGAAACGGCTCAGCCAGCGGCTGGTGAAGCAGGGTGTGCCACATCGCCTCGGCTTCCACCGCGTGCCCCAGCCGCCACAGCAGATCAGCGCGCGCTGACTCGACCGTCGACCGCAGCAGCGGATGCAGCGCTTGTGGACCCGAACGCGCCTCCAGCGCCGCCAACTCGGCGATGGCGTCCTGGAGTTGCCCCGCTTGCGCCAGATCGTCGGCCAGATCCAGATGCAGCTCTGGGTCGTCGAATCCTTGCTCGACCCACTGCCCGATGGCGGCCAACAGCTTCTGGCGCACGGCCACCGCGCGCTTGGGCTTGTCCATCGCGCCAAAACGATCCGCCTTCTGACACGCGCGCCCGGTCTCCAGCGCGCACGGTTTCTCAAACACCCCCTGACGGGCAAAGCGCAGCCGCGCGCGCGCCAGGTCGTCGTCCGTCAGCGGGTGCAGCAGCGGATCATCGACAAAGCGCGACCACTGCGCCTCCAGCGCCCCCAGCGACTGCCCCGTTACGTCCTCCAGCGGCTCGCCCGCGTAGACCAGCCGAACCAACGGCCAGCCGCGCGTCTCGCCCAGCCAACGCAGAAACGACCCCGCCACGGTGTACGCGCGGTCACTCTGTTGGCCCAAGAAGCCGCTGAGCGACCACAGTTGCGTGATCCGCGGCGCGAGCCCTGCTTGCCGCATGGCGCGGGTCCACTGGTGCGGATCGAGGTTCGAGCGGATGGGCCACTCCATCGCCACTGCCAGACCTTCGATCGCCACCGCGTCTGGAATCACCCCGTAGCGCAGCGGAATACCCAGCGGGGATCGCGCCCATTGCGCGGCAAAAACGTGGGCGAGTTCGTGCGTCAGCGTCGTCGAGCCGATATCGGGAAGCACCATGTGCACCTGACCCAGCCACGGTTTGGCCATGTCCACCCGGTTCGCGCCCATGAGGCGCTGCTTTTGGCCTGCGTTCGCGTAGAAGAACAGTTCGAGCGGCTCTTGCGGCGCTGAGCCGAAGGCGCGGGCGAGTTCGTTGTAGCGAAACGCCACGTCGTTGCGCCAGAGATCCGCGTTCTCCGCCACGAAAGGAGTATCCGGCAAGTGCGCGTGGAACTGATCTGGCGCAATCACGTCTTGAGTCAGCGTCGTGCGGATGCTGGAAATACGCCATGACTGGGCGTCTGCGACTGCGAGTGTTGTACCCAGTAGCGCGAGTTGCGCGACGACCAGCCCAGGCGTCCACTTTGGGCGCGGCAGCGAGACGACGGGTAGCCACAGGAGCAGGTCAAAAAGCCGCCAGGTCAGGTACGGCGTGTGGATCGCCACAGCGTCTTCATACAGCGCGCCCGCGACGTACCCGACCAGCCCGTGGTACGCAAAGACCTGCGGCGTTGTCAGAAAGTGCGCCAGCGGCAGCAGCGCGGACAACAGCGCGCCGAGCCACGCGACTTTTCGCGGATTTTGCGGCGCGAGCAACAGCCCCAGCCGCGCCCAACCTACGCCGACAAACGCGGAGAAAAGTGGTCCCAGCACGTAGAACTGGATGCCGTAAACGCGGTTGCAGTTGGCGACAAAAAGACTGCCAACCAGCAGCGTGAGGAGCGGCAGCCCCGTGAGCAGCGCGAGTCGTGGCCAGAGCGAATTGCCTTGAAGCGTCACCGCGAGCGCGCACAGACCGACGACTGGCGCCAAGGCCAGCGACGCGTGGTAGTCCAGCGCGCCCCACGTGGGGGAGACCAGCAGCGCTAGCGCCACCAGCGCCGGCAGAAGGAGCGGAAATTGTCGGGACACGTGGTTCATGGCGGCCAAGCGTGGCGCAGAAGTCGCACGCTGTCACGTGACAGTCCCCTCTGGCCATGCGGCTTCTGCCAGTGTACGCTCTTTCCGCAGCAGGTCGGCGCGTGGGGCGTCGACCATCAGCCGCGAGGAGTTGCGACGATGCGCCCCTGCAAGCTCGTTCGGGTGAGCACAGGCAATAGCGAGCAGGAAATCCTGCTGGCGGACATCACTACGATCGGGCGGCAGCCGACCAACACGCTGCAAATCGTCGATCGTTTGGTGTCCAAAGAGCATGCCGTGATCCAACGGCGACCGGGCACGTCCACCTACGTCCTTTCCGACCTCGACAGCCGCAACGGCACCTACTGCAACGATCGCCTCGTCGAAAGTACGTTGGCGTTGCGCCATGGCGACGTCGTGCGCATCGGCAGCACCAGTTGGCGCTTTGTCTCGCCGGAAGAACTCGCACCGCCGCCGCCACCACCACCTCCTCCTCCTCCGCCGCCTGGCCATCCGTTGGCCATTCCGCCACCGCCGCCGGGCTACGCGTCCGCGGTGCAGGAGACGCCGCTGGAAGACCTCGGTGCCGCCAGCATTCACGCCACGATGCGCGTCGATCTCGTCGCCGACTTCATGCGCGCGGATCTGGTGCTGGACGAGCGCATTCTGCGCGCCGACTACGAGAAACTGCGCCTCGCGTACACCCTTTCGCGCGACCTGCACGCGGCGTTTGACGTGGATACGCTGCTGGATCTTTTGCTCAAACGGATCTTTGAGTGGCTGCAAATCGACCGCGGCGTCGTGCTGTTGGTCGACGACAAGAAAGCGGGCGATCCGGCGGATCAGCTTGTGCAAGCGGCGATGCGCATCCGCGCTGGCGCGCCGATTGGACCGGACGAAAAAGAAGTCAAAGTACCGCGTTCCATCATCAACCACGTGCTGCTCAAGCGCGAAGCGGTGCTGTCCACGGACGCGCGGCTGGACGCACGCTTTGGCAACGCGCAATCGGTTGTGTTGCAAGGCATCAAGTCGTCGATGACGGTGCCGCTGCTGACGCAGGATCGCACGCTGGGCATCTTGCATGTCGACTCGCTGATCAGTTCGGGTTTGTACACGGAGAAGGACCTCGCCGTGCTCGTCGCTGTGTCGAAGCAAGCGTCGATTTCCATCGACAACGTGCTTTTGCAACGCCGCGTGCTGGAGGAAGCTGCGCTGCGTTCCTCGCTGTCGCGCATGTTGTCGCCGAACCTCGTGGACCGCATTGTCGCAGGCGATTTGGCCATTGAAAAAGGCGGCGCGACCAAGCGCGTGACCGTTATGTTTGCGGACATTCGCGGCTTTACGTCGCTCACGGAGCGACTCGCGCCGACCGACATGGTCGCGTTGATGAACGAGTATTTCGAGCGCGTGTCCAACATCATCTTTGCCCACGACGGCACGCTGGATAAGTACATCGGCGACGCGGTGATGGCGCTGTGGGGCGCGCCGCTGGGCACAGACGACGACGAACTGCTGGCAGTCAAAGCGGCTTACGAGATGCAACTGGCCGTGCGCGAGTTCAACCGCGAACGGGCGGCGGCGGGTCACGAGCCGATCGGCGTCGGCATTGGCATCGCAACCGCGCAGGTCATCGCCGGTTACGTCGGTTCGTCGCGGACCATGAGCTACACGGTATTCGGACGCGGCGTGAATCTGGCCTCGCGCCTGTGTTCAGCGGCCAAGGCGGGTGAAGTGGTGCTCGCGCCGCTGACCCTGGAAGCCGTGCAGCATCAGGTGGTGGCCGACGAGATGGAAGAGATGCGCCTCAAAGGCATGGCCGATCCGGTCCGCCCGTGGCGACTGCGTCGGATGAAGTAGCGCGGTCTTGCGGCGCAGTAGATTCGGCGCTGGGCTCGTACGCCAACCCCGACCTTCGTTCCGGGTTGGCATAGTCTAGACGGCGACCGAATTCCAACGTCCCAGCCGCCGGCACCGCGGCGTGCCACCGGAGGTGCACGCTTCGCGGTCCCAGTCCGAAATGCGACAGGTCTCACGGTGTTCCGTTTGGTATTCGAAGTGGGTCAGGATGTGTAGGCTCACGCAGCTTGCTCAGCATGAGCCTGTCGCACGCGCCGCTGGCGTAGGCGATGGCGACAGGCCCTTCTCTCCATTGCCCAGGCCGAATCGGCTGGAAACAGGGCGGCGCCCACCGCGCTGATGCAGTTCCCAGCGCTTCGTGCTTGCACGCTGCGGCGGACTCTCGTACCTTGTCGCGTCGCTGTTGAAGAGCAGCCGGGGTTGACCGATGTGCGGGCTGGTAGGAGTCATTGACCGAGAAGGGAACGCGCGCAGGCTCGAACCTGCGGTGAGACGCGCCGCTGCGGCGATGGTCCACCGCGGCCCGGATGATGACGGATTCTGGTTTGACGGTCCGGTCGGCTTGGGTTTTCGCCGCCTCTCGATCCTCGACCTCTCATCGGGTGGTCATCAGCCCTTTCACTCGCAAAACGGTGAGTGGAGCGTCGTCTTCAACGGTGAGATCTACAACTTCATCGAACTCGCCGAGATCCTCGCCAAAAGCGGCGTGCAGCTTCACACGAGCTGCGACACCGAGGTGCTGGTCGAAGCGTTGGCGCTCTGGGGCCCGCGCGCGTTCGAGCGATTCAACGGCATGTGGGCAGTTCTTGCATGGCATCATCCCACCCAGACGATGTACGCGTGCCGCGACCCGTGGGGCATCAAGCCGCTGTTTGTCTGCGATGAGGGCGGCTGGATCGCGTTTGCCAGCGAGATTCGCGCGCTGCGTGCCGCTGGTTGCAAGCACGACGGCGTGCAAGCGGAAACGGCGCGGCAATTTCTCGATCTTGGCAGGCTGGATGCGAGCCATCGTACGATGTACCAAGGGATTGATCGCCTTGAACCGGGTTGGCTGTACGCTTGGCGTGGGACTCGGCCGATGCAACGCGTTCGGTTGGCCGATGGTACGCAGGCGGTCGATGTTCCGCATTATGACCCGTCGCCAGCGGGTGAGGCGACATTTCAGGAAGGGTTCCGCGCCGCGCTGCTCAACGCGGTTCGCATTCGCCTCCGTGCTGACGTCGACGTGGGTACGTGCTTGTCCGGCGGTCTCGATTCCACGACGATCGCCTGCGCTGCGGCGCGTTTTCTTGGGGCGGAACGCGTCAAGACCTGTCGCCACGCCTTCACGGCGCTCATGCCGGAGTTTGACGAAACGCGGTTCATCGACGCCGTCATCGCCCAGACAGGCGCGGAGTGGCACACGACGATTGCAGCGGACGACCAACTGACTCAAACCGCGTCGGCCTTCTTTTTGGCGCACGACGAACCCGTTCACTCGCTTTCGCCGCTCGCGGGTTATCTGGTCATGGGGCTCGCGGCGAAAGCCCGCGTGAAAGTGTTGTTGAACGGTCAAGGCGCCGATGAACTGCTGGCGGGCTACAACTCCACGGTTGGACCGTTCCTGCGATCCGTCGTCGCGCAGGAAGGTGCACAAGTGGCACTGGCGGAGGCGGTGGCTGAGGCGGGAAGCCGTCGCGCGGGCGCCTTGTTGCTGGCGCGCACGATGGCCTCATCGCTTGCGCGCGCAACCACGTCGCAAGCCGATGTCTGGGCACGGCAGCTGGGACTTCCTGGCGCTGAATTCGCCACACTAAGCCCATTCGTCCGCCGGAACGGCCCGCTGGGCGCTGCCGCCGTCGCGCTGAGCCCAACGAGCCACTCGCTCGCCGTCGCGTTGCAGGATCAGGTGGAGCGTTCGCCGCTTCCGCTGTACCTCCGCATTGAAGATGCCAATTCGTCAGCGTTTTCTTTGGAATCGCGCCTGCCGTTTCTGGATCCCGCTGTGGTCGCCTATGCTCACGCGGCACCGGCGCGGCTCTTGCGGCGCGGTGGTTTGAACAAGTACCTGTTGCGCAGCATCCTGCCCGGCCTCGTGCCGGATATTGTGGCGCGGCGTCGTGACAAGATGGGCTTCCCGGTACCCAACGAGCGTTGGCTGAGTGGTCCGCTGCGCGAGATGGTGCTGGACACGCTTTCCCCGGATCGGCTGCGCGCGCGCGGCTGGTACGACGTGGACGCGGTGCTGACCGCGCGCGATGCCTTGCTCAACCACACCGCGTCGGCCCCTTCGGCGCATTTGCGTTCCATTTTCCTGCTTGAACGGTGGGCACGCGACCATCTGGACGCGAGTTTCGCCCATGTGGAGTAGCGCGTTGCCCACCAGACTCAACATGCAGTTTCGCCCCCGCACTATTGCGCGCCAAATGGACGTGAGGGTTCGTTTGTGGCTTGCCGCGGATAGATGGGTTGCCTACACTGGGCAACGCCATCGGACACGTCCCGATGGGGGGGCGATGCCGTGAGAAGTCGGAAGAAGCGCCTTTCTGTGCTGTTCCTGACGCCGGTCTTCCCCGACGAGCGTCACCCGGCCGCCGGTACGTTTGTGCGGCGCCACGCCGAGGCCATTGGCCGCTTTTGTGATGTCTACGTCGTCCACCTGGAGGAGGAGAAGCCCGAACGCGATACGCTGCGTACGCGCATCGTGCACGAAGACGCTGACGGTTTTCACCTGCTGCACGTTTACTATTCCGGCGCAGAGTCGCGGACGGGGCGGGTCGTGACGCCCAACATCCTGCGACCAGTTCGTGCAGCGCTGGAAGGTCTGCACGTTTGCGGTGCTGACCACATCGACATCGTGCACGGCAACATGACCCGCGGCGCCGGTCTGGCCGCGCTGATGGTGAGCAGAACGCTCGGCGTCCCGTACGTCGTCACGGAGCACCACACAGGATTGCTGCGCGACAACTCGCCGGAGCCCGCGCTCGGCCATCGCGCGTTGATGCACCTTGTTGTCGCAGACGCAGGCGCGGTGACCGTCGTTTCCCAAGGACTTGCCGAAGCGATGGCGGACCGCGGGCTGCGCGCCAAGCGCTACGACGTCATCGCGAATGTGGCTGAGCCGACGGTGACACCGCTGGGACGCCCGCCGTTCGACGGCCGAATCCCGTTTGTCCACGTCTCCTTCCTGCTCGACGTCCAGAAGAACGTCTCTGGACTGCTCCGCGCTGTTCGCACCGTCGCGGACAAGCGTCAGGACTTTCGCCTGCACCTGGTCGGCTCAGGTCCGGATGCCGAGCGCCTGCGCGCGTATACGACGGAGCTTGAACTCGACGATTTCGTTGTCTTTGAAGGGTTGAAGCGACACGAAGAAGTTCTGGCGTCCATCGCGGACTTCGCTTTCTTGGTCATGTTCAGCAACTACGAGACATTCTGTGTGGCTTTGGCTGAGGCGATTGCGACCGGCATTCCGGTGATCTCACCCGACATCGTCGGGCCGCAGGATTTCATGAGTCCTGAAGTCGGCCTGACCGTGAAAGCGGGCGACGAGGCGGATCTGGCAGACGCCATCCACTGGATGCTGGACCATTACGCGCACTTCCCGGCACAGCAGCTGCGCGATTACGCGGCGGAGCGGTTCTCCGTCGAGCGGATCGGCAAGCAGTTTGAGTCGGTTTACCGGGAAGTGCTCGCCGCGGGGCGGACAAGTTTGCCGCGACCGTTACAGGCGCCGCGCGCGTAAACTCACCGGCGTGTCACGGCAGCTTCACTTCGCCCGCACTCTCGGTCAGCGCCGTCTTCAAGAAGTGCGGGTACATTGCGGCGAGCTTCGGCTCATCAAAAATCGCAAAATGGTCGCGCTTTTCCCACTGCGTGACGACGGCTGTGATGTCAAAGCCGTTCAGCTTCTGATTGCCCGCGACAGGACTCGGCAGCAACACGGACTTGCCCAATTGCAACGCGTCGTTGAGATGCACGGACGGCGCGAGAATGTCCAGGCCTAGCGACGCCGCCAGCGCCTCCGCCGTCAAGTGCGGCGTGTCCTGATCCAGCAGACCGGCCGTGAGCAGCACGTCCGGCGGCCGTACGCCAGCCGGGCGTTCCCAGGTCGAATGCGCGTACGCCAGCGGATCCGTGATGTCCGCCATCATCTGCACCAACGAGACGACCGGGTGAAATTCTGAGATTTCGCCTTCATCCAAGGTCAACAAGCCGCTGAGCATCTTGGGAAAATCGACTGGGTACACACGCTGCACGACGGTGAGTGAAAGACCCGCGCCCGCGCCGGATAGCACGAAAGCGCGGATGTTGGGCTCGACCGCCGCCGCCAGCGCGCCGGACAGACCGCCCTGGCTGTGGCCGATGAAACCGATGACGTCCGTCGTGAAGGCCATCGCGCCGCCGTTGGGACCAATGCCCGCGGG
Source organism: uncultured Myxococcales bacterium (assembly GCA_903896545.1). GTDB lineage: Bacteria > Myxococcota_A > UBA9042 > UBA9042 > UBA9042 > CAIYBN01. Next base: position 33,714 of record CAITYF010000042.1, on the reverse strand, counting down.
CACGTCCAGCTTGCCCTCGCGCAAGAGGCGCGTCAGGAAGACCGTATCCAGCGCCGATTGCCGGAAGCCCGATAGGCCCGCGGTAATGTTGAAGAAATTGAAGGTGTCGATGTCCAGCGCGTCAGGCGTCAGCGTCACCGGCGCACAGCGCGTGCCGTGCATCGGCTGATCGATGCTAACGACGGCGAGGCCTTGCTGCGCCAGAAGCGTCGCGATCTTGTACGGACCACCGTGCACGTCGCTCAGCCAATCGCCGCCCGTGCCGTGTGCCGACTCGATGACGGGCACTTTGCCGTTGATGAGCAGCGGTTCCTTGGGCAGTACGAGGGAAATCCGAATATCTTCGGTGCGCTGCACGGTTGGCGAACCGTCGGCGGCGAGCTCAAAACCGCCCTGACCCAGCGTCGTGTACGGGCAAACGCCCTGCTGGAAATTCGGCGCGTGGTAGTAGGCCGATGCGAGCACAAAATCCGCGTTCTTCGTGTCGATGCGGTCAAAGCCAAAAGCTGGCGCGGTCTCAGCCTTTTCGCGCACCCAGGTTGCCATTTTCTGCAGGTCGTTGGTTGGATTGCCCGTCGTGAACACGGTCGCCGCGGCGATGTCCATGTAGGGCGCGGTGACTTTGCCCGCGTCGATCGCCAGCAGCAGCGGCTCCAGCGCCTTGGCCCACTTCAGCGTGTTCGCGTCCAGCTTGCTGGTATCCTTGACCTCAAACCGTGCGTCCAACGCGCTCAGCAGCGTTGCCGGACGCCCCAGCGGCTTGCCCGCTTTGTCCTTCACGCCCCGCCGCAGCACAAACGCGTACGTCGTATTTGGTCGCAGCGGCCGCCCCCACACCGGCTGAACTTGCAACAGGTTCTCCACGACGTACTGCCCGCGCGTCGCGCCCGAAACTTGCGCCGTGACCGGAATCAGCGTGCCGTACTCTGGGCTGTCCGGCGTCACGTCGACGAGGAAGTACTTGTCCTGGGTCGGCTGCGCGGTCGGCGGGCCAAAAGCCGCGGCGTCCAGTTCCTGGTCGAATTGCACGTAGATCGTCGGCTGAATGCTCCAGCCGTGTAGGTGATCGCCGGCGTACGCCAGATATTGCAGCAGGATGTCCGGCGGATCGCCTTCGCGCGGCGTCGGAAAGCCAGAGAGGTCGAGCTTGCCTTCCGCCGTCATCCGCGTGTTGGTCGGAAACGGCGTCGCGTGCCAGTCTGTCGCTGCAAAGTCGTAACGCGCGGTCGCGCCTGTCGCCTGGCCCGCCCACGGATCCGCTGGCGCGCCAATCTGCGAGGTCGTGTCGGTCGCTGTCGTTGTGCCGCAACCCGCAGCCAGCATCAAAAGCACGGGAAACGTCAGCAGCAACCGCTTCATCACGACCTCAGTAGCCGCCAATGCGGCGGACGTTCTTGTTGTCTGGCGCCTTGGATGGCGTTCCACGCACAATCGCGACCGATGCCGACGCGCCGATGCGGGTCGCGCCAGCCTGAATCATCCGATCCGCGTCTTCCGTCGTACGCACGCCGCCAGAAGCCTTCACTTCCACGCCGTCACCGACGACTTCTTTCATCAACGCCACGTCTTCCGCGGTCGCGCCGCCCGGACCAAAGCCCGTGGAGGTCTTGACGAACGCCGCGCCGGCAATCTTGGACAGCACGCAAGCGATGACTTTCTCGTCGCGGTTCAGCTCGCCCGTTTCCAGAATGACCTTGACCTTGCGAGAGCCTGCCGCTTGCACCACGGCCTGAATATCCGCCTGCACCAGCGCGTAATCCTTCGACTTCAGCGCGCCGATGTTCAGCACCATGTCGATCTCTTCGGCGCCGTCGCGGATCGCTTCTTTGGTCTCAAAAGCCTTGGCTGCGGGCGTCGTTGCGCCCAGCGGAAAGCCAACCACCGCCACAACCGGCACACCCGAACCGCGCAACTCCCGCGCGCAGTAGCCGACGTTCGCCGCGTTCACGCACACCGACGCGAACTTGTACTGCCGCGCTTCCTCGCACAGCTTCTTCAGTTCGTCGCGCGTGACGTTGGCCTTCAAGAGCGTGTGATCGATGAAGTGCGCCAGATCCGCGCGGACGGGGCCATCGGTGAGGCCGGGCGACGCCGACACGCGGTTCGCCCCCACGTCCATGATTTTCTTCACGTCGTCGGGACGCCGCGAGATCGACCAGCCGCACCCCGTGCACTCACCCTTACCCGCCTTGCACGGCTGGCCCGGATGCGGCGCGTGGCCGTGATCGTGCGCGTGGACGTGGGCCGTCGGCGCAGGCGTCGCGCGTGAAAGTTCCTGGCGCACGCGGTCAGCGATCGTCTGGACCAGGTGCTCAAACTGCGGGTCTTGCGCCATTTCAGTCTCTCCAGATGCTAGGTTAGCCCATCAGGCGATTCAACGCGAGCGCCGTCGCATGAGCACGGTCACCGCCAGCAGCGCAAAGAGCGCGCTCCCGAACGGCAAGGACCGCGGACCGCCGTACACCGAACAGCCGCAGCCTTTGTCCTCCGCCGGCGCCGCCTGCGCGGGCGGATTCTTCAGCGTGATCTTGATGCCTTCGCGCCCGGACGGGTCGTACTCGATCTTCACCAGCGTGCCAGCCGTTAGGTCTTCTGGTTTGCCGTTCTGCACGACGGTCGCCCACGCTGCGGCGCCGCCTTCGATCGAAAAAGCGCGCGTCTGCTTGTCCGACGTCACCACAAACAGCTTGGAGCCAGCGCGATCCGCAATCTTCGCGTCGTCCAACACTTCAATCGCCGGCGTGGAGTTGATGATGATCTCCGGACGCACGACGCCGCGCGGATCGTAGCGCGCCGTCACAATCGCACCGTGAACCAGATCTTCCAACTTGCCGCCTGCCAGACACTGCGTCAGCAGCGCGCGGTCCTTCGGCACGGGCACAGCCGTCGTCGTCTTCGCGTCTTTTTGGGTCTTCACGTAGAGGATCGTCTCGCTCAGTTCATCGACGATGGCATCGCGCACGATCGTGTACGCGAACCCTTCCGGCTTGGGCGCCGTCGCCAGCGTCTCGGCGGTCAACGGCTGCGTGGTCGGCGTCACTTCCGTCGCAACGTTCACCGGCTGTGCGGCGACCTGCTCGGCGGCACCGCGCGGCGGCAGGTCATTCAGCGCGCGGATCGCATTCAGGCGGAGCACTTGCGCGTTTGGGCCTTCGATCCGGGTGCGAAGCTGCACGTTCACGGCGCCCGGAGGTCCTTCAGCGGGAGCGCTGCCGGGTTCGACGGCGAAAGCGGGAAGCGCGAGCAGGAGCGCGGTGGCAAGGGCAAAGCGGAGCTTCATGGCAGGAGTTCCTCGGCTGAGTGAGGCCGCGCAACGCGGGCGGGGGCAGGGTACACGGCCATCCCAGCGGTCGCAACCGGTTGCGATACCTCGCTGAGCGCGTCGGAACCTGTCGATTGCGGATTGCCGACTGAAAATTTCCACGATACAAGGATTCCTCTGGCGATCCTGCCAGCGCACCGCCGCTTCTCGGCTCGGAGGGCGCTCATGCGACTCTTTCAATATCCCTTCAGTCACAACTGCGCGAAAGTGAAAATTGCGCTGCTGGAAAAAGGCTTGGCGTTTGAGACGCCGCCCGTCGATTCGGCGCTGCTGCGGTCGCCGGAGTTCTTGGCGCGCAACCCGCTCGGCAAAGTGCCGGTTCTGGAAGACGGCGATTTCGCGATTGGCGAGTCCGAAGTCATCGTGGAATATCTGGAAGAACGTTATCCGCAGCCCCCGCTCCTGCCGCCGACCATTGAAGGTCGCGCCCGCAGCCGCTGGTTCTCGCGGTTTCACGACCTCTATCTGGGGCCGCAGCTTTCGACCCTCTTTTTCGCGCTCTCGGACGGCCGCGCGGGTACGCCGGCCTTTGCAGTTGAAGTCGATCGCCTCGTCGCCCTGGTTGCGCTTCTGGAGGCGCAGATCGACCCGAATCCGTTTTTTCTCGGTGCCCAGTTCACGCTGGCCGATGCGCCCTACGTCCTTTCCTACCACTTCATCGAGACGTTGAGCGCCGCGCACGGGCGACCCCTCACTGCTGCCGAAATGCCGCGTTTGGCGCGCTGGTTTGCGGCTGCGTCCGCGCGTCCGTCCGCAGCTGCGGTTCTTGCCGAGGCCAAAGCCGCACTGGGTGGTGGGTAGTCCGATGGCGGAGCTGCTGCCGTTTGCCGCGTTGCGCGCATTCGAGTGGTCGGACACGCCGATGTGGGTGTTCGACATCGCGATGCGGCGTATGGCGTGGGCCAATCCGGCGGGGGTGACGTTCTGGAATGCCGCGACGGAGGCTGAACTGCTCGCTCGCGACTTTTCCAGCATGTCCGATGCGACAGTCACGCGTACCGAAGCGACGATGGCTGAGCACACGGCCGGTCGGACCGTACGCGAACAGTGGACGCTGTACCCCAAGGGCACGCCGGTGACAGTGACGGTCAAGTCCACCGGCGTCGCACTGCCCGACGGTCGGCAGGCGATTCTGTTTGAGGCCCACGCGCCTCCAGAAGGCTTTGAACCAGCCGCATTGCGGGCCGTTGAGGCGTTGCAGCACACCTCCGTTCGCGTTGCCTTGCACCGCAAAGATGGGACAGCCATCCTGCGCAATCCCTCGGCGGTCAAAGTGCTGGGGGCCGTTCAAGAGCAACGGGAACGCGACGATTTTCTCGCGATGTTTGCAGAGCGAGCAGTGGGTGAACAAGCGCGGGCCACGGTCGAGGCGGGGGAGACGTTTAGCGCCGAAGTGCTGCTGGCGACGCTGGAGGGACAGCGATGGCACGGTCTCGACGCGCGCCCGGTGCTTGATCCGGTCACGGGTGAAACGCTCGTCCAGGTGAACGCCAAGGACATCAGCGATCGCAAAGCCGTCGAGCACGCGCTCGAAAGCGCGCGGGCGGTGGCAGAGGCCGCGAGCGTGGCCAAGACGCAGTTTCTGGCGAACATGAGCCACGAGATCCGCACGCCAATGAACGGCGTGATCGGCATGCTTGAGCTCGTGCTGGAAACAGAGGTGAGCGCTGAGCATCGGCAGTACCTGGAAACGGCGCGGTTCTCGGCGGAGTCGCTGCTGGCGCTGCTCGACGAGTTGCTGGATTTCTCCAAGATCGAGGCGGGGCAGGTCGAGTTGGAGTGCATCGAGATGGATCTGCCGACCATCGTGCAGCAAGTCGCGGGCGCGCTTGCCACGACGGCATCGCGAAAGGGCGTCGTGTTGCAAGCGATCGTGGCGCCAAACGTGCCGCGCCGCCTCCTCGGCGATCCGCACCGCTTGCGCCAAGTTCTGCTGAATCTGTTGGGCAACGCGCTGAAGTTTACCGAGGCGGGCAGCGTCGTCGTGTCCGCAGAACTGCTGGAGTTGTCCGAGGTCGAGGCGTGCGTTGAACTGGCCGTCCGCGACACCGGCGTGGGCATTGCTCCGGAACAGCAGGAGCGCATCTTTGAGCGCTTTGTGCAGGCCGATGGTTCCACCACGCGCAAATTCGGTGGCACCGGCTTGGGCCTGGCGATCTGTCACCGTTTGGTTGGCCTTCTGGGGGGCACGATCCAGGTGCAAAGCCAGCTTGGGCAGGGAAGTTGCTTTCGGTTTGTGTTGCGTTTGCAGCGGCCCAAGTCGACTTTGTCGAACGTGAAGCCGGCGCCCTCCAAGAACGTCGAACAGCGCGCGCCGTTTGGCAACGATCGTCTCGTGCTTCTCGCGGAGGACAACCCGATCAACCAAAAAGTAGCGGTTTCGATGCTCAAACGCCTCGGATTTCAGTTCCTGCTGGCCGAGAACGGCGAGGAGGCGCTCGCGGTGTTGGCGGCCCACCCAGCGGTCGCGCTGGTGCTGATGGACGTCCAGATGCCAGTCATGGGCGGCTTTGATGCAACCGCGCGCATTCGGGAACGCGAGGCGGCGCTGGGCAAACGCACGCCAATCGTCGCACTCACGGCGCACGCGCTGGAAGGCGACCGCGCGCGGTGCTTGGAAGCGGGCATGGATGACCACATCACCAAGCCCGTGCGGCTGGGGGCGCTCGCAGACTTGTTGCAGCGGCTACTGCCCTGAACGCCCGTGCAATCGACACTTGCGCACACCGCAAAGTGGGCATAACGTGATCGCGTGAAGGTTCTTCGCCCCACAATCCGCGTTCGCCTCGTGTCAGCCAGCCTCGCACTGCCGCTGCTCCTGCAGTTGCTTGGTCTGAACGTCCTGTGTTTTTGCGGTCATTGCCCGGCCAGCCAGATTCTGCTGCCGAGCGCGCCGGCCGAGGAGGCAGCGGAGCACGCGTGCTGTCACCATCAGCAGGAAGCGGACGACGTCGATGCGTCGCTGCCGGTCCTCGCTGGACAGTCGTGCTGCGGTGACGACCACACGTGGCGGCCGACGACGGCGCTCAACCCGGAAGGGCACGCGCCTCTGCCGCACCTCGCAGCGACTCCCGTCGTGTTGGAACGTCCGCGTTTGGTGCTCGCTTTGGCGCGCACGTTCACCTCGCAACAGCGCTTCTTGGCCCGCGGTCCGCCGCCGGTGCCCATCTACCTCCAGTTCCACTCTCTGCAAATCTAGGACCTCGCGCTGCGTCGGCATTGTTGTCGGCGCTTGGGGCTGCGACTTGCGCGCGTGCACGGGCACGTCTCGCGGGTTGCGGACAGGTGCGTACGGGGTCTGAAGATGTCTCAGGAAAAAGTTGCACAGCCGCGCGCCGAGCGGTTCATGTCGATTCTGCGCTGGCTGATGGTCGTCGCGGTGGCGGTGCTCGCGGCGTGGGCGTGGTGGCCGCGCATCGTGCACAGCCGTGAAGTGGTCCACGCGCACGCGGCGGTGAAGCAGTACGTGTGTCCGATGCACCCGCAGATCGTCGCGGATCAGGCGGGGACGTGCCCGATCTGCCAGATGGATCTCGTCGTGTACGATCGCCACTCTGAAGCGCAGGACGAGCCGACTGACACGCCGCGGGGCACGCAGGCGCTGCAGTTGAGCCTCGACCGCGTGCAGACCATTGGCGTCCGGACGGCGGTTGCGGAAAGTGTCACGGTCACGCCCACGATGGAGGCGACCGGCATCGTGCAAGCTGCAGAGCCCGGTCGGTCAGAAGTCCACGTGCGCGCGCCGTCGTTTATCGAGAAGGTATTGGTGCAGGAAACCGGCGTGCTGGTGCACAAAGGTGACGCGCTGGCGCTCATTTACAGTCCCGAAATCATCGCGATGCAGGGCGAAGTGCTGGCGGCCGGGCAATGGGCGGACAAGAACGCGCGGGCGGCGGTCAAGCAGCGGCTGGGGCTGTATGGTCTGAGTGACGGTGAAATGGACGCGCTGTTTCGCGAAGGTCGGCCGCGGCGTCTGTTGACGCTGCGTGCGCCCCAGGACGGCGTGGTCATGACGCGCGCCGCGGTGCCGGGCGGCTACGCGATGCCAGACGTGGCGCTCTTTGAGCTGCAGGATCTGTCGCAACTCTGGTTGGAAGTGGCGGTGCCACCTGCAGCAGTGGGTTCGCTTGGCACGTCGATGCCCGCGGTGGCACGTCTCGACGGTGTTGCAACGCCGATTCCGTTGAAGTTTGACCGCATCCTGCCGCAGGTCGATGCGGAACGGCGGACCGCGCGCGCCCGCTATTTGGTCGTTGCGCCGCCTCAGTCGGTTCAGCCAGGCGCTTGGCTCCAGGTGACGCTGGCGACCGGTGCGCAACATGACGCGGTTCTGGTGCCTCGTGACGCTGTCATCGACACGGGCCACGAACAGTACGTGTTCATTGCCGCGGAAGGTGGCTGGTACTTGCCGACGAAGGTGACGCTTGGCGCCGTCTACGGTGAACGCCAGGAAATCGCCGAAGGCGTGAGCGCCGGCGACAAAGTCGTTGCCACCGCCGCGTTCCTCATCGACGCAGAGAGCCGCGTCCAAGCGTCCGTCCGCGCGCTCAGCGCGCCCGCCACCGCGACTGAGGGAGGCAAGCCGTGATTGCGCGCCTCATCGAATGGTCGGCGCGCAACCGCGGCTTTGTCATCTTGTTCTACATCGCGCTGACGGCGGCGGCAGTCCAGGCTGTTTCGCATGTGCAGTTGGACGCGATCCCTGATCTCAGCGATCCGCAAGTTATCGTCTTCACAGAGTATCCTGGACGTTCGCCGACGCTTGTCGAGGATCAAGTGACGTACCCGCTCGCCTCGTCGCTTCTCGCGGCGCCGCACGTCCACGCCGTGCGCGGCTGGTCGATGTTCGGCATGTCGTTCCTTTACGTGCTGTTTGAGGAGGGCACTGATCTGGCCCAAGCGCGTGCGCGCGTCACGGAATCGCTGGCGTCGGTGCGCGACAAGCTGCCAGAAGGCGTTGCGCCCACGCTGGGACCGGATGCGAGCGGCGTCGGCTGGGTTTTTGAGTACGCGCTGCGCGACAAGTCGCGGAAGCAGGACCTGGGGCAACTGCGCGCGCTGCAGGATTTTACCCTGAAGTTGGCGCTGGAGAGCGTGCCTGGTGTGGCGCAAGTCGCGAGCGTGGGTGGTCACCAGCAGCAGTTTCGCGTGGTCTTGAAGCCTGAACGCATGCAGGCGCTGGGCGTGACGGTGACTGATATCGCCGATGTCGTCCGCAAGTCCAACACCGAGGTCGGCGGGCGACTCCTGGAAATGTCCGGTCGCGAATCGTTCGTCCGTGGGCGAGGGCTGATCGGCGATCCGCACGCGCTGGAGAATGCAGCGCTGCGCCCTTCGGCCGACGGAAATCCGCTGAAGCTGGGCGACGTGGCGCGCGTGGAAGTGGGCGGCGATTTGCGGCGCGGCATCGCCGAGCTGGACGGCGAAGGCGAGACAGTTGGCGGCATCGTGATTGCGCGAAACGGCGAGAACGCGCTGGCGGTCATCGACCGGGTGCAGGCGCGGCTGGACGAACTGCGCGCGACGTTGCCAGACGGCGTGGAGCTGGTCGAGACGTACAACCGCGCGACGCTGATTCGCCGGGCGATTGACACGCTGAAGCACGCGTTGGCGGAGGAAATGCTGACGGTTTCCCTGGTCATTGCGCTCTTTTTGCTGCATTTCCGCTCGGCCCTCCTGCCGATTCTCAGCCTGCCGTTGGCGGTGCTGTTTAGCTTCCTTCCTCTCGTGGCGCTCAACGTGCCGGCGACCATCATGAGCCTGGGCGGCATCGCGATTGCGATCGGCGCGACGGTGGACGCTGAAATCGTGATGATTGAAGCGTGTCACAAGAAGCTGGAGCACGCGCCGCCCGGATTGACGCTCAAGGAGCGCGCCAAGCTGCTGCATGAAGCGGCGGCTGAAGTCACGCCGGCGATTGTGGCGTCGCTCTTGATTGTCGCGGTGTCGTTTCTGCCGGTTTTTGCGCTGAACGGCCAAGCGGGGCGGCTGTTTCGCCCGCTCGCTCTCGCCAAGACGTTTGTGATGCTGTCCGCGGCGGTGCTTTCGGTGACTTTGGCGCCCGCGCTGCGGGATCTGCTGCTGCGCGGCAAGATGCGTCCGGAGTCGCAACACCCGGTTTCGCGCGCCATCATCGCCGTGTATCGGCCGTTTGTGCACGTGGCGCTGGGGAATCCCAAGACGACGCTGCTGATTGGCCTTCTGGCGATCCTGTCGGCGATTCCGCCGGCGCTGGACCTGGGTCAGGAGTTCATGCCGTCGTTGAACGAGGGCGATCTCCTCTTCATGCCGACCACGCTGCCGAATTTGTCCACGACCGAAGCGCGACGGCAGCTGCAGCTGCAAGACGCGGCCATCAAGAAGTTGCCTGAAGTGAAGCGCGTGTTTGGCAAGATTGGCCGCGCAGAAACGCCGACGGACCCGGCGCCGCTGGCGATGGTCGAGACGATTGTGCAGCTCCAGCCGCGTGAAACGTGGCCCAAGGTGACGCACAAGCGGTGGCATACGGACCGCGTGCCGAAGTTCCTGCGCGGCGTGTGTTTGAAGTTTTGGCCTGAGCTGGAGCCGGAGACGCAAGAGGAGTTGGTCGCCAAGCTGAACGCCGCGGTGCAGATGCCCGGCTGGACGAACGCCTGGACGATGCCGATCAAGACGCGGATCGACATGCTGACGACGGGGGTGCGGACGCCGATCGGCGTGCAGATTCACGGCCCGGATTTGCCGGCGATCGAGCGCGCTGGCGCGGATTTGGCCGCGCTGCTGCGGACGGTGCCGGGGACGCGGAGCGCGTTCTACGAACGGCTGGAAGGCGGCAGCTATCTGGATATTGTGCCCAAACGCGAACGGCTGGCGCAGCTGGGCGTGCAAGTCGCCGACGTGATGGAGGTCGTGTCGCTGGCGCTGGGTGCCGAGCCGCTGACGACGGTGCTGGATGGGCGCAAGCGGTTTCCGATTGTGCTCACGCTGCCGGAGGATCAACGCAGCCACGTGGCGCAGCTCAAGCAACTGCTGATTCCGCTGCCGCCGGGGAGCGATGGCAAGCCGCGGGCGCTGCATTTGGACGAGTTGGCCGACGTACAGCTGACGACGGGGCCGCCGATGTTGCGCGAAGAGGGCGGGCAGCTCGTCGGGACGGTGTTCGTGGATTTGGAGCCCGCGGCGGACCTGAGCCAGTACGTGGAGACCGCGAAGGCGCTGGTCGAGCGCGCGCGGACGGACGGTCGTGTCCACGTGGCCAAGGGCGCGTACCTGCGCTGGACGGGGCAATACGAGCTGCTGGCCGAGATGAAGGCGCGCATGGCGGTGCTGGTGCCGCTGGCGCTGTTGCTCATCGCGCTGCTGTTGTACCTGCAGTTCCGCCATGTGACGGAAGTGGCGATCGTGTTTCTGTCGATTCCATTCGCGCTGGTGGGCTCCGTTTGGCTGCTGTGGGCGCTGGATTACCGGCTGTCGACGGCGGTGCTCGTCGGCGTGATTGCGCTGTGTGGTCTGGCGGCGCAGACGGGCGTCGTGATGATTGTGTACATCGACCAGGCGTTCCTGCGGCGGCTGCGCGCGGGGCAGATTCAGTCGCTGGCGGACATCATCGAGGCGCACACGGAAGGCACCGTGCTGCGCGTCCGCCCCAAGCTGATGACCGTCGCGACGATGCTGCTGGGCTTGGTCCCGCTGCTGTGGGCGGACGGCGCGGGCGCGGACGTGATGAAGCGCATCGCCGCGCCGATGGTGGGCGGGCTTTTGAGCAGCGCGTTTCTGACGCTGGAGTTGATCCCGGTTGTGTACACGTATTGGCGGTACGCGCAGTTGAAGCGGGCGCAGAAGAGCGGGCGGGAGTTGGCGGAGGTTTGTGGGATTGAGGTGTGAAGCGACGTTGAGGCTCATGGGCCGCGTGATTTGGGCGTGACCCCGGCCTCACGGCCGGGGTCGGGCCACGCGCCGCCACTCGCTTCGCTCGGTGGCGGTCGGCGGCAAGCAAGCTTGCCACCGCCCCGGAGGGCGCATGTCCCTCACGCGGGGCTAGAGCGTGTGCCTGAGTTGCCACTGTTCTGCCGAACAACCGCGGTCTTCGCGGGCAGTTAGGGGTCAAGCTGCGCTTGACGGGTGGCGCGGCACGAAACCGCCAGCGCAGGAGTACCGCCTGACGGCCGGTGTGCTGTCGATCGAATTCCCGCGGAACTGGTCTTACCGCGGCCCTCGTGACCGAACGCAGGGGACGGCATGTACCTAGAAACTCTGCGTTGCGCATGGTCGTGCACGGGTTGTTGTCGTTGCAGACCAGCGTGCCCGTCGACGCGCGCTTCCCGCGGCCTGCACCCGTCGCCGACTAGTTGTCGAGCACTTCAACCCTCCAACCGCTGACGAGGTGGCTGCCGTGATCGAGCCAGATTCGATACCGCGTTTTGCGTTTCTCATACCGCGCGATGCGCTGGTACCGATCCCACCCAGCGTCGGTGGTGACTTCTTCGCTGACGAGCGCCTTCTCCGGACCATCAGCCCCGACGACGCCGTCACGAAAGGCCACGAGATTGCCGATCGTGTGCCATGTGGCGCGCTGCATCTCCGGGCTGGAGGCTTCGAACACCAGCGAGCAGTCTCGACTGAGGAACCCCATGTAGTATGCGCGACCGGCGGACAGTGCGTCTTCGAAGTGGGGCCTTCCGGCCGGCGCAGCGGCCACACTCATCCACCCGGTGATCTGTCGCGTGACGTCATCGACGTAGATCGTGTGTTCCCAGCGGCCTTTTGCGTACTCCCCTAGGTGGCGGAAATAGCCTCGCCCCTCCGCGACCGTGTACTCCTCGAGAACGGACGCCTTCTCGGGCCCGAAGCCATCGACGATCCGGTCACGCCATGAACGAAGTTCGTCTCGCGTCTTCCAGACCGTGGTCCGGAAGCTCGCGGACGAGTTGTTGTAAACGAAGTCGGTCTCACCCGAAATGAAAGCGTCGTAATACGCCCGGGCGGCAGAGCGCGGGCTGTCAGGGATGGGCAACACGGGTGTGGCGGACGCACGGCGGCCGACGCCTTCTCGCACCTTGCGGATCTCGGCCAAGAGTTTGGCCGCGCCCTCGGCGTCGAGTTGAGCCATCTTATCTTTGAGCGTGAGCAGGGCGACGAAGGAGTCGTCCAGGCTCTTTTGGTCGTCCCTGTATTCTGGAATCGTCATTTTGCAGGTGTTGAAGTTGTTGCAGAGGCTGACACGCTGTTCTTTCAGCATGGCGACGAGCGAGTCCGCCTCGCGGACCGCGTGCTCCTTGTACGAGGCACTCGCGCCGACCCCGGACACCCCAACCGAACCTTGAAATGAAGCGCCGTCATATTGAAGGGCCAAACGCGAGCAATCCTCTCGAACGATCTTCCCGATGGGCGTGGGGCACTCGTACTCCTGGTAGGCGTTGCCCACGTAGCCCCCGTGCGTGATGCCGCCGGCGCATGCCGCAACGGCCAGTGAAGCTCCGACGTAGATGAGCGCGGTTCGCGGTCTCGTAAATTGGGCCCAGCTAGTCATGAGAAACTCCAGAGGTGTCCGTCGCTTGAACTTCCCGTCCACATCCAACTGCTCCGCAGCCGTGGCCGGGCCGATCTGCCGACTGAACCGCAGTGTGCCTCTTCGGCGTCCCGCGTCAAGCGGGAGAACAGCGGGAGAACCGCTGGCGAAAGCGGCAGAACGGCTGCGGTTTTGATGTTTCGGGCGCTCTCGCGCAGCCGCGGCGCTCAACGATCCACAGGCCTCCCCGTGTCCACACTCCAGCGCGGCCATACGCGTCCTCGTCAAAGTCTCGTCGATCTCGGCGTTTGCTCTCATCGCTTGGCTGAAATTCGACTCCCTTCCGCGCCCGCAGCCGGCAGGGCATCGGTTGGAACCGGGCTGATCCTTGGCGCAGAACTTCACTTAGGCCTACGGGGTGAGGCAGTTGACAGGGCATAGTTGTCAGGTGGAATCGTGGCAGGCAAACGATGGATCGTGGTTCGCGGGACTCTGGTCTAGCGGCGATAAGGCCACCTATTCTGGCCGCCCGATCAAGCGGTTGCGGCAGAAGCACAGCGAAAAGTGACTGACAGCGCGAGAAACCACACTTCACCACCCACACGCACATCTTGAAGTTCAACCCTCCCGCTACCTCACCCATACCCCAGAACCGCCACCGCCGCCCGCTGCGCCAATAGCCGCCGCTCGACGACGCCCAGAACGCCGCGGCGTAGGCGCTGCAACGCGTGAACCGAGCGCGTGTGGACCGGTAGACCGGCCGAGGGCGCACAGGTGCGCCTGAGTGGCCAAAACCAAACGCTTTGGCGCATTGACGACCCCGATCAGCCGGTCATGCTGGCAACAGGCGCGGTTCTGGACGGTCCGACGCTGCCGACGGGCCCGATGCAGTCGGGAAGTTCAGCGGACGGACCCTTTGGGAGGCCCTTCTATGCGCGACGGCTCGCTGTCAGTCCCTTGCTAGCCCAACGCCGCACAGCTACACTCCTCTGGAACCCGGAGAGACCAGCACGCCCGTGCTCCAGGACCACACCCGAGGCCTTGAGATGCCCAAGTACCTACTCTTCGCGCTCCTGCTGACTCTGGCCGCGGCGCCGGCCCGCGCCGACGACTACCTCAACGTCGAAGCGGAGCTCAATCGTCCGGGAGTGCGGGTTCTGGCCGTGGAGTTCTTTGGCAAGGACTGCGAGCCGTGCAGACGCGCGGCGCCACGCTGGAAGGCGCTGCATGAGAAGTACCGCGACCGCGGCCTGCGGTTTGTCGTCGTGGCGCTGGATGACTCTGGCCGGTGTCCAAATCTGGGGTGGTCTCCGGACAAGGAAGTTTGCGATCTCACCGGCAAGCTGAGCGAGCGCTTTGGCGTCACCGCATTGCCCGCTGCCTTTGTGTGGTCGTGGCGCGGGATGCTGCTGGTCAACAACGGCGCGCACGTCGATGCCATTGAGCAAGCGGTAGAGCGCGAGCTCGCCGCACTGCCGCGGGTAATGCTGACCAAGGAAGTGCCACCGGCGCTGGCCGGGCAAGCGGCGGGGCTCGAAGCGCTGGTGCGTTCCGAGCTCGGCAAGACCCGCAAGGTTCAGGTGTTGGCGGGCGACCGTGACCAGCGGGATCTCGAAGCGCTGCGCCGCAAGTCGCAGTCGGCGGACGTCGACGAGCGCTGCCAGCTGAAGCTGGGGCAAGTGCTGCCCGCCAACGCCAAGCTGACCGTTCGGCTGACACAGGGCAGTACCAGCGACTGGCTGTTCCTGGAAATGCACGATGCGGAGAAGGGCTGCGACATCGGCAGCGGCAAGGCACGCTGGCGCTCCGGGCAGGCGGAGATCGCAGTGGCCGAGGCGGTGGGCGACCTGCTGCAACGGCTCAGGTCGGAAGTTCAAATGCCGGCCGGATCGGAGAGCGGCGACTGGACGGGTCGATCGCCGAGCTCGCGGGCCAGCAGTGTGGACGCGGCCGAACCGGAACAGGCCGCGGCGCTCAAGAGGGCAATCGACGCAGCGAAGGCTGCGGAGGCCAGCGAGACGCTGACACCGGAGCAGAAGGCTGCGGCGTGGGATGACGTGGCCCGCCGAGACGTCAAGGGCAAGAATCCCTACCGCACCGACGCTCAGCAGCAGGCGGCGGAGTGGCGGCGTCTCGCCGAAGACTGGACGATCCTGCAGGCGACGCTGATGGCTGATGACACGCCGGACGAGGGCAAGAAGACTGCGGTGGATCGGTTCGTTGAGGCGTACGGACGGTGGTCCGCCGAGCCATCCGTGAAGGCGGCGAGGAAGGCGCGGGCGGCGCTCGACCGGACCCAGACCCGACAACGGCCCGTCGCAGCCCGTACCTCGCAATTGGGGACTCGCGAGGGGGCGGTCGGCGGCACCGGGGCCGTTGGGCCGGCGAACGCGGTGCCCCCCCCCGCGTCCAGTGAGGCTGCTCGCGGCTGATCCGTATGCGGGATTGCTCCAGGACGAAGCGACTGAGCCGAAGTGGTACACGCGGTGGTGGCCTTGGACCATCGCCGGGGTGGTCGTGGTGGGGGCCGTCGCGGTGTTCGTCTCCACCAGATCCAGCCAGTCGGCAAGCGCGCCCGGCTTCGACGCGAACGTGGTGGTCCCATGAGCAGGCCCGTCGTCTGCACAAGCCGATCCCCGCGTGAGTTCTGGCCGCGCTGGCTGGACCGACGCGCGCGGGTTGTGCTGCTCGGGACAACACTGTGTCTGGTGGCCGGCTGTCAGTCGTCGACGACCGCAACCGCGCCGCAGCTCGCCGTCACGGTTCGCGTACCGACTGGTGCGGACAATCCGCTCGCCGATGCAGACGCGCGTTTCATCGCAGCGATCGCCGAGTATCCGGGGGCGGGCACGAAGCTCTCCACGGTGCAGCCGTACGTTCCCGGGCTGCAGCTGAAAGTGCCGGCGGTGCCGTTTGGAGCCAGCCGCCAGATCGCCGTTGAGGTGTACAGCGGTAGCGAATCGCCGCAGTCGCGCATCGCGCGCGGCGCGTCCGTGCCGATCGACGTCACCGGGAGCACGCCTGCGCCGGCCCTGCATCCCTATGTAACGCGTATCAACAGCTTTGCGCCGGTCTTTGGCGAGCCCGACACGGGGGGGCAGGCGCACAAGATGGTCCTGGCTGCGCCGCACGTCGCGACCAGCATGGTTGCGCTGCCCAATGGCAAGGTGCTGATGACCGGCGGTGCGGTGCCCAAGCCTTCTGCCAAAGATCCCTACGACCCGGCGAGCTACTCCACGTTCCAGTCCACCGTGGCGCTGTACGACCCCGACCTGCGCAGTCTAGTCGTCGCCAAAGCCTCCAGCGGGCAGCTGACGACCCCGCGGGCGTTCCACAGCGTGGCTGTGGGCAACAGCGTCGTGGCCATCGTCGGAGGCGTTGAGCTCGATGAGTTCGGAAAGCCGCGCTCATCCAACAAGATTGAATTCTACAACATGGAGACCGGGAAAGTGACGATCCCGACCCAGACGGAACCAACCATGCACTTTGGCCGCGTGGCGCCGACGGTCATTCAGATGTTCGAGGAGCAGGACTATTTTCTGATTCTCGGCGGCAAGGGCAACGAGGACTGCCCCGTCATCCCGCACGACGGCCTCTGCGGCGGCAACACTTGGGAAATCTGGCACCCGTCTGGCGGCTTCAAAGCCATGGGCCAGCTGGGCACAGCCCGGTGGCACCACGCCGGCGTGCGCGTTCCGGGGCCCGACTCCGGTGGCTTTGTGATGCTGATCGGCGGAGAGAACACCCAAGGCGCGGTCAAGACCATGGAGGTAGTGCAGTTCGGCAGCTACAGCGGAAGCGTGCTGGTGTCCGACTCGCTGACCAACTGCCCCGCGGACTGTCCGGCGAAGCCCGCAGGGTTCCTGTGGAATCCAGTGTTCTACACCGATCTGCCGGTGCGCATCTGGCCCGCTGCCCTGTACGTCGCCAACGTCGCCATGTCGTACTATCACGTCTACATGATTGGCGGCTTCGGCGATCTAGCCCACACCATTGCCAACAAGAGTGTCGACGTCTTTGACATCATGATGACCCATGTGATTGCAAACCTCCAGATGACCGCCGGACGCGCCGCGCCGATCGTCGCCGCCGTGACATCGGGTCCGAGCAGCGGCCAAGTCCTTATCGCCGGCGGCAGCAGCACCGAGACCACTCACTGGAGCAGCGGCGAGTTCCTGCGCGTCGCGAGCGACGGATCCGGCGGCGTGACAATCAACATCGCTCCGGTTGCCAACGCCATGGGCGACGGCGAACGCGCACTGGGCGCGGCAGTGGGTCTCAGCACCGGCCACGTCCTCCTGCTCGGCGGGACTGGCGGCAATGCCACCAGTCTCAGCCCGCGCACCGACGCGTCGCTTTGGAATCCGTACTACTGAGTCTGAGCGACCGCCGACGCCACCGACGCCGACGTGCCGCTGAGAGGGAGATTCACGTGTCAACGCCGCAGCCCGTCGCAGGGCGCGGCAAGACCTGAGAATCCACGAATACCTCCTGACGGTCGGCGTACCGTCGGGAGCGCACCGTGCCGACCGACCACTTCCTCTACAAACGCCGCGAGCCTCAGCGCACCGACCGCCACCGCCTCGTCCGCACGTGGTCCCCAGCCATCCCCGGCGTGCTCACCGAACGTTTGGCCTGTGCGCCAAGCTCGCCAAGTTCCAGACGGGCGGTCGCGGTGTGGAGACGTGCACCAAAAGTCGCGGTTCGGCGCGTGTTGTGGTGCGCGACGACCGCTCCGGCCCGCGGTTCGTCCCTTGGTTTGCCGCCTGCAAGGCTTGCCGATTGTCGCGGAAGGAGGGCAACTGACCGCGTGCAGTCTCAATTTCCGCGAGGGGTTGACCGCGCTGCCCGCGGGCGATCGGATCGACCAGAAGACGCTGAGCACGCTGTCGTTTGTCGTTGACCAGCGCTTTGGCGGCGGCGAGCGGGTGGCGTTGACGGTTGACGGGGTGCGAAAGTAGGTGCTTCCGGCTGCCCCAGCGTTGCGCGAATCAGCACATCGAAGTGGGCGGCATGCGTGGCGAACACGTCGTCCCGTCTCCCAACTATCGGCGAGCAGCCGTGTTCAGCAGCCCCTACTTGAGCACCGTGCAACTCGGATACGGCGGGCCGGTCGTCGGGAAGGGAGCGCCGCCGACACCATCGACGGAGCAGACACACTGCTTTCCGTCGCACTCCACAACCACTTCGTGACCCAGCACTGTATGGGCACAATGATGGGGCTTGCCTTCGCCACCTTCGTCGCAAAAGAAGAATCCGCCGCCGCCCCCCAATCCAACACAGTCCAAGTATGCAGAATTCGCCACCTTCCAAGCGCCCGTGTCAGCAAGTTGGGCTGTCCCGGCCGCATCACAGACGTATGTGGCCGAATTTTCGATCGCGTAGAGGTCCAATAGTTGCTGTTTGCACTTCAAAGGGTCCGCGCCTGAACCAAGAACTTTGGCAAACACGCAATTCTCTTGCGCCGCTGCGCCATTCGCGGCGGCAGACTTGCACCCCGCCGCAAGCCGCTTTGTGCACGCGGCAGACGCGGCCGCCTTGACGTCCGGATCGGCATGAATTTCGAGTTTGCCGTCCACCACGGTCACGGAGGCCATCAGGCCAACGCTGCCCGCGGCATCGGCATTCGCGGTGTCTGCACCGGTGGCGTCGTTGCCGTTCTGGGTCGCGCCATCTGCAGCGCCCGTGTTCGCGCCGCAGCCAACCACGGCAAGAAGCGCTAAAATGGTAAAAGGTCGGCCCGTGCTGCGGTTCATCATGGTTGCCCTCATGCTGCTTGAGCCACACTCAAGCTTGAGTAGATTGTCGTCGCAGAGTGCGTGAAGTTCCCCTCTGCCACGCGGTTCAGCGTCGTCACCTTGCCGCGACGGACCAGTGAAGTCAATGCCGCGCTGCACTCGAAGACCCAAGCCTGGCGACCTCGCTCGTGCCCGTTCTACCCCGCGTCAATCTTCAGATTCCTGTCACCGCCGGCGTGGATGCACGTTGGCGCATGTCGTACGTTGAGTCGGACGCACAAGATTAACTTTTTGCCGCAAAAAGTAGATCTCTGACCTCCAAACTTTGATCTTCTTGCCCCAAGATTAACTTTTTGGCGCAAAATTCAAATCCTGAAGCCAAAGTATTTGATACTGGGCCCCCACGACAAAACCTTCTGGGCCCAACATCAAACCTTCTTGCTCCACGACGAACTATCCCTGGGTCGTGGTCTTCTTGCGCGCGCTCAGGCGCGTGTCGCCGACCATCTTGTGCTCGGCCGGGGCGTCGCCGAAGACGGCCCTGACGCCTGTCGACGGAAGACCTCGTCGGCGTCATTGCACTGTGTGGTCTGACGAAACAGACAGGCGTCGTCCTGATTCTCTCCATCGACCAACCGTTCCTACGGCGTCTGCGCACGGGGCAGATTCAGTCGCCGGCCGACCGCGCGGGCGCGGACGTGATGAAGCGCATCCTCGCGCCGATGGTGGGCGGGCTTTTGACTAGCGCGTTTCTGACGCTGGAGTTGATCCCGGTGGTGTACACGTAGTGGCGGAGGTGTGTGGGATCGCGCTTTGACGCCTCGTTCGCCCCTCGCCACTCGTGGACTCGCCTCGGCAATGTGCGCCGCTGCACTCGCTCCAGCCACAGCCAGCACAGCGACGGCGCGTCGCCGCGAATCCCCTTGCCGACCGATTCTTCCTCGGTCATGCTCAGAAGGCCCGTCGGCAACGTCGGAAGTCGGGAGCGTGCGTGCGCGTTGGGGCTTTGCTATCACTGCGGAAACGGGCGGCGGTTGGTGCCTTCTGGCTCCTGCTTGCGCTGGTGGCCGCGTGCCGCAGTCCGGCTGCCGAGACCGACGCGTCGACTGTCGATGCCGGTACCGATGCGACAGCAGTGCTGGTCGACGCCGACGCGACCAGCGAAGACGCGTCTGACACGCAAGCAACGGACGTCGCCGCACTCGACCTCGTGGACACCGGGCCGCCGATCGGGTGCCCGCCTGATCCGACGCCGACCTGGGCCGGCATGTCCGTCCAAACTTCCCCGTTTCAAGGCGCACCTGTCCCCGGCGACGACTGTGCGTGGCCGGGCTGGGCTTCACCGCCAGCGCAAACGGCCGCAGATTGGACGCGCGTGACGGCGGACCTGGGTCTGAACGACGTCGGACGCGTGGACCTCTGTCTGATCTGGCAAGACGTGACAGGCGATGGGCAGGAGGACTTGGTCACGCTGCTGCAACCGACCACGTCGATCGCGCCGCGCACGCTCCTGATTGCCGCGGGCGGGGCAAACGGCCAGTTGACGGTCAAGACCTACGCCACGAACTTGCACGCCAACCCGTCGGATTGTGGCGTTGCGGACCTCGATCAGAACGGGACTTTGGAGCTCGTCGTGACGACCAACATCGGCGTGACGATCCTGTCGCTGGACGCGGCGGCACCTGGGGGCGATGTGACCGCGCAGTTTGGCGCGTTCAACAAGTCGCCGAGTCGCACTGTCACGCCGATGGATTTTGACAGCGATGGCGACGTGGACCTCTACATCACCGATGCCGTGGAATTTACCAGCGCGTTCCAGTGTATCGCCGCAGACGACGACTATTGGATGTGCTGCGTGCCGCCGTTTGACCTGACGTGCATGAAAGCGAAGAAGGGCCAAGCCGATCTCCACTCGTGTTGTGACGTCAAGGCCATGACGGGCACGCAGTACCTGTTCCGCAACGACGGCGGCAAGTTTGTCGACGTGTCGCAGGCGCAGGCGTTCAAGACTGGCTTCATGGAGACCGTGTCGCCGTTCGATCTCGACCGCGACGGTGCGCTCGACTTCTTTGGCGGCGAGGATTTTGGTGAGCACGGCTGGTACCGCCGCGAAAATGGCGGCTATGCCTACCACGGCACGGACTGGGGCCTGCGTCCTTACGCGCACCTCATGGGCTCAGTCGTCGCGGATTTTGACCTGGACCACAACGTCGAATTGGTCATCGCGGACATCGGCGCGGATACGATCTACAGCGCGGGCGCACAGGGGTTCAAGGACGCCAGCAAGCAGTGGGGCTTGTGGACGCTGACGCGCAACACCGTGACGTGGGCTGAACTGGCCGTGGATTTGGACAACGACGGGTGGCTGGACCTGATGACCACGACGTCACTGCGCGCGCTGGACGACAAGATGCACGAAGCGGCGAACAAGGATCCCTCGGCGTTCTCACCGGGCTTCAGCATGGTGCATCACAATCTGGGCAAGACGTTCCTCGGTCAGCAGTTGCCGTGGAGCGAGCCGATGAACTCGGAATTCAATCCGCCTACGGTCGCAGCGCTGGGCGACTACGACCAGGACCACGATCTGGACCTGTTCATTCTGGAACCGGGGAGCAAGCTCGTCGTGTGGCGCAACAACACGCCGCCGGGCGCGCATTGGCTCGTCGTCAAGCCCGTGGGGCCGCACGGACCGGTGCTCAATGCGCTCGTTCAGGTCTGGAGCCAAGGGCACGTGCTGGAGCGCTGGATTCAAACGTCGACCGGCTTTGGCGCGCACCAGCAGGGAATTGCGCAGTTTGGTCTGGGGAACGTGGCGTCGCTCGATCTGGTGCGGATCTGGTGGCCGAACGGCGTGGTGACGGACAGCGTTCAGCCCGCGGTCGATCAAGTGCTGACGTTCAGCCAGCCTGGCAAGTAGACGCGGCGTCAGAAAGCCAGAAACGTGAAGCGAAGGTACGTGATGATGCGCCAGAGGTCGTCATCGCTGAGCTTGCCGCCAAAGGCGGGCATATCGGATGGCGAGCAGGCCAACTGGCCGCCGTCGTGGACACGCCAGAAGATGTACGGGTCAGGATGGTGCGCGTTCGTGTCGTTGAGATCGACCGGTCGCGGTGAGAACTGGGTGGCCTCCGGACCGTCACCTTTGCCGGTCACGCCGTGGCAGCGGGCGCATTCCGCCGCATAGAGCGCCGCGCCGAGCGCCGCTTTGGACGGATCGTCGTAGCCGTACGGGTTGCGTAGTCCGACGTAGATGCTCGGCGTGGGCTCCAGAGGATGCGCGTGTCCCGCTTCTGGACCTGTGTCGAGCGACGCTGTTGCGTCCAACGCGCAAGCGGGCGCGTCCGAAGTCGTCGCCCCGTTGCACCCCATCGCACCGCAAAGTAGACCGACCGCGACGACCCAGCCAGTCGCGTCGGTCCACCGCCGTCGGGCGCTACTGCGCAACCGTCACCCGCCCGTCGATCGGCGGATTCTTGACCGTGGTGACCTTTCCATCGGGCCACGTGACGGACACCTCGTCGACCGCTGAAAGCGTGCCGAGGCCGAAATGCACCCAGCGCGTGGACTGCGACAAGTAGCCCGTGCTCCCGCGGAGGGACCGCATGAATGTCTTGCCTCCTGCCTTCACGCGCACAGGCACGCCGTACGGGTCATGGGGCGCCTTGCCGGCGACGCGAACGTCGAGCCAGTGCGCGCCCTTTGGTAGCAGGTTGTGGTAAATGTTGACGCGATTTTGCCAATTGGACACGACCAGATCCAAGGCGCCATCCTCGTCAAAATCGGCGACTGCGGCTGTGCGCGAGGACGCGACCAGCGGCTGGCCGAGCACGCGAATGTCCGGGTCAAATGCGCCCGCAGGCGGCGGGTCCAGACCTACGTCTTTTTCAACGCGCGTGAACTTGGTGCCGTCGTTGTGCAGCAACGCGTTGGGAATGTAGTCGAACGGGTTGGACATGCCTGCCGCAATGAAGACGTCCTCAAAACCGTCGTTGTCCAGGTCGGCGACGAGGTTTCCCCACGGTTGGTAGGTCTCCGCGTGCCACGCGAGGTCGGATTCGGTGAACTTGGTGCCATCGACGCCCATGAAGAGCGTGTTGCCATAGTACGGTCCCGCCGGGTTGTCGCCATAGGCTTCATTGGGAAAACCGAGCCAGCGCTGCGACGGATCCACGCTGGCGTAGGGCGCGCCCGGCGTGCCGCCCATGTCCGCGTGCATGTCGGTGAAGTAGAGGTCTGGCCAGCCATCGTTGTTGAAGTCCGCGACGCTGACGCCAGGAGGGCCAAACGAGAACCGCGGCAACCAGGTCGCGGTCACGTCCGTGAAGTGGCCCGTGCCGTCGTTGCGGAGCGCCTTGGTCGCACCGAACATTTCGGGAAGCAGCACGTCGACCCAGCCGTCCATGTTCACGTCGGCCACTTGCAGGTCGCCAAAGCCGAGGTTGGCCGCGCCATCGCCGCCCTGAGGAACGCCGAACGCCGCGCCGACGTTGGTAAAGGCGTACTGCTTGCTCGGTCCGCCGTTCAGAAAGAGCGCGCTCGCGTCCGAACCGATTGCGCCGTACACGTCCACGGCTGGAATTGCTGCGTAGAACGGCTCGCAATCCTGAACGTTGCTGATCAGTTCCTGCGTCGTGTGGCGCTTGTTGCCCGCGACGATGAGGTCCAGGTAGCCGTCGTGGTTCACGTCCGCAAACGACGTCCCGCTGTAGTGTCCGTTGAGCGCGATACCTGCCTGCGCGGCGACGTCGGTGAAGGAGCCGTCGGCATTTTGTCGCAGTAGCGCCATCGGTCGCCGCGTGAAGGTGACGGCAAAGTCGGTGTCGCCGTCCTCGTCGTAGTCGCCGTAGGCTACCGCGACGCGAATTCCGTCGTTGAGCATGGTGACGCGGGAGGAGGCATCCGTGAACGTGCCGTCGCCCTTGCCGAGAAAGTAGCCGGTCGGTCCGCACTGGGAGAGAAGCAGCAAGTCTTCGTGCCCGTCGCCGTTGAAGTCGCCAGCTGCCATGCCTGCGCCGTGGTCGTATAAGTTGGCGCCGCCTTCGCGGTTGGGCGTCCGACTCACCCACCCCACGCCGTTGCCACCGGCGAGATCCTGAAAGTGCCAATACGTCACAACCGTTGCGTCGGCGGGAGGCGTCACGGCGTCGGTGGGCGAACCTGTATCCGGCGCGTCGGCAAGGACGTCGGTCAGCCCCGATGTGTCCTGGACGTCATCGAGAGCCGTGTCCTCCGTTGCGACGGTCTTCGTTCCGCACGCGGGCGCCGCCACGAGCACAGTCAAGGCCAGAAAAAGCGCACTGCCCAAAGGAAAACTTGCTGGGCGCATGGCGTGCTCCGGCGGCTATGGTTACGGCGCGTCGACGCGTCGATTGAGCGAGCCCAGTTGCGACGAGTTCGCCAGCTGCACTGCCAAGTTCAGTCTAGTGAGGCGTCGCTAGGGCGTCAAATGCACCTCTACTGCTTGCAGTCTGTTGGACACGTCGCGGCGGTCTCGCCAGCGCAGACGCCATCGCCGCATGCGGAAACAGGGCACTTGCTGCCGGATTCCAAGCACTTGCTGCACGCGGTTTGGCACGCGAAGTCGAAAGTGCCGCTGCAGCACGCGGCGTCGGTCTTGCAGGCGCAGGCGTAATCGCCACACCCGCCGCAGTCGGCGGGGCAGGTCGCACAGGTCTCGCCGCCGTAGCACCACCCGTCGCCACAGCCGAACGGCGCGTAGGCACCGGCGCAGAACCCGCAGTCCTGCGGGCATTCCTTGCAGTCCTCGACGTCGCTGCCGCCACAGATGCCGTCGCCGCACCATTGCTCGGTGTCGATGCAGTCGTTGGGACAGCTGATGTACTCGCCGGCCGCGCAGATGCCGTCGCCGCACACGTCCTTCCACGCCGGGCACGTGGACTTGTTGCACGCGGCGCACTCGATCGCGCAGAGGTCGTCCCACCCGACGTTGCAGCAATACCAGTCGCCGGAAGTGGCGTTGCAGACGCACGCTTCGCACGAGCAGCCGCCGCAGCCCGACGAGAACGAGCGCGAACAGCCGGCGGGGCAGTGGCAGTCGGCTGGGCACGTCGTGCAGTTTTCGTCGGCGTCGCACGTGCCATTGCCGCAGCTTGCAACGGCGCACGCGCCGCAGTCCCGCACGCAAGTCTCGCACGTCTCCGCCGGTTGGCACTTGTGATCGCCGCAGTAGCTGGGCTCCGTGCACGCCATGCTGACCGTGATCGAGCCTGAACCCGGTGCGAGCGTGTCGAGGACGACAAGGCGTGTGCCGCCCGGGGCTGGGATGCCGACGCGAATCGAGTCGGTGCCGGTGTGGTCGCAGGTTGTACTGTCACACTGGCCGCTGGCGTCGCTGTACAGGTCAAAGAATGCAAAGGGCGTGCTGGTGCTCTGGGCGGCTGCGGTCAGCGTCACGGTTGCGCTGCCGCCAGAGTCGTTGATGACGCGAAGCGCGAACTCTGGGCCGTCCCACCGCAGCGGTGAGCAGGTGCCGTACCCTTTGAGCGCTGACGGGCCGCCGAGTCCTACGTTCAAGGTCGTTTGCTCGCCGCAGTGCAGCGCCGTACCGCCGCAGTTCACCGGCGCGCACGTGGTCTTGGCCACACAAGCGCCGTGGTCACATTGTCCTGAACCGCCGCAGACGCCTCCCGTCACGCAGGCCGCGCCGTCTGCGCCGAACTGCACCGCGCACGTGTGCGTTGCCAGCTTGCACACGCCGACCGCGCACGCGGAAAACGTCAGCGCCGTACAATCGCTATCTCCTTGACACGCGCCAGAAATGTCCACGCCTGCGTCGGGGACCTCGTTTGTGTCGACGGCTGCGTCGACGGCCGCGTCGGCGATGTCCTGAACGGTGGTATCCGGTTTTTCAGTTGCGGAATTCGTCGATGCCGCGGTGCCGCACGCCGTCGCGAACGCTCCAAGCTGTAGCCAAGACAAGAGCCGCCGCATCGCCACCTTGCGTCCACCGACTGGCACCTGACAGTCCTGAATGCAATCTTGCACGCAGCACAAGGTGAGTCAAATCCGGTCTGCCGCCGTGTACATGTGGGCCGAATCGGCGTCCGGGTTCAGGTGGAAGCGAAACTTGGCGTGCGGGCCAGCCAGCTTCAATTCCCCTGCTTGGAGCGCTTCACGTCCAGGACCCGGTCGACGGTCGGACGTTTGATGTTCGTGACGTGCCCGGTCGGCCACCAGACGCGCACCATGTCGACCTCGGCCACGTCGCCAAGGCCAAAACGCGCGCTCACGGACTGGTGCGAACCGTAACCGCCGCTGGTTTCGACCCAGCGTTCAAGCACGCGCCCTTGCGCCCACACTTGAACGAGCGCGCCCACGGCCGGCGCTTTGCCTGTGTGGGCGCGGACTTCCAGCCAGTGATTGGCCTTCGGCGTTTCGTTCATCCAGGCGGTCAAGATCCCCGGCGCGGACTGTACGAGCAGGTCCAAATCGCCGTCGTGGTCGATGTCCGCAGCGGCAGCCACGGTGCCCTGGATCGATGGCTGGCTCATCGGCGGGGCGTCGACGCGGACCGGGTCAAAACTGCCGCCGACGTTGTGAAACACGATGTGATAGCCGGGTTTCATCGCGCCGGAGTCGCCGTTGCCGCCGCCGATGGCCGACACA
This sequence comes from uncultured Myxococcales bacterium, assembly GCA_903896545.1. Taxonomy (GTDB): domain Bacteria; phylum Myxococcota_A; class UBA9042; order UBA9042; family UBA9042; genus CAIYBN01. Next base: position 7,541 of record CAITYF010000042.1, on the reverse strand, counting down.
CCGCCCGCGCCGCCGACGGTCGACAGCGTTGTCACCATGTCCAGCCACCCGTCGTTGTCGAGATCCGCGGCCAGTTGTCCCCAGCCGACGCCCGCCTTGGTCAGCGGCCACACGTTCCACTTCGCGCTGGCGTCTGTGTAGCTGTCCGCGCCGCCCGCGTAGAACATGCTTGCGCCCCAATTGGCAATGACCACGTCCTCGTGCCGGTCGAGGTCGAAGTCCGCGACCAGCGACCCCATCGAGTTTGCGTACCGCCGCATTCCCGTTTCTTTGCCGCGGAAGCGCAGTTGGTTTCCGGTGTTCAAGTACCAGCCGTGATGACCAAAGTCGTCGGCCACCAAGAGATCCACACGGCCATCGCGGTCGACGTCACGCACAGAAACGCTCATGCCGTCACCGCTGTCGACGTTCAACGAGGAACTGATGTCGACCAACTTGCCGCCGTCGTTGCGCAACAGCAGGTGCGGAACTGCTTTGGGCGGGACGGTGCAGCAGTCAATGACCTCAGCGGTCCCGGCGTGGCTCGTTTCACACGTCTTGTTGCCCGGACTCATGCAGCAGATCGCGTATACGCCGTCGGCGTCCACGCAGTTGACGGCGTCGTTGCCGAGCGAGTCGTTCACGGTCGTCGCGATGTAGACGTCCAAGTCGCCGTCGCGGTCGAGATCGGCCAGCGTCACCATCTGCGCGCCCACCGCCAAACTTCCATCGAAGAAGTCGCCGGTCGCGACCTGACCGACTTTTTCGCCCGACAGTTCGAGGATCGACGTGCCCAGCATGCTCGTGACAAACAATTCGACGATGCCGTCACCGTTCAAGTCTGTGGCCGCGCAGTCGCGGACGCCACCCAAGAGATTGGACGGATACGTCTTCACGTCGAGCGTGCCCTTCATCGTCCCAAAGCCAATAAGGAGCTTCCGCGGCGCGATCGGCGTATCGGGCTGAAGGATGAGGATGAGGTCATCCAGGCCGTCGGCGTTGGCGTCCTGCCAGAGCAGGCACTGATCGGCGAGACCAATCTTGTCGAGTCCAAAAGCGGCAGTCCCGTTCGTCCAAGCGATCTTCTTGGTCCGCGGCGCGCTCGGCCAGCCTGGCAGTGCGCAGTCGTCACCGGGCACAGGCGCGGAACCGTTCGCCGTTGGGTCGCCCAGAACCAGAGGCCCCGTGAAGCCGGGCTCTTGCGTGTCGCCGGTCGTTGCCCAAGCCGGCGGCGGATCGGCGGGGCACCCGGTCGGGACAGCCTCGACGTCCGTCTGTGTCGTATCGGCGGAATGCCCCGCGTCCACATGGCTGCTGGCATCCGGCGCAGGCGAACCGAGGGCGGCGTCGGTCTGCGGGAGGTCCCCTGTCAGTCCTTGCGCGCCGCACGCGGTCTGGAACAGCACAAGAAGGGGCAGCGCTGAACGCACGAGCCAGAAAGACTGCGAGACGCAATCCTCCGAGCTTCCGTGCCGTTCCCCTCGCACCGTCCGCATCCACGACCCCAGCTTCGTTGCTGCGCACATAATCGAACATGAAGCCGTCGAGGTCAACACAAATTGCCATAACTATGAGCGACTGAGTGGAACAAGTGTGTGACGCGCGCAACGATTCGAGGCCGTGAAGGCCACGAACGCGCTGATTCTGTGTGTTAAATCGGGAGTATGGCGCTGGCGTGCGCGGCGGGCGAGCGGGAGTGAATCGACAGAGCAGGGTGCGTGACGGCTACGGACCGACCGCGGTGCCGTCGAGCCACACCTGCGCGGGCTTGACCAACGTCAGCGGCGTGACCGACGGGTCGGCGTCCAGAACCAGCACGCTGGCGGCTTTGCCTGCTGCGATGGCACCGTAGCGCGGCAGCTTCCAAAACGCCGCTGGGTCCGCCGTCATCGCTTTTAGCAACGCGGGGCCGTCGAGGCCGGCTTGCATCAGCAGCTTCAGCTCCGCCTCTTGAATGCCAGCCGGCGACGTCTTGCCGAAGTCCGTGCCGTACAGGATCGTGACGCCCGCCTTCCGCAGCGTCCCGATATTCTCCACGCCCGCCTGTCGACCATACGAAACGAGCGTCGAGACCACCGCGCGTCCCGCCCACGCCTGCGCCGTTGGCGCGGAGAGGCGCTGCATCGGCGTGTGCGCCATGCCGTCAACCCCCGCGCTCGCGGCGAGGGCCGCGTCTTTTTCGCGCAGCGCATGGGTCATCACGCGAATTCCTTGCGCGTGTGCTTCCAGCGCGAGCGCCGACAACGTCTCAAGCGTCATCTTCGGCCCGGTTTCCAGCGGGACTTTGATGGCCTGCGCGCCCATGCCAGCCAGCATCTTCACGGCCGCCGCTGCTTCTGTGCCATTGGCGACGCCCAGCGCGAAGCCTTTGCGTCCCCAACTTTTGATGGGATAGCCGCCGGGCGCGGTCAGCATCGGACCGCTTGCCAACACTTTGAGCGGCGCAAAGTCGGTCTGAAACACCTCTACGGGTGCGGCCAGATCCACAACGACGGCGACCCCGCCGGCAGCCATCTTCTTCCACTCCGGCATGATCAACATGTGTACGTGACTGTCGATCGCCGCTGGAGTTAGCCATTTGCCTTTGACGTCGACGACTTGGACGCCAGGCGGCACCTGCTCGATCGCCGCGCCGGTGCGCACGGCAGCGATGTCAGCGCCTGCAAAATCCACGTCCGCGGGCCCGACACCGACGACGATGCCGCCGTGCAACGTCACGGTCAGGGTCGACGCTGCGTCGGCGCTCGCCGTCGCGTCCGCAGCGACTTCGACGGCGATGTCTTTCTCTTCGGCCGTGACTTCCACCGACGACGCGTCGACATCGGTCGTTGGAGGTTGATCGGCGGGGGCGGCCTGCTTGCATCCCGATGCCAAGCACAGCGTCAGGGCGAGCGGCACAAGTGCGACGCAATGACGGACAGCAACGCAAGCCGCAAGGGAGTTCATTCGCACAGCGTAGGGAGGCACCCGCGGGGCGTCAAGTAGTCGTTCCGGTTGACACGCGACTCAGGAATGGCGATCGTGAGGTATTGTAAACGGCCCGTCGATGGGCCCAGTCCCGCAGAGCCACACGCACCGTGAACGACGCGCACCTCCTTGCCCTGTCACGTTCTTTTTGCTGGCTGACGGCTGTTTTGGCGTGCGTTTTGGTCGGCTCGTGTCGGAGCCCAACATCGGACTCGACGACGAACGCCGATGCCGCGGACGGTACTGGAATCGCAGATGGCGCTGGCTTACCCGATGCGGCCACGACGCTGGATGCCGCAGCAGACGTGGCAGAAGGTGATGGGGCGGACGATGCGGTTGCCGCGGACGTAGACATCGGACCGCCGCCGACGAGTTGCCCACCGGATCCGACGCCGACGTGGTCCGGCATGGCAGTTTCCGGGAAGCCGTTTTCTGGTAGCCCGATGCCCGGCGACGACTGTGCGTGGCCCGGTTGGCCGAGTGCGCCTGCCCCGACGACGGCGGAATGGACGCGTGTGACGCCAGATCTGGGGTTGGACGGTGTCGGCAAGATCGACCTGTGCCTCATTTGGCACGACGTCACGGGCGATGGCATCGACGACCTCGTGACGTTGCTGACGCCCACGACGCCGATCGGCGCGCGGACACTGCTCATCGCGAGCGGACAGGCGGACGGTGGACTGAGCCTGCAGACGTGGCCAACGACGCTGCACGCGGAGCCGTGGGATTGCGGCATCGCCGATTTTGATCAGGACGGCGTCATGGAGCTGGCGCTCGCGACCAACGCGGGCCTGACGTTGTTGTCTCTCGACCCGAAGGCTCCTGGCGCGGATGTGACGGCGGACTTCAACACGCCCGTGCTGCCGGCGACCCGCACACTGGCGCCGATGGACTTCGACAGCGACGGCGACGTCGACCTGTACGTGACCGGTGCCTTCCAGTTCACAGGCGCGTTCCAGTGCCTTCCCGCCGATGGTGACTATTGGATGTGCTGCGTTCCGCCCTATGACGGCGCCTGCATGAAGTCCAAGACCGGTCAGTCAGCCATCTATACCTGCTGCGACGTTTCCGCGCACAAAGCGACGCAATGGCTGCTGCGCAACGATGGCGGCAAGTTCACCGACGTCAGCAAACCGCTCGCGTTCAACAACGGCCTGCAGCAGACCATCTCACCGTTTGACTTGGACCGTGACGGGCACCTGGACTTCTTCGGCGGCGACGATTTTGGCCGCCACGGCTGGTTCCACCGGGTCAATGACAGCTACGTGTATCATGGGACCGACTGGGGCATGCGTCCGTACGCCCACGTGATGGGCTCGGTCGTCGCCGACTTCGACCTCGATCGCAAGTTGGAGTTGGTGATCTCGGACGTCGGCGCGGACACCATCTATCGCGCGGGGCCGACCGGCTTCGCGGACGTCAGCAAGGCTTGGGACCTGTGGACCGGCACGCGGAACACGGTGACGTGGAGCGAGATGGCCGCCGACTTGGACAACGACGGCTGGCTGGATCTGGTGACTACGGCTTCGCTCGTCGCGGTGCCGGGCAAGATGCACGAGGCGGCGAACAAGTCGATCGACGCGTTCCTGCCGGGCTTCGATTTGGTTTCGCATAACCTAGGCAAGTCATTTGTCAGTGAAAAACTGCCTTGGGTGAGTCCTTTCGCTGCCGTGTTCGACCCGCCGACGTCCGCCGTGCTGGGCGACTACGACCACGACCACGATCCCGATCTCTTCGTTCTGGAGCCGGGCAACAAGCTGACCGTTTGGCGCAACAACACGCCTCCGGGCGCGCACTGGCTGGTCGTGCAGCCCGTGGACAAGCACGGTCCGGTGCTCAACGCGCAAGTCCAAGTGTGGAGTCAAGGGCACGTGTTGGAGCGGTGGATTCAGCGCTCCACCGGCTTTGGCGCCCACGTGCAGCCAGACGCACGGTTTGGTCTCGGCAGCGTCGCGGCGCTCGATGTCGTGCGCGTGTGGTGGCCTGACGGTCAGGTGTCGGAAGTGAACGCGCCCTCGGTTGACCAAGTGCTGCAGGTCGCGCGTCCAAGCAAGTAGCTCTGCCGTCGCCGCCAGTGAACGCGAGGTCAGTCCAGCACGGCTTTCGGCGTCGTTTCGGTGCTCTCCGGCAGCTTCGGCACGGCCTTCAACGCCGCGGGCAATTCGCCCGTCAGCGCATTGAGGAACTTCGCAATCGATGCGACCTGCGCGTCAGACAACTGCTTGCCCAGCTGATGCTCGGCCATCGTCTTGATGGCGACATCCAGCGTCGCGGCGCTGCCGTCGTGAAAATACGGCGCAGTCTTGACGATGTTGCGGAGTGACGGGACCTTGAAGAACAGCTTGTCTTCGTCCTTCTTGGTCACTTCAAACCGGCCCAGATCCTTCTGGTTGGGCCACGCTTTGACGAGTCCCGCCTTCTGGAACATCGCGCCGCCGACGAGCACGCCGGAGTGACAGCCGCCGCAGCCCGTAGCGATGAATTCCTGGGCGCCGGCCTTTTCTTCGTCGCTCAGCGCCGCGTCGTCGCCCGCGAGGAACTTGTCCCACGGCGAAGGCGTCACCAACTTGCGCTCAAACGCACCGATAGCCTTGCCCAAATTGTCGTAGGTGACCGCGTCCGCTTCGCCGGGAAACGCCGCTTGGAACGCCGTCACGTAGCCCGGAATCGTCTTCAAGGTCGCGACGACCGTTTCTGACGAAGCCATCGCCATTTCCACCGGGTTCAGAATCGGTCCCTTTGCCTGTTCCTCGACGTCCTTGGCGCGACCGTCCCAGAACTGCACAAATTCGCCCGCGGCGTTCAACACTGTGGGCGAGTTGCGTCCGCCGAGTTGGCCTTTGTGCCCGGGCGAAAACGGCTTGCCGTCGGCGCCAAAGGTGTCCAAGCCGTGACAGGAATCGCACGCCAACAGCTGGTTTTTCGACAAGCGCTTCTCGTGAAAGAGCATTTGTCCAAGCGCGACCTTGGCGTCGGTGCCCGGATTTGCCGCGCTGTCAAAGTTAACGGGCAGGGCGGCAAAAGCCGTCAAGTCGCTGCGCTGCAGCTTCGGCGCAGCCTGCGCTTCGGCGGCGGGCGCGGGCGAAGGTGCGGGGGCGTCCTTCTTGCAGCCGGAGAGGGCGGCGGCGGAAAGAACAGAAGCAAGAGCGGCGAAGCCGACAAATTGGGAAGCACGCATGAAAGTTCTCCAAGGAAGGGCGCAGGACTCCCCGCGCGGTCAAGTTGCGTCGCGTCCTCCTCGACGTCAACGCCAGCAAATTCAGGTGCGCGTTTTCACGACGTCTTCGCGCCGCGCGTAAAGCCCGTCAAACTCGGCATCCAGGCGCGGGTTCAGCCCACGACATCCAGCGACGACGTCACGCGCCCAATCGAAGTAGGTGGTGCAACGTTCCGCGGGCCAATCCGCAGGCGGGCTCGTCAAAAGCGCGCGCAGGTTCGCGCACTTGTCGGCGATCTTCAGGAGCTTCGCGCGCGGGCTGGCGTGCGCCGCGTGGACGATCTGCAACCGTTTGCGCTCCTCCTTCTTGAGCGTTTTGTCGTCGGTCGCCTCCGCCACCAGATCGGCGACGTCTTGGCCAAAGCGCTCCACCAACTCCGCGTGCGTGACGTTCTGGTCCTCGATCGTGTCGTGCAGATAGCCCGCGGCGATGAGCGCGGCGTCAGCGCCATCGGTCGCGTCTGCCAAAAGCGCGGCGACTTCGGAGACGTGGTTAAAATACGGCTCCGCTTGCTCGCCCTTGCGGCGCTGGTGCATGTGGCGTTCCGCGGCAAAATGCGCGGCGTGCACCACCAGCAAAGTCGTGTCGTTTCCGTTCATGGTTCCTCCTGTTGTTTTACGCCTACAAGGTAATCCACCCGCGCGGTCTTGCACGGTTTGAATCACCCGTATGCGTCATCGGCTGTCGCATGACGGTCGCCCGTTCCGCTTGTGCGGTAAGCTGATGTGGCGCACGATGCGGCAATCGGTCTGAGCGCGCTTTAGCTCGCTGAATAAACGGCGAGAGGCCGCGTTTCAAATTCAGGACGCGGAAGTCCAAACTTGGAGCAGAAGATGAAGAAGAACAAGAAATTCATGCTGACGTTGGCTACTTTCCTTCTGGGCAGCGCCCTCGCAACGGCGGCTTTTGCCGACCCGCCCGCCGCGCGCGCCGATCGCCGTGCCGGTCGCGCCGAAGCGCGTGCCGATCGCCGTGAAGGCCGTGCGGAAGCGCGTGAGGACAAAGCGGAAGGTCGCGCAAAGGCGCGTGAAGACCGCGCGGCTGGCAAGCAGGGCGAAGCGCGTGCGGATCGCCGCGAAGGTCGTGCCGAAGCGCGCGAGGACAAAGCGGAAGGCCGCGTCAAGGCGCGTGACGACAAGGCCGAGGGGCGTGCCAAGGCGCGTACGGAACGCGCGCACTAGAGACCCGACCAGTTATCCCACATCCCGCCATAACCCGTCGAGTAGATAGCAGTTGTTGATCACGATGTGCCGCCGCAGGTCGAAGTTGTTCTTCGCCAGCCCGCGGAAACGCGCACGCACGCCTTGCGTCCGGCCGATTCGCGCCAGGTCATGCTCGATGGCGACGCGGTCGCGGTACTCCGCTCGACCTTCGTGC
>CAITYF010000041.1 GCA_903896545.1 uncultured Myxococcales bacterium | reverse complement strand
GAGTTTGGTCCGGCGGTGAGCCTGACGGAGCCGCTGCGGCACACGACGACGGAGTACTCGAAGTGCGACGTGGCGGGCCTGACGGAGGTGTCGGCGCAGTACCCGGTGACGTACGTGTGCAAGACGGGCGAGACGACCGACGTGTCCGAGGGCATCGCCGCGAACAAGGTGACGCTGCGTCAGGAGTGGAAGTACGACGGCTACGGCAACGTGGTGAAAGAGAGCAATCTGGGCGTGCTGGCGACGACGGGCGACGAGTCGTTTACCGAGACGGAGTTTATCGCGCCGGGTACGGCGACGGGCGACGCGTGGATTATCAACAAGGCCAAGCGCACGGTGGTGTACGGCAGCCCGGCGAGCAAGGCGACGCTGTACCGCGAGACGCTGAGCTTCTACGACGCGGATTTCGGCGGCGATGCGGGCAACGCGGGCAAGCTGACAGTCGGCACCGCGACGAAGATGCAGCGGCGGCTGAAGGACGGCGTGTACATCGACCTGATGCGGGCCAAGCTGAACGCGGACGGCCAGGTGGTGGAGCAGATTGACCCGAACGGCAGCGTGGCGGACGTGACGGGGCACCGGGCGCAGCTGCAGTACGACGGCCTGGACCTGAAGCGGCAGGTGATGCCGCTGGCGGACGAGCAGGGCGCGTACACGCTGGAGCGGCGCTACAGCTACGAGCAGGCGTTTCACAAGGTGAGCGAGGCGACGGACATGTCCGTGTACGTCGGTGGCACGCTGGCGGGCGCGGAGACGAGCCAGAAGTTTCGCTATGACGAGCATGGCCGGCTGATCAAGGCGATTCGGACGCCGGATACGGATGCGTTTCCGTCGCAGGTGATCAGCTATGAGCTGGGCGACCCGGTGTCGCGGATCAGCATCCACAAACGCTCCAAGACGAGCGGCGAGCCGGACCTGTACTCCGTGAACTGCATGGACGGCAAGGGTCGCGCGTACCAGAGCCGCGTGCAACTTGCGCCGGGACAGTTCCAAGTCAACGGCTTCGCGGTGTTCAACAGCCAGGGCCAGCCGGTCCGCCAGTACCAGCCGTATCTGGCGGCGAGCGACGCATGCGATGCGTCGGAGGCGGCGGTGCCCACCGGCACGCTGTACGCACAGTACATCTACGACGCGCAGGATCGGGTCAAGAGCGTCACCTACGAAGATGGCACCCAGTCCCGTTCGGTATATGAGCCTCTGGCGACGCGCCAGTACGCGGAAGACGACAACGATGCCAAGAACGCCAACCACGACACGCCGATGGTCACGCGCACCGACGGCCTGGGCCGCACGGTGGCGATTGATCGCTACCTGACGCCGACGAGCAAGGGCACGACGGCGCTGACGTACGATGATCTGGGGCACCTGGTGACGGTGACGGACGACAAGGGCAACAAGCACACGCAGGAATACGACGGCATGGACCGTGTGACGCGCGTGGTGGACCCGAACAGCGGCGAGCTGGTGTTCACCTACGATGCCATCGGCAACCTGCTGACGCGCAAGGACGCAGTCACGACACAGGCGTATGGCTACGACGGCATGAACCGCCAGACGACGGCGTGGGACGCGGCCAACGAGGCGACGACCAAGTCGACGATGACGTACGACCGCGTGAAGGACTGCGCCGATTGCACGACGACCTCGGGGCGGCTGGCGCAGATGCAGTACCCGCTGGGCGCTGATGCGATTGGCGATCCGGTCGGTCTTGACCAGCTGGGCTACGACGCGCGAGGCCAGCTGATCTTCCGGTCACAGCGGCTGGAAGGTCACAGTTTTGTGACCCGCCTCGAGTACGACGACGCGAGCCGCATGGTCAAGAAGACCTTGCCCGATGGCAGCACCGAGCAGACGACGTTTGATGCGGCGTCGCGCGCGTCAGCGATCGCCGGCGTGATCACGGCGGTGAGCTACGACGGCCGTGGTCTGGAGACCTCCATCACCCACGCCAACGGCGTGGTGGACGCGCGGACCTATGACGGGCGGATGCGGACGACGTCTCTACGCACGACTGGTGGCGGCAAGGTGCTGTTTGGCCTGGACCTGCAGCGCGACGTCGACGGCTCGCTGCTGTCACTTACCGACAAAGCGGACGCGATGGCTGGCCGGCCGATGTACGGCACGCAGATCACCAGCGACGCGTGGCACCGCACGCTGACGACCAACCTGGGCACCAGCGCGGGCACGTCGGAACTCATGACCAACAGCTATGACACGATCGACGACGTGCTGGCGATCACTTCCAGCCTGGGCGCTGCCAGCGCGGCCAACATCGGGGCGATCAGCTACGACGCGGCGCATCCGAACATGCTGAGCAAGGCTGGCGCATTCGCGTACAGCTACGACGCGGCGGGGCGGATGACGGCGCGCGGCGACGCGAAGTTCACGCGCAACTGGTTTGGCCGCATCGGTCGCGTGCAGCGCGCGGGCATGGCGGATGAAGTGTCGATTTACGCCGGTGAGAGCGCGCGAGTGATGAAGTTCGCCGAGGGCGGCGCGACGTACTACGTGGACCCGTCGTTTGAGGTGCGCGACGGCATCAGCATCGCCTACACGCGCTTGGGCGGGCGTACGGCGCGCACGATGAGCGACGCGATGGCGACGCAGGTGCTCAGCGACTTGGCGCCGGCGACGGCGGCGGGCACGGTGCTGACGCCGGGCGGCGACAAGCACATTACGGTGGCGGACGCGTGGCTGGCGCAAGCGGCGAGCGCGGGTCTGGTGACGTTTGCCAGTGGCACGGCGCCTTCGCCAGTGGCGCGCCTTCTGCGGGCCAGTGCGCGGCGCGCGCTGCTGGACGACAGCGAGGCGGTGGTGCACTTGCACGCGGACCAACTGGGCAGTCTGGTGTTGGCGACCGGCGCGACCGGCGCCGTCCTCGCACAGCGCTCGTTTTACCCGACTGGTCTGGAGCGCGAGTCGACGGCCTTTGTCGACACCTACGGCTTCACGGGGCAGGAGATGGAACTCGCGAGCGGCCTGCTGCACTTTGGCTTCCGCGACCTGGACCCGCTGACCGGCCGCTGGGACGCCAGCGACCCGTCGTTTGCCGTGCTGGACGACGAGAATGCTAGCGCTATGGGTGAAGCGACCACCGGGTACGCCTACGTGGCCAATGGCACAATGGACCATGTCGATCCGACGGGACTCGGGAAGTGGCAGGCCTTTAAGACCGGCCTCAAGGCCGTCGGGCGAAGCATCAAGTCCGCCCGGGGCAGGCTCAACGACTCGGCCTTCCGGAAGCTGTCACGTTCCGGTCTGTACGGAAAGCGAGCAAAGCAGGCACAGCGCAGGAGAGACAACGACAAGCGCATCCAGAAGGCAGTCGACCTGCAGATAGCAGCAATCAGTCGAACGACCTTGGATGAGTTCCGCGCTGACCCCGTGGCAAATGGGGCGCTTCGAGAGCACTTGGCATCGGAATTTTCCACAGAGAACTTGGATTTTCTCAATGCGGTAGACAGCCTGCCGCCGCCGGGCGATCCAGGGGAGTACGCTGCTTTGGAAACTTTGAACAACACATTCGTAGCGGATGAAGCTACGCGACAAGTCAATCTGGCAAGCACACACCAAAATCCGCTGTGGACTGCTGCAGGGAAAGTGAACAGCACAACCGGCGCCGGAATTGCCGACTATCGGGCTGCCTTGGGTCCGGCATACAAAGCGGTCCACGAGCTCATGGCGACTGATTCGCTGCGGCGGTTCAAAACGAAAGAAATAGAGAAGTTGAGATGATGGGCTGGCGTTCGCCGCGGTTTGTGCCGCGCAACGCCAGAGGCCGTCTCCAACACCCAATCACCAAGGACTCGAAATGAAGAAACACATGAAACTCTGCAACATCGCCCGACTCCTCGTGCTGGCAGTCCTGGCCCTACCTGCCTGCAGCAAATCCACCACCACCGACACCCCGGCCGACCCTGACGCCGCCATCACCGACCAGGACGCCACCACCGGCGGTCAGGACGGCACGACCGGCGGCACCGACGCGACCGACCCCGGCGTCAAGAGCGGCCTCACGCTCAGCGACCCGAACGTCCGCGGCTGCGAGATCCTGCTGAGCGAAGGCACGGCGAAGATCGACACGGTGACGTTTGACGGCACGGTCGTCGGTACGTTCATCCGCGAGGCGCCCAAGGTCGCCATCAGCTTTGTCGCCGCCAAGGACGCGCCGCTGGCCAATGGCGCCATCCAGGTGACGGTCAAGGGCGACGCCAAGCAGGTGACGGTCAAGAAGGTCAGCTGCGTGGACGTGAAAGCGGCCGCGGTGGCGGGCGTGACGGCGACCCTCAACTGAACCGACATTCGCGGCGGCCTCTTGGCAGCTGCTAGGCGCCGTCTCGGCGCGAGGTACACGCATGTTTACTCTGAACTCTCGCCGGTTGGTCCGGTTTGCCGTGCTCTGTCTGATGATTGGCGCGTTTGGCTGCGGCGCTGCGGATAGCAAATCATCCGGAGCGATCGGCGCTGACGCCGCCGATGACGTGGGTGCGGACGCCGCTTCAGTGGACGTGGCAGAACAGAAGGATGTGGTGCCGACTGAGGACATCCCCAACGACATCGCTGTCCAGGCCGACACCTCGGTTCAAGCGGACGTGCCGGTGCCGACGTGCGTACCGGGCACTGAGAACTGCAGCTGTGCCGGAGGCAGCGTCTGTGCAGCTGGCAAGGATGGCCAACCGCTCAAGTGCTCGACCGGCACCTGCGTGCGTCAGGACTGCACCGCCGGCGCGCACGGCTGCGGCTGCAACACCGGCGGCTGCGCGTTGTCGAACGACAAGTGCATCGACTGGCTCTGTCAGGACCCCAACTGCACGCCCGGCACCAAGGACTGCAAGTGCTTGGCCGGCTCGTGTAGTGGCAGCGCGCTGATCTGCTTGGGCGGCGAAATGTGCGTGGACTCCGCCGGTTACGAGGGCGGCAAATGCCTGTCCAGCGGCGGATGCAAGACCGGCAATCTGTGCGACCCCGCTCAGAACGTCTGCGTCTACTGCGAATTGGGTAGCGCGGGCTGTCAGGCCAAGGTCAATGGCAGCTGCAACGCCGGCTTGGGCGCGCTCAACGGCATTTGCCGCTTGGCGTCGACGCTGCCGCCGACCAGCCCCAAGTGCTACACGCCCTGCCTCCCCGTCAAAGGCAGCGCCGTCAGCTGCGTGGACAACCTGCAGGTCGGCTGTCACGACAACAAAACCTGCACCAATGGCGAGTGTTTGGCACCGGGTGCGACAAACACCATCTGCACCCACGACTCGGACTGCACAGACTGGCAGGTGTGCATGTGGGGCGGCTGCTACTCCAACTGTGAATCCAACGCGCAGTGTGGGCCGAACAGCGACTGTGTCCGCCACGTCTGCCGCGAGAGCTGCGCAAAAGATGCAGATTGCCCCCAAGGCATGGTCTGCAACGCGGGCGGCGCTTCAGGCTATTGCGCGAGCCTGGTCCCGACGTCGGCCGTCACCGCGCCGAGCGTGGTCAATCAGCCGACCTTTCACGTGACCAAGACGCAGCTGCTGTTGACCAACGTCAACCCCAAGCTCAGCCTGCAGATTGAGTATGGCGAGGCGCAAACGCCCGGCGTCTTTCGCATTCGCAAGGTGTCGCATCGCGTGACCAAGACGCCCGCCGACCAGGTCGTGCAGGGGCCCGGCCTGGACCCCAAGACGCACGCCCTCGTGCCGTGCTCGCCGTCGTTGGGCAATTGCGCGATGCCGTGGGTGACGTTGCAGGCCGATGGCGTGATCACGAAGGGCGAGTCGATGACGGTCATCGCCCAGCCCAACTGCGTGCGCGAGTGCCTCGTTGCCGGCTGCACCAACCGCTGCCCGGAGATCTTCGTTAGCAATGACCCGACGTTTGGCGCCGCCCGCTGGCAGGGCGAATTTGAAGTCACGATGGAAGGCGGCGGCATTGGCGCGCAGTCGGTCTCTGCGACGTATTCGGAGCGCCCCGATGGCCAATGGACCGGCAGCGTCTACTACTTCGGCTCGTTCAACGATGACAACGGCACCCTCAGCGATCCGGATTCATCGACCTGGTACAACTCGAAAAACGCCTTTGCGCAGTTCTGGTACTCGTTCCGCTCGGGCGGCTTGGGCGCGCTCTCGTCCGTAGAAATGCGCGACGCGATGACCTCGCTGACTGAGGAGTCTTGGAACAAAGAGAGCATCCGCGCCAAGTGCAAAACCCCGGACGACCCGAACAACTGCACCAGCGGCAAGCAGTGCTACCCGCGCTCTGCGGACGACTGCTACGGCGTTTGGGTCGGCACCCAAAGCGACGCGCAGGTGCCGAGCGGCGTGACACAGCTTCCGTTTGCCATGAACCTGCAGGTCGACCCGAACGATACGACTTTGTTTTCCGGTCGCGTCGTTTCCGCCACCGCGCTGCAATACCCAGGCAATCCGGCAGTCAAGCTGCGCTTTGCGACTGACCCCGCCGCTCCGACGGGTTCCGGCACAGCGGCGACCTTTCTCAAACACGGTGCCGGTGTCGAACTCGACGCGAACGCGCTGAGTGTTTCGCTCGGCGGCCGCTACCTGATGGGCAATGAGCCCGGCTGCACGAAGTTCGGCTACATTGGCAACGAGGTGCCTTGGCTGATTCCAGGCTTTACGGATGGAACCTCGGTTTCGGCTGAGACCAAAGCGCTTGTCCGCACGACCTGTTTGGATGGTATCGAGCCCTTCACCGACGGTGTGGCGAATTTGGAGGCCGCTCGCGCTAACCCGGTGCCCAACGGCATGCCGATCAATCGCCGTATTGAGTTTCTGGACGGCGTTCTGGTGGACCAGACCAAGATTTATCTGATTTTTCGCGAGCGCTTTGAGGACTTTGTTCCGCGCAAGGACCCGAAGACCACCGCGGCGTACGGCGTCATTCTACTCAAGCGTGTGCCGGCTGACCTGAAACCGGCGGACTTTGCCGGCACACCCAAGCAGACCTTGGTGCGCGAAGACACGAAGCTCAAGGGCATTGCGTGCGACAACGATACGCTCGCGGCCGTGGGCGATCCGATCGGCGTCGACCAGCGGGTGACCAACCTGATTAACGGCACGGCCGGCAAATCTGGCGTCAAAATCAACTGGAACGCGGCGGGATACGACAACAACACGGCGCCGGCGCAGATTCACTACTTCTGTGAAGATAATGGACTTTTTGATGGTGGTGCGGGCGACAACGACTCCAAGTCGACCCAAACGCTCCGGGTGGCGTGCCCGGTAGCGAGCAAGGTCGTGTTCTTCTACACGGGCAACAACCTGAGTCAGTCGCAAATCGCCAGCGAGCCTTGTCAGCAGGACTACACAACGGATGCCGCAGGAATCATGCTGACGCCGGGGACGTGCGGCAAGCGGCTGAAACAGTGGCAGGATGCGGGCGCTACCGTGATCGGCAGCGAGCCGTACGTCAGTTGCACGAACGCTAGCTTGCCGTTTTGCGATGAGCCCGCGCGCAAGGACCTGCGCACAGGCAAGAGCTTCGTTTACTACCAGAATACGTCGGAGGTCACGGCGCCCAGCTTGCGTTCGCTGATCGGTGACGCGTTCCGCTACAAGACCAAGTTCATGACGGCGACCGGCGGCCAAGTGGGCTTCACGCCGGCGATCTGCTCACCAGTGGGGACCGCGGCGAATCCCTATTGCTACGACCCTGCGCAGGTCCAAGCAGCGCGCAAGCGCGTGGACTGCCTGATCGCCACCGCGACGGGTCCCGATTACGCCAAGCTGAACGCAGATTCGCAGCAGAAGCTCGTGACCTTCCTGCAGGGCAACTTCTCGCAATTCCAGGTGGAGAAAGACTTTCCACAAGCGTGGGTCAACGGTTTCGAGCGCTTGTACGCGGAGCTGCTGGTCATGTTGGGCGACGACGCGCTGACAGCCGCCTACGCCTCGCGCTTTGATCTTGCAGGCGTGAACGTCGCGACGTTCCTTGGCAAGCAGTTTGAGGGCAAAGACGGCATCAACCTGACAGGTGTGGCGGGCGCTGAGTTCTACAAGCTCTATCAGGCCAGCCAGTACTATCAGTTGGCGCTCGATCGCCTCTACGCGCTGGGGCCGAACCTCGCCGCGTCGTTTGATAAGAGCGTGCCGGACGGCAACGGTGGTCAACTGACGGCTGGCAGCTTTCACAAGCCGGAGATGGTGACGTTGTACATGGAGCGCCTCACGCGGGCGGCGACGCAAAAAGCCCTGGCGACGAGCGAGATCGCCAACCGCTATCAGCTCCTGAAACAGACCAAGCTCGCCCAGCGCGTGCTGGAGCGCGGCTATGCATCGGCGTATCTGGAAGGCGCGCTGCTCGGCCAGCTGATGAAGGATGTCACCGCCAACGCGGATTCGAGCTACGAAGCGGGTCTGCTCAAGGTGCTGCAGGACACGCAGCTGCGCTTCAGCTCGTCCATGGACAAGATGCGCGACGTGTACGCGCAGCTGAGCGTGGGTGCGGATACGTTTGGTTACCCGGAAGACTATGTGCCGTTTCCGGCGCTGGAGGACTCGGGATTGACCGCCAACGCGTTTTCCGCTTTGGCGGACATCGCCAAGACCAAGATGGCGGCCGCGGCGACGCGCGAGCAGGTGGCGCTGGATTCCAACTTGACCGGTCGCGTGGACGCCGTGCAGTTCGCAACCGAGCTGGTCAACATCTCCAACACCTATGAAAACCAGCTCGCCGACCTGTGCGGCACGTTTACGGGCGACGATGGCATCGTGTACCCGGCAATCAAGAAGTACGCCGATAAATCGGCCAAGACGGCGCTCGCCGGCGACCCGTGCGGACGCGTTGAGAACGGCAACATGTATGAGTCCATGCTGACGGTGCAGGACTCCGACGCCGGCTACCGCCAGAGCAAGCTGCGCTACGACAACCTGGACGCACAAGTCATCGCGGAACGGGACCGTGTGGCGGTGACGTGCGGCATTGACAAGGACGTCGCTGACAAGGCGCTGATCGTGGACAAAGCCGGCGCGACGTTGACGCAGGACCGCGCGAATGACCAGGCAGACCTCGATTTTGCCAAGACCTGCGTCGATTCTGCGAGTCAAGCGATCCAGACTGCCGCTGGTGCGTGCAGTGCATCGCCGATCCCAGCTTTGGCCTGCGCCGTTTCGTCCGCCGCGGCGGTCGTTTCGTCCGTGGCGCAGATTCTGGTCGGTGCGGACCAGAAGGCTCTGACCAAAGATTACGTGGGAAAGGAGAAGACGCAGGCCGATTCGCAGAACGACCAGACGTACCTGGAAGCAACAACGCCGTGCAAAAAGGAGATTGAGCAGCTCAACCTGGTGACCATCACCAACTTGCGGCGGCAGCAGAAAGAAATCGTGATGGACATCTTCCGCGCTGCGGTTCAGGCGCAAAAGGGCGTCTCGGATCTGAAGAGCCTGCGCGCGCAAGCGACCCGGCTGCAGTCGCAACAGGATCAGGCGGAAGCGCTGCAGATTAATTTTGCGGCGGCCAAGAACGACCCCAACGTGCGGCTGTATCAGAACGATTCAGTCATCGAAGCGGACATCTTCTATCGCGATGCGCTCAAGGCTGCGTACGCGGCGACGCGGGCGTACGAGTACTTTACCAGCCAGAGTTACGGCAAGAAGCAGAACCTCTACTTGGCGCGCATGGTGCAGACCGGCCAAGACAACCTGCAAGATTACATGATGGGCCTGGACAACGCGTTCACGGCCTATCAGCAGGAGTACGGCTCGCCAGATCTGCGCGTCGTGGAGCTATCGCTCTTGAATGACATTTTGCAGATCCCCAAGGAGGAGGCTGAGACCAACAGCGATGGCACGCCGCACGTGGACGCCGACGGCGTACCGTACATGAAGGCGCTGACCACCACGGAGCGGGTCGGGAAGATGCGCGCTGCGATGAAGGACCCGAGCCATTACGACTCCAACGGCTATTTGTCGCTGTCCTTTGCCACCCGCGTGACTGACCTGTCGCCGCTGACCCGCAACCACAAAATTCACCACATCACCATCGACATCCAGGGTGAAGAAGTCGGCGATGACGTCGCGCGCGTCTATCTGCGCATGCTCGGCACGGGCTCGATCCAGCGCTTGGACGACCTGACGTCTTACTTCGCGCTCCCGGCGCGGACGGCTGTGGTCAACACGACCCTCGGCGGTTCGTCGGTGCAGAAGTTCACGGCCGGCGACATCTACTCCGCTTACCACTTGCGCGACCGGCCTCTGGTCAATTCGTTGTGGCAGTTGGTGTTCAATCAGCGTGATGAAAAGGTGAATCAAGACGTGAAGTTGGAGTCCATTTCGAACATCTACGTGCGTATTTACTACACGGACGTGACCAAGTTCTAGGCGTTTCGCCATCGACCGCATCCGTTCGCTGCTCCGCTCTTACCCTTTCCGAGGCCTCCATGTTCTCCTTGCCACGCTCTCTCGTGCTGATCGGTCTCCTGACCACTAGCGCAGCCTGTTCGCCCGCCGCAGACGGCGGAACGACTACTGAAGTGACCGCTGACACGGGCTCTGCAGGTGGTGACACGGCGACCTCGCAGGACGCGACGAGCGGGGACCTCGCAGTGGCCGACGTCCCTGACACGTTTGTCCCGGATGTGGAGAAACCCGACGTTCAGACGCCGGACCTGGAGCAGCCGGACGTGCAGGCGCCCGATACCCAAGAACCCGACGTGCCCGTGGACGTTCAGGAGTCAGATGTTCCGGTCGATGTGGAGCAGCCCGATGTGCCCGCGCTGGACATCCAATTTCCCGACATCCCGACCTGCACGCTTGGCCAAAACGCCTGTGGGTGCAATGCCGGGGCGTGTGATGCGGGCCTGTTGTGCGATGCGGTCTCATCGATGTGCCGCTTGCCGCTGACTTGTCAGACGCTGCAGTGCAAGCCGCATCAGACCTGCACGCCCAAGGCCGATGCGGACGCGGTTTGCAATCCTGCGTGCGACGCGAACTTCAACTACTTGCCGCTCGCGGACGCGTGCACCCCGTGCGTCTCGGCTGGCTGCTTGGCGGAGCCCTGCGACGCGGGCGACCCCGCGTTCAAGGATTGCTTGGACGGAAACCACGGCTGCGTCACCGTCGCTGGCATGGTTTCTTGCGGCGGCTGCTTGACCGGCTACAAGCTGGATAGCGTGTCCGGAAAATGCGTCACAGCCGCCAACTGCGGCGGTGCGAGCTGCGCGGCGACAGAATACTGCGATTTGGCGAGTGGCCCAACGCCAACGTGTGCGCCGCGACCGTGCCCGATCGGTCAGGCTGCGACCAATCACGATGCGGCGCCAACGTGTCAGGCGTGCACCTTGGACTGCAGCGGACCTGGGCTGACGGGGCAGACTTGGCCGTATACGGACAAGGGAAAGAAGTGCATCTGCGAGACGGACAAGGACCACTTTCTGGTCTACCCGCTCACCAACGTTGGCACGCTGTGTGACGCCGACGGTGATGGCTGGGTGCGCAGCGACGCCGCCCAAATCCTGTCTGGATGTGACGTTGGTGCGCCCGCTGGCAGCTGTGACACGGAACGCAAAGCCAACGCGCGGTGCAACGTCAGCGCGATCGACGGCGTCTTACTGCAGGACGAATACGGCATCGCCAAGGAGTTTGTGTGGTGTGACGACGGAGCCGTGAAAGGCAAGACAGATTGCAGCGGCGTTGCCAAGCCGATGCGCCTCATTGAGACGCAGCTGAACGACGAGCCGCGCGCCACGTCAAACGACACGAAGAGCCCGACGTATGGCGCGACTGGACGCCAGCTCCGTCCGGAGGAGCTCACGTTCTTGACCAAGGCGTGCATCGACGTCTCGGCTGACTACAACGGCGACTACCAGAGCGACATCAGCGAGACGCAGCAGACGCTGCCCGACGCTGGCAGCCAGGTGTGGACGGCGGAGCAAAAGGCGCTTCACCAGTTCGCCTATTTTGTGGAGTTGTACGTCGCCAGCTACTACCCAACGGCGGGAGCGCCGGGCCTTGGCAAGCTCGTCATCCGCGAGCGTTCGCGCTGCGAGCTCGATTTCCCGCTGCGCTACGATCCGTCGGTCACGCTGACCGATACGGCGGTTGCGCAGTGGCTTCCGTACGGAACGACGCCGACGGACAACCCGTACGCAGTGACGGGGCAGGTCAAGCCGGCACCCAACGGTGCGGGCAAGGACTACTGGCGCAACTGCCAGCGTCGTCGCGACCCGGCCTTTGACAGCACCAAAGCGCCCGTTGCGAA
This sequence comes from uncultured Myxococcales bacterium, assembly GCA_903896545.1. Classification (GTDB taxonomy): domain Bacteria; phylum Myxococcota_A; class UBA9042; order UBA9042; family UBA9042; genus CAIYBN01. The sequence goes on along the minus strand of CAITYF010000041.1, from coordinate 20,759 downwards.
CTATGACTTCGCTCGCTTCGATTGCGCTTGGGATGCGGGCACGTGTCCGGCTTTGCCACCGGCGCACCCGACCGTCAATGCGACGCCCGCACTTGGCTTTGACCCGACGAAGACAATCGTGCGGGAGCATGGCCTCTGCAACTTGGGCACCGATGCCAGTGGCTTGCCGCGTACGCCCAAAGACGGCACGTGGCGGGGCATGACGCACCACAGCCAGTTCAAGTGCGTACAGGTCCAAGCGCAGTCGGTGGACTTTGCGACGCCCGGCCCCGATCCGCTGACCAACCTGACGTACGCTGCGCCGTGGCTCCTGAACGACTGCAAGGCCCTGAAGTGCGGCGCGGGCAACGCGGCGTGTCAGAAAGCCGCGCCGGGCACGCTCAACATGCAAAGCCCGGTTGTGCAGTGCACGGCCAAGGGCCCCGGCACGCCGGTCCCCGGTCAGGTCGGCTGGGCGGTGCGCACCTTCAAGCCCTACGGGCTGAGTGTGGTCTTCGATAACAACGCCCCTTCTCCAAAAGACTTGAACACGTACCCCGGCGGCTGCATGGACGAGGACGTGGAGTGGTCGTTTGCCGACCCGGACTCGGCGAAGAACGGCGTGGCGCAAAGCAGCCTCTGCCCCTACCCGGCGTACTTCTCGTCGATCGTCGCCACCGGCACATGGCCGACATCCAACAGCATCCCCGGCCAGTGGGTCCTTATCGCGCAGGCGTTTGGCCGGTACAGCTGCTTTGGTCAGGCTCAGAACTTCCTCTGGGCCGGAACCGATCCCACCAGCCCCTGGGCACTTCCCGCTTGGGCAACCCTTTGCTTTGACGGCCCCTGTTACATCGACTCCACGTTTGCGGAGTTTTTGCCGGACTCGGTGACTGGGCTGTGGCGCTAAAGAACGGAATCTTAAAACACGTGAGTCACGCCATGAATAACGATCAGAAAATCGAGCAATTGGAGTCGCGTCTGCGACGGATGGAATACGCGGAGCAGCGTCGGGTGCGGCAACGTGCCCGTGCCGTCAACGCGCTGGTCGTCGTCATCGCGCTCGGATCTGCCGTCGTAGGTGTGCGCGAAACGCTGGCGTGGGGTGGTTGCAGCCAAACGCTGCCCTCGCCGCTCACGGCGTTCTGCGCGGGCGATCCGGCGTCCGCGGCGCAGATCAACGGCAATTTCAAGGCGCTCTCCGACGGGTTGGTGGGTGTCCAGCAAAAGGTCGGGTCGGCCGCCGGTGCGAACGTGACTGTGGCGGGCACAGAGACTGTCACCGGGCTGCTGACTGCCAAGACGGGGTTGGCAGTGACCGGCGCGGCGACAGTGAGCAACGGCTTGACGGTGGCCCAGGGTGGGGCTGCGGTGACGGGCGTCTTGGCCGTCACCGGGAACTCCACGGTCTCCGGGTCCTCCACGGTTACCGGCGACCTGACGACGAAGGGCACGCTCACCGCCGCGAAGTTCCTGTGCTGCCGCCCCAAGATCTGAACTTTCCGGCTGACGTCACGTCACGCCCTTTTGCAAACGGAGAATCGCCCGTGTCCCAGTCGAACGAACTACAGCAACGCGTCAACCAACTCGAGCAGCTGCTGGCGGACACCCGCCAGGGGCTGGAGCCGCAACGGCAAACCCGCGCCCGCATCGCCAAGGCGCTGGTCGCCGTCCTCGCCGTCGGCTCGCTGGTCGCCGGTGTGCAGGAGGCGCGCGCGTGGGGCGGCTGCACTCAGTTCTTGAGCAGCTACGGCCTCAAGACCTTCTGCGCGGGCGACCCGGCGTTGGCGACCGACATCAACGGCAACTTCCAGGTGCTGGCCAAGGATCTGGAGGCCAAGGTCGGCACGGTCACGGACCCCAATGTGACCGTCAAGTCCAACCTGGCAGTCACCGGCACAACGACTGTGACCGGCAAGCTGACGGCCAATGGCGGGCTGACGGTAGTCGGTGCTGAGACCATCTCGAGCACGCTCGGGGTCACCGGCGCAACGACCGTCGGCGACCTGACGGTGAACGGCAAGCTCAACGGCCAGACGCTCAGGCTGTTTGGCGGCATGTATTCCACGGTGACAGTCGTTGGTCCGTTCCCCGGCCCGTATTGCGGCACTGGCAGCTCGTGGAATTCGGTGGCTCAGACGAACCCGCTGACCTCGGCCGCATCCTGTCCTGCCGGCTACACCACGACGGAGGTCTTCACGGCCCAAGTGTGCAGAACGAATTTCGGAAGCTACGACCACAAGATCTACTACTGCTGGAAATAGCGACCCCGACCAGCCACCCATTCCCGCTCGGCCAGCCTCGGCCACCCAGCAAGGACTCCACCGTGATTCAGCCCACCGACCTGCAAGCCCGCATCGACAAGCTGGAAGCTGACCTCATCGCGGAGCGGCAGTTCCGCCACGTGCGCGAGCAACAAGCGGCGCGGACGCAGGCGCGCGCGGTCAAGTCGCTGGTCGCGGTTATTGCCGTCGGCTCACTGGTCGCCGGCATCCAGGAGGCGCGCGCTTGGGGCGGCTGCGCCAAGACGCTGCCCGATCCCCTCAAGACCTTCTGTGCTGGCGATCCGGCGCTGGCGAACGACATCAACGGCAACTTCAAGGCCCTGGTCGACTGGTTGACGCCCAAGGTTGGCGCGTTCGGCAACGCGGGTGGCAGCAGCGTCGCCGTGTTCACCGGCAGCGGCGCAGCGCTCACGAGCTTGTCCGGCAGCAACATCACCGCCGGCACTGTGACGACCACCGCGCTGGCGACCACCGTGGTGCAGAGCCTGGTGCCGCCCGGCACCATCATCGCCTATGGCGGCAAGGCCGCGCCGGCGGGTTGGCTGCTCTGCAACGGCGCGAACTTGGAGAGGGCGCTGTATCCGGCGCTGTTCGGCGCCATCAACACCAACTTTGGCACATACGACGCCACCCACTTCAACGTGCCTGATCTCCGCGGCCGGTTCCTGCGCGGCTGGGACAATGGCGCGAAGCGCGACCCAGAGGCCGGGAAGCGCGAGAAAATGGATACTGGCGGTGCGACGGGCGACAACGTGGGCAGCGTGCAGTTGGATGAGTTCAAGTCGCACACCCACAACTTCGTCGCCATGTATCAGACGTATGGAAACGACACGACAAAGGACTTGTACGAACGCTATGGCGACTACTGGACGGCGACCACGGCCGCCGGTGGCACCGAGACGCGGCCGATCAACGCCAACGTGAACTACATCATCAAGTTCTGATCCGCCCTTGGCGCGCGCTGAGGCCCGACGGTTCGAGTCTGGCCGCAACCCATTCCCGCTTGGCCAGCCTCGGCCACTCAGCAAGGACTTCACCATGACCACAACCACCAAGACCAGCGACCGCGCCCTCTCACGCTACGGCGAAGTCGTTGGCGGCAGCGTCGGCGCGGACGAGATCGTCCGGCGTTTGGACATCACCGAGGCGGACCTGCTGCTGGTGCGGCGCTTTGGCGCCATCGTTCTGCCGCGACTGGCGGAGTACAACACGCTGTTTTACGCGTGGGTCGAGCAGCAGCCGGAGTGGAGCCAGTTCTTCCAGGACGCCTCGCGTCTGGCGCATGTGCAAAAGCACCAGCAGAAGCATTGGCGTGACCTGTTTGAGGTTCAGGTCATCGACGACGACTACGTGGCGCGGCGCGTGCGCATCGGCGAGATCCACGCGCGCATCGGCCTGAGCCTGATGGCGTACTTTGCCGGCGTTGACCTCTCGATGCAGATCTTCTTGCGCGACCTCTATGACGGCAGCATGGCGCCCGACGACTACACGCGCACCAGCCTCGCCGTAGCCAAGCTGATTCACGCCGACGCGACGCTGGTACTGGACGCCTACGGCCGCATGACCAACCAGAAGATCGCCGACCAGGCAGAGGCGCTGCTGGAGATGTCCACGCCGGTGACCGCGCTGTGGGAGAACATCATGATGCTGCCGGTCGTCGGCGTGATCGACTCGACGCGCGCGCACGGCATCATGACTGCGGTGTTGGGTAGTATCGCCTCAACGCGCGCCAAGGTGTTCATCATGGACATCAGCGGCGTGCCGGTCATTGACACGGCGGTCGCTAATCACATCATCAAGGTCACGCGTGCCACGCGGCTGATGGGTTGTCAGAGCGTTTTGTCCGGCGTCTCCCCAGCGATCGCTCGGACGATTGTGGAGCTCGGCATCGACGTCGGCGACATTCTGACCAAAGCGACGATGCGCGACGCGCTGGAGGCGGCGTACCAACTGGTCGGTGTGAAATTGGTGACCGCGGACGGCGGTAAGGCATGATCGCGCAAGTTGCTTTCGCGCAGGTTCGGTCGTGCCTCATCGTCACGCTGCTCGGCGAGCTGGACGTGCGGGGCATTGGCGAGCTGCGGGATGCGTTGTTGGCGCGCATCGCGGCGCAGCGCACACGCGGCGTCATCTTGGACGTCTCGACGGTGACGGTACTCGACGCCGACGACGTGGTCGCGCTGACCCGCACCCTGACCATGTGCCGAGTGCTCGGCGCGCGCGCGCTGGTTGTGGGGCTGTCGCCCGCAGTCGTGCACGCGTTGGTGCTGCTGGATGCGCCGCTTGACGGTCTGGACGCAGGGGCCAGCGTCGAGTCGGCGCTGGCGCTGTTGAATTGCGGAGGCGTAAATGCTGCTTGAGGTGGCTATCGCCAACGAGGGCGATGTGGTGATTCTGTTGAGTCGCGCAGCGCGCGCGCTTGGCGCCGCAGGGGTGGATGGCGTGGACGCCGCCAGTATCCTCACCGTGTGTGCTGAGCTCGGCCACAACATCGCGCGTTACGGCAAGTACGGTCAGCTGCGTCTGACTGTGGAGCCGACGGGCGGCGGGCGGCGGATCGTCGTGGAGGCGTCCGACCACGGCCCGGGTATTGCCGACGTCGAGGCGGCAATGCGCGACCACTTCAGCACCGGCAACTCGTTGGGCCTCGGCTTGCCGGGCGTGCGGCGGCTGACGGACACCTTGGAGATCACCAGTCGCAATGGCTGTGGCACGCGGGTCATCGCGACGCGTGTTCTGGGCGCCGGGGCGTGGCCCAAGTCGGCAGCGATCCCCTCCCTTGGCGCGGCGCGGCGGGTGCAGCCATGAGCGCGACGATGCCACGGGCTGAAGCGCTCGTTATGCCACAGATTCGCATGCGATTCGACCACTTGGCTGTGGCGCGGGCGCGCCTGGTGCGCGCGCTGGAAGCGTGGCATGGCGATCGCACGTCGGCTGTGCTCGGTGGCGCACAGATCTCGCAGGCCGTGCGCCGCTGGCTGCAGGCACATCCGGAGAGCTCGTCGGTGACGATGACCTGGCAGGTTCTGCGCGACCCGCGACCGGCGCTGCTGTTTCAGGCGGAAGCGCTCTCCCTCACCGTGGAGATTCCGGGCCACGTGGTGATCGAGCCCTGGGCGCTCGATGGGCTTGCTGCGGCAACCCTGCAGCGGACCGACGAGGAACTGCTCGCCGAGCTGGCCGAACAAAACGCCGAGATTGAAAGCGCGCGCCGCTCGCTTGAGCAGACGGTCGCGTCGCGTACGGAGGACCTTCAGGCCGCCGTGGCGGAAGCGCAACAGGCAACGCAAGCCAAGGCGATGTTCCTCGCCAACATGAGCCACGAGATCCGCACGCCGATGAACGCCATCCTCGGCTTGGCCTACCTGGCGCTCCGCACCGAACTCACGCCACAGCAGCACGACTATCTGAGCAAGATGCACGGGGCGGGACGCTCTTTGCTCGGGATCATCAACGACATCTTGGATTTTTCTAAAGTCGAAGCTGGCAAGATGGAGGTGGAGCGTCAGCCCTTCCTCTTGGATGGTGTGCTGGAATCGGTCGCGACGGTCGTCGGTCAAGCGGCGCACGCCAAGGGTCTGGAATTTGTGTTTCATGTGGACCGGGACGTGCCAAACGGCTTGATCGGCGACGCGCTCCGGCTCACGCAGATCCTGACCAACTTGACCAACAACGCCGTGAAGTTTACGGCGCAGGGGGAAGTGCAGCTGACGGTTCACGTGCAGGCGCAATCTGAACACGTCGTGTCGCTCCAGTTTGCCGTGCGGGATACCGGAATTGGCATGACGCCCCAGCAGGCTTCACGGCTCTTTCAGCCGTTCTCCCAAGCGGACGGCTCGACAACGCGAAAATACGGCGGCACCGGGCTGGGTTTGACGATCTGTCGGCGCTTGGCCGAGCTGATGGGCGGCACGATTGAAGTCGAAAGCGTGTTCGGCGAAGGCGCCTGTTTCCGCGCGACGGTCGCCTTGGAGCGCGATGTGGACGCCCGGCGATCGGACCAAGTCACCGGATTTCGCGGCAACCTGCGGGCGCTGGTCGTCGATGACAACGCCTCCGCTTGTGCGGCGATTCATGGCCTGCTCGACGGGCTGGCGCAGTCCACAGAGAGCGCAGATGCGGGTGAGACGGCGCTGGACTTGGTGACGGACGCCACGGAAGCGGGGCGACCGTACGACATCGTTTTTGTGGATTGGCGCATGCCGGGGCTCGACGGCATTGAGACTGCGCGGCGGATGCGGACGCTGCGCGCGATGAGCGATGACGCGCGGATCGTGCTGGTCACGGCGCACGGCGCGGATGACGTGCGGCGAGAGGCGGATACGTCGCTTATCGACCTGGTGCTGCAAAAGCCGGTGACGCGCTCGACGATGGTGGATACGTTGACGCGGTTTTTTTCAGTGCGTGAAATGCGTCCGGCACCGAGTCCGTCGTCCGACACGGGCGTCAAGCCGCTGCAATCACTGCGTGTCCTATTGGTCGATGACAATGAGATCAATCGGCAAATTGGCGTCGAGCTACTCGGTCAGGCCGGCGCTCAGGTGACGGTCGCCCCAGACGGTCAAGAAGCGTGCTTGGTCCTTGACGTCGGCCCGAATCCTGTGCCGTTTGACGTCGTGCTGATGGACCTGCAGATGCCGGTGATGGACGGGTACGCGGCCACGAAGCACCTGCGGATGAATCCCCGCTTTGCGTACCTGCCGATCGTTGCGATGACGGCGCACGCGATGCCGGAGGAATTGGTGCGGTGCGTGGCGCTGGGGATGCAGGGGCGAATCACCAAGCCGATCGACCCACCGACGCTCATTCAGAGCTTGCTGGAGTACCTGCCGGCGCACCGAAAAGCGCCCCCAGCCACTCGCTTTCAAGCAGCGGCAGTCACAGCAACCGAGACGCCAGACGATCCGCCGGTGCACGACCTCGCCGACGGCGTGGCGCGGCTCGGTGGATCCGGCGCTCTCTATCACCGCTTGCTGACGCAGTTTGCCGCGACGCATACGCCCGTTGCCGAGCATCGGGCGCTGACGGAGCTGAGCGACGACGCGCGGCGCCTGCAGGTGCACACCGTCCACGGCGTCGCCAAGAGTCTGGGGCTGAAAGCGTTTGGACAGGCGGCTGGTGTGTTGGAAAGAGAGCTGCGTGCGGGCCCGTGGGATCCCGATTCCCCGCGGGTTCAAGCGTATCTGGAGCAGGCTCTGCAGGCGCACGAGGCGATGACAGTCTGGCTTGCCAGCGACCACGGCTTTCACTCCGGTGTTCTGCTGACGGCCGATGAGTTGAGTCAGTGGAGCGAGGCGCAGACGGACGCCACATTGGTGACGTTGATGGTGTCGCTGCAGAACGGCGAACTCAACGCATGTGCCTTGTTTCGCAAGGCAGAAGTGCCCTTGCGGCGGCGCTTGGGCGAACGGTACGAAATGGTGCTGGCACATTTGGACGCATTTGATCTGGAGGAGGCAGTGGGCCTTCTACAGGCGGAAGCACCAGCCGCAAAATACAGGGACGACGCGAGCGCGATGCAGGATCTCGCCGCGTCACCACGCCACTTGACAAGCAAGGGCAGAAGGGAGCGCGATGATTGAAGTCAACGAGTTGCAGAATCAGGTCAAACAGTTGGGGCAGGCGCTTGCGACCGAGCGCCAAGCGCGGCTGGACCGCGAACAACGCGAGGCGCGGAATCGAGCCCGCACCGTCAAGTCGCTCATCGTCGTCATCGCCGTCGGCTCTGCCGTCGTAGGCGTGCAAGAAGCCCGCGCGTGGGGCGGTTGCACGAATACCTTGTCTCAGTGGGGACTGAAGGCGTTTTGTGCGGGCGACCCGGCGAGCGCGGCGCAGGTCAACAGCAACTTCCAGACTTTGGCGATGGATGTGGAGGCCAAGGTGGGGACGATCGCGGACCCCAACGTGTCTGTCAGCGGCACAGCCACAGTCTCCGGCAAGGTGAATGCGAACGGCGGGCTCGCGGTGAAAGGTGACGCAGGGGCCAGCGGAAGCGTCAGCGGCCTCAAAGGCACATTCGGCAGTGGCTCCACGGGTGGCACGATGCTCGGCGGCGGCAACGCGGCAGGCAACCTGCACGTCGATGCGACGACCGGCGCGACCTACTTGAACTACTACGCTGGCAAAGGCGTCAAGTTTGGCAATGGCGCATCGGGAGAGGTCGGCTCGGTGGATGCAAGTGGTAATCTGAGCGTGAACGGGCAGTACCAGTCAAGCGGCGAACCGCTGTTCATCGTCTGCAAGAAGACGACCGGCCTCAGCACAGTGGGAAGCACCACACAGGTCTTTACGGCGGCAGATTGTGGCGGAAAATTGCCATCGGCCAAGTACGCGGGCGCGCTGACGGGGTACTCGGGCTGTGCCAATGGTGCCCTGTACAACCTCACAGTCGTCAATGAAGACGGCACCAATCACCCCGGCGTCTATCAGTATGGCAGCACGTTCTGCGCCTCTACGGGCAACGTCAGCGCCATCTACTTCAAGGTCAAGTGACCACTGAGCCAATCGGGACGTCGACGCCGCTTTGGGCGCGCGCAGGTGTCCCCGCATCCACTCGATCGGTCTATCGGTTCAAGTCCCCAAGGAAGTCTCCATGTTGCTCCGCTCACGAATTCCGTTTATCGCCGTCGCTGCCCTCTGCGTTGCCAGCCAGCTCGCGTGCAACGGCCCCGCGGCGACCAGCACCTCCGACGACGTCAGTGCTACTGGGGACGCGGCCATTGCCGACGTTCTTGCCGTCGATAGCGGGACCGACACCGCTGTGACGCCGGATATCGCAGGGGCGGATGTCGAGGGTGGAGCGACTGACGCGGTGTTTGTCGATTTGTTGGACGCGGTGGATTCGGCACCGGATGCGGCGGACGACGCAGCCACCGTGGATGTGCCGGCGGATGCAGCGGACGCGGCCACAGCCACAGACGTCGCTGCTGTGCCGGACAGCGGCACACCCGGAAGCGATGCGGTGGACGTCTCCCCCGACGCGGATGTCGCGGCCGGCACGGATGCCGTCGCCGTGTGCGACCCCGCCGCTTGCCCCCAGAACGGGTGCCAGAGCGCGGTGTGCAAGAGTGATGGCAGCTGTGGCCTCGGGCCGGTCAAGACCTGCAACGACGGCAATGTCTGCACCGATGACAGCTGTGACGGCGCATTGGGTTGTGTGTTCGCGCCCAACCAGGCGACGTGCAACGACGGTGACGCCTGCACCACGGTCGACGCCTGCGCCGCCGGAACCTGCGTCGGCGGCGCGCCTGTTGTTTGCGACGCCGTGAATGACTGCCACGTCGCTGGCGTCTGCGACCCCAAGACCGGCGCGTGCAGCAACTTCGTGGCGGCCGATGGCACGGGATGCGACGACGGCAACGCCTGCACGGGCGCCGATGACGCATGCCTCGCGGGCGTGTGCGGCGCTGGAACCCCGCTGGCGTGCGCGGCCTCGGATGTGTGTCACCTCTCACTCGGCTGCGACCCTGCCAGCGGCTGTCTGGGCGAGACGCCTGTCACCTGCACGGCGCTGGACGCGTGCCACGACGCGGGAATTTGCGACACCGGTGGTACCACCGACGCGGGGGGCAACGTGCTGCCGTCAGGCTGCACCAACCCACCGAAGGCCTTGTACACGCCGTGCGAGGACGGCAATCCGTGCACGGTGGAAGACTATTGCGACAGTGGCGCGTGCTTGGCGGGCTACCCGTTCTACTGCGCATCCAGCGACGCCTGCCATCTGCCGGGCGTCTGCCTGCCCGCGACCGGTGCCTGCACCAACCCAGTCGGTCCTGACGGCGGCGCCTGCAACGACGGCCAAGCGTGCTCCGGCATTGACTCGTGCGTCGCTGGCAAATGCCTGGGTGTCGGGTTCTGCGAGGAGTATCAGGCGTGGGCCACCACGTGCTACGACAGCAATAGCAACGCCTGGGACGCGGTCGTCGGTCCGCCAGACGCCACCGATATCTGCGGCGACCTGGGTGTCGTTTGGGGGTACTACGGTATTCAGACGATGTCGTTTGATCTTGAATTCGCTTACGACATCTACGCATCATCGCCGCCGCCCAACACACTGACCGTTCGCGAGACCTGCGGCGGTGGCGTCGTCAAGCTCGAACTGCGCGACTCCAACTACAACCTGCACGAGGTGTGGAGCGGCACCGACCCGACCCCTGAGTCCATCGCCGACTTCCGCATCACCTTTGCGCAACAGCCCTACAGCATCACAGGCGCCCGCATCACCATGAACAACAATGCGGGTTTTGGGCTCGACGCGGTGTCGCTTGGCTTCGTCAAGCAGCCTTGTTCGACCTACACCTACGACGTGTCTTGCGGCTGCCTGGTCGACAACGCCGCGAACGGCACCACCTGCAGCGACGGCAACGGCTGCACGGCCAACGACGCGTGCCAGAGCGGCACCTGCACCAGCGGCGCGACTTATCTCTGTGACGACAACAACGGCTGCACCGCGGACGCCTGCACCGGAACGGGAACGTGCACGCACACGCCCGTGCAGGGCACCTCGTGCAATGGGTACGGGACGTTTGGCGTCGATGTGGTGAACGGCGTGCCTACCGCGTCCATTGGCATGGTCACGAGCAAGTACGGGCTGCAAAAGGTCGATTGCCCGGCGGGCTCCGTGGCGGTCGGCTTCTCGGGCTCGGCGTGGCAATACCTCTACCAGTTGCGCTTGGACTGCGCGCCCTTGGCTGCCGACGGCACTTTGGGTGACATCACAACCACGGCTGGCTTAGGCGTCCCCAATAATGGCGACCCAGGTGGCACGCACTGCCCGTCCAACAGTATGCTCGCCAGTCTGGACGGCGTGCTCGGCAACAACGGCAGCAACCTGTTGGTCGCTATCAGCGGTCGGTGCTTGCATCCGTATCAATTCTCCGAGCTCATCTCCGCCACCGTCTACAACGCGTGGGGCACCCCAACCGTCACCGACGCGGGGTCGCCCAATACCGTGCAGAATGCGCTGGGCGGCTCGGCCGCGTTCTCTGGGAAGCAGCTGTCCGTGGCCTGTCCCCCCGGCAGCGCCGTCACCGGCGTCTGGGGCTACGTTGGCAATCTACCGCAGACCATCGCCGCGATTTGCAGCCCGATCACCAGCGTCTGCGCCTCGTCGCCCGCGATTGGCTGTTCCGATGGCGATGCCTGCACCTCGGGTGACTCCTGCTCCGGCGGGTCTTGCAAGCCCAGCGGTCCGACGAACTGCGACGACGGCTATCCGTTCACCCTGGACAGCTGCGACAAGACCGCCGGTTGCGTGCACGTCGCTGGCCCCACCGTCAAGATCGACGAGGTCTGTGGCACCGCTTCCGAGGTCAGCGCGCTGGCATTGCAGTGCCCGCCCGGCGGCTACATCGCCAGCGTCAAGTTTGCGTCCTACGGTTCAGGGAGCGGCCAGTGCCCGAACTTCACCGCCGGAACCTGCGATGCATCGGGTGAAGTCGCGTACTTGAACGGCCAGTGCGTCGGCAAGAACAGTTGTTCCACAACCGGCTGGCAGAGCTTGAACAAGAACTGGTCGGCCTCCAGCGACCCGTGCGCCGGCGCCGCCAAGTCGATGAATGCGGTGGTCGTGTGCTGGAGTCAGGACGACTGTAAAGATGGCATCCAAAACGGCGCTGAGTCGGCGATCGACTGCGGTGGCTCGGTCTGCCCGGGCTGCAAGGCCGGACAGGCGTGTACGGGTATCCAAGATTGCGACAACGGCTACTGCGGCTTGAAGGACAAGGTCTGTCACTGAGAGCCTGCGAAAACTTGTTTTCACGGGCTCTCCCAGGCCGCGGCTGCTGGATCAAGACAAAAGCTCAGAGGTTGGAAAGTCGAAGAACGAACGACCTCTGAGTTGACGGATGGCTGGCCGACGCATCACGGTGAACCGGCTGGAACGACGCACTGCAGACGCCCGTTCACCATTACCGCGCCAGCGTTGGTTCCGTGCCGTCCTGACGAACCCGCGTTGGTAGGCCCGTGGACGATGGGCCGCGACAAGAAGTCTCCCAAACCGCTCGATCAAAGCGCGTTCCTGACCTTGGTCAAGACCGCCACTGAGGTGCTGATTCGGCATGAGCAAAGCGCGCGGGCTCTGTGGCACAATTCGCTGGCTTTCTTCGATGACACGGGGCGGCGCGTGCGCGCAGATGTGGATATTGTGCCGGACGACGATGATCCGCACGCGATTCTGGCTGCGTTCGACGCGGTGACTGGCGAGCTGTTGCGAACAGGGCGCGTCAACGCGGGTTTCAAGCTGACGGCGAAGGCGGCGCTGGAATTTTTGGGGCTTGGCGGTAAGTCGCGGCATTGGAGCCCCGGATGGCGCGGCGTGGATGACGCGCACCAGGACGCAGAGTGTGTGGATCGGGGGCTGGACCGGTACTTCGCACTGGGGCGCCAGACGAAAACGATCGTGTCAGCATCCACAACCGCGCAACCAACATGAAGCCCGTGCGAACGTTTGCGTGGTACATCCGCCAGGCAGGGCGATCTTCGGGCGCGGCACGGGACGTTCTGGCGCGCTTCGAGGAGCTGCGTGTTGGCGCTACCGCTGCACGACGATGCGTGGCACCGTCCCGCGCATCCAGCGCGCAGACTCGATTGCCACGCACCTCGTGCCTCTGCGTAACAACTTTACGAACACCGGGTGTTTGAGTAGCATTGGACCCAAGTGACGTCAGTCGTGTTAAACTGACCCTCGCGATGCCAACGGGTGACGCAGAACCAGAGCGACGACGGCCAATCCGCACGAACCGCAGGGTCAGTGCCTCGACGATTCCCGCGTTCTATTGGCGTCGCTTCAACCAGTGAATCGGTCACAGCTGGTCGGAATGTCGATCGGGGAGGTTGAACTGGCAATGCAGAACGAGACCCCGCTTGGAGGGTGCCGCGAAGGCGAAGATGCCCCTGATCGCGATCTGGGTGAGCGCGCTCGATTCGGCTCGCTCAGTTACCGCCGGACCGCACCCGATCATGCCTCATCGGCCGCGCCTTCCAACACGGGAGACGTCAACGAACGCGAGCGGCTCGAAGCGGCGTTGCGTGAATCGCAGCGCTTTGCCTATGCGGCGCTGGATGCGCTTGGCGAGGCCCTGGCGATACTGGACGAAAGCGGCACCATCATCGCCGTCAACCGCACATGGCGGCGACTGGGTGAAGCCAACGGCGTCGCACCCAGCGATGTCTCTGAGGGCGTGAACTACCTCGCGCTTTGCGATGCCGCAACCGGTCCTGATGCCGTAACTGCCATGGCTGTCGCGGCTGGCATTCGCGCATTCCTGCAGGGCGCACGCAGTGAATTCAGGCTGGAGTATCCCTGTGATTCGCCGACCCAACAGCGTTGGTTTGTTTGCAAGGTGAGCCGCTTCCCTGGCGAGGGCCCGGTCCGCGTCGTCGTCGCGCATCAGGACATCAGCCCGATCAAGCTGGCTGAACGGAGCATGAGGCTCCTGCTGGCAGAGCAGCGCGCCATTGTCGAGAACGATCTGGTCGGCATCGTGAGGTCCAGAAACAGAGTGATCGAGTGGGCCAACCCTGGATTTGAAAAGATGTTCGGCTACGGTCCCGGCGAAATGGTCGGCCTTCCAGTTCGCAGGATCTATCCCAGCGTCGAGGCCTCTGAAGCCTACGGTTCAAGCGCCTACGCGGCGCTGAATGCCGGAGGGGTATTCCGCTCACAGGTGGAGTACTGCCGCCGAGACGGCAGCCGCCTGTGGGCCGAGGTGAGTGGTTCAGCACTTCCGGCTACGAGGGAGACCGCCCTGTGGTGCTTTGTCGACGTGACGGCGCGCCACGACGCAGAGACGAAGCTGCTGATCGCCACGAAGGAACTGGCTCTCCAAAACAAGGAGAAGGGCAAGCGCTCCGCGGAGCTGGTGATCGCCAATACCGAACGGGCCTTCCAAAGCGAAGAGAAGGGTAAGCGCGCTGCGGAGCTGGTGATCGCCAATACCGAACTGGCTTTTCAAAATGAGGAGAAGGGCAAGCGTTCTGACGAACTGACGGCAGCGTCGGCGGCCAACATCGCCAAGAGCCACTTTCTGGCAACGATGAGCCACGAAATCCGCACACCCATGAACGGCATCCTCGGCATGGCACAAGTGCTTCAGATGCCCGGTATCAGCGAGGCAGAGCGGGTGGATTGCGCGCGCACCATCCTGGGGTCCGGGAAGGTCATGCTCGCGCTTTTGAACGACATTCTTGACCTGTCGAAGATCGAGGCGGGCAAGCTCGAACTGGAAATGGGCGCCCTGGACCCGGCGCGCGTCATGGGTGAAGCGCTGGCGCAGTTTGCCGAGGTCGCTCGCGACAAGGGCTTGCGCATCGAATCCAACTGGATCGGGGCGCCGAGGCACTATCTGGGCGACGCGCGCCGCGTGCGGCAGATGCTGTCCAACCTGATCGGCAACGCCATCAAATTCACGACGCAGGGACAGATCCGCATCGCGGCCCGCGAAGCCGGTGCCGACGGTCAATCGGCGCTCCTTGAATTCAGCGTCACCGACAGCGGCATCGGCATCGGGCAGGACCACCAAGCACAGATGTTCCAGCCCTTCTCGCAAGCCGACACCAGCATCACCCACCGCTACGGCGGCAGCGGCCTGGGGCTCTCGCTGGTCGCTACCTTGGCGCAACTGATGGGCGGCAAGGCCGGCGTCGAGAGTGAAGTCGGGCGCGGTTCACGTTTCTGGTTTCGCATCCGCGCTGGCCGGGTGGCCTCAGACGGTCCGGCATTGCTGGGATCTGGCCCCCTCGCAGGTTCAGCCCGCCCCGCACAACTCGCCGGACGGGTGCTGGTCGTTGAAGGCGAGCCTACCAACCAAAAGGTGGTCGTGACCCTGCTGCACAAGCTCGGCCTCGATACAGTCGTGGCCGCGGACGGCCAGGACGCGCTGGACGCCCTCGCCCGGGGGGAAGCGGCCGACCTGATCCTGATGGACGTGAAGATGCCGCGTCTGGATGGGTACCGCGCGACCGAAGCGATACGGCGCCGCGAAAAAGTTACCGGCGCGCCGCGGCACCCGATCGTCGCGCTGACGGCTGATGCCTTCGCTGAAGACCAGCGGCGGTGTCTGGCGGCGGACATGGACGGCGTCCTGACCAAACCGGTCATCTTTGAGGCGTTGAACGCCGAACTCGCCAAGTGGCTCCCGGCCGCGGGCTCGGCCGAAACGGGGGGCGGCGACGTGTCGACAACGGCGGACAAGCCGCTGGATGTCGCGCGAGTCGCGGCGCTGGTGGAGGAATTGTTGCCCCTTCTGGCTCAACAGATGTTCGCCGCCATCGGCCGCTTCCGCGCTCTGCAGGACGCCGTTGCGGGCACGGCCATGGCCGCAGAAATCAACGAACTAGTCCGCCTGCTGGAAAACTTGCACTTCGATCTCGTCCGGGAGCGTCTACGCCACTTGGCGGCAATACATCACTTGGAGCCCACGACATGACCTTTGCAAAGCCAAGAATCCTCGCCATCGACGACCATCCGGCGCAACTGCTGACGCTCGGAGCGGCGCTGGAGCCGGAGTTTCATGTGCAAATGGCCACTTCAGGCGCGGCGGGAATCGCCCTGGCGTTGGAGTCAGCGCCGGACCTGATCCTGCTGGACGTGTTGATGCCCAAGATGGACGGCTATGAGACCTGTCTCCGGCTGAAGTCCGATCCGCGGCTTCGCACGATCCCGGTGATTTTCGTCACGGTGCTGGGTGACAGCGCGGCCGAGAGCATCGGCCTGGAGCTGGGCGCGGCCGACTACATCTCCAAGCCGTTCAACGTCGAGATCGCCCGCCAGCGAATTCACAACCTGCTGGAGCGCGAGGCGTTGCGCAAGGAGGTCGAGCAGCAGCGCGATCACCTGCAGAAACTCGTATCGGGCTTGGCGCTCGGTCTCTCCATTAGCAAGGAGCTTGCCAGCAGCGCCCAGAAGAGTAAGTCCCAATTCCTGCGCAATATCAGCCATGAACTGCGCACGCCGATGCACGGCATCATGGGCATGACTCATCTGGCACTCTTGCGTGCCACCGACCCCAAGCAAAAGGCCAACCTTCAGACACTTCAGCAGGTCTCTGAGAAACTGCTGGTGCTGATCACCGACCTGATCGCCGCCTCGGAGCTGGATGCCAAACGGCTTGGTCTGGATATCGGCCCGTTCACGCTGCCCGGCGTCCGCGACAACCTACGCGAGCTGTTCGGCGTGCAAGCTGCCGACAAGGGGCTCGCCTTGACCATCGAACTTGCACCCGCGCTGGCGGAGTTGCAGCTGGTGGGCGACGCGCCTCGCCTCGAGCAAATCCTGAGCAACTTGCTCGCCAACGCGATCAAATTCACTGACCGGGGCAGCGTCGACGTTCGCGTCGCGATGGCCGAGGACCGGGCGGGAAAGGTGCTGCTGCGCTTCGAAGTGCGGGACACGGGAATTGGCATTTTGCCGGCGGATCAGGAGCGGGTTTTCAACCTGTTCGAACAGGGCGACGGCTCGTCGACCCGCGCCTACGGCGGCACCGGCATCGGCCTGACGCTGTGCGCACAGCTGATCGGGTTGATGGGAGGAAAGATCGGCGTCGAGAGCAAGCCCGGCGTGGGCTCCACCTTCTGGTTTACTGCGCTACTCAGCACGACGGAGGAAACATCGCCCTGATGGCGGCGCGAAGCATCGCCATCACTTGGGGTGAATTTTCACCGAGTGACTCGTCTTGTGGCGGTCGATCCGAACGATCAATCGGTCGCCATCGACCTCCACGCTGTCACCCGGAGAGACAACCGTCGTGAACCCTTGTGGGAAGAACCTCGCCGTCGGAACAAAGAGGATAGTCGGGTTCGGAATCGCGTGCTCTGGGTCTTCTGCCCAAATGCAGCGGAACGCATGTGTCTCGGGATCCCAATTCAACACTTGAGGAATTCCAGCGGTTTGCACAGGGTGCGGGCGAACAAGCAGGTGGACCAACTCCAGGTTCTCGACGCCGTCGGCTGAGACCAGCTCGTTGCCGCTTGGGAAGTAGCCAAAACAGGTACTGCCCAGCAGGAACTCGTCGAGCATCGTCAAGGAGTCGCGGTAGTGGTCTTATATCCAGAACGACTACTGATTTTGCCGTGGGCACCGCTATCGAGTTCCGGCGGTTTGCCACCCGCGCTTGTGGCCAATGTCAGCGCGGCTTGACCCGGAACACCGCGTTCATGCAAGGTGTCGCACACGGAAGGCATCGACGCTCTCCTTGTGGGTAACACTCCGCTTGAATGCTAACTTAGCCAGTGTTATCTTCCCGCCCGAGGTTTTGGTGACACGCAACGCGACCGCCCCGGACAACTTCGCGCTCATGGCTCAGCACATTGAGCGCGTGCTAGGCATTCGGGTCGAGCCGACAGCGAACGGGTCCGTGCCGAACGATCTGCCGGCCTTCTTCACGGGCATCTACGAGTTCACGCCGTTCCAGTTGCTGGAGCGTCGTTGCCTGGCCGCAGTGCCCCGCGACGCCAGCAGCCTTTCCCCGGCGGCCATCCGCAAGCACTTCGACGTCGTCGCCGGCAGGTCCGACGCGCTCTGCATCTACGTCGCCTCGGACTGCACCGCGACGATGCGGGCGCGGCTCATCGAACAACGGGTGCCCTTCATCATTCCGGGAAACCAGCTGTACGTGCCGGAGCTGGCGATGGATCTCCGCGAGCGCTTCGTGCGCCGGGAGACCGCCAAGCCGGAACAGCTCGGGCCAGCGGCCCAGGCGACGCTGCTCTACGTGTTGCTCCAGCCCGATGTCGCCCGTACGACGCTCCAGGATCTCGCGACGCGGCTTCCGTACACGCCGATGACGATGACCCGCGTGGCAAACGAGCTCGAAGCCGCTGGCCTTGCTGACGTCGAGCGCATCGGCCGGAACCGATGGCTGAGCTTTGACGCGGACAAGAAAAGTCTCTGGAACAGGGTATTACCGATGCTGACGTCGCCCGTCAGCCACACCGACTGGGTGGTTCTGCCGAAAGTCGGCCCCGACATGAGAAAGCTCAGGCTGGCAGGCGAGACCGCATTGGCGGCCAGCACGGACCTCGGGGCGCCGTCGACCACGTGTCGCGCCACGCGTGCTGAAGCTTGGCGTGATCTGAAGAAGTACGGCGTAGTTGCGGTGCCTTACGCAGAAATGGCCAACACGGCGCTGCAGATCTGGCGCTACGACCCCGCCGCACTGTCGACCACCGGCGCGGTGGACCCGCTGTCCTTGTACTTGAGCCTGCGCGACCGCCATAGCGACGACCGGATCGCGCTCGCGCTAGACGAGCTGATGGAGACGCTGCCCTGGTGGTAGGACTGGACCGTTTTCGCGAACATTTCCGTGGCCATGAGGCGAACTACGTGCTCATCGGCGGCGTCGCGGCGCAGCTTGCGCTGGAGGAAGCCGGCCTGACGGCGCGGGCCACCAAGGACCTGGATATCGTCGTCGTGGCAGAGGCGCTTTCGCCCGCATTCGTCCAGCATTTTTGGGACTTCGTGCGGCTGGGCGACTACAAGGTTAGGGTCGGCGGTCAGGTCGCGATTGACGGCACCCAGGCGAAACGCGCGGTGTGCCGATTCACCAAGCCGCAGGCGGAGTTCCCGGCCATGCTGGAGCTGTTCTCGCGCGTCCCGGACGGCGTCACCTTTGAGGGGCAGGGCGTCATCGTGCCGATTCCCGCGACGGACGACGTGTCCAGTCTGTCGGCGATCCTCCTGGACGACGGCTACTACAGCCTCATCCGCGAGGCGCGAACGGTCCGCGCGGAACTGCCAGTGCTGCGTGAAGACGCCCTCATCGCACTGAAAGCGCGCGCCTGGCTCGACCTCACCGCGCGTACTGCGGCGGGGCGGGCGATCAAGCCCGCCGAAATCCGCAAGCACGCGACCGACATCCTGCGCCTGGCGCAGCTGTTCGCGCCTTCCGCGACGGTGGCTGTGTCGCCACAGATTCACCATGATCTGATGCAGTTTCTTGCCGATGTGGGGCCAACTCTCGGTCCCAGCCTGTCCTTGGAGGGCCTGCCGCCGCTTGATGTGCCGCGGGAGCTGGCGCGACTGGTGGCGCTGTTCGGCATCGCCCAGCCATCGCCGTAGCCACCCCTGCCGGACAAAAGGTCCCTACCGCGGGAACGACCGCCACCAGGGTTTCGCCTCGCCGCGTTCAAGCTGCGACATCCAGCCTCACCGCGTCGTGAGCCATTTGCGCCGCGAGCCAACCGCCCGTCTGGCATGCATCGGTCCATTGCGTCGGCGTCAGTATCAGCAGGTCAAAGCCCAGCCCCATGCCGCGCAGACTTTTGCGCGCGCGCAGCAGAACCTGGCGGTGGTCCGCCGTGTTCGGCACCAGCAGCACGAGATCCACGTCGCTGTCCGGCCGTGCCTCGCCACGCGCGTTCGATCCGAACAGCAGGACTTCCTGCACTTTCGGCGCGGCCGTGCGGATGCGGTGAGCGATGTCGGCGTACAAGCTCGGATTTGTCTTCATAACGGCCTGGTCCGGCGGCGCTGTGGCAGGATATGCTGCGGCGTGGGCGGGTGCAAAGGGTCCCTCGATCGCACCGGGGCACGCTGATTGCCGAGTCACGCCGCCAAATCCTCCACACCAATCAGTACATCCGCCGGTACGCCAAGCCCCTTGCGCAACCGCCGAATCATTGCCAGCGTCAGCGGGCGCTTGCCCGCCAGCACCTCGGACACACGTGCGCGGCTGCCGACCATGGGCTCCAGGTCCTTTCGCGTCAGGCCCAGTTGGTCCATGCGAAAGCGGATGGCGTCAATCGGGTCAGGCGGCAGGATAGGGTGGTGCCGGGCCTCGTATTCGGCCACCAGCGTCACGAGGATTTCCAGCTCGTCCGCGGCCGGAGTCCCAATGTCAGCGCCCCACAGCACGTCAATGCGCGACATGGTGGCAGCGTGGTCGGAATCGGAGTGAATCGGTTGAATCGACATGAGTTTCTCCTACAGCTTCGTCACATCCACGTCATCATACGCGCGGTGCGTGCCGACGAACTTCACGTACACGGCCTGGCCGGCAAACCAGACTTTGGCGACCAAGCGGTACTTGTTGCCGCCGATGTTGAACACAACGCGCTCGGCGTCGATGACGCTGGCGTGCGGGTAGCGCTGCTTGATGTCGGCCATCGTCTGCCACGACGCGCGCGAGACCTCCGCGAACCATGCACGCAGCGTCTGCTCGGCATCGGCGTGACCGGCTTCCCAGCAGTCCTGCAGCGTCTTGCGGGCGATGATGCGCACTCATTTTCCAGCGGCGGAGTTCCCGCCTTGGGATCAGGATAACGTGTTCCCGCTCTGGGAGCAAGCCCAACGCGGAGCCAGCGCTGGGGCGGCGATCCGTACCCACTTTTGCCCGGATTCAGGGCGACCCACCGCGATTGTTGACGGCTCCCCCATTCCGCCACATTCCGGCTTTTTCCGCGTACCCCTCCGCTGCCCCGCCTGACCCACGCAGCGAAGCGAGCGTGGTGGCCGAGCGCGCGATGCAGGCGCGAAGCGACTGCGAGCATGCGCGCGCG
>CAITYF010000040.1 GCA_903896545.1 uncultured Myxococcales bacterium | reverse complement strand
CTGGAGGAGCACGAGCCCAAGTGGCTGCCCGGCGAGCCTCCGGCGAAGGCGGCGCGGTACATCCTGGAGAACTGGCAGGAGATGACGCTGTTTCTCGACCGGGTGGAGGTGCCCGTGGACAACAACGGCTCGGAAGCGGCTTTGCGAGTCGTGGCAAAGTCCAGAGATTCTTCGCTTTTCGTGGGCAACGACGAGGCAGGCCAGCGGCTGGCGATTCTGCTGTCGCTGACGCGGACGGCGGTGGCGTGCGGGATCAACCCAGAGGCGTACATCGCGGACGTGCTGATTCGTGGGCAGACATGGCCGGCGTCGCGGATTGACGAGCTGCTGCCGTGGAATTGGAAGGCGCCGGCGTAGGGTGGAGTTTTGCCAGCGTCCGGGAGCGTGGCGGATCAAGACGAGGTGGGATAGGCGCGGTCGGTCAGGCGGTTACAATGAGATCCGTGAGCTTACGGCCGAAGTCGCAGCCGGAAAGGCGGTCGCCAAAGGCAAAAGCGACCAGAGCCTCATTTCGCCGCGGCGACCCGATCCGAGGATCGTCCGCAGAGGCACCTCACATCAACGGAAGTAATTGTAGCAGTTTGACTTTCCCGTCTGAACGACCGATCATACGACGAGGATCTCGGCGCCGCAGGAACCGCACTTGAAGATGCAAAGGCCAGACTTCTCGTCAGTGCCGACAGGCTCCCATCGACAATCACCGCAGTCCCGGCAACGATTTCCTGGGTCCGTGTCGCGCTCGAGTTCTTCGAGTTCCTTCGAACGTACACCAAATTTACCCAATGCTTCCGATAGGTTTCTGCCGACATACAACAGGTGCCGGTCTGCGCGACGGTAGTATTCGTCCTTGAGCATTTCCGCGTGATCGAGAAAATCCGAGTCCAGGGACACGACCGCTAGATCCTCTCCGCAGAGGTCGAGAAGGCACTCCCAGATCAACTCGTCGCCGATCGTGTTCCGGTTGTTCGTGGTCGGCGGCTTGCCCCGAAGTTTCCGCGTTCGTGCGCTCTGAATTTGGACGTCCGTCGCACGCAGCGCTTTGCATTTGAGCCAGACTTCGGCGAATGTCTGCGCAATCGGGTCAGACCGCTCGTTGGCGATCAGCGCGTCGACCTTGCCCAGCAATTCCCGTTTCGCCGCGTCGTATTGGTCGCGCGCGCGGGCGACGGCCTTGAACTCGTCCATCTCCTTGAGCACAGAAACCGTCCACGGCTTGGGTTCCGCCGATTCAAAAAGCTTCTTGCGGGCCGCTTGGAGCAGATTGCCACGATTGCGGTAAAATTCTAGATGCGTTTGGTCGGTCAAGACGATTCGGTGGGCATGTGCCCTTAGTAGCTCCAAGACAGACGCCGGTTCGGTGACTGACTGGTAGAACGCGAGAAACCAATTTGTGTCGATGTAGATTCGCATCTGAGTACGTCAGGCGCCACCTCGGTGCACCGGTTCTGCCAGAGTCTGTCCGCGACTCTGCGGTGTCAAGGCCGACCATGATTTCTTCGATCGACGCAGTCGCTCCACGGGGCGAGACGGACGAGAAAACAAGAACGTGAAGGTTTACACACTATAGGATTTGCTGCTGAACTCACAAAATCGGTTTCAGACGACAAGCTCGCCGAATGTGGCGGAACTGCCGGGCCGAAAGGAGCCGGCCACCGACGTCGTTGCGGATTGCGGCGCGGAATTGCCATTCGGTTTGGATTCGGTCCATGGCCGTTCTAGGGCTCAGTTCTAGGGCCACCGCGATTTTCTAGGGCTAATCGCGTCTCGCTGTCGTCTAACTTATTGTAATACTTGGAGCGGGAAACGGGACTCGAACCCGCAACATTCAGCTTGGGAAGCTGACGCTCTACCATTGAGCTATTCCCGCGTCGCGCGACCATCCGCCGCAACACGAAGCGATTCGTATCGCGCCGCGCCGTCCACGTCAACTCCACTCGCACCAAAACCGCCGCCGTGGCATCCTACACACCCGTTCGCGGTCGCTCGCGCCGCCAGGACCTCCCGTGCCGCCGTCCACGCCTTCGATTTCGCTTCGCGATATTCGCCAGAACAACCTGCGCGGCTTCGATCTCGACTTGCCGCTGGGGCAGCTGATCGTCATCACGGGCGTTTCGGGTTCAGGCAAGTCGTCGCTGGCGTTTGACACGCTTTATGCGGAAGGTCAGCGGCGCTACGTCGAGTGCTTGTCGTCCTACGCGCGGCAGTTCATCGAGCGTATGGACCGCCCGCGCGTCGGTGAAATCAAGGGCATTTTGCCGTCTGTGGCGCTGCGGCAAGGCCGTACGATCCGCGCGGCACGCGCCACGGTCGCGACGCTGACGGAACTGGGCGAGCACTTCCGCATGCTTTTTGCCCATGGCGCGACGCCACAGTGCCCCAAGTGCGGCGCGGCGGTTCAGCGCACGTCGTTGTCGGCGCTGGCTGACGCGCTGCTCGCGGAGGGAAGCGGGCGCAAGGCGGCGGTGACGTTCGAGTTGCCGGTGCTCTCGACGCTCTCGGCGCAAACCGCGCTGCTCGGTCTGGCGGTGGCGGGCTATAACCGCGCTTTTGAAAACGGCCGCGCGCAACCGCTCGCTGAGCTCCTGACCGACGAGCGCGTGGGTGTGCCCGTTCACGTTCTGCAGGATCGGTTGGTGGTCGACATCGCCGAGCGTTCGCGGCTTTTTGACTCGCTGGAGCAGGCGATGCGCCGCGGCTCTGGCGCGGTGTCGGTCTGGCTCGATGGCGAAGCGCTGGAGCTTCCCGGCTTTTCGCGCATCGGCCAAACCGGTGGGTTCTGGCAATTCCGCGCCACCGGCAGCCTGCGCTGCGCTGTCTGCGCGACGGAAGTCGAGCCGCCGTCGCCGCACTTGTTCAGCTTCAACTCGGCCGTCGGCGCTTGTCCGGCTTGCAACGGTTTTGGCCGCACGGCGGATCTCGACCTCGATCGCGTTATTCCCGACGGCCGCAAGACGCTGCGGACTGGCGCGATTAAGCCGTGGTCCACGGAGTCGACGACCGACGAACGTCGGGATCTCGCACGCTTCTGCGAGCGACTCGCGATCCCGATGGACGCCGCCTGGAACCTGCTGCCGCAAGAACAGCGCGATGCCATCGTCGCCGGAGAAAAAGGCAGCGCGCGTTCAGGCAAATTCTACGGCATCCGCGGCTGGTTCAAGTGGCTCGAAAGCCGCACCTACAAAATGCACGTGCGCGTACTTTTGGCGCGCTATCGTGCGTACGTCCCCTGCCAAATGTGCGACGGCACGCGGTTGCGGGCGGAAGCGCGGGCGTGGAAATTGAACGGATGGAGTCTGCCAGAATGGCTCGCTGCGCCACTGCGCGACGTCCAAGCGCGCTTGCAGAGCCTGGAACTGGCCGAGATGGCGCAGGTCGCCCTGGAACAGCCGCTGCGGGAAGTGCGCCAGCGGATCGCGTTTCTGGATGAAGTTGGGCTGCACTATTTGTCCCTGGATCGTGCGGCGCGAACGCTGTCCGGCGGTGAACTGCAGCGCGTGCAACTGGTCGCCGCGTTGTCGACCGGCATGAGTCAGGTGCTGTACGTCCTGGACGAGCCGTCGGTCGGCTTGCACCCGCGCGACAATGATCGCCTGCTGCGAATTCTGGAGCGGATGCGTGCGGCGGGCAACACGGTCGTCGTCGTCGAGCACGATCCGGCGCTGATGCTGGCCGCGGACACGATTATCGATCTGGGGCCAGGAGCGGGGTCGGAAGGCGGCGCGCTGCAGTATTTTGGCCCAGCGAGCGGCTTGGCTGACGCGCAGAACTGCCTGACAGCTGACTACCTGAACGGCCGGCGTCAGGTGGACCTCCAGGACGAGACGCCGTCCCTCCAGCAGGCCAAGCGCAAGGCCGCAATCCGCCAGCAGAAGTGGATCACGATTCGCCAACCGACGGCGCGGAACTTGCGCGGCGACGATGTGCGGCTCTTGCAGGGCGCGCTGAATACCGTGTGCGGCGTTTCCGGATCGGGCAAGTCGACGCTGATTGAGGAAGTGCTCTACCGGCAGCTGCTTCGGCAGCGTGGCGAGTCGGTGGACGAGCCCGGTGCGTGTGCCGGCATTGAGTGCGATAGTCCGATTGGCGAAGTGGTGCTGGTCGATCAGGAGTTGCCGGCTGCAGCGAGTCGCGCCAACTGCGCCACCTACTTGAAAGTGTGGGACGCGATCCGCAACCGTCTGGCCGAAGAGCCACTCGCCGTCGCCCGCGGCTACTCGCCCGCCACGTTCAGCTTCAACCGTGAAGGTGGCCGGTGCGCCGTCTGCGAGGGCTTGGGGTTTGAGACCGTGGACATGCAGTTCCTGAGCGACGTGCACATGACGTGCGAGGCCTGCGAGGGCCAACGGTTCCGGACCGACGTGCTGCAGGTCAAGCACCGCGGCAAGAGCGCCGCCGATTTCCTTAACATGACGGCCGCGGAGGTCGCGCGCGAGTTCGCTTTTGACCCCACGCTCGCCAATCCGATGCGCGCGCTGTCCGAACTGGGTCTTGGCTACCTGCGCTTGGGCCAACCGCTGGGGACGCTTTCCGGCGGTGAGTCGCAGCGGGTGAAGATCGCCTGGCACTTGCTGCAAGCGCGCACGAAGAACGCGCTGTTTCTGCTGGACGAGCCATCGACCGGGCTGCACCTGCACGACGTGGCGAACCTGCTGGCCAACCTGCGGGCGCTGGCGGCGGCGGGCAATACGATCGTGCTGGTCGAGCACCATCTGGACCTGATTGCCGCGGCGGATCACGTCGTGGAGTTGGGGCCCGATGGCGGTCCGGCGGGCGGTCACGTGCTGTATCAGGGCGAGGCTGCGGGCTTGGTCCTCCACGACACCCCGACTGCCACGCACTTGCGGCGACACAAACTGGGCGCGAGCTACCAGCGTGCAGCCGGGCTCGGTCTGGACGCGGCGGTGGCGTTGGACGTCGACGTGCAGCGCGATCCAGGACACGTCGCTGTGCGCGGTGCGCGCGTGCACAATCTCCGCAACATCTCGCTTGATATCCCGCGCGACCGGTTTACCGTCGTGACCGGCCTGTCTGGCTCGGGCAAGTCCAGCCTCGCGTTTGATGTCGTTTTTGCCGAAGGTCAACGGCGCTTCCTCGACTGCCTCTCGCCCTACGCACGCCAATACTTGCCGCCAGCCAGCCGTCCGGACGTCGAGAGCCTCGCCGGTTTGCCGCCCACGGTCGCCATCGCTCAACGCACGACACGCGGCGGCACGCGTTCCACGGTCGCCACGCTGACCGACATTTATCCGTACCTGCGGCTGCTCTATGCGCGATGCGGCACGCAACTGTGCCCCAAGTGCGGCGGTGCCGTGTCCGGGCAAACTGCGTCTGACGTTGCCGACGCCATCGCCGAGCGTTTTGGCACCGCGCCTGTCTACGTGCTTGCGCCCGTCGTGCGCGGCCGCAAGGGTCACCATCAAGCGATTATCGATCGCGCCATCAGCTTGAGTCACGATTGGCTGCACGTCGACGGCGCGTTGGTTCCCGTCCAAGCCGTCCCGCCGCTTCGGCGCTTTGCGGTCCACGACATCGACTTCGTCGTCGCGCGCATTCCGAGCGATGTGCCCAACCGCGCCGCGCAGATTGCCAGCGCCGTCGACATCGCGCTGGGACTGGGCGACGGCACTGTGCTCGCGCGTACGTCGGAGACTGTCGCGGTGCCCTGGTCGCTGCGGCGGCACTGCGGGCGCTGCGATATCTCCGTAGAAGCGCCCGATCCGCGCCTTTTCACGTTCACGTCGGCGGCGGGCTGGTGCAAGGTCTGCCAAGGCACCGGCGTGCAGCCGCAGGTCGTGGCAGAAAAGCCCAAGAAGCGCAAAAAACACAAGGAAGACGGCAAGTCGGTCGCGGATCTGGCCAAGGCGGGATTGCCCGACGGCGGTGAGAAGCTGGACGACGAGGCGGTGCGACTCGTGGAAGCCTGCCACACGTGCCAAGGGAGTCGGCTGCGGCCAGAGGCGCGCTCCGTGCTCGTGGCGGACCTGACGATTGACGCGGCAGTACGCCAGGGTCCAGCGAAGCTGCAAACGTGGCTGGAAGCGGTGAAGTGGAACCGCCGCGACGTGCAAGTCGCCGAGCCAATCGTGGCGGAGGTCGCTTCGCGCTGCGCGTTCCTGCAGCGAGTGGGTCTGGATTATTTGGCGCTTGGACGCGCGGCGACGACGCTGTCTGGCGGTGAAAGTCAGCGGATTCGCTTGGCGGCGCAGTTGAGCTCCAACCTGCGCGGCGTGCTGTACGTGCTGGACGAGCCGACGATTGGCCTGCATCCGGCGGACAACGCGAAGGTGCTGGACGCGCTGGACGGGCTGGTGACGCGCGGGAACGGTCTGCTCGTCGTGGAGCACGATGAAGACACGATACGCCGCGCCGACCACATCATCGAGCTGGGACCGGGCGGCGGAAACACGGGCGGGCAGCTGGTTTTTGAGGGATCAGTGGCGCAGTTGCTGGTCGACCAGTCGTCGCCCACCGGGCAGGCGCTGCGCGATCCGCACACGCGGCGGGTCCGCAAGGCACCGCGTGAGCCGGCGGAGCAGTACATCACCGTGCGTGAAGCCCGGCACAACAACCTGCACAACATCACGGCCCGGTTCGCACGAGCGCGCTTCAACGCGGTCACGGGCGTGTCTGGTTCGGGCAAGTCGACATTGGTCCGCGATCTGCTCGTGCCCGTGGGCAACGCGCTCATTCAGGGCCAGGGGTTCGTCGCCGACGTGGCGGGCATCGACGGATTGAGCGGCTTTGGCCGGATCGTCGAGGTCGATCAGAGCCCGATCGGCCGCACGCCGCGCAGCTGTCCCGCGACCTACATGGGCATCTTCGACGACCTGCGCGCGCTTTTTGCCAACCTCCCCGACGCCAAAGTACGCGGTCTGACCGCCAACAAGTTCAGCTTCAACACGGCCGGCGGTCGCTGCGAGACGTGCCTCGGCGCGGGCCAAGTGCGCGTGGAAATGAGCTTCTTGCCGACGGTTTTCGTTCCCTGCGAGTCCTGCTCTGGGCGGCGTTACCAAGAACCCGTGCTCGCCGTGAAGCACAAAGGCGCAACGATGGCCGACGTCCTGGCGATGTCGATGGCCGAAGCCGCGAACCACTTTGCCGCGGTGCGCGCGATCGCGACGCCGCTCGATTTGGCCGTGCAGCTCGGTCTGGGCTATTTGACGTTGGGCCAAGGGAGCCACACGCTGTCAGGCGGCGAAGCGCAGCGGCTGAAGCTGATTCTGGAGCTCGCCAAGAGGCGGCGCACGGAAACGCTCTACGTGCTGGACGAGCCGTCGACGGGTCTGCATCTGGAAGACGTGCGCAAGCTGCTCGGCGTGTTGCACGCGCTAGTCGATCGCGGCGACACGCTGGTCGTCATCGAGCATCAACTCGACATCGTGAAAGAGGCGGACTGGCTTGTGGATCTCGGTCCCGGCGCGGGTGAGGCCGGCGGGACGCTGACGTGGCAGGGCGGCGTGGCGGAGCTGGTCAAGTCCAAGCTGAAGTCGCCGACCGCGGTGGCCTTGCGCGCCTGACGACGCTTAGTCGTGGGCGAGCGCCTGCACCCACTTCTCGGCGCTGATCTCGCCTTCGCCTTCACCCTTCTGATTCTTCGTCGCCGTCGCCTTGATGCGTTCGGCCAGCACCGTCTTGGCTGGCGCGCCCTTCTGCTCATCGGCCTTTTCGACCTCGCGCGCGACCATCGACTTGAGCGCCATGTAGCTGCCCCAACCGACCTGCCGCGAACCGTTGACGAAGAAGCCCGGCGTGCCCGTTGCGCCCAGATCGTTGGCCCACTTCGACTCTTCCGCCAGCCGTTCAGCCGCCTTCGGGTCCGCCATGTCCTTTTTCCACTGCTCGACGTTCAGGCCGAGTTCCTTGGCGGCGCTCTCCAGACTTGCGTCATCCAGCGCGCCCGTCGCAAACAACTTGTCGTGGTACTGCCAGAATTTGCCCTGACGTTTGGCCGCGAAAGCCGCGAGCGCGGCGGGCTTGGAGCGACCGTGCATTTCCAAAGCGTTGTTGCGGAAGTAGACCTTGACCTTGCCCGGAAAATCCGCAGCGAGCTGCTTGATCGGATCAGCCGAACGCTTGCAAACCGGGCACTGGAAGTCGCTGAAGACGTTGACCACGACCGCAGCGTCTTTGGCGCCGAGGAACGGGCTGTTGTAGTCCTTGGGCGACACGCCAATCTTGGCCACGTCGACGCCTTTGCCCGCGCCTTCGTCGGTCTGGCTGTCCAGACTGCCCGAAGACGGCTTCGGCGCAGCAGGAGCGGGGCTCGGCGACGGCGCTGCCGCCGCTACTTCCGGTGCGGGCGTCGGACTCGGTGCTGCCGCCGCTGCTTCGGGTGTCGGGGCCGGCGCTGCTTCCGGCGTGGCCGCCGCAGGCAGAACTGGACCGCGGGCTTGGGTCTTCGCGTCCCAGCTGCCCACCACAAAACCGGCCATCAACACGACGACCGAGATCGCCAAAACGTTGGATTTCTCCATCTTTTCACTCCTGAACGGACATAGACAGTCTTAGAGAACCGTGATCGAGATCGGCGAGATCTGGTAGGCGCCAAACGAGTAGGTCATGAAGCCCTGCACGTTCAGCTTCGCGCCCTTCTGGTAGTTCGGCGTGCCATCTTTCGCCTGCGGGTAGACGCCGAACGCGGAGCCAATCAGCACCGACTTGTCGGTGTCCGACTTGCCCACGTACATCTGGTGCGGCTTGCCGTCGGTGCCCAGCACCGCGTTGTCGCTGACGATGACGCCTTCCAGCGAGACCAGCACGCCTTCATACGACTCGTTTTCAGCCGCAGCGGCCGCCGCGCCGATGGCGTCGACGTCAACCGTCACGGCCGTCGGCAGTTCCGTCGTGCCTTCGGGCGTTACGGCGATCGGCTGAATTTCCGTGTAGCAGTAGAATTCCTTCACGTCGCCCGTCACCGTCACGACGTCGCCGACCTTCAGGTTGGCCAGCGGACCCGGCGCGTCTTCCAGCAGGTAAATGCCCGAGTACTTGCCGCCGCCCTTGTCCTGCACGTAGAGACCCTCTTGCTTCTTGCCCGACTTGGTCGTCGACAACATCAGCGCGCTGGCCACGACCGCGTGGTGAATCGAGACGCCGCTCATCGTGTTGCCGATCGCCGCTTCGTTTGTGCACTTGGCGGACGTGTCATCGCCCTGGATCTGCGCGACCGTCTTCTCCGAACCTGCCGTCGTGGCATCGGTGCCCGCGGTCGTCGTGTCCTTGTCGGTGCCCGTCGCGACGTCCTGATCCGTGCTACCGCTGGTGTCGGCGCCGCTGCCGTTGCCGGTGTCGGTCGTGGTTCCACCGCCGCCGCTGCTCGTGTTGGCGCAGGCCGCAGCCAGCACACAGAGACCCGTCAAAACCAGCGCCTGCACTTTCAGAATCGTCCGCATCGCACTCTCCGCAATCAGCAGTGGCCAGCCAATTGACCACGAAGGGGCGCATGCTACGGGCTGCCCACAACCAACGTCAACGCTCGATGCAACAATTGCATTCCCGGCACGCGCATTCCGCCGAGATTTTGCGGTCAGTTGGGCAGCAGCACCGCGTCAGCCGCCGCGCGCAGCTGCGCCACGGCGAGATCGCAGTGCTCGCGCGTCACAATCAGCGGCGGCGTCAAGCGCAGCACGTTCGTTCCCGCGACCGACAGCAACAGACCGCGATCGCGCGCGGCGTCCACCACTTTCTTGGGATCCCCGTTGATCGCCACGCCGCACATCAAACCGCGACCGCGCACGTCCAGCGTGTACGGCTGCGCGTCAAAAGCTGCGTGCAATTGCGCCAACAAGTACGCGCCCACTTCGGCGGTGTGCGCCACCAGTTGATCGCGCTCAAAGATCGCGAGAACGGTCCGTCCCGCACGCATCGCCAGCGCATTCGCGCCAAAAGTCGTAGCGTGGCTGCCGGCGACCAAAGCGTTGGCCACAGGTTCGCGTGCAAGCACCGCGCCAACCGGAATACCGCCGCCAAGCGCTTTGGCAAGCCAGATGATGTCGGGCACGATGCCTTCCTGCTCAAATGCGAAGAACGAGCCGGTGCGACCCAGACCCGTCTGCACTTCATCCAGACACAGCAGAATCCCGTGGTCGTCGCACAGTTTACGCAAGCCTTTGAAGAAGCCCGGCGGGGGAACCGCGACGCCGCCTTCGCCTTGCACGACTTCAATCAGGACCGCGCCAACCGTTTCATCGATGAGCGCCGCGATGCTCGCCAGATCGCCGAATTCGCCGTAGCGAAAGCCGGGGACCAGCGGCTCGAAGCCTTCCTGGTACTTCGGTTGCGCCGTTGCCGTCATCGCCGCGTAGGTACGCCCGTGGAAACTTCCATGCACAGTAATCACGCCCGGGCGCGGCTTGCCCAGCACCTTGGCGTGATAGCGCCGCGCCATCTTGACCGTCGCCTCGGTTCCTTCTGCGCCTGAATTGCAGAAGAAGGCGCGACCTTCTACTCCCGTCGCGCGCTTCCATTCCAGACAAAGCGCTTCAGCCAGAGGCGCGGCATGCGCGTTGTGCCAGTAGTTCGACTGGTGAATCAGGTGCGCCGTCTGATCCTGCAGCGCCGCCACGAGGTCGGGATGATTGTGCCCCAACCCGTTCACTGCTACGCCCGCCGAGAAGTCCAGATACCGCGTTCCTTCCTGCGTGATGCCCCACGGGCCGTCACCGTCGACAAAAACGATCGGCGCATTGCGGTAGTTTGGCGTCAAGTAACGATCGGCCAGCGCAGCGATTTCCGCCGTCGTGTGAGGAGCCAACACGATGGGCGACGCCGCCGTCCGGAGTTCACCTTGCTTCTGCCGATTCGCCTGCGTCGTCATTGTCTGCCTCTGTGGACCGTCCTGCGCCCACGTTGCCGCCAACGAGGATAGCCAAGCCGGTACGGAAAGGCGAGTTACGCGACGTGCGGCCTGCTCCGAACTTTCTTGACCTGCTGGGTGACCCCGCCTAGCCTTGCACGTTAACCGGCGCAGTGTCGCATTTTGCGGCATGCGCGTCAGAAACGGCCTTGGAGACGCTCCCGCATGGCGGTAAAGAACGCAGTCGGCCTCGATATCGGCGCTTCGTCGATCAAGGTTGCGCACGTCCAGGAGAGCAAGAAAGGCGTCCAACTTTTGGCGTTTGATACGATCACGTTGCCACCCGACACGGTGCGTGACGGTCAGATCCTCAACGCACCCGTGCTGGTCGCGCGCATTCAGGAGTTGTTTGCGCTCAACAAGATCAAGCACAAGCAAGTCGCTGTGTCGTTGTCTGGCCACTCCGTGATCATCAAGAAGATCTCACTGCCGGAGATGACGCTGGCCGAGTTGGAAGACTCCATTCAGTGGGAAGCCGAGCAGTACATTCCGTTTGATATCAAAGACGTGAACGTCGACTTCCAGATCATCGACGCCCACGCCGGTCAAGCGCAAATGGATGTGCTTCTGGTGGCCGCGAAGAAGGCGATCATCGAGGAACTGTGCGAAGTCGTGCGCGCCGCGAAGCTCGAACCCGTGCTCGTCGATGTGGACGCTTTCGCGCTCTACAACGCGTTTGAACTGAACTTCCCGGTGCCGCCCGAACAAACCGTCGCTCTGATCAACGTTGGCGCGTCGACGATCAACATCAACGTGGTGTCCGGCGGCATGACGTCGTTTACGCGCGACATCACGGTGGGCGGCAACTTGCTGACGGAAGAGATCTCCAAGCAGTTCGCCGTTCCCTGGGAAGAAGCGGAACATATGAAGACAACGTCGGAAACGACGCTGTCGATGTCCGGCGTTCTGCGCGAAGTGCAACGCATCTCCGGGCGCGTCTCGGAAGTGCTCATCGCGGAAATCCAGCGGTCGCTCGACTTCTTTGCAGCCACGGCGATCAACGCGGACATCAGCGCCGTGTATCTCTGCGGCGGCGCGGCGTTGCAGTCGGGCTTGATCGAAGGCATGGAACGTCGGCTTGGCACGCACGTGCGCGCGCTGAACCCGTTCAACAACGTGGTGATCGACCCGAAGAAGTTTGATACCGCGCTTTTGCAGCGCATGGCTCCCCTCGCCGCAGTGGCGATGGGTCTGGCCTTGCGCAAACCAGACGATCGATAACGGAGAATCGCGAGCGTGCTGCTGATGATCCGCATCAACCTGCTGGGTAGAGCCAAAGGCCAAAAGGGCGGCAAACGCTCTTTTTCCTTGCCGCGCATTCCCAACGTGGGCCTGTTGCTGGCACTGCTGATCCTCGTGATTGAAGGCGCGGTCGCGTTTCAGTGGTCGCAACAGGCGGCGGAAGACGCGAACCGCTTGGAAAGCAAGGCGCGCAAGTTGAAAGAGGACGTCGACGACTACACCAAGGTCAAGACGGAACTCGACGAACTCAAGCACAAGCTGGAAGAAAGCGGCAAAGAAACGCTGATCTTCGACGAACTTTTTGCCGAGAAGGTGGGACCGGCGAACGCGCTGACGTACCTCTCGTTCATTCTCGCGCCGCGCCGGGAAGCTGAACTTCCGGGCGACGAACTCAAGCAAATGGAGCTCGCTGGCTGGCGCGTGAACTGGCCGGGCGAGAAGCCGCGCGCGTGGCTCACGTCGATCCACGAACGCGACGGCGAAGTGACGCTCGTCGGCGGTGCAGTGGATCACGGCGACGTGGCCGAAGTGGCGCGGCGGTTGGAATCGAGCGCCCACTTCCGCGAGATGAAGTTGGTGTCGCAGGAACGCAAGACCGACGTGAACTTGGGCGTGAGCTACATCGAGTTCACGATTCGCGGCGCGCTCATCTACCTGCTGGATCCGTACAAGCCCGCTGGCGCCGCCGAGGAAGGTGCGCCGCCGCCCGAAGCCGCCGCTGATGCGGACGCGACGTCGGGCGATGCCACATCTGCCGGAGAAACGCAGGACGGCGCTGCACTGTTGAAGTCGAACCTCCTGCCGACGCCCGATGCGGCTTCCGGCGAGGTGGACAGCGGCGCCGCGGACGTGGACGTTCAGGCTGCCGAAACCAAGGAAGAAAAGGACGCGGGGGCAGCGCCCATCGTGCCCAAGCCGGCAGCGCCCGCCGCGGGGGCCGATCCGGGGCCAAAGGCCGCCGCGCCGCTCCTGCAAGAAGCCGTAGAGCCGCCGCCGGCGGACCGCGCCGCTGATCCGGGCGATCCGGGCGCAGCAACCGCACCGTCACCTTCACCCGCGCCGTCTGGCGCCGAGAACCCGTAAGGAGCAGAACGTGGATCAGTTCATGAAGCTGCCACCTGGCCAGAAGGCCGCCGTTCTCGCGGCGGTGCTGGCCGTGATCGGCCTTGGCATGTACTTCCTGCTCGTGGACCCGCAGCTGGGCCGTGCGGCAGCGGCGCGTGCGTCCGTGCAGAAGACTGAAAAAGAGCTGGCCGAGTTGAAGTCCGCAGCGAGCATGGAAGAGCTGACCAAGCTGCGCAAACTGAACGACGAACTGAACGAAAAGAACAAAGAAGCCAAGAAGATGCTGCCGGCGTCAGAAGAAGTGCCGGATCTCATCGACAGCGTGCAGAACGACGCGGTACACGTGGGCTTGCAGGTCAAGCGCTTCGAGCGCCTGAAAGAAGAGAATCAGGACATGTACCTCGCCATCCCGATCCGCATGGTCGTGGAAGGCAAGATGAACGATCTCATTCGCTTTATGCGAATCTACGCCGGCAATGACCGCCGTGTGATCCACTTGAAAGAGTTGACCATCGACCAGCAGCCGCCCGAACCAGACGTCGTCAAGAAGAAGGTCGCGCTGGCGCATCCGGAAACCAAGGGTCAGCAGCGCGCGGCGGTAACGCCGGAAGAGAAGCTGCTGGCGGCGATCGAAGAAGCGGAGTTGGTCTTTGAGATGGTCACGGTGCGTGCGACGTTCACAGCGTACGCGTACACCTGGACTGGCAAGCCGGCGCCTGCCGGGACAGTCACTGCCAAAACTGCACGCAAGCGAACCTGAGGAGCGACCCACGACGATGTTCCGAACGCTGTTGCCCAAGCTGATTCACCCTGCGCGTCTACGCCCGATTGCGGCGCTGACGCTTGTGGCGTTTTTGGCGGCGTGCGGCGGAGCAAAAAAGCCGGAAGAGGAAGCAAAACCCAAGCCGAAGAAGAAGGCGCCGGAGCCGGTGGAAGGCGAAGGTACGGCGGTGGACGGTTGGATCGTGCTGGGTGAGAACCCGAAGTGGAAGCCCGTGCAGCCGCTGTTTGAGGCGTACACCAAACGCGAAGTGACGGGGCTTCACAACCCGATGCGCGCGCAACTTGTCTACTTCGTCGAACGTCCCGTGCCGACCTCGTCCGTTGGCAACGAAGCGGAAGAGGACCAGACGGCCAAGAAGGAAGAAGTTCCCGTCTCGCCGTTCACCAAGTTCAGCCTTGGCTCGATGAGCCTGATCGTGCTGGTGACCGGCGTCGCGCAGCCCAAGGCTGTGCTGCTCGATCAAGATGGCAATCAGCTGGTCGTCGTGCGCGGCGATCACCTGGGATCAGAAGGGGGAATCGTGAAGGCGATTACCCAGTACGAACTGCAAGTGTCCGTCCCGGGCGAACCTGACGTCGTCAAGTCGCTCAAGCCACCGCTGAATCCAGTGGAAGAACTCGACGCCGAGACTCAAAGCGCCGGCAAAAAGCCCGAACTGTGAGCCAGAGGTAGAAAGCCGATGAAGATCACAATGTTACACCTATCTACACACGCGCTGCTCGACCGCAAGTCGGCGCTCGTTCGGGCGATTGCCCACCTGCTCGTGGCCGCACTGACTGTGCCGGCCCCCTTGGCAACCGCATGGGCGGCCGAGCCGACGCGTGGCGCGCAAGCCGTAGTATCGCTTCTGGGCATCGACGTTCAGGAAGCGCCACAGACGACCGTTATCACCGTCCAAGGCAGCACGGTGCCGACGTTTACGACCTACCGCCTCGACAAGCCGCAGCGCCTCATCGTCGACGTGGTCGGCGCGAGTGTCACGGCCACCGAGCCGCGCTTTGTGCAGAACGGCGTCGTACGCTCCGTGGAAGCCGTGCCGTTCAAGCGCGGCGCCGCCAATTTTGGCCGTGTGATCGTGACGTTCGAGCAGGACGCGCTGTACCACGTGCGCGCAGAAGGCAACAGCGTCGTCATCGTCGTTGACGGCAGCGATCGCAAGCTGAACCAAGCGCAAACGGCGCAAGTTGCTGCAGCCGAAGAAGCAGCGCGCACGGCCGCACAGCGTGAGCGCGATCTGGCAGCCGAGCTGCGGAAGTCCCGTCAGCGCGAAGAAGACGCGCAGGCCGCGCAGCACGACGCACAGGTGTCGCAGCGCAAGTTACAGGACGAACTCGACGCGCTGAAGCAGCAGGCCGGTGACAAAGCGGCGCTCGAGGCCAAACAAGCGGAAATCAGCAAGTCGCAGGCGGCTTTGGAAGCGGCCAATCAGCGCTTGAAAGAAGAACAGAACGCGGCGAAGAAGCTGCGCGAGCAGTTGAACCAGGAGCGCCAAAGCCTCGCGGCGGTGATTGCGCAACGGCAGTCGGAAGAAGCGCGCATTGAGCTGTTGCGCCAGAAGATCGCAGAGTTGCAGCGCGATACCCAGCGCAAGGACGACGCGCGAATCGCCGGTCTGCAAGCGGAGTTGGAGCGTGCGCGCAAGCAGGCGGAACAACTGCGGACAGAGGCGCGTGACATCGCCGGATCGCGGCGCACGGCGCAGGCGGAAGAAGTCGCGCACTTGAAGAAAGTGCTGGCAGGAAAGGACGCGGAACTGCAGAGCGCGTTGGCGCGGTCGGACGCGGCTTCCAAGTCGCAGGCGGCGCAGTTGAAGCAAGAGCTGGGTCAGGCGCGCGATCAGTTGAAGCAGACGCAGACGGCGTTGGAACGCGCGGCGAAGGCGGACGCCGAGCGCGAGTTGGCCGAGCGCAAGTGGCGCGAAGCCGAGCAGCGTGCCGTGCGGGCGGAGCAGGAACTGGCGGCGCGGACGGTCGAACTGTCCAAGAGTCGCGCGGAAACGGCGGATCTGGCCCGGCAGAAGCGGGAAGCGGACGCGCGGGCGACGGAAGTGGCGCGACTGCTGGCCGAACGCGAGCGTGAAATCGAGGGCGTGAAGCTGGCGCTGAAAGAGCGCGAAGCACTGCTGGCGACGGAACTCGCAGCGGCGAAGGAACGCGAAGCGGCGGCGGCGAAGGCGGGGCGGCAGAGTGAAGCCGCGCAGGCAGCGCACGAACGCGAAGAACTGGAGAAGCGCCAGGCGGCGCTGACGGGCGAACTGGCCGTCCGCGAGAAGGAGCTTGTGCAAGCGCGGCACGACGGCGCCGACCACCAGAAGGCGCGCCTTCAGGCGGAACAGGAAGCCGAGCGCCTGCGCGCTGAACTCGCAAATCGCGAGCAAACACTGCGGAACTTGCAGCAGGGCAAGTCGGCGGCCGATCAGGCGAAGCTGGCAGAGGCCGAAGCCCAAGTCGCTGCGGCGCGCACGCAGCTGCAAACCCAGCTGGCCGATCGCGATCAAAAACTGGCGACGCTGCAGAAACAAGTGACTTCCGAGCTCGCGCAAATGCACACGCAGCTGGAAGGCCTGCGCGGTGAACTGGCCGCTGCCAAACAGGAAACGCGGACGGTGCGCGAGACGGCTGAGAAGCGCGAGCAAGAGCTTCGGGCGGCCAAGGATAAGGCCGAAAAGCACGGACAAGAGCTGCAGAACGCCAAGGAAAAAGCCGAGAAGCACGGGCAAGAGCTGCAAGATGCCAAGGAAAAGGCCGACAATCGCGCGGCCCAAGTGGCGCGGCTCCTGGACGAACGCGAGAAGCAGATCAGCGCGATGCGGACCGACCTGCAAACGCGCGAGGCCACGCTGACGGCGGAGTTGGCGCAGGCCAAGGCGCGTGAAGCCGCGGCACAAAAAGCGGGCAAGAAAGCAGAAGTGGAAGCGGCGGCCAAGTCGCGCGCGTCCTTGGAAAAAGAACAGTCCACATTGCGCAAGGATCTGGCGACCCGCGAGCACGAGCTGGCCAGCGCACGGCAGGAAGCGGACAAGAACGCGGGCGCGCGGCGGCAGGCCGAGCAGCAGGCGAGTTCGTTGCGTCAGGAACTGGCGGAGCGCGAGAAAGAGTTGGAGTCGCTGCGGGCGACCGGTGACCGCGCGGCCGACAAGAAGTTGCGCGAAGCCGAGGCGCGCGTCGCGACGACGCGGCAGCAACTGCAAACCCAGTTGGCGCAGCGCGACGCGCAGTTGGCTGCAACCGAGCAGCGCCTGCAGACGCAAATGGAGCAGGTCAAAGCGGAACTGGCGCGCGCGCAGGCGGAGTCGGCGCGCAAGGATCGCGAGTTGGCAACGGCGCGCGAACAGGAAGCGCGGCAGAAGAAGCTGGCGGATCAGGTCTCGTCGCAGTTGCGCGAGCGGGAAGACGAGATCGCCGGGCTGCGCAAGTCGGTCCAGGCGCGGGAAGCCAAGCTGCAGGCGGCGATGGCGTCGACGCGCGAGGCGGAACACAAAGCGCAGCGTGAAGGTCGGGAGCAGGACGTGGCCAAGGCCAAAGCCGAGCGCACACGTTTGGAAGGCCAGCAGGCGGTGTTGCGCAAGGAACTCGCGGCGCAGCAGGCAAGCCTGGCAGACGCGCGGCAAGAGGCGAATCGGCAGGCAGAAGCGCGCCAGAAGGCGGAAGCGGACGCGCGGCGTTTGCAGACTGCGCTGGCTGACCGCGAGCAAGCGCTGGCGGCGTTGCAGAGCACGTCGGCCTCGGCGGCGGATTTGGCGCAGGCGCGGAAGTCCGTTGACGATGCGCGGGCGCGGCTGAGCGAACAGGAAGCGGCGCAGACCAAGCGTCTGGCGGAAATGCAGGTTCAGTTTGACGGGCGCCTGGCCAAGATGCAGGCCGAGCTGCAAGCGGCTCACGCCCGTGAACTCGCTGATCTGCGCGCAGATCGCGAAGCGCGGGAGAAGCAGTCGCAGGAACGAGCGGCGCGCGTGGAAGGCCTGCTCAAAGACCGTGAGAACGAACTGAAGCAGCTGCAGGACGAAGTGAAGGTGCGCGAGTTGGCGCTGGCAGCGCAGTTGGAAGACGCCAAGGCGCGCGAACAGGAAGCGTCGGCGCAGGGTCAGGAAGCGGAAGCGCGCAAGGCAGCGGTCGATCGGCAGAAGCTGGAAGCGGCGATGGCGCGGCTCCAGGATGACGTGAAGTCGCACGAGCTCGCGCTGGCCTCCGCGCAGCAAGACGCCAAGGCGCAGGCGGACGCGCGGGCGCAGGCCGAACAACAGGTTCAGGCGCTGACGGTCGCGCTGCGGGATCGCGAACAGGCGCTGGCGACGGCGCGGCAGGCAGGCGGCACGAACGCCAAGTCCGTGGCGCAGGCGCAGGCGGATTTGGACAAGGCGCAGCAGGAGCACTCCGCGGCGTTGGCAGCGCGCGACGCCCAGATCCAGAAGCTGGAACAGGACGTGGAAGCGCGCATCGCGCAGGTGCGGGCAGAACTGGCGGCAGAGCACAAGAAGCGGGAAGCCGCGCTCGCGCAACAGATGGAAAAGCAGAGCGAGCAGTATGAAGCGCGGCTCGCGGTGACCGAAGCGCAAGCGCAGAAGGCAAGCGAACACGAACAGAAGCTGGCGACATTGCTGAGCCAGCGCGAGCGCGAGATGAAGGCGCTGCAGGTGCAACTGAGCGAGCGCTTGAAGAACCTGGACGCCGAAACGACGGCGGCGAAGGCGCGCGAGCTGGCGGCGCAGAAGTCGGGGCAGACGCAAGTGGCGGCAGCGGCGGTGCGCGACCAGAAGCGGCTCCAGCGCGAACTGGGCGAAGCGCAAAAGCAAATGCGCGAGCGCGAAGTGGCGATCAACACGGCGCGCACCGAGGCGATCGCGCAGCAACAAGCGCGTGAGGAGACGGACAAGCGGGCGCGGGCACTGGCGGCAACGCTGGAATCGCGCGCGGCAGAACTGGCGGAGTTGCAGCGCGATTCCAAGGCGGATCGGGCGCGCGTCGCAGCGGCGGAAAAGGCCGTGACCGAGGCCAAGACGCGGCTGGAAGCGACGGAGCGGGCACGCGCGGACTCGGATCGCGCGATGCAGAAGCGTCTGGAGCAGGAGATCGCCAGCGTGCGCAAGCAGATGGCGGCGGAAGCTGCGGCGCGCGAGAAGGCACTGGCGGAGCAATACGCGGCGCGTGAGAAGGAGTTGCAGTCGCAGTTGTCGCAGTCCGAGACGCGGCGCAAGCAGGCGGAGTCGACGGCGGCCAAGAGCGGCGGCATGGACGATTACCTGAAGCGCCAGCAGGCGCGGATCGCGGTGCTGGAATCGCGGGCCGATCGGGAGCGCGAGTCGCGCGAGGAAGTGGATCGCTTGGCGCAGGAAGAACGCCAGCGGGCGGAAGAACTGCGCGCGCAGCTAGCGCAGGAGCGCGCCGAGAAGGTACGCAAAGATCAGGAACTGGAAGTGTTGCGCAAGCAGGCGGCTCAAGCGGATGCGGCGGCCAAGAAGGCGCAGCAGCGCGACGCGGAGAAGCAGGCGGCGATCGCGGCGGTAGGGCAGAAAAATGCAGCGGCGCAGGTCAAGGCCAAGCAAGAAGACGCGCTGCGGCGCGAGGCCGAGGCGGAACGCCAGCGTGCGCGGCAAAACCGGTCGGGTGAGGCGCAAGGCACGCTGATTCAGGACGTGGCAATTACGGCGGAAGGCCGCGAACGCGGGCACTTGGTGCTGCCGCTCAGCGCGCAAATCAAAGCCGCGCAGGTCACGGTGCTGAGCCGCGACGCGAATCGGCTGGTCTTGAAGGTCACCGGCGCGCGGGTACCGGAACGCCTGCAGAAGACCTACGACACGGCTGGCCTGCAAGGTCCGATGGACCGCGTGACGGTGTTCTCACCCGAAGGCCAGAAGGAAGAAGTGCGCGTTGTCGTGGACCTGAATGAAGGCGTGACGGACCGCCTGCGGGTCGAGGGCGATCGCGTGCTGTGGGACTTCGAGCGTGTGGATGCCCGCGCGCCGACCGTCAAGCCGGCGTTTGCCCAGAAGGGCGGCGCGGTGAAGACCGGTGGTGAAGGCCTGGCCGTGGCACCGCAGCCGGTTCGTGCTGCGGAAGATGCCGCGGGCGGTGGCGTGGCGCCCAGCGGCGTTGGCA
This sequence comes from uncultured Myxococcales bacterium, assembly GCA_903896545.1. Lineage (GTDB taxonomy): Bacteria > Myxococcota_A > UBA9042 > UBA9042 > UBA9042 > CAIYBN01. The sequence goes on along the minus strand of CAITYF010000040.1, from coordinate 172,152 downwards.
ACGGCTCGGCGGCCGAATCGCAAGGCGTGAACGCGGATCCGATCCGTGCACCGTGGCGCAAAGCGCGTCGGTACACCGGCAAGCGCATCAACCTGACCATCAAGGACGCCGACATTCAGCACGTGCTGACGTTCCTCGCCAAAGAAGGCAAGGTGAACATCATCGCGGGACCGGAAGTGACCGGTAAGGTGACGTTCCACCTGGAAAACATCCCCTGGGACTTGGCGTTGGACGTGATCCTGCGCGCCCGCGACTTGGACTACGTGCGGCAATCCGGCGTGATTCGCGTCAGCACGCGTGAAGCGCTGCGCAAAGAGTTTGAACAGGAGGTGGAAAGGCGACAGAAGATGGAAGACGTCAAACAGCTCGTCGTCCGAATCATCCCCATCAACTACAGCCAAGCCACTGAACTTGCCAAGCAAGCCAAAGAACTGAATTCCAAGAAGGGCACGTCGACGGTCGACACGCGCACGAACGCGCTGATCGTCAAGGACACGGAAGAGCACGTGGCGGCCATTGAAGAGATGGTGCGCAAGTTGGACACGCAGACGCCGCAGGTGCTCATCGAAGCGCGCGTGGTGGAAGCGCAGAGCTCGTTCACGCGCGACGTCGGCGTCCAATGGGGTGGCAACTTCGCCGCGTCCAGCTTGTACGGCAACGAAACGGGCTTGTCGTTCCCGTCTGCCCTCGGCGTCGCGGGCGGCGCGGACTCCGCTTCAGGTTTCCAAGGCTTGGGCACCTCGGTCCCGATCGTCACGCCAAACTACGCGGTCAACCTGCCTGCCGCAGTCGGTAGCGGCGCGGGCGGCGCGATTGGCTTCTCGCTGGGCTCGCTCGGCGGCGCGGCCAACCTGAACTTGCGTCTTTCCGCTGCAGAAACGGAAGGTACCGTGAAGATCGTGTCGAGTCCGAAGGTGCTGACGTTGGACAACACGACGGCGACCATCAGCCAAGGCGTGCAGATCCCGATCTCGGTCGTGAGCGCGCAAGGCGTGCAGACGCGCTTCTTTGATGCCCGCTTGCTGTTGCAGACGACGCCGCACATCACGCAAGACGGCAACATCGCGATGAAAGTGCGCATTACCAAGAACGAGCCGGACTTCTCGAACCGCGCCGCAGACGGCAACCCGTCGGTGAACACGCGTGAAGCGCAGACAGAACTGCTCCTGGGCGACGGCGAGACAACGGTCATCGGCGGCATCTACACGCGGTCGACGTCGACGTCGATCAAGAAAGTGCCGTTCCTGGGCGACCTGCCGTTTATCGGCGTGCTCTTCCGCAGCCACAACGATCAGGACAAGCGCACGGAACTGCTGATCTTCATCACGCCGCGCATCGTCAACCGTTCGACCGCCATTTCTGTGGGCAAGTAACCGATGGAAAACGTCGTGCTGGTGGGCATGCCCGCGTCGGGCAAAACGTCCGTGGGCGCGAGCGTCGCGGCTTCCTTGGGCATGGCGTTTGTCGATCTGGACGCGTACGTCGAGCAAACCATTGGGCTGCCCGTCGCGGATTTGCTGCGCCGAGAAGGCGAAACGACCTTTCGCCTGCGCGAAGCGGAGTCGCTGGATCGCGTGCTGGAAGGGGGGAAGAAGCTACTGGCGAGCGGCGGCGGCGCGCCCTGCTTTCACGACGGCATGGCGCGGATGCGCGCAGCGGGTCACGTGATTTGGCTGGACGTGCCGGTAGACACGCTGGTGCAACGCACGCTGCAGGACGGCGACCGGCCGCTGTTGGGACACACGCGGCTGGAACAAACGGTGGCGCTGCGCGATCTCGCCACTCGGCGCGTGGCGACCTACGCACAGGCACACCGGCGCGTGGACGCGTCGCAGCCGCTCTCGTCGGTGGTCCGTCAGGTTCATGCGGCGCTGCGGCCATCGGTGCAGGCGAGCATCGCATTTGAGGGCGTCGAACACCCGCTCGTCATCGACGACGGTCACGTGAGCGACGCAGCTGACGCGCTGGCAGCGCTGGTGCCGACGGGCAAGATCGCGCTGATCGTGGATCGCAAAGTACGCGTGCACGCAGAGCCACTGGAAGTCATGCTGAAGGCGCGCGGCGTGCAAACCGTGCTGCTGGAAGTCCCCGGCGGGGAAAAATCCAAGGATCTTAGGACAGTGGCCAAGCTGTGGCAGGACTTGGCGCAGCATCAGTTTGACCGGTCCGATCTAATCGTGGCGATAGGTGGCGGTGCAACGACCGATCTGGGTGGCTTTGTCGCCGCAACGTGGCTGCGTGGCGTCCGCTACGTCGCGATGCCGACGACGGTGCTGGCAATGGCGGATGCGAGCGTCGGCGGCAAGACGGCTATTGACCTGAACGTGGGGAAGAACCTCGTCGGGGCCTTCCACGCGCCGGTGCTGGTGTGGCTCGCGCTCGGTTCGCTGGAGACACTGCCAGGCGTGGAGTGGCGCAGCGGGCTGGCGGAGATCGCCAAGATCTTCGTCGCGCTGGACGCCGAGGCCTGGGACGGCCTGCAAAGAGACGCGAAGTCGCTGCGGCGGCGGTCGGTGGCTGCGCTCAAGCCGCACTTGCAACGCGCTGTGGAGCTGAAAGCCGCCGTTGTCGCCAACGATCCGCGCGAACAAGGCGAGCGAGCGCTGCTGAACTTGGGGCACACGTTGGGTCACGCGCTGGAGGTCGATTCCGGATACACGCTGCGCCACGGCGACGCGGTGGCGCTCGGCATGATCGCGGCGGCGGAAGTGTCGGTTGCCCACGGCACCGCGCAGCCGGAACTGGTGAAGGAATTGCGTGCCGGGTTCACCGCGCTGGACCTACCGACCCACTGGGAGCCGCTGGCGACGCCTGCCGTCCTCGCGCGGTTGGGTCACGACAAGAAAGTCCGCGGCGAAACGCTGCGGTTTGTGGAATTGGCCGCGATCGGTCGCGCGCTGCTTGCGCCTTGCCGGACGACGGAGATCGAGAGCATGCTGGGCGCGCTGGCGTCCCATGCGCAGAAGCCAACGGCAGCGGTCGCTGGCGGGATGAGGAGGTAGCGGATGAAGAGCTGGCACATCACTTTGTTGACAAGCCTGTTGGCGACGACGCTTGCAGCCTGTGCACATAGCGGCGATTCGCAGGTGCTGCAGTACCGCGGCGCAGTGCAACCGCTGCGTTCTGGCGACTACTGTTTGGCCAACGACACAACGCGCATGATCGCGATCGGCACGCTCGATCTGTCGGTGAGCAAGAGCTACCGGTTCTTTCCAGCGCTCCAGAGCATGATGGTGCCGCTCAACTCGATCGCTGGACAGAATCCGAGTAGCCAAGATGTCAACATCATCAACTTGAACTACATGGACGTCTCGGTCGTGTCTGGATTCGCGACGGGCACGCCGTTTGCCAATTCCGGTGCCAAGGCGAAAGTCACGTCCAAGTATCCGACGTCAACCTGGACCGTTCCGGCGTCTGGACAGCTCAAACCGGGAGAACTGCTGGTGACGGCGGTCGACCTCGTGCCTGACCGGGCGCTGGTCGGCACGACGTTCAAGGCGATTGGTGAGGACTGGCGCGCGCGGTTCTTCCTCGGCGCAAACGGCAGCACCAAGGATTTTTCGACGGTGGAAGTCATGTTGTCGTTTCAGTTCCGCGGCACGACGCTCACTGGCGACAACGTCATCACGGACGCTGGCACGTTCCAGTTGAAGGTCTGCTACGGCTGCCTGCTGACTCCCGTGCAGGTGTCGACCACACCCGCCGACTACTATCAGGGCTGTCAGCAAGCTGCGGTGTCGGCCGACTTCATTCCGCCGTGCGCACCGGGCCAGGACGACTACATCGATTGCCGTTACTACTGCCACGTGTGCCAGCGCGGTGCCCTGCTGGAGAAGTCCTTGGACTACGAAGGCTGCAACGCCACGCTTTGCCCGCCGTGAACACTCCCGAAGCGATCCAGCGCCAAGCAGATATGTTCGGCAACCGCGTGCGCAAGACGTTTCGCCACATGCGCAAGGCCATGGCGCGTGCGTCCATTGAGGCGTATCGGCTGTACGACCGCGACATTCCCGAACTGCGCCTCGTCGTCGACTGGTACGCGGGTCACGCGGTGCTCGGCGAGTACGTGCGCGATCAAACGGACGTGCCAGAATTCCTGCCCGCGATGGCGAAGGCGCTGGCGGATGCGCTGGAGATTCCGCTGACGCACATCCACGTCAAACAGCGGCGCACGGGCGCGCGTGGACACCGCTACGAACGGCTGGAACGCAAAGGCGAGCGGCTGGAAGTGCGTGAAGGTGACCTCACGTTCCTGTGCAACTTGGACGACTTCATCGACACGGGGCTCTACGCCGACCACCGGCTGACGCGGCAGCTTGTGCGTGACGAGGCGAACGGCGCGGACTTTCTCAACCTGTACAGCTACACCGGCGCCTTCACGGTGGCGGCAGCGAAAGGTGGCGCGCGGGCGACAACGAGCGTGGATGCCTCGCAGCAATACCTGGATTGGGCGCGCGACAACCTGGAGCAAAATGGCCTGGGTGGTCCGCAGCACACGTTCGCGGCAATCGACGCGCTGCAATGGCTCGATTGGGCCCGACGCGCCGGCCACCGTTTTGACCTCGCGTGGGTCGATCCGCCAAGCTATTCGGCCAATCGCGCGCAAGGACGCGAGTTCGACGTCCTGCGCGATCACCGCGCGCTCCTGGAAGCGACCATCGAAGTCATGCAGCCCGACGGCATCATCTTCTTCTCGACCAATCACCAGCGGTTTGTACCCGATCTGGAGGGACTACCGGCGACCGTGACCGACATCTCTGCGCAAACGCTGCCCGTCGACTACCGCAATCAGCATGTCCACCGCGTCTGGCGGCTCAATTTGGCGTTGCCCGTGTGAAATGGGTAGGATGCGCCGCGGAGGTATTGCCATGCGTCGTCTCGTGTTTGCGTCCTTGGCCGCAGCGCTCATCTGGCCAACGGCGGCATTTGCCTGCGGCGGCTGCTTTGTGCCAGCCGGTCTGACCGGTACGCCGGTGCTGCAGAACGCCGAGCGAATTCTGTTCTCGCACGACACGACGACGAAGAAGTCCTACGTCTGGGTCGAAATTCGCTACGCCGGTCCTCCGGGAGATTTCTCCTGGGTGCTGCCGCTGCCCAAAGTGCCCGACGTTTCCGTGGGCGATTCCTGGCTGTTTGATCGCCTCGATCTGGCCACGGCGGCGCAGTTTCAGCTCAATTTCGACAGCAGCGAGAACTGCTCTTACAGCTCCGCGCAATCGAGCGGCCTCGGCTGCGGTTCCTTCAAGACCGCCAGCTACGACGAAGCCGGCAGTGGAAATTCGCTCAACGCGCCGACCAACACGACGGGCGGCAACGGCGTCACGGTGCTGAAGCACGCGCAAGTCGGCAAGTACGACTACGTGTTGGTGCAGGCGACTTCCAAGACGGAAGGCGCGGCGAAGATGCTGAAGTGGCTAAACGACAACGGGTACGCGGTGCCGGACGCAGCCAAGCCGATTCTGGACGACCACGTGGCGCGCGGCGACGTTTTTGTCGCGTTGCACTTGGTGTCGGGCGCAACCATCAAGGAAATCCGGCCGATCGCGTTGACGATGGACGATGCCGAGGCCTGTGTGCCGCTGCGGCTGACCTCGATCGCGGCGGTGGACGACATGGACGTCGTCGTGACGCTTGCAGGTGCTGGGCGCGCGATTCCGAAGAACCACATGCACGTCGTCGTGAACCCAGCGCGGCTGGATTGGTTCGGCGGCGCGGCGAACTACCCGCAAGTCCTGGCGACCGCGATCGATGAAGCCGCGGGACGGGCCTTTGCAACGGAGTACGCCGGAAAGCTGCCCAAGACCGTGACGACCGTGGCCAACATGAACCAAGTGACGACGCCGACTTTTGACCTGACGGCGCTCAACACCGACCTCATCGCCAAGGCGACGTCACGTGACGCGGCGTGGAGCCAAATCCTGACGCAGAAGCTGCCGATCACCCAAGCGGTGGCGGACGTGCTGGAAGCGCACTTCCACGCGGCTGGGTCAAAGGACGCGCTGACGTACTATCAGGACCTGCAAAGCGCGCCTGGCGCGATCAGCAACCCGTATGACCCGGTCGACAGCGATCCCAAACTGCCGACCCTCGCGGCGGATCTGGAGACCAACTTCTGCAAGCCCGTGCGCGACATGGCGCAGCGACTCGGCAGCGCGGAGAAAGTGACGCGTCTGGTGCTGCGGATTTCACCCAAGGAAATGCAGAAGGACCCGGTCTTTGCGTTTTCCCCAACCTTGCCTGACGTCAGCAACGTGAGTACGGCGGTTGCGCACGGGATTTGCCGCAAGGGCAACTACAGCATCGACGCGGAACGCTTGACGATCGGCACGATGGGCTCATGGATCTTTGAGTTTCCGGATTCAAGCAATGACTTCGCGAAGATCAAGTCAGCCGCTGATCCGCGCTTCGCCACGGCGCCGGCCGCTTTGCGCGTGGAAGTGCTGGATGAAACCGGCGAACCATTCGCGGTGAAGGCGGAGGACGTGGGCAAGGTCGATCTGGCGATTGCATCCGCGCACGCGGGCATTACGCCGTCGTTGACGATCACGCTTGATGCTGGCGGCGATCGCTGGACTGCACCGCCAACCGACGCGCTTTTTGGCACGATCGCCACGCCGACCAACAGCACGTCCTGCCAGCAAGGCCGCACCCCCGCGGTGCCGGGCGGGCTCTTGTTGCTCGCTGTCGGCGCGATCTTTCTGGTGCGGCGGCGGCGCGCGGAATAGCGCACCACCCTCGCGGTTTGACGCAAACGGTGCAGCGACTTACCCTCGTGCCCCCGTCGCCACGGATTCGGAGAATGACTGTGCTGCAGAAGATGATGAAGCCGCTGCTCCTTTTGACCCTGCTTTTGAGCCTCGCCGCGTGCGGGCCGGGCTACTTGGACGCGGGCCAAAAAGTGCCCGCAACGCCGCAGAATAAGGAAATCTTTGAGGTTCTGAAGGCGTACCATCAGGCGATTGAAGAGCGCGACATTGACGCGCTGAAAGGCATCATCTCACCGCAATTCGCGTCGAACGGCGGCACGACGGACGATCCGACCGACGATTACGGCTACGACAAGCTGATCCAGCGCCTGACGATGCTGCGCGACAACGTGAAGAAACTGCACTTGCAGCTGCAGTTGCGTGAAATCGAAGTCAAAGGCGACGACGCCGCTGCGGAAGTCCACTTTGTTGGCACTGCGCTCCTGACCGAAGGCGGTGTGGACAACTACCGCACCTGGGACGACATCAACCGCCTCAAGTTCAAGCGCGAGGACGGCGCATGGCACATCATCGGCGGCTTGTAAGCCGTACGCTGGCGGCGCTGCTGCTGCTGACGAGTGCCGTCGCGCTGGCGGACGCCCCGACCGCCTTGGGTCGCGAGGCCGGCGACTACCTACTGCATGGCAACGTGAAGGCTGCGCTTGGCGTTTTTGAGCGCGCGCAGACCAACGGGCCCCTGACGGGCGCCGACGCGGTCATCGCGGCGCAGGTACAGCTTCGGCTCGGCAACCACAAAGAAGCGCGAACGCTGCTGGCAGGCGCGCTGGCGGCCAAAGTGCCGGACACGCAAGCGGTGCTCCTGCAAGCCGAGATCGAACGGCAGACCGGCTCGCAGCCGGCGCGCGTGGCGCTCTTGGGCAAAGCGGTGAAGGCGAATCCCGGCGATCCGCAGTTGCTCGTGGCTCTGGGCGCCGCGCTGTATGAGACCGGCAAATCGCGGGAGGCGCGCAAACTTCTGGATCCGGTGGCGGATCGCTATGAAAATGGCCAGTTCAAGGAGCCGCTCGACCTGCTGGCGGTGGCGGAGTCGCTGCGGTTGAACGGCTACGTGCGCGACGCCAACCGCGTCTACGAGGAAGCCAACCAAGCGGTGGACAGCGATGCGGAACGGCTCGCGCTGGAACTGGCGTGGGCGCGGCTGTTCGTGAGCAAATACAACTACCGCGACGGCGACAAGTCGCTCAAGAAGGTGCTGACCATCGATCCGCGCCACCCCACGGCGCTGGCGCTGATGGCGCGCATCGATCTGAAGTCGGATCAGGACGTGAGCAAGGCGCGCAAGCGACTGGACGCGCTCCTGGCTGAGAATCCGCGCGACTTGGACGCCCTGGTGCTGCGCGCCGAAGTGGCGTTGCACGACGAGGACTATCCGACGGCGAAGGGCTTTCTGGATCGCGCGCAGACGCAGCGCACGGACAGTCTGGACGTGCTCGCGGTGCGCGGTGCGCTGGCCAAGCTTGCGGATCAGCCGAACGACTTTGCGGCCGCGGAAAAGGCGGCGAAGAAGCTGAATCCGGACGATGGTCGCCTGTGGCTCGTCACGGCGGGCTATCTGGAGATGGCGCACCGGTACCGGGAAGTGCAACTGCTCCTGCAAACGGCGATCCAGACGCAGCCGGAACTGTGGCCAGCGCACGCGGAACTGGGCATGAGCTACGCGCGCATCGCGGACGACGTAAAGGCCAAGAAAGAGCTGGAGACCGCGTACAGCGGCGATCCGTTTGACGTGCGCACGGCCAACCAGTTGAACGTCCTGTATGACGGCGTGCTCAAGCAGATGGTGACGCTGCCGGGCAAAAAGGCGGATCTGCGTGTGCATCGCAAGGATCGCAAGGCGTTCGAACGCGAGATTTTGCCGTTCCTGCAAGAAGCCATGACGACGCTGGAAGCGAAGTACGGTTTTGCCCCGGAGAAGCCGATTCAAGTCGAGATTTTCCAGGAAACCGAGCAGTTCAGCGTGCGCACGGTGGGTCTGCCGCAGCTGGGCGCGCACGCGGTGTGTTTTGGCCATCTGGTGACGTCGCGCTCGCCCAACGAGAAGCCGTTCAACTGGAAAATGGTGCTCTGGCACGAGCTGTCGCACATTTTCCACATCCAGATGACCGACGGGCGCGTGCCGCGCTGGCTGACCGAAGGTCTGGCGATGATGGAGAGCGCGTGGGCGAACCCGCGCTGGGCGATGCGGATGGACCGGCGCGCGTACGACCGGCTGAAGGCGGGGCAGTTGGCGCACGTGGCGACGTTCAATTTGGCGTTTTCGCAGGCGCAGTCGATGCAGGAGATCATCGACGCGTACTACCAAGCGATGCTGCTGACGGAATTCTTGAGCGAAAAATATGGTTTCGCCAAATTGCGCGCGCTCGTTGCAGGGCACAAGACGGGCGCAACGACGGTAGCGCTGGTGCAGCAAGAGCTGGGCGTGTCGCCTGAGGAAGTGGACACTGGGTTTGCGACGTGGCTCGGACAGAAGCTGTCGCGGTTCAATCAGGATTTTCGACCCTACCTGCCTGGCTTGGTGAAAGAGTTTGGGGCGGTCGAGAAGCCGACGGCCAAGCCGCAGCCGGAAGCGGACGCGCAAGAAGGGGAGAACGCGGAAGAAGCGACGGAGGCGCCCGCGGACGTGACGCCGCCTGCGGACCCAGTGCGCCCTTACAAGCCACAAATGACGCTCGTCGTGAACGCGCTGCACATCGGACAAGGGCGCAAGGCGCTGCAGACGCTGGCCGAAGAGCTGAAGGCCGCGCCGAAGGTAGACCTGACCAAGCCGCAGAACCAACTGGACCTCTGCACGCTTCGCGCGCTGCTGATGGACGTCCTGGCGGCGTCGGGCGATCGCGTGGGTGCAGCGGAGCAGGCCCGCGCGCTCGTGGACGCGCCCAACGGTGTGTGCGACGGCGTCAAGCAGCGGGCGATTCTCGCGATGGCGCACAAGCAAGGGTCGGATCCGATCGACATCGTGACGAATCTGGCGGTGGCGAGTCGGCTGGATCCGGGCGATCCGTCGATCGCTGCGCTGTGGGTCGATGCCGCGGAGCGCGCACACGCGGCGCTGGTCAAGGGCGGCGAAGACGCGAAGAAGCCGTGGGTGCTCGTGGTGGCGCCGCAGGGTAAGCGGACCGAAGCGCGGGCGCGGATTCGCGCGGCGGCGGAGCTGGACACGAACGAGGCGCGGTTTGGCGCGTCGCTGGCCAAGCTCGCGTGGCTGGACTGGCAGGCGGGAACCAACGACGCGCAGAAGCGCGAGGCACTGGACGACCTGAAACTCGCGGCGACGGTGCTGATGGAAACGGAGCCGTCGGGGCGACTGGCGGTGCTTTTCGAAGCGCGGCTGCTGCAAGCGCAAGGGCAGTTGGCACCGGCGATTCTGCCCTACCGGTTGGCGGCGGAACGCGGCGTGACGAGCAAGGACCGCAGTGAAGCGTGGTGTGAGTTGGCCGATCTCGCTGCGAAAACACCGGCGAAAGAAGACGCGGCTGAAGCGCGCCGTCGCTGCGATGCGGAAAAGACTGCGCCTGGACCGTGAGCTGCTACTTTTTGGTCGGCAACAGCGCGGCGGGCAGCCAAATCACGTGATGCTGCGTCGCGCTGTTCTCACCTTTGCGGTAGAACTTCCCGCCGTCCCAGTACATCTGCACAAGAATCACCGGTTGCGTGGGCGAAAAGTAGACTGCGACCGGTGACGCCGACATCTGCTTGTCCACCGGCAGCTCTGGCGCAAGCGTCCGACTGCCCTTCTTGCCCGGACTTGTCAGCAGCAACTTGCGCCCTGTCCACTTCAATTTCCACGCCTGATCGGGACCGACAAACTCCGTCTTGCCCAGCCACGGCGACCGCTCCAGCCGCACGTACGCGCCTTCGGCCAGCCGCTGCTCCAGATCCGGCAGGTTCTGCTCCAGCGACGCCTGTGGGTCTTCGTCACCCAGATCACACAGCGGGACTTGCTCCGGTTTTCCCTTCGCGCCAGCCAGCCGTACGACAACGCTCTCCGCTGGATCTTGCGCGCGCCACCGGTCACCGTACGCCACTTTTTGCTGCTGCTCCGAGTACGCCGCCGCCGCGCTTCGCACCAGGTCTGCGGCCAACTGCCGCGTGTCCTGAACCGCGCGCTTGGCCGCCTGCGCTTCCTCAGCCCGAGCTTGCACCGCCATCAACTGCCCCAAGAGCGGCGTGATCTTCTGTTTGCCGTAAGCCTCGAGCGCCGCCTTCTCTGCGACCGTGAGCGCCTCCTGGAGTGCCGTGCCTTCGGCGTGAAACGCCTCAGCTTTCTTCCAAAACGCCTCGCGCATTTCCGTGATCTTCTCTGTGTCGTCGCCGACCGCCCGCACGTCGTCAACGAGCTTGGCCAGCATCTCAGCGAGTTGATCAACCAGCTTCTTGGCGCGCGCCAGATTCGGACCGTCCGTCGGCGCTTGCGGCGGCGCGGGCGTTTGAGCAGCCGCAGGCACCGTCAGCGCCAAGGCCAAGGCAAGAGCGAGGGTTTGCAGGATTCGTTGCATCGCTTCCTCCGTTTCATCGCGCAATCTGCGCTGCCAGCGTCGCGCGGTCAAGCTTGACGCGACGGCCCCAGCCTGCGAGAACACCCGTCCATGATCTCAGTGCAGGAAGTCTACAATCGCTGCGGTTCGTGTCGGCACTTTGAGCCGATGTTCACCGATCGCATGTCGCGCACGATGGGCGAATGCAAGGGCAAGCCGACGCATCCGACCGTGGGCGCGCAGGAATTCGGCTGTCCGAACTACCATCTGGACCGTTCCAAGCTGGTGCCAGGTTCGCCGCTGCCCGACGACGCAGACGTCTCGCCCGCAGAACGCGAACGTCAGCGCCGCATGACGCTGGTGCAGCAAGGCAACGCGCGGGATGCCGCGGCGGCGAGGCGACCGACGACGGTACGCCGTTCCCGCGACGACGAAGACGACGATGCGCCGCCCAAGATGAACTACATTCCGCTGTCTTTGGACGGCGGTGACGGAGAGAGCTCGATGGATCGCCACACGCTGAAATCAATTCTGGCTGAAGTGTTGGACGAGGCGCTGAACGTCTCCGACGTGCCGATGGCGACGCGCTTCAAGGGCGGCAAGGTCATCGTGCAGCCGGCGAACGCGGAGCTGCAGGCCAAGGAAATCGAGATCGACGTGCTGTTTCGCAAGGTCGTGGCGATCCGCGACAAGCTGCGCGTGCTGGAGCAGAAGATCAACGGGACGGACAACCTGGACGCCGCTGAAAAAGTGCAGATCCAGCAGTACATCACGGCGTGCTACGGCACGATGACGACCTTCAATTTCCTGTTTCGCGACCGCGACGACGGATTTGCCGGCCAAGGCTAGCGGGATCGGAACGCGATGACGATTGACCCCAAAGACCTGCGGACGCTGCTGATCCGCGTGACGGCCGTGACGTTGGCGGTGCGTTTGGTGCCGCTCATCGGTCAGGATCTGGGCGTGCACGAGGCCGCACTGGTGCTCGGCCTGGGCGATGCGGGCCACGAGCCGTGGTCGCGGCTGACGCGCGGGCTGCTGCTGGCGGGCGGCGGGTTCTCCGCGTTTGCGCGTCTGATTCCGCTTGTTTGCGAGATTGCCACCCCGGCGTTGGCGGTCGCGTTTACGCGCGCCGCGGGCTGGGGTGCGATTCCCGGACTTCTGGCGGGCCTGCTGTTGGCCATGGGCCCGCTCGGCCTCGACATGGGCGAGCGCGCCGACGGCGTGGCACTGGTCACGATGGCCTCGCTCGCGGCGTTGGCGCTCTTGCGCAGCGGTCTGCGTGATGGCGACGTGAAGAAGTCCGTGGCGTCGGCGCTCCCACTGCTCCTCGCGGGGATTCTCGCGCCCTCGGTGCTGCTTTTGGTGCCCGGAGGCCTGTACCTCGCGGCGCGTGCGGTATCAGGCGACGCCCCCAAGCGCGCGGCTTTGGCCTCGTGGCTGGTTGCTGCTGGCGTCGTGGTCGGCGTTCGTCTGGGCGTCGTGGGCGCGTTGCTGCCACCAGCACCGGTGACCGCTGCGTGGTGGCTCGGAACTGCGACGATGGATCCGTCTGGGTGGGCGCAAACCCCGCCGTGGCAAGCGGCTATCCAAGCGCTCGGCGCGGTTTTGCCGACAGGCACCCGCGGCACGCTCGCGCTGCAACTCGACCTTCGTTCCGCGTCCACGCCGGCGCTCGTTTTTGGCGGCGGCCTCGTCATGACCGCGCTCGCCGGCTTCCTCGGCGGCCGCGTACGCCCCGACCCGATCGCGCTTCCACCGTCTGAACAGACAGGCTGGCAGACCGTCGGCGTGCACGTTTCCGTACCGCGCGATCTGGGCGACCGCGATTGGGTGCCGCTGCTGCTGCCGCTCGTGCTCGCTCTGGGTTTTGCCGCGTGGAGCGCGCATCAAGGTCGCGTAGACGGTCTGACCGACGCGCTCGCGGTCTCGCGGGCGTGCGCGGTGCTGCTTCTGGGCGTGGGCCTGAGCGCGCGGGCATTGGGACAGGCCAAGCCGGACGACAGGCCGAGCAAAGCGGCGTGGAACCTTGCAGCCGCGGCGGTCGTGACGTTCGGCATCGGTGCGAGTCACCTGCTCGCGCAGACGCAAGCCGCAGATCGCCAGTCAGCACGCATTGTCGCGCGGTTTGCCCACGAGAACCTGGGCCAGAAAGGCGCGCTGCTCACACTCGGCGGCCGCGGAATGCCGGTCCTCTTCCTTTTGGACCCCTACCTGCACGAGAAACGCGTGGCATGGAGCAGCCTCGATCCCGGAGAAGCGCTTGAAAAGCTGACCACGGTACTCGCACAGAATCCGGATTCGGTCGTGCTTGTGGGCGATCGCGACGCGCTGGGGCCAATCGACGAAACGAGCGAACCGCGCGACGAGCTGAGTTCGGTCTGGCAATTTCTGCTGCCGACGTTGACCGCGTCGGGCTGGCAGCAAGTGGAAGATAGCCACCGCTTCCTGGGTCACACCGCGGTGTTGACGTTCGTGCGTCAGGCCGTGCCGCAGGTTCGACCGCAATTGGCACCGGGGCAAGCCCCGTGATCGCCGCGGATTTGGCCGCGCTCGATCAAGTTCTCGGCAATTTTGAAGCGCGACCGAGCCAAGTCACGATGGCGGCTGCCGTCGCGAACGCGATCGCCACGGAGACGGATCTGCTGGTTGAGGCCGGCACGGGCACCGGCAAGACGCTGGCGTACCTGCTGCCGATCCTCGCTTCTGGCAAGCGCGCACTCATCGCGACGGCGACGCGGCACCTGCAAACGCAGATTCTGGCCAACGACATCCCGGTAGCTTTGGCAGCGGCGGGCGTCACCCGTGAGGTGGCCGTGCTGAAGGGCCGCAGCAACTACCTGTGCAAGTTGCGGCTGCAAAGGCGGCTGGATCTGTCGCGCTACTCGCTGCCCATGGCGCTCGTGGCGGCGGAATCGGTGGCGCGACACTCGCAAGTGGGCGATCGCAGCGAGTTGGTCGGTATCGCGGAGGACGACCCGCTGTGGCCAGAAATTACCTCGACGGCGGACAACTGCTTGGGGCAAGAGTGCCCGCATCAGGACACCTGTTTTGTGCTGCAGGCACGACGGCGGGCGCTGGCCGCGGATCTCATCGTCGTGAATCACCACCTGCTGTTTGCCGATTACGCCGTGCGCGAGCGGTGGGAACAGGGTGGCATCCTGCCGGAGGTCGGCGTCGTCGTGATTGACGAAGCGCACGGGCTGGCAGAAACGGCGAGCGCGTTCTTTGGCACGTCGTTGAGTGAAAAGCGCGTTGGCAATCTCCTGACGGACCTGCGCGTGGCGCTGCCCAACCTGCCTGACGCGCTCCTGCGCGAGCCGATGCAGGCGCTGCTCAATCGCGCGGATCCTGCGGCGCTGCGGCTTTTCGCGGCGGTGCGCCTGCAGCCCAACGGTCAGGCGGTGCGCGGTCGCGTGCTGGAGTCCTTGGCGGCACCAGCGGTGGAGCTCGCGGCGCGCTTGGAAGAGCTCGCTGAGGTGATGCAAGAGCCGCTACTGGCGACCGACCCGCTCTTTCACAAGTTCGACGAGTCGCTGTTTGCCGCGCAGCAGGACATCGAGAAGCTGCTGTTTCCACCGCGCGTGGACGACGGTCTGGTGCGCTGGATCGAGCATCGGCGCAACGACGCGATCCTGATCGCGAGGCCGGTCGACGTCGCGCCGATCTTGCAACGGACGCTGTTGGCGGAGAAGACCGTGCGGATCTTCACCTCGGCCACACTTGCCGTTGCCGGTAGTTTCCGCCACGCGCGGGAAAAGCTCGGCTTGCCGGCGGACGTCACGACGCTGAGCCTGCCCTCGCCGTTTGATTTTCCGAGGCAGGCTCTCCTCTACGTGCCCGAAGCGATACCCGATCCCTACGCGCCTGATCGCGACGAGCGCGTCGCGCAAACGATCCTCGAATTGGCACTGGCGGCGGGCGGCGGCACGATGGCGCTTTTTTCGAGCCGGCGCGCGCTGAACGATGCCCACGCGCGCCTGCGACCGGAGCTGCTGCCGTACGGGATGGAGTTACTGGCGCAAGGTGAAGGCCCGCGCGAGGTGCTGCTGGATCGCTTCGTCGCCTCGCAGCCAGCTGTCCTGCTCGCCACGATGGGCTTCTGGCAAGGCGTCGATCTGCCGGCGGACACGCTGCGCGTGGTCGTGGTCGACAAGATCCCGTTTCCGCCGCCGGACGATCCGCTGTTGGTGGCGCGTACGGAGCAGTTGCGCGCGCAGGGTCGCGATGCCTTTGACGACCTGTCGATTCCGCTCGCGGCCACCGCGCTGCGTCAGGGATTTGGTCGCCTGATCCGCAGCCAACGCCATTGGGGCGTGGTGGCGCTGCTCGATCCCCGGCTGTTGAAGCGACGCTACGGCCAGACGCTGTTGGACAGCCTGCCGCCAGCCAAGCGCACGCGCAAGTTCTCAGACGTACGCGACTTTCTGACTGACCGCCTGACGCCTGCTTGAGCGCTGAACGGCCAGCACCGGATACCGGCCAAAGCCAATCCGCAGTTCCGCGCGACGCGATTCCGTCACAACGCTGGCGGAATGTGTCAGAAGCTGCGGATCCGGGTTGCCAGCCGTATCCACGCTGGTACTCTGCGGGTGGCCACCGTGGCCATCGTGGAATCCGTCGTGGCAAGACAGCTAGGCTCCGCGCCCCAAGTGCAGAATCCGCCGTGGCTCGTGGTGCCGTGCTTCAATGAAGCGCTGCGGCTCGACGAACGCGCGTTCACGGATCTGGCGCTGGCGGGCGACGTGCGGCTGCTCTTTGTCGACGATGGCTCGACTGACGCGACGCCTCAAGTGCTCGACGCGTTGTGCGCGCGACTGCCCGGGCGCGCCGAGTGGCTGAAGCTCGACAAGAACTCCGGTAAAGCCGAAGCGGTCCGTCAAGGACTTTTGCAGGCCATGGAGCGCGGGGCGCAAGAGGTCGGCTTTCTGGACGCGGATCTCTCGACGCCACCGAGCGAGCTGCGACGCCTGCTGGAGATCTTGCACGCTCGCCCAGAAGTGGAGGTGCTCATCGGCGCGCGCGTCCGGCTACTCGGCAACGCCGTCGAACGCAAGGCCATTCGCCACTACCTTGGACGGGTCTTTGCGACTGCGGCGTCTTTTGCCCTGGCGCTGAACATCTACGACACACAATGCGGGGCCAAGCTCTTTCGCGTCACGCCGGCGCTGCGGGCGGCCGTGGCGGAGCCGTTTGTATCGCGCTGGATCTTCGACGTCGAACTGCTCGGACGACTCGCGTGGGGTGGTCCGGATGCGGCGCCGTTGCCGGAAAGCGCGTTTGCGGAAGTGCCGCTGCTCGTGTGGCACGACGTCGCGGGCTCGAAGTTGCGACCGGGTCACTTTGTCCGCGCGGCGGGAGATCTGGCGCAAATCTGGCTTCGCTTGCGCGCCCGACAGACGCGACGCGGCGGGTGAGGACAGATGACGCCGCACACCAACCGCGATATCGACACCCTTCCCTTTCCACAAGCCTCCGATCCGCTGCGCGAACAAGGTCCCTCAGTCTGTCTGACGATTCTGGCGCACCCACAGCCCACGATGATCGGCGCGCGCGCGTTTGTGCCCCAGTTGTTGGAGGGGCATTCCGTCAGTCTGTCCCGACTCTCTCCCGATTTTACAACGCCCGATTATCTGGTCACCCAGCCGATCTCGGATCCGTATGCAAGCCGCCAGCCGACGCAACTCGCTTGGCGCGACGGCGTGCTGTTGACGCCGCCGCCCGATTGTCGCTGGGTGGTGGGCGGTCAGCCGTTGACCACGCCAAGGCGGGTCGACGCCGCCCAGCTCGACCGCGGCGTGGTGCTCGAACTGTCGAACCGAACCGCAGTGCTGCTCCACATGCGTGGACAGCCGCAAATTCTCTCGGACTGCGGGCTGGTTGGCGGCAGCGAAGCGCTCGACGCCGTGCGTCGGCAGATCATCCGCGCCGCGCCGTTCCACGTTCCCGTGCTGATTTCAGGTGAAACGGGCGTGGGCAAGGAACTGGTCGCGCGCGCACTGCACGATGCGGGCCCGCGCGCTGACGGGCCCTGGGTTGCAGTGAACGTGGCCGAGATCAAGTCGGAAACGGCAGCGTCGGTGCTGTTTGGTCACGTGCGTGGCGCGTTCACGGGCGCGAGTCAGGACCACGACGGGCTCTTCGTGCGCGCCGACGGTGGCACACTCTTTCTGGACGAAGTCGGCGAGATGGCGCCCGACGTGCAGGCGATGCTCCTGCGCGTGTTGGAAACCGGTGAGGTGCAGCGTTTGGGCGACCGGCGCGTGCGAAAAGTGGACGTGCGAGTCGTCGCCGCAACGGACCAAGAACTGGACGAGCGCGGCAACCTGCGCTCGCCGCTGCTGTATCGCTTAGCTGGGTATCAAGTGCGCGTGCCGCCGCTTCGCCACCGGCTGGAGGACTTGGGCACGCTTCTGGCGCACTTCAGCCGGGAAGAAATGGCGCGCGCGGGGCGCAGGAACACGCACCCATGGCTGCCCGCTGGGCTGGTCGGCCAACTGGCGGTGCACAAGTGGCCAGGGAACGCCCGCGAGCTGCGAAACCTCGTGAGGACGCTGGTGATTCAAGCTGAGGACGACGATCGTTTGGGTCAGGGGTTCACGCTGAAGACTTGGTTGGGCGCGGCGGAGTTCACGCCGCCCGCGCGATCGCCGACACCGATCGAGACGCCGCTTCTGACCGATGATGCCGTAGCCGCGGCGCTGGCGCGCAACCACTGGAACCTGACGGCGACGGCCCGCGATCTGGGCATCGCACGCTCGACCCTGTACCTGCTGATTGAACGGAGCACGGCGCTACGCACCGCCGCCGACGTGAGTCCCGCCGAACTGCGGACGGCGTGGGAACGGTCTGACGGAAACGTCGATGCGATGGCACAGTTGCTGCGCGTTTCCCCCCGCGGACTGCGCTTGGCGCTGCGCACCGCCGGGCTGTTGGAAAGCGGTCTGACTTCCGACGATCGCGAAGTGACTCCGTAGTCGCGCTTACCGACGGTTCGAAGCGTTCATGATGCGCGCTAGCTCGACGCGACTGTTCACACCCAGACGCGCGTAGACCTGCTTGATTTGACTGCGCACCGTCTCCACGCTCTTGCCAAGCTGTTCGGCGATCGCGGGCGCCGCCAGCCCGACCACCACCAACTCGACGACCGCCGCCTGTGACGGCGTCAGCAGCTGCCGCGGTTCCGGCTGCGGACAGCGCAGCGGCTGCAGTTCGGCCAGCCACGAGAGGCCACCGGCACCTTGTAACGCTGTCAGGCGAACTTCAGCACCATCGACGGCGAAACGCGGCGGGTGCAGCGGATCGGTTCGGGTCGATCGTTCCACGGCGCGTAGGAACCGCGGGGTCCGGCCGGAATCCAGCCACGGCCGCGCCGCCTCACTGGCCGAGAGCACGCCGTCGACGAACGAACAGACCGCGACGCCCGCAGGCGGCGGCCCCAACGCGTCGGACTGTGCGAGGAGGCTGAGCAGGCGCTCGTGCGCCCAGCGCGCGTGCCCATCGCGCAGTGACCGGCTCAGGCGTTGCGCCACCCCGGTCCGCCGCTCGTTCCAGACCGCAACGAGCACGCCGTGAAGCCCAGCCGCGCTGGCAACAGGCAAGCGATGCTCTTCCTGCAGGCGTTGACGCAAGTAGATGTTGCGGGCAAACCCCTGCGCCCAGAACCCTTTGGCGTCCGGTCGGTACGTCGTCGTGCGCCACGTCAGCGACGGCGCGGCCGTTTCCAAGCACGCCGCGTTGGTCACCGGTCGGTTGTCGAGCGTTCGCAGCTGTTGCGCAGCGTCCGGGTGACCGTCGGTCCACAAACCGCTCCACCAGAGCTTCGGTTCGGCGTTCAGTTGCGGCGCGATGGCGCCCAGCCGACCAAACCAGACCAGATCCGCACCCAGCCGCGCACGCACCTCGGCCAAGGTCGCGACGAGCGGTGACGGACGACCCTCTGGCGGAAACTCTGTCGCACCTGAACTCATTTGTCTCCGCGAAAAAATGCCGCCGGGCAGCCACTGTGCCTTCTAAAGCACGAACCGTGCCAACTTCAGACGCCCCAGCGATCCGGGAAATTGTTGCGGATTTGCAACGCGCGGCGGGACGACTGACGGTCCTCGGGCAGATCGCGGACGCTATATCGTCCGATGTCGGACGGTCCTCGGGCGGTATGCCGGACAAATCTGTCCATTCATCGTCACCCAATTGGGTGATTGTCGCGGCAATTCGAAGCCGACACGATGCGCGCGTTGGTTTGCTGCTTGGGGGCGCGACTAGCCAGGGTGTTGAGGTTGGCCGCCGGGTCGTCTGCGGACGGCCAACCTCAATGCCCCGCGCTCTCCACGGATTGGCGACACCACTTTGCCGTTGCGAAGTGGACGTCCGCCATTTCTGCGCTGACAATCGCCGCGGAGTGTGCATGCGACGCTGGCTTTCCTTGATTTTCTGCTTCACGGGCTGCGCGGGTGCGACGCGCGCACCGGCCGATACCCACTTGCTCGCAGTGCCGACCGAGGTCTGCGAACCCGCCACGCCGACCGGCGTTCGCGCCACGTTTCGCGGCGGCTTTGTGCTGACGTGGCCCGGCTGGAGCGGGTTTGGTGGCTGGTCTGACGCGCGCGTAACCGCGGACGGCGGCGAGCTGCTGGCAGTTTCCGATGACGGTCATTATCTGCAGGCACGCCTGACCCACGAGGCCGGGCGATTGTCCGCTGTGAGCGACGCCGGTTCAGGCGCGCTGCCCCATTGCCCGAACAAGCGCACGTGCGACGTGGAGTCGTTGACCTTACGCGGCGATGGCTCGTCGTGGGTCGGCGTGGAGCGCGAACCCGGCGTCGACCACCAGATTTGGGCGTTTGCCAGCACGCAGCCGCCGCTGCAGACGCGCCTCGCCCCCATCGCGCTCCCGCCTGGGTTGGACGTGCTGCCTGCGAACGCTGGGCTGGAGGCGATGACGACGCTAACGGACGATTCGGTGTTGGCCATCGCGGAAGGACCGGAGCCGGTGCCAACGACGCTGCCGATGTGGCGTTGGATAGATCAGGCGTGGCAATCCATGCGGTACCCGACGCTGCCGGACTTCCGACCCGTAGCGGCGGCGGCGTTGCCCGCGGGTCACCCGCTTGGCGACGCCTTGGTGCTCGAGCGCAAGTGGCTGGCCGACAAGCACGAGGCGGGAACGCGGATCGTCGCCCTCCGCTTGCCGACGAACGGCGCGACCGCACAGGTGCACGAGGTGCTCAACCTGAACCCGGCGCACTGCAAGCTGGACAACTTTGAGGCGCTGGCGACCCGCGTGGAGAACGGTCGACTGTGGCTGTACTTGCTGTCGGACGACAACCTGAGCACGCGGCAACAGACGCTGCTATACGCGTTTACGCTGGAGTGACCTGGGCAAAGGCCCAGTCCAACCAAGGCAACAGATCCACGACGTCGCGTTGTTCGACCGTGGAACCGCACCAGATGCGCAAGCCAGGCGGCGCGTCGCGGTAAAAGGCGGCGTCCAGCGCAACATTCTCGACGTCGAGAAGTGCAGACATTCGCTTGGCAACCGCCGTTTGCGCGTCCAGATCCAGCGCCACGAACCACGGCGCGGTGAAGATCAGGCAGACCGACGTGCTGGAGCGCGTTGCCGGATCGACCGCGAGGAATTCAACCCAAGGCGTGCGCTCCACCCACGCTTCCAGAATCGCCAGGTTGCCCTGCGAGCGCGCCATCAGTCCGGGCAGCCCGCCAACGTGTTCCGCCCAAATGAGACTGTCCAACGCGTCTTCAACGCAGAGCATCGACGGCGTGTTGATGGTGTCACCCTCGAAGATCGACTCTTGAAACTTGCCGTCCTTGGTGAGGCGAAACAGCTTGGGCATCGGCCACGGCGGACGGTACGACTCCAAGCGCGCGATCGCCCGCGGGCTGAGCACCAGCATGCCGTGCGCGCCTTCACCACCCAGCACTTTTTGCCAGGACCACGTGACCACGTCGAGCTTCTGCCACGGCAGGTCCATCGCAAAGACCGCTGAGGTCGCGTCGGCGATGGCGAGTCCTTGGCGATCGTCGGCAATCCAGTCGCCGTTGGGCACTTTGACGCCAGCGGTCGTGCCGTTCCACGTGAAGACGACGTCGCGATCCCAGGACACCTGCGTCAGATCGGGCAAGTGGCCGTAATCCGCGCGCAAGGTGCGCACGTCGGTGAGCTTCAGTTGCTTCAGAATGTCGGTGATCCAACCTTCGCCGAAGCTCTCCCACGCCAGCACGTCCACGCCGCGCGCGCCGAGGAGCGACCACAACGCCATTTCCACCGCGCCTGTGTCGGATGCAGGCACGATCGCGATCCGGTAGTCGGCGGGCAGGCCGAGAATCAGCCGCGACTTGTCGAGCACCTGCTGAATGCGCGCTTTGCCAGGCTTGGAGCGGTGCGATCGGCCGACGAGCGCGTCCTGCAACGCCGCGACGGTCCACCCGGGCCGCTTGGCGCAAGGCCCCGAAGAGAAACGCGGATTCTGCGGCTTGACGGTAGGTTTGGACACGGAAACTCCGGACAGGGCCTAGAAAGGCAGCTTCTCGACGACCTCGGCCTTCTTGCGCAGCTCGACAAGAATGCGCCGTTCCTCGGTGTAGCCACGGCGAGTCGTCAACTGCGTGCGAATCTCATCGCGCACTTCACTGTACGGCCGCGTGCGCTCTTCATTCTTTTCGATCAAGCGCAGGACGTAGAAGCCCCAGCGCGTCTTGATCGGCTTGGACACTTCGCCGACCTTCAACTGGAACGCGACCGGCTCCAGCTCCGGCTCCGCAGACGCGCGCGTCAAGTGCAGCGGCGGCAACGGCCCATCGGTGAACTGCTTGGCCACCTGCTCAAAATCCTGACCTTTCTTCAGCGCAGCCGACACTTCCTCGGCGCGCTGTTCGGCCTTCTGCCGCAAATCCGGGCTCGCATCGGGCGGGACGCGGATCAGAATCGGCCGCAGATCGCGCGACGCCGCTTCCAGCCATGCCGACGGATTGTTGTCGTAGTACGCCTTGGCGTCCGCCTCGCTCACTTCCACTTTACCCAGCTTCTGCACGAGCTTGGCGCCCAGACGCTGCTGCCGAATCTGCTCGCGCATCGACTCCATCGAGGTGTGCGACCGTTCCAGTTCCGCCGCCAGTGCCGCTTCATCAAAGCGACCATCGCCTTTGCGGAAGCGCGCGGTGAAGTCCTTCCACGCGTCCTCAAACTCGGCCTCGGTCAGCGTGATGTTCTCATTGCGGATGGCCTGCTCGCGGAGTTCCTGCTCGATGAGCCGGTTCAGCACGTTCTGGGCGATACGCCGCAATCGGTCGGCGGGCACCTTGGTGGAACGTCCGACGAGGCGCTCGAACTCGGCGTTGAAGCGATCAGCTTGGATGTCGCGACCGTTCACCGTAGCGACCGGCCCCACAGCTTTGGGCACGCCGTTGGCGTTCAAGACGGGCGCTGCGGCACCAGTGGTCTCCGTCGGTGCGGCCGGCGCAGGCGCACCTTCCGTCGCCGTTTTGGCCGACGCCGCGGCGGAAGCGGGTGGCGCGGCAGCACGGCCGCAAGCGGGCGTCAAGGCAACCGCGAGAACTGCAAAAGTAAGGCGTGAAGTCACAGGCTGTTTCCTCGTCGAGATGGAGTGGCGGGGGGGAGCCTCTCGATCAATGCCCCGGCGGGCGCTTTTGTTCCCGAACGCTTCCGGGGGTGTCATGGTGGCATGGCGCGCGCAAAAAGCGCAACGCCCCGGTGCATCCGAAGACGACACCGGGGCGCTGCAAGAAACTGCTGACCTTTCGGTCAACTTACCAGTCGTAACCGAGGGCCCAGTTGAGCGCCCAGCCCGCACCAGCCGGCGCGCCAGTCGGGGCGCCAGTCGGCGAACCGTTCACAGCGGCGATGCCGTTGTTGAAGAACGCCGGGTTGATGTCGAGGTCCAGGTCCCAGCCCATCAGCTTGATACCAAAGCCCGTGGACACCGTGTTGGTGACCGTCGAGAAGTGGGTCTCGTTGGTGGACGGCGCGGTCGCCGTGTTGGCGACGTCGGTGCGCGAGATGACCTGACGAGCGCCGAGGCGCAGGTACAGCCATTCGAACGCCTTGGCCTCAGCCGAGAAGCCGTACCACGGCATGATGTTGCTGCTGGTCTCGACCGTCGCCGAGGCGCCCGCGGGGTTGCTGTTACCGCTCAGGCCCGAGCTGTGGTAGATGAGGCCAACGCCCGGCTGAATCAACACGCCTTCCATGTTCGGCGGCGCGATCGCGAGATCCGAACCGAGGATGATCCACATGTTGGTCAGCGTGCCGATCAGGTTGTTGCGACCATCGGACGGCGTCAGCACCTGGCCGAGCACCGAGCGATTGTCGTAGTTGAAGCGCAGGTACGGCACGATCTTGGAGATCTGGCTGACCATGAACTCGCCCTTGGCCGTCAGCGCGACACCGAAGAGACCGTTGGACGCGTACGCCGGCTGCTTGCCGCTCTCGTTGGTGAACGTGCCGCCGACGATGTTGAGGCCGAAGTCGAGGCTGTTCACTTCGTTGATGTCGAAGCCGACGCCCACGTTGAAGTCAACCCACGTGTTGGACTGCTCGTCGTCGGTCGGGTTGCCGGACTGTAGGTTCGTGCCCTGCGTGTCCGAGCGATTGCCGCCGATGGAGAGCGTCGCGCCCAAACGAACCGACTCACCCGCCTTCATGCCGAAGCCCACGCCGAACTGGTGGTTCGTCGCGTCGGCCAGCGCCTTGCCGGAAATCGGGTTGGGGCCAAAGCCCGGACCGCCCGCAACGCTCGGCGCCGTGGCGCCGAGGATCGACTTCTGCGCGGTCACGTTCGCCCACGGCGACCGCTTGCCGAACAACGTCAGCACCGGCGGAGCGGGGTCGTCCGAGAGCGCGTAACGGACATTCATCGAGCCGTAGCTTGAACCCAACGTGTTGTCGACGTCGACGCTGTTCTTGTACGTCGTCAGGAACTGCGGGAACGTGTCGATGTTGTTGCTGTCACGAATGGTGATCGACTTCTCATTGAAGGCGCCGCCCAAGCCGCCCGCGGCCGAGAGGCTGTTGATGCGGGTCTCAGTCGCCAAGGCCGAGCCGGCGAACGCCATGCCCACCGCGGTGGTTACGGCGGCTGTCAGCAGTTTCTTCATCTTCCTCTCCTTCGAGTCGTCCGCGCGGGGACGATTAAAAACACGGTGGGCGATCTGCGCCAGTTGGCATGTCGCCTGTAGTTATCAGGCCCTTCGAGTCCGTCCACACCTGACCGCCGACTTGCAGCGGAACCGATGGCTGCCCGGAAGTCCGAGCGGCGGCGCGCAAATATCACACGCCAAGAAGAACTGGAACCCCCTAGGCTCCCCGACCTAGGCTCATCCATCCCGCCGAGTGTCCGCTAACGATCGTCAGTGTCAAGTTTTGCAAAGTCATCGGCCTTGCTGTTGCCGATTGGTGTGCGCCATGTCCACAAAAGCGACGTGACAATCGTTTGACGCAATTTGCCCGTGTGGTACCTTGGCGGCGTGATCCAGTTCTACCACGTCCAGAAACGCTACCCGAACGGCTGTGACGCCCTAACCGACGTCACACTGCGGGTCCGTGAAGGCGAATTCGTGTTTCTGACCGGCCCTTCTGGTGCCGGCAAGTCCACGCTCCTGCGCCTTCTGCTCGTGATGGAACGCGCCAGCGACGGGCAGATCCTCATCGGCGGGCGCAACATCCACGTGTTACGCGACTCCAGCGTGCCGTACCTGCGCCGCAACATCGGCGTCGTCTTTCAGGACTTCCGCCTCATTCCGCGCCGCACGGTGTTTGAAAACATCGCGATCTCGCTGGAAATTCTTGGCATCAAGGGCGCCGAGATTGAACGCCGCGTCAACCAGATGCTGGAAGCGACGCGGCTGTTGAACCGCGCGCAGGCGTACCCGGGCGACCTTTCGGGCGGCGAACAGCAGCGGGTCGCGATTGCGCGCGCGCTGGTGAATGAGCCGGCGATCCTGCTGGCCGACGAGCCGACGGGCAACTTGGATCCTGAGCTTTCCCACGAGATCATCGAGCTGCTGCTGAGCATCAACCGCAAAGGCACGACGGTCGTCGTCGCGACGCACGACACGGCGCTTGTCGATCACTACGCGATGCGGACGTTGGCGTTGTCCAAGGGGCAGCTGATCGAGGACCGGCCGAAGTCGGCGCGCGCGGACAAGTTTCTGGCCGGTGAACGCCCGACCGCGGGTGATCGTCAGGCGACAACACGGCAGACTGTGCCGATGCCCACCGATCGCGCCACGGGGCCGACTGGCAGCGCGACGCTCGTGGTGCCCGGCGCGGTCCCCACGCCCAACACGACGACAGGTCCGATCGCCGCGACGGGCATCCTCCCGCTTGTCGGCTCGCCGTTCTCGTCCTCGCCCGTGCGCATGACCCAGCCGGTGCCGGTGCTGGAGGATCTGCCCGAAGACGGCGAACTGCTCCCGAACGGTGACGACAGCGGAGGCGAAGCATGAAGCGCGCACCCCGCATCGGTTACGTGCTGAGTCAGGCGTTCCTGCTTGTGCGTTCTTCGCCTTGGCTGACCGCCGTGAGCGCGCTGACCATCGCGTTGGCGTTGACGCTGGTCGGGCTCTTCGCGATGGTGCTGGTCAACGCCAGTCACTTGATGCACAGCCTTGGAGAATCGCTGACGATTCCCGTGTACCTGCACGAGACGGCGACGTCACCCGACGTCAAAGCCGTGGAAGCACAGATTCGCCAGCGCAAAGGCGTGAAGTCCGTGAAGTTCCTGACGCCGCAACAGGATCGCGAACGCAACAAACAGGCGATGACGCCGGAGCTGCTGGAAGGCCTCGACGAGGCGGCGATTCCCGGCCAGCCGGTGTTGGAAGTGGAGCTGGAAGCCGATCTGGCCAGCCGCGGAGACGTGGAAGAACTGGCGAAGTGGGCGGCGAGCCTGAAGTCGGTGAAGTCGGTCGATGAAGTGCCGACAGGCGCGGAGAAGCTGCGACTGCTCTTTGCGCTCGTCGAGATCGCGCGGACCGTGGGCCTTGTCCTCTCGATCGTTCTGCTCGCGAGCGCCATGTTCTTCGTCTTTTCGACGATCCGCTTGGGCGTCTTCGCGCGCCGCGATGAAATCGAGATCCTGTCGCTCGTCGGCGCCACGCCGAGCTTCATTCGCCTCCCGTTTTTGGTCGAAGGCGCGCTGCAAGGCCTTGCTGGCGCGATCGTCGCGATGATCCTGCTTGGGCTCCTGCACCTGGAGCTGCGCGGTCTGGTCCGCGATGTGCACCTGCTGAACCTGTCGTGGTCGCTGATGCCGCCCGGCATGATCGCGTGGCTGGTGCTGGGTGGTCCAACGGTCGGTCTGACGGCGAGCGCGCTGTCGGTCGGCCGCTACCTGAAGGTTTGACCCGTGAAACGCCTGTGGCTGCTCGCCATTTGGTGCGTCGTGCAACCGGCGTACGCCCAGCCGTTGCCGCAGCCGCCGCATCTGGAAGGCGCGGAGAAAAAGGCGCTGCTGGAGCGTTACGCCAAGCAGTTGGACACGGAACTGGGCCTTTTGAAGGCGCTGGACGAGTTGGATCGCGATTCGACGGAAATGGACAACAAAATCGTGAAGCTGTCCGTGGAGCGCGCCCAAGCCACCGACGCGCTGATGGCGGCTGAGGACGCGCGCGCCAAGGCGGAGACGGAATTGGCCAAGATGCGGCTGGCCGTTCAAGCGCGGCTGCGCGCGTTGGCGCGAATCGAGGCGCTGCCGTCGTTGCGGTTCGCGCTGTCCACCGACGATTTTGCCAAGTCGGTGGTCAAGGATCGCCTGTTGCGACGGCTGATTGTCGATGACCGCGCGCGGCTGCACGAGTACACCAAACGCCTGACCGATCAGCAGCTGCTGACCAAAGATCGGGACGGCGCGCTGGCGGCGCTGAATCAGCTGGACTTGCAGCTGCACGAGAAGAAGTGGCAAGCGGAGCAAGAGCGCCGGGACAAGCTGTCGCTCATTGTGCAGATCGACGAGGACAAGAAGACGGCGGAACGGCTGGCGCGCGATCTGGACGCCGCGAGTCGTGAAGTGGCCGGAAAAGTCGCGACATTGAAAGAGTGGCAGGAGCGCAAGTACACGTTTGCCCAAACCCAAGGCAAGTTGCTGCCGCCCGTCGCGGGGCGCGTAGAAGTCGGCTTTGGCGAGGTGAAACACCCGAAGTTCGGCACGATCTTGATGCACCGCGGTCTGGATTACCGGGCGACGGGGAGTCAGATCGGCGCGCCGGTGCGCGCGGTGTTTTGGGGTCGGGTGGCGTACGTTGGCTGGCTGACCGGCTACGGCGACACGGTTATTTTGGACCACGGGCGCGGCTGGCACACGATCTACGCGCATCTGGAGAACATTCGCGTGGAAGTGGGCGAAGTGGTGCCGGCGCGACAACGCATGGCGGATATCGGACAGTCGGGGTCGTTGAAAGGACGCTACCTGTACTTTGAGATTCGCCACAACGGCCAGCCGATGGATCCAGGCGAGTGGTTCAACCGCCAGTAGCGCAAGGCAAACGCAATGGCAGAGCGGCATTACACTCCAGAAGAGCTGCAAGCGATCTTGGCGCGCGCGCTGGAAAAGCAGGCAAAACGCGCTGGGCAAGACGATCTGAGCCACGCACAGTTACTTGAAACCGCACAGGAAGTTGGGCTGTCTCCGGCGGAAATTGAAGCCGCGGTGGGCGAGGTCGACCGCCAGCGGTCGCACAACCAGATCATGGCGCAACTGCAAAGACAGCAGCGCCAAGGGCTACGCGGCCATTTTGCGGCGTACATCACGGTGAACCTCGGCTTGTGGGGCGTCGATCTGGCGACCGCGGGCATGGGCGTGAACCAGCAGGCGGGATGGCACTGGATCGTCGCGGCGGCGTGGGGCATTGGGCTGGCGATGCACGCGTGGCGGACGTTTAATGCCGATCCGCAGTCGCTGTCGCGCGCGGCGGCGCGGTGGCAGGAGAAGCGCGCGCGCAAACTCCAGCAGCAGCAGATGCAGCGCGCCATCGAAGGCGCCGTGACCGACGCGGTAACGACTGGTGCAGACGCGCTTTCGCGGCTACTCGACCCGGAACGTCAGCGAGAGCGCGACGTCCGACGGCGTGAACGCGATCGGCGGCCATGACAGTCGTGTGACGGGGGACGCTGTTGTGCTTCCGGTTCGCTGTTATCCTCATTGACGGGAAGCGCGTCCGGAGGAAAACATGCCAACTTATCAAGAAATCGAAGGTTCGCTGCGCGAGCGGCTGCTGGAACTGGAACGACGCGTGGGTAACGTGGAGGACGGCCTGCGCCACACGCACGAACCGCTCGAAGCGGACTTTGCAGAACAGGCGGTGTCGACCGAGAACGATGACGTGCTGCAAGCATTGGACTCCGCGATGAGAAAGGAATATTCTGAAATCGTTGCCGTTCTGCAGCGGATGCAGATGGGCAGTTATGGTTTCTGTTCCACGTGTGGTGATGAAGTTCCCGTGCAGCGTCTGCGAGCCTTGCCATTTGCCCGCGAGTGCGTCGCGTGTGCCAGCGGTAGTTGAGGGCGCTGCCTCACGATTTGAGGCGTCCATGAAGACTTTGCGTGTGGTTCTCGTTGCGATGGCCTGTAGTTCGGCGATCGCCTGTGGAAGTTCGAGCACAGCGACGACCACGGGCGACGTTGCGACGACCGGCGATGACACCGCTGCTGACGCGGTTGCCGGCGACACCCTGGCCGACACCGACGCTGCGGGCGGAGGCGACGCGCTCTCCGGCGAAACCATTGGCGACGACGCCGGTCTGACGGACACACCCACCGCCAAGTATCCAACTTGCGCCGCGATCACCGACTGCGCCCAAGCGGCTTGCGCCAACAGCACGGACAGTTCGTGCGCTTCGGCGTGCCTCGCTGACGGAGCGCCCAGCGCTTTGCCTGCGGCGACGGCGCTGCTGACCTGCATCCAAACGAAGTGCATCACCGGTGAATGCAAGAACTCGACCGACCCGAAATGTCTAGGCAACTGTTCAAGTATCCGGTGCATGCCCGACGTTTTTGCCTGCATTGAAGACGGCAAGACCGGTACCGGCGCGTGCGGTGACATCAAGACCTGCTTTGACAACTGCAATGCCAAGTACACAAACGTGATGAGCTGCATGCAAACCTGCTACGAAGCGATCAGCGCCGACGGCAAAAGCAAAGGCAAAGCGTTTGGCACGTGCACGAGTAAGGCCCCGGCTGGTGCCGATCCCACGGCGCAATGCATGAAGGAAACGATCGGCTGCTTTGTCGACGGCAAGTCGGGCACCAAAAGCTGCACCGATTCCATCGCTTGCCTCGCCAAGTGCGACAGCGAGCCGGATGGCTTTGGCTGCGCGATCGGCGTTTTCAGCGAGATGAGCAAAGCTGCCCAGGACGCGTACGTGGACGCAGCGCCTTGCTTTGGGCAGGACGTCACGGCGACGGCGGGCTGTGTGGACAAGGTCGTTGTCTGCCTGGCACCGTCCGGCACCGAGACCTGCGGCGACGCGCTGAGTTGCGTCATGGGGTGCAACGGCAACGGCAGCGGTGACAACAACCCGAGCTGCACCTTCAACTGCCTGCACAACACCACGCCTGATTCGGCAAAACTACTGATCGCCAAGCTGGGTTGTAACCCGAGCGACGCGACGTGCGCAGCAAGCCTCGTCCAATGCATCGCGCCGACGGGCGACGCGACCTGTCCAGCCGTGATGAGTTGCGCCAGCGGCTGCGGCGGTGGCCCGGGCCAACCGCCCGACATGAAGTGCGTGTTGGGCTGCGTCAAGAAGGGCTCAAATGCCAGTGCCACGAGCGCGTTCAGCGCGATGAGCTGTCAGAACAACCAGAACGCGTCCTGCACCGACACGCTCGTCTCCTGCTACAACCCGTCGGGCACGGACAATTGCGCGCAACTCACGCAATGCGTTCAGGGCTGTTACAGCGCCGGGGGCGACGTCGCTGGCTGTCAGGCCACGTGCTACGGCAGCGCGTCGGTCCAGGCCTTCAAGGACTTCCTCGCGCTGACGGCCTGTCAGCAGGGGTGCAGCAAGACGTGCAACAACGACCAGACCTGCACCCAGACTTGCACCGAGAAACAGTGCAAGTCCGCCCAGAGCGCGTGCCAACCCACGTAGTCCGGGCAATTCGGGCTGTCCGATCGCCGCATCCAGCCTGAGACGCTGCGGCAACGGACAATCCCGTGACACAGGAAACCGCCCCGCCGTTGACGTTTCCGGCGCTGTCGGCGAGACTCTCGGCCCCGCTGGACGGTGCGTTTCCACGTCCAGACTGCGTCCTTTGGAACGCGAACCCGGAGCCTGCCATGCGCATTGCCGTGGTGCGTGAAGCCCTCGCCACCGATCCCTTGCCCCTTGAAACCCGTGTTGCGGCTACGCCCGACAGCATCAAGCGTTTGATAGCGCTGGGCTTCGAGGTTTCCGTTGAATCAGGAGCCGGCGAGGCTGCAAACTTCCCTGATTCCCAATACGTAGATGCCGGCGCGACGATCGCGGCCGACGCACGGGAGAACTACGCAGCGGCCGACGTGCTGCTGAAAGTTCGCCCACTGCGCGAACGCCCCGATCTGGGCGCGGACGAAGTCGACCTCCTCCGCGACGGCGCGACTGTGCTGGGCTTCTTCTACCCAGGTCGCAACACGGAGCTGCTGGAGCGTGCCCGCGCCAAAAAGCTCACCGTGCTGGCCATGGAATGCGTGCCGCGCATCAGCCGCGCGCAGAAGATGGACGCGCTGTCGTCGCAGGCCAACATCGCCGGTTATCGCGCGGTGCTGGAAGCGGCAAATCGCTACGGCAGCTTCTTCACCGGTCAGATGACCGCAGCGGGCAAAGTTCCGCCGGCCAAGGTGCTCGTCATTGGCGCGGGCGTCGCGGGTCTGGCAGCACTCGGCGCGGCCAAGGGCTTGGGCGCCATCATCCGCTCGTTTGACACGCGCGCTGCAGTCCGCGAACAGATCGAGTCGATGGGCGGCGAGTTCCTCGAAGTCACCTTCAAAGAAGACGGCGATGGCGGTGGCGGTTACGCCAAGGAAATGAGCCCGGCGTTCCTGGAAGCCGAATACGCGCTGTTCCGGAAGCAGGCCAAGGAAGTCGACATCGTCATCACAACGGCGCTGATTCCCAACAAGCCCGCACCCAAGCTGTGGTTCAAGGACATGGTCGAGCTGATGAAGCCTGGCTCTGTCATCGTGGACATGGCGGCGGAATCCGGCGGCAACTGCGACGTGACCGTGGCCAATGAAGTCGTCGTGCACAACGGCGTCATCGTGCTGGGCTTCACGGATCTCGCGGGTCGCCTGCCGACGACGGCGAGCAACCTGTACGGCCAGAACCTTGTGCATCTGTTGACCGACATGGGCGGCGCCAAGGGCTGGAAGGTCGACTTTGACGACGAAGTGGTGCGCGGCGCGACCGTGACCCACGAGGGCGAGATCACGTGGCCGCCTCCGGTCAAGCCGGCTGCGGCGCCAGCGCCTGCTGCCCCCAAGCCTGCTGCGGCACCCGCTCCGGTGGTCGCAGCGCCAGTCGCGCCGCCGGCTCCGACCAAGTCCAAGGGCCACGGCCATGGCGGCGGTGGACCCAAGGTGCACTTGGGCTCGGCGCGCTCCGCGCCGCTCACGTGGCTCTCGATTGTCGCGCTCGCTCTGTCCTACTTCCTGCTGCAAAACGCCGCGCCCGATGCGACCGGTCTGCATCTTTTTGCGCAACAGCTCACGATCTTCGCCCTGTCCTGCTTTGTCGGCTGGCAGGTCGTGTGGAACGTCGCGCCCGCGCTGCACACGCCGCTCATGTCCGTGACAAACGCGATCTCGGGCATCATCGTCGTCGGCGGTATGTTGCACTTGTCTGGTGACTTAAGCCGTCCCGCGGCGCTTCTGGCGCTGGCTGCGGTCTTGTTTGCGACGATCAACATCGGCGGTGGCTTCATGGTCACCCGGCGCATGCTGAAGATGTTCCACAGGTAACAGCGAAGGAACCGACGGTGCTCGGCGCCGTTTCCCCCGCACGAAGAGGCTCCCATGAAACCGATGGACGTGTTTGAGGCAATCGCTTGGGTCTTGGCCGGCATCCTCTTTATCAACTCGCTGCGCGGGCTTTCGAGTCAGGAAACGGCGCGGCGCGGCAACGGCTTTGGCGTTGTCGGTATGGCGCTGGCGATTGGCGCCATCCTGATCTCCGGTAGGACGGATCACCTCGGCGCGCTCATCGGCGCGCTCGCAATCGGCGCCACGGTCGGTGGCGTCATGGCGCAGCGCGTCGCGATGACCTCGATGCCGGAAATGGTGGCCATCCTGCACAGCTTCGTCGGTCTCGCCGCCGTGCTCGTGGGCTTTGCCGCGTATCTGGACAGTGCGGGCGAAGGCGGCGGCGCTGCGCTCGGCATCGAGATCTGGCTGGACGTCCTGATCGGCTCCATCACCTTCACGGGCTCCATCATGGCGTTTCTGAAGCTGCGTGGTTCGGTTTCAGGTCGCCCGTTGCTCCTCCCCGGTCGCCACGCGTTCAACTTGATCGCGTTTAGCTCGTCGCTCGCCCTCTGCGTTCCGTTCGTCATGGCCACCGGCACCGAAGGTCTGCCGTACTTGATCGTCATGAGCGTCCTCGCGGGCGTGCTCGGCGTGCACTTGGTCGCGGCGATCGGCGGCGCAGACATGCCCGTCGTCGTGTCGATGCTGAACAGCTACTCCGGTTGGACGGCGTCCGCTGCCGGCTTCATGCTGAAGAACAACCTGCTCATCATCACCGGCGCGCTCGTCGGCTCATCCGGCGCGATCCTGTCGATCATCATGTGCCGCGCGATGAACCGCTCCATTTGGAACGTGATCTTCGGTGGCTTCGGCGCCGAGCCGCCCAAGTCGTCGGGCAACGCGCCGGCGGCACCCGTGGGCGACGTCATCGCGACCTCGATCGACGAACTCGCCGAAGAGCTCGCGAACGCCAAGCAAGTCGTCATCGTTCCGGGCTACGGCATGGCCGTGGCGCGCGCCCAGCACGCGGTCAAGCAGCTGGTCGATCTGCTCAACAAGCGCGGCATCCTGACGCGGTTCGCGATTCACCCGGTCGCGGGTCGTCTGCCTGGCCATATGAACGTGCTGTTGGCCGAGGCCAGCGTGTCGTACGACATCGTGCTGGAAATGGACGAGATCAACGGCGACTTGCCGCAGACCGACGTCGTTCTGGTTGTGGGCGCGAACGACATCGTGAACCCAGCGGCGCAGACGGACACGTCGAGCCCGATCTACGGGATGCCCGTGCTGGAAGTCTGGCACGCCAAACGGACCGTGGTGCTCAAGCGGTCGCGCGGCGTGGGCTACGCCGGCGTGGACAATCCGCTTTTTGTGCTGCCAGGTACACGCATGCTGTTCGCAGACGCGAAGGTCGGCATGGAGCAGTTGGTCGCCAAACTCTCTGCTTAAGGCCTAGAAGGCCGCGACGCCTGCGCCCGGATGCGCTTCCGCCACTTCTTGAACCCAGCTCGCCGCCGCCTTGGGATGCGCAAGAATCTGCGCGTTCTCTGCGGCGTGCTGCACGCTGCCCATCCCGACCAGCGCGCTCGTCACGGACGGCGCTGAACGCGCAAACTGCAGCGCGTGCTCAGCGGGCGTGTCAAACCCGGTAAGCGGCGGCACGTGCGCCGGCCGTTCACGACCCAAACGCCCCTGCAGCAGCGGTGCCGACGCCAGCGTCAACAGTCCCAGTTCCCGCACCGCGTCCAGCGTCGACAGCATGCGTCCACGCACAAGCTGATTTGCCCGCGTCATCGCTTCCGGCATCGCCGCGTTGATCGGCAGTTGCACCGCGCGCATGTTGTGGCGCAGCCCGGCAACTTCACTCGCGAGTTCCATCATGCGCGCCAGCGAAATGTGGTCGCGCTCATCCGGCTTGGCCCGCAGCGCCGACCAGGTCGCCAGACCGTACGCGCGGATCTTGCCCGCGGCCACGGCTTCTTCCAACGCCTGAAACGCGAGCCGAATCCGGTCTTCAAAAGCCGCGCGATCGAGCACTTGCAGTTGCGTCTCGGGGTTGTGCAAAAACAGCACATCCAGCGTTTCCAAGCCAAGATTGTTGAGACTGCGGTCGAGCGCCTCGTGCAAATACGCGGGCGTCATGCAGTGGCAGCCTGCGACGAGTTCGTCGTCCGTCGCCAAGCCGCGCGCCACGGTGCAGTCGCGCATCCAGGTGGCGCGATCGGTCGGCGGCGCCCCGTCAAACGGCACGAAGCCGGCTTTGCTGGCGATGAAGAGCTCACTGCGCCAGACTTCGCCGGATTCCGTCAGCGCCTTCAGTGCCCGGCCAACGACGCGTTCACCGCGTTGACAGCGGTAATTACCCGCCGTGTCGATGACGTTGATGCCGCGGCGGACGGCGTCGACGATGGCGGCTTCATAACCCGCATCGACTTCATCCGTTGCCGCACCGAGGTACGTACCCACGCCGATGGAGCTCAAGCGCATCCGGAAGATGTCGGTGTACGCGTCGGCGGCCTTGCCGTGACCGTGACGCCGCGCAAACCGCGCGGTGCCGGCCTCCGTCGCCCAGGAACGCTGGCTGATGAGTTCGCTGACCATGGCCCAAACCCGCGCGGCATCGCCGCAGCACAGAGACTAGGACATTCGCCGCGCAATGCCACTTCTGTTCAAGCGCCGTGACGAAAACCTTGCACAACTGCCGGTAATCCAGCGATCTGCAGCGTCACACGTCCGTCGCCGGCCGCTGCTTCACCGACCCGCAGCGCGCCAAATGCGCGCAGGTCGAGGTCGGCGTGTGCCGTGCACAAGAGCGCGTAGTCGTCTCCGCCCGCTGCACAGGCCGCCCGCCAGTCGAGATCTGCTGCACTTGTCCACGCTTCCAGTTCGGCTGTCAGCCAAGCGGGGCGCGGCAGTTCCAGACGCAGATCCACGCGACTTGCGCGCGCCAATCGCTCAGCGTCCAGACCAAGGCCATCGGAAACGTCGATCGCGGCGCGCACGCCGGCATCGCGCAACTGCAGCGCGATCTCCACGAGCGGTTGCGGCCAGAGATGCGCGGCGATCAGATCGGGTAGATCGGCGCCTATGCGGAGCGCCGCCAAGCCGAGCGCGGACTTGCCGACATCGCCGACGAGCCACACGGCATCGCCCGGCCGCGCGCGATCGCGGCGCAGCGGCGCACCACTGAGCGTACCCAACGCGGTCACCGTCCAGCGCGCGGGACCTGGCGAGAAGCCGAGATCGCCGCCGACCACCAGCGCGCCGTGCTGGTGCGCCAGCCGTTGGAGCCCGCGGGCCGCCTCCAACAGCGTCGAAAGATCCTGATCGGGTGGCAGCTCCAATGCGAGGAGCAGAATCCGCGGTTGAGCAGCCATCGCCGCGAGGTCGCTCAGGTTCACTGCCGCCGCACGATGGCCAATGGCGTCCGGCGGTGTGCGGTCGGTCAGCCAGTCAACACCGGCGACGACGGAGTCCACAGTTGCGACAACCGCGCCATCGGGCTGCCAAACAGCGGCGTCGTCGCCATTGGCCACGAGGATATCGGCGCGTGGCGCGTCAAAGATCGCGCGCAACTGCCGGATGACGGCCAGTTCGCCCGCCTCGCGCACGTTCATCAGGCGTCGCCACTGCCGCTTTCAGGTGTACCCACGGCGGCGCGATACGCCACGGCGCGGGCAAACCGCTGCGCGCCAAGCTGCGCCTCCAACGCCAGCACCGCGGCGATCTGCGAGGGACCCAATTCAGACGGCATGTCGATGAAGACCTGGACGCGCAGTGAACCGCGTTTGGCCGTTCCATTGGGATTGGAGCTGATTGGCAGGCCGTGTCCACCAATGCGAAACTCGCGCCCCGGCGGCGTGCCCGGCGGAACCGTCAGCCACTGCGTGCCGTCCAACGTCGGCACCGGCACGCGCCCGCCCGCGACGGCGTCGCTCCACGTCAGCGGAACCTGACAAACCAGGTCGTCGCCTTCCGCGCGCAGGAACGGGTGGGGCTGCAAGCGCACCACGACGACCAAATCGCCCGGCTTGCCGCCCGCAACCACTTCACCGCCACCGCGTACGCGCAGATGCGCGCCGTCGCGACAGCGAATCGGCACGTGCACATCCACGTCCTGATGCGTCGCCACTTGGCCGGAGCCCGCGCAGCCCTTGCACGCCGACAGCAGCAAGAGGCCACGTCCGCTACAAAACCCGCAGCGCGCGTCGTGCCGCCGCAGGCCGGTCTTCAGCGTTCCTTGGCCTTGGCACACGTGGCAGACGGGGTTGCGCTCCGGCTCCGTTGTACCCGCGCCGCGACACTGGGTACAGGCAACCGTGAATTCCGCGCGCACGGACGTCCGTCCGCCAAGCATCGCCTTGGTAAACGGCAGCGGATGTTCCACGCGCAGGTCGCGGCCTTGGCCCGTCGACGGCAAGGCCGCTTGCCGCTTTCGCAGCCGCGTCACAACGGTATCCAGCACGTCCAACGCGCGTTCCGCCCGCGGATCGTCGACCAAGCGCAGTGGATCACGCAGCA
Organism: uncultured Myxococcales bacterium; assembly: GCA_903896545.1. Lineage (GTDB taxonomy): Bacteria > Myxococcota_A > UBA9042 > UBA9042 > UBA9042 > CAIYBN01. The sequence continues at coordinate 135,413 of CAITYF010000040.1, read as the reverse complement.
TCAGCATGCGGTCGTAGTTCAGGCGGCGCGCAGGATCGGCCAGCTCCGCGTATGCGCCGGCGATCTGCTTGAAGCAGTCTTCCGCCAACGGGCTGCCGCCCTGTGCATCGGGGTGGTAGACGCGCGAAAGCTTGCGGTACGCCGCCTTGATCTGTGCGTCGGTCGCACGCGGCGCGACGCCAAGCAGGCGGTAGTGATCGGGCACAGGTGTTTCGTTGGCGGTCGTTGGCATGGTGGCAAGTCTGGCGGCCGGAAGTGGCTAGGCCAAGTCCTTGTACATGACCTCAGTGATGCGGAAAGCGGATTTCTCCAACTCGCGGAGCGCATTGCCCATCCGGCCCATGTCGGCGCTCTCCGTCGCTCGGCGCCCTTCTTCCAGGTCCACGCGAATCTGCGCGAGCTCCGACTCGGTCAGGTAGTTGGCACTCTCTGCCAGCGACCGCTCCGTCGTGTAGATCAAACCCGCCAGACGCCGCCGCAATTCCGCCATTTCAACGTGCAGGCGGTCCGACTCCATGTACTGTTCGGCTTCCGACAGGATCCGCTCGATCGCCTGTTCAGTGAGCCCAGACGTCGCGCGCACACGCAGGCTCTGTTCTTTCTTCGTGCCCAGATCGCGGGCGTCCACGCTCAGGATGCCGTTCGCGTCGATCGAGAAGGTCACCTCGATCTTCGGCACGCCGCGCAGCGCCGGCGGAATGCCGACCAGCTCAAAGCGCGCGAGGCTCGTGTTGTCCGCGGCCAGCGGGCGCTCGCCCTGCAGCACGTGAACGTTCACCAGTGGTTGGTAGTCTTCCGAGGTCGTAAAGATCTCGGTGACGCTCACGGGCACCGTCACGTTGCGCGGAATCAGCTTGGTCATCACGCCGCCTGCAGTCTCGATGCCGAGCGACAGCGGGTTCACGTCGAGCAGGATCACTTCGCCGACGTCGCCTGAAAGGATCGCAGCCTGAATCGCCGCGCCAACAGCAACCGCTTCATCGGGATTTACGCTGCGATTGGGCTGCCGCCCGAAGAACTCGGCGACCGTGCGCTGGACGAGCGGCATCTTGGTCATGCCGCCGACGAGCAGCACGTCGGTGATCTGCTGGACCGTCACGCCCGCGCCAACCAGCGCCTCGTTGCAGTGCGCGATCGTCTGGTCGATCAGGTCCTGCGTCAGCCCTTCCAGTTCGTCACGGCGAATCACGCGGCGCAGGTGCTTGGGACCCGTCGCGTCGGCGGTCAGAAACGGCAACGAAATCTCGGTTTCGTCGACGCTGGACAACTCCACTTTCGCCCGCTCGGCCGCATCTTTCAGGCGCTGCAGCGCAACTGGGTCGGTACGCAGGTCGAGGTTCGTCTCCACGGCAAAACCGGCGATCAGCGCGTCCATCAGCCGCGCATCGATGTCTTCACCGCCGAGGAACGTGTCGCCGTGCGTCGCCTTGACCTGAAAGACGCCGCCGGAGAACTCGAGGATCGAAATATCAAAGGTGCCGCCGCCCAAGTCGTAGACCGCGATAGTGCCAGCGGACTCGGCGCCGATGCCGTACGCGAGCGCGGCAGCCGTCGGCTCGTTGATGATGCGCAGGACGTTCAAGCCAGCCAAACGGCCCGCGTCACGCGTCGCCTGACGCTGTGCGTCGTCAAAGTAAGCGGGAACCGCGACAACGGCGTCCTTGATCGTCGCTTCCGTGTACTCTTGCGCGGACTCTTTCAACGCGCGCAGCACAAACGCGCCAATTTCCGGCGGGGAGTAACGCTTGCCGTGCACAGCGACGGCGGCATCGCCATTGTCATTGCCAGCGATCTTGAACGGCGCACTCAACTGCATCCGCTGCACTTCGGGCGTTTTGAACTTCCGACCCATCAAGCGCTTGGTCGCGAAGACGGTGTTCTGAGGATTGGCTACCGCCTGCCGCTTGGCGATGTTGCCGACAAGACGCTGACCGTCCGGCGTGAAGGCAACCATCGACGGCGTCGTTCGGGAGCCTTCCGCATTGGGAATGACATGTGCAACGCCGCTTTCATACAAGCAAACGCAGGAGTTTGTCGTGCCGAGGTCGATGCCGACGATCTTGTCCATCCGCCACCTACCAACGGCGCGCGATGTTCAACAACACCGCACGCGTCGGATCAAATGCGAGCGTTCTCTCGCGGACGCTAGGATGGCGCGAAACATCGCTCAAGGTCAAGACAAGCGAACGTTTGTGCAGAATCCATGACAATTTCGTCGCAACCACCGCGTCGGACCTGGAGGGAGAATATCGCAAGAGGGCTCTGGAGTGGGACAAGCGCTCGATTCGCCGTGGACGCGCTATGCGTGCGGTTCGTCGTCGGATTCGTCTGCGGGATGGACGGGCGCCGTGGAAACCATGTCGCCTCGGTCGATGCGTGCACCGCCCGGTTGAGCGAAGTGCGCCGCCTCCAGCTGATCCTGCTCTTCTTCTTGACCGTACCGGTATCGGTATTGGTACCGCGCGTTGTAGGCGCGACCCTTGCGGTAGCCCTTGCCGTAGTAGTAGCCGTAGCCGACGCCTTGAATTCCGGTACGCGAAAGCACGATACCCATGAGCGGCGCATTCACGCTACGCAACTGTGCAACTGCCGCCGCTACCCAGTCGTGTCGCGACCGAGCCGTGTGCGCAACGAGCACCACGCCGTCGACCAGCGCGGCGATGACGAGCGCGTCCGCGACGATCTCGATCGGCGGCGAGTCGAAAATGACCGTCGTGTAGTGTTGCTTCAGCTCTTCAACCATCTCGCGGAAGCGCTGCGTGTGCAGAATTTCCGAAGGATTGGGCGGCAACGCGCCGCAAGGCATGAAGTCCAGGCCCGGCACTTGCGTCGGATGGGCAAAATTGGTCACTGGCTCGCGCGACAAGATGTAACCCGTCACGCCGCCGACGTTCGGCACGCCGAAAACCTTGTGCAGACGCGGTTTGCGCAAGTCCGTGTCCACCAGAATGCACCGCCCCGACGCGGCGGCCAGCGTGATCGCCAGGGTCGCTGAAGTCGACGTTTTGCCTTCACGCGGATGGGCAGATGACACCAGCAGCGTGTGCAGGGGCAGGTCGGGCCGCATGAACAGCAGGTTCGTGCGCACAGACCGCGCTGCTTCCGCTACGCGTGAGTTGGGCCGGTAGTAGACGTAGAGGTCATTCACGGCGTCGGCGAGCGCCTTGCCTTCGGTCACATCACCGGGCTCGAAAGTCGGGATCGCGCCCAAGTACGGCACATTGTGAATACGCTCGACGTCGGAACGACCTTGAATTGTGTTGTCGAGCATCTCGGCAATCAGCGCCGCGACGACGCCCATGACCAACGCCAGCAACATGCCAATCGCCAGACTCAACTGCATATTCGGTCGCACCGGCGCGCGCGGAGTCACCGCCGCGTCCAGCACGGACACGTTGTTCACGCCTACGTCCTTGGTCAGGTCGGTCTCCGCGTACCGCTTCGCGACTTTCTCGTAGAACATCTTGTCTTCGTCGGACTTCGCCAACAACTTGTCGTGCTCCAACTTGGACTGACGAATTTCCTCGTCCTCCGACTTGGTCAACTTCAGCTGTTCCAAAATGTCGTCCTCTTCCGCCTTGGCCGCAGCGAGACTTTGGGTCGCCGAATCGAGCATCGCCAGCGCGTGTTTGGCCGCCAGCGTCTCCAACTGGTTCATCTGCTGGTCGATCGCTTCGATGCGCGGGTGCTTCTCCAGGTACGTCGCCGCCAACTCGCGGCGCTTCGTGCCCAGATCGAGCCAGCGGCGCTTCAGCTCGCCAACCAGACCGTCGCGCATCAGCGAGGGCGCGGACGCGGAGAAGATATCCTTGGAAACCTTCGTCTTCTTGAGTTGGGCGACATCGAGTTCGGACTTCAGACGCACGTTGTGCACCGAGCGCAGCGAGCGATTGAGATCCATGTTGCGGTCGTTTACCGCCAAGCGCCGGTTATCGCTGAAATCATGCTGCCTCTCGAAGTCGTAGAGGGCCTGCTGCGATCCCGTTTTCGTCTCTTCCAGCTTCTTGCGCATCGCGCGGAGGTCGGCGTACGCATCCTGAACGACCCGCCGCTTGTTGTTGATGTTGCGATCTTTGTAGGCGGCCATCACCGCATTGACCAAATCGCGGGCGAATTCCGGGTCCGGATCTTCCACCGAAATACGCGAGATGAGCGTGTCATCGGTCATCTCCGCCAGCACGCGACTGGCCATCATGCCCACGGCGTCTGCATTGGCCATGATCGACTCGCGCTGCGCTTTGGTCAGCGGCTTGTCCAGATATGGAAAGCCAAAGAAGCGCTCGTCGCGGTTCAGACCAAGGCGACTCACGACCATCGCGCCCACATCGCGGGACTGCATGATCGCCTGCTGTGCGCGGTAGTACTGCCGCACGCCACCGTTTCCACCGGCGGTACCCAGGCTGTAGACCTCGCTCATGTCACCGAGCACCTTGGGCGGCGTGTTGTCGATCTGGAGCGTTCCCGTCGCTCGGTAGATCGGCCGTTGGTGTCGCACGAAGACAATCACGGCGGCGAAGGCCAGCGCTGTGGTGACGAGAAACCACCAGCGGCGACGACCGAGTACGTCGCGCAGGCGCGCGGCCATCGCCTCGACGGGTTGCTCGCCCGCGACGGATGGACGGGAGGACGACGGAGAAGGCAGAAGATCGCGTGCTGTCACAGGATGGTCTCCGGCACGTAGATGATGTCACCGGGTTGAACCTGAAAGTTCACCGCCAGACCTTGCATGATCTTGTCGACCGGCACCGGAATTCGCTTTTCGCCGGTCGCGTCGATGCGGGTCACGATCGCGTAGTTGCGCTCCGCCATGCTGGCAAAGCCGCCCGCGAGCGTGACCGCCTCGACGATCGACATGTTGTCGGTGTAGGCGAAGCGTCCCGGTGCCTTCACCTCCCCGAGGACGAAGATCTTCTTGGAGCTCAACGTCTTGACGGAAACAGTCACGTACGGGTGCTTCAGGTAGCCCTGCGCCAGCTTTTGCCGCAACAACGCTGCGACCTGCGAAGCCACCAGGCCTTCCACGGTAACAGTACCGATGAGGGGGTAGTCGATCTGACCGGTCGGCGAGACGGTGTGCGGACCGGAAAGCGCGGTCTCTTCGTAGACGCGGACCTCGAATTCGTCACCAGGTCCCAGACTTGCGGCCTGAATCGCCGAGCGGACGTCGACGTGGACGTCGCTGTAGCCCGTACTTGCCGTCGCTGAACAACCGCCGTGGAGCACCCCGAGCAGTAACGCCACGGCCGGCAGGATCGCCGAGACTTTGTGCAGGTGGCGCGGGCGGGCGGGGGACATCAGACGGGACTCCAGAGACGAACTAGGCGCGAGGCTGAGTCGGCAACGTTGGGGTAGGTCGCAGGGGACTCACAGTCGCTCGGAGCGTAAGCCGTGCAGGTTTGTTGCCGCTCGGACCGTTCAGGATCAATTTTTGGGGAGAAAAACTTCGCACACGCAGCCAAACGTCCACCGCCGCCCGAGCGAGCGGCTCAGTAGCGAACGGATCAGTAGCGAGCGGTCACCGTCGCGAACATCTCGTGCGCCGTGTATTCGCCGGCGTCGAGAAGCCCTGTGGCCGTCACCAATTTGAACTTGGTCTGGACCGAGCGGAGGTTGTACCCAATCGACAGCGCCACGTAGCGCGACACCTCGAATGCAGCACTCAAGTTGCCGTCCAATTGCACGTCATTACGACGAAAGTAGCCAGGCATGCCGGCCACGGGCGATGCCCCCGAAGGCACTGTAACACCAGCCGTCGCCTGAGCCGCGCCGTAGGTGAGAAGCGCCGCACCGAAGCCGAGCGAGACGTCGATGATCGATCCAAAGCGCTGCTTGCCTGTGAAGCTAAAGCGGTGAAACTCAGCGAAGCCGCCAAGGTACGCGTCGCGCATGTCGTGCGAATAGCCCAGCGTCAACCGCGTCGTGTCGGTCGGCCGGAAGCCAAAGGACGCGCCAGCGAGGTAGGAATTGAAGCCCGTCACGGTCGTCGAGCTGAGGAGCGCCATGCCCCAACCGGCCGACAGGTCGAAGCTGATGCGCTTCGTGATCGCGCCGGACGCACCGAGACGAACCCGGAACGGCTTGGAGTTGAACACCAAGTTGCGTGATGTCAGGAGCGGATCCGTGAACGAACGGATGTCCCATGTTGCGTCCAAGTAGGCCGCGGTCTTGGGCAGGAAGCGCCACGAGCCGTTCAGGCGCGTGTGAATCGTGTTCGTGTTGAAGCCGCCGTAGTCCTCGAAGCGGTCGATAATGTACGAACCGGACAGGGCGATGTTGAACGGACGACGCTCGGGTGTGTCGCCAGGGTGGAATTCCACGCGGCCGCCGATGTCGTTCATGTTGCGGTTCAACGTCTGGATCGTTTCCCAGTTGTTGGCGCGCAAGGCACGGGTGAAGTAGTCGTACAACGTGAACGCGATCGGCTTGCGTTGACCAAAAGTCACGTCCAACCCGGCGTTACCGCCGAAGTTGTTCAGGTTCTTGATCGTCTGTTCGCCTGACGCGTAGATTCGCGCGTCACCCGCAGCGACAAAGTTGAACACGGTGTTGCCGGTCAAGTCATTTTGCAAAGACAGACGCGGAACAATGCGCACCGACGCGGCACCGCGAATCGGGTTGATCAGCACTTCCTGCGAGCTGGAATTGAAGATGTTCGTGTCGTAGTGCCCCGTCACGCCCACGGAGGGACGCAGCAGGAAGTCGCCGCTGCGCAGACCGCGATCTTTGGCGATCGAAGGCAGGCCCATCTCGGCCGATTGGGCGAGGACCGGGGCAGCCGCAAAGACCACGCCGATCGCCACGACCAAAGCCGCGAGCGAGCGTCCGGACGTTCGGCAGGATGTCGGTTGAAGCTTGAGCACGTTCTGACTTCCTCGGATGCGGGTGCGTGCGCACTTGCGCACTGGAACTGCGGCCTGTGGTCGTTACGGCTTGAAAAACGGACTCGCGGACGGCGGAACTTCCATCTGCGGCCCCAGATCGGTCAGACCCGCGGTCGGATTGATGTCCGGCATGTCCTTATCAATGTTCTTTTCGATGTACGGCCGACCATCGATCGTGCCGTCCACCGCGGGACCGCCGCAGCCTTTGAGCTGACCCTGCAGTTCCTCGGCCTTATTGAACGCGATCGAGACCTTCACGTATTCGTGTTCGGCGCAGTCACCGTCGCGACGCGAGGCGCATTCCTGCAGCGCCGTGAAGTTGCTGTCCGCCAAGCGCTTCAGACCGTTCATGGTCGTCAGCGCGTCGTTCACGCAGTTCACGCGGTTGATGTTCTGCGACTTGCGGGCGTCTTCCAGTTCGGAGAAGCCTTCGCTGACCATCGCGCTCATCTTGTCGATGAAGTTCTTGGACTGTTGCATCTTCGAGTCGATCGACGACTGATCGGTCGGCGGCGCATCCTCTGCGACCACGCGACCCGCAACGATCAAGCAGCAAGCTCCGATCATCATGGCAAGGTACTGGCGCTTCATCGTCTGGCCTCACTCCGGCAGGCAACAGGCCACCGGCTCACGAACTCGAACACGCATTCCGCTCACAACCCGCATGAACTCGAAGTTCCCCAGCTTTTTCAGCCAGTCGCCCCGAAACAATACGGCACCGAGTCGCGCTGACTAGCGCCACGCTGGGAGGCCGAAAGCCGCCCGGCGCGGTTGGACGCGACGCAAGCATTGGTACTGTATGGTCCACTCATGCGTGCTGTCAACTCTGAAGCGCGCTTTTGGCGCGTTTCCGGTTCGAGTCCATTTACACTTCCACACAGACTGACAGTCCTGGCGCGCCTTGTGGGCGCAGTGCGGAGGACCCCGAACAGGCCGACTCTCGGTCTGGCGGGGTCTGTATAGTCTGTTGCGGATTCGTTGCGGAAGGTTCAAAACTTTTTTGCGACGACGCACGCGCCGCAAAGTCTCGCGCTGACTCAGATTAGCTGGTAGGTTGCGCGGAGGCGGCTTTCAGGGCCGCGACGGCAGTTTCGGCCTGCCCGCGAACGTCGGTTCGCTCGCCGATCTGGGAATGACATGACTGAAACCCTTGCCACAACGCCAGCGCGCGGCGATTGGCCCCGCCTCGTCAAGCTTTTTGCCGAGGCGAGTCCGCTGCGGATGGGCCACTGGAATCCGCAGACCGGCGAGGTCTTCGTCGCTCCGCGGCACAAGAAGGGACGCGCGATCGCGGCAGCGTTTGAATTGCGCCTACTTGAAGAAGAAGGCTGGCTGGAAGTGCCTTTTTTGGAAAGTGACGACGCGTTTGCACTCGCCGTGAACTGGGCGGAATCGCTCGATCCGGGACGCGGCAAGCGCGCGGTGACTCAGGCGCTGGCACAGGAAAAGCCGTTTCGACAGTTGCGCGTGGTGTTGGGGCAAATGGTTGGACTGGACCGGCGCTACGAGAAAGCCGTGCGCGAAGAGGCGGAGGCGCGACTTGTTGAATTCTGCGTGAGCATGAGTTTGACTCTGAATCACCCGCGATTTGTCGAACTTGCCCCGTATTTTCAAGATGCTGAGGACGCCGATTCCACCGTGCTGGCTGCGACGGCGAAGTCCGGCGTTCAGCGGCGTGTGGACGCACTGTCGATCGGGAGGTCCCCGTGCGCCTGATTCTGTCTGTGCTGCTGTGCTGTGCCGCGGGCTGCAGCCGAGCGGCTGTGGAACCGGCAGATGACGCGCTGCCGGCGATCGCGCCAGCGGCCGAGTCGCGGGCCGCGCCGCAAGCGACTAGAAAGATTCAGCAGTTTCGAGGACGAGGCGTGATATCCATCGCGGATCGGCCCAACAGTCCGACGATCGCGCTCGAATTGGCACGCACCGACTCCGAGCGGCAGCAGGGCCTGATGTTCCGGCAGTCCATGCAAAACGACCACGGCATGCTGTTCTTCATGCCGTACGACAACGACTGGGTCTTCTACATGCGCAACACTTATATCCGCTTGGACATGGTGTTCATCGACAGCGCTTGGCGCGTGGTCGGAGTGGTCGAGAACACGTCGCCGTTGACCGAGGATCACCGGTCGGTCGGTGCGGATTCACGCTATGTGCTCGAGTTGACGGCGCACACCGCCGGCAAGCTGGGCATCCGCGCAGGCACGCAGTTGGTGTACGAACCTCGGCCCGACGTGGCCGCGCCGACGCCTTGAAACATGGACGTCGCGGCGCTCCAGATTATCTTGCAGCAGGACGCCGAGAGGCTCGCCGCGCTGACGCCGCACTTGCCGCGGCCAGAACGATCGGAAGCGCGGCAGTTGACCCTCCGCGTGTGGCAAGCGCTGGACGCGCAAGTGACCGAACCGGCCCAGGTGCTCGCGCTGACGCTGGAACTGCAACACACGCTCAGCCCCATCGACGCGGGCAAACCCGCGCAGCCGGTTTGGCAGATGCGAACGGCGCGACCGCTTCCCGAACTGCTCCGCAAGACGTTGGTCGCCGATCGCGTCGCCGGTTGGCAAGCGCGCTTTGATCGGCGATGGCAGGTGCGCGTTGCGCTGAGCGCAGTGCGGCTCAAGTGGCTGGAATCGCGCGTGGCGGAGCGCGCACCCACGCACGTGGCGACCGTGCGCCAGCCCGAAGAAGCGCAGAATCGCGAGAGCCTTGAACTGTTGCACAAGCGTGGCCGAACACGGTTCTCGTGACCGCTCCGCTTGATTGTGAGCGGCGACTGAAACCGCTATGCTTCTGGCCGCCGCCGGGGTGGCTGTGGGCATTTTGAGGGGAAAATCATGAAGATGAGTGGCAAATATCTGGCGCGTCTGCTGAGCATGACGCTGTCGTTTGGTCTGCTGACGCTCGCCGCTTGTGGCACGAGCACGACGGCCGATACCGACACGGGCGTCACCGAGGACACACAAATCGACGTGCCCGCCGACGTTTCTGCGACTGACGTCGCGGCGGACACCGGTGTGTGCGCAAAGGCGTGCTTGACCCCGCAAGGTCAGGACGATCTCAGCCTCTGCGGCGACATGGGCAAATACGACTGCGTCGCCGGCTGCTGCGTCGCCAAGTTCGTGTGCGCGACCAACGCCGATTGCGCGCCGCGCCTCGGGCTGCCGGAGTGCGCGGACAACCGCTTCACCTGCGTGTGCGACGTGATCAACGGCGCGTGCCTCCAGGGCCAATGCACCAAGGACAGCGACTGCGGCACGGGCAAGGTTTGCTCGCAAGGTGGTTGCATCGCCGCGCCGGCCACCGCTTCGCTGCACGCGCGCCTCCTGCGCTCGTCGCTGGTCGTGAAGCCGGGTCAGACCGTTGATCTCGCGGCGGACCTCGGCGCACAGGCGCTCGACGACAAGGGCAACGTGGTCACGGCCGCGACGTTCACCTTCAAGGTGACCGGCACAGGCGCACCGACGGCGACCGCTGGCAAAGTGGTCATTCCTGACGCGTCCGGCGATTACGCGGTGACGGCACAAGTGACGGGCGGCGACGGCAAGGATTCGAATCCTTCGATGCTGCTGAACTTCGGCAAGGCGAGCGCCGGCGCGTTGCGCGTCATCGCGGTCGATGAAGAGACGTTGCTGCCGCTCGAAGGCAAGGTCGTCGCTGTGGGCGAGTCCAATGCGGTGACGCCGGCTGCGGCACAAACGGTCAATCTGGTGAAGGGTCAAGCGACATTCACGACGCTGACGTTCCCGGCCGACATCCACATCATCGCGCCGGACCACGCGCCGGTGTCGGTGCTCGGTTACAAACCCGAAGGCGCGACGGGCGACATCACGTTGGCTTCGCCGCGAATCGCGTTCGCCGATGTGGCCCTCAGCGACGAAGGCACATTGGTCACCGGCAAGATCATCGACGACAATGGCAAGACCGTTCACAACGGCACCAAGCTCATCAACCAGGACGTGCTGACCGGTGGCATCACCTACAGCGGCGTTGGCGAAGCGGCGCTGGGTCTGACCTCGCTCGCGTTCAACAACAGCCTCCTGAGCTTCTCGATTCAGTCGATCCTCGGACCGAACGTCACCCGCAAGTTCGACAAGGACGCGCCGACGTTCCTGAATCCTGGCAACTACAACGAGATCCCCGGCGGCGTGACGTTCGGCCTCGGCAAGCCAGTCGTGGTGAAGTACCTGCTCACGGGTACGCCGGGCGTGAAGAAAGTCTGGACACTCGCAGGCCACATCGAATTGGCGACCATCTACGCGCAGATCGGCAAGGTATTTGACGCGATCGATGGCGGCGTGGACATCGGCAAAATCGTCGCGGTGCTGCTGCCCTACCTCTCGACCTTCTACTCGCAGGTCGTCGATAACGTGGTATTCGGCACGACGGTCTCCAATCCGCCGCAGGAGCTCGACCTGAATCCGCAGTTCCCGCTCCTGGTCAAGACGATCATCACGCCGCCGAAGCTGCCGTCGCTGGGCGATGGCACTTACGCGGATCTGGTGTTTGCGATCGGCGGTGCGGAATTGCCGTCGGGTGAGATCGTGCCGCTGGGTCTGTCGGCTGCTGCGGACAAGAACGAGAAAGCGGATCCCTCGGACGGCATCGTGGACGGCGATCCGGAGAGCCCGGGCGACCAGACGACGCTGTCGCTCTCGATGGCGCCTTTGCACTCCGGTCTGCAGTTCGGCGCGGCGAACCACGTCATCGTGTCGGCGGCCGTGGTGCTGCAGGCAACGACCAAGGACGCGGACGGCAAGATCCTGACCAGCCACCGCGAAGGCGGCTCGATTCAGATCACCCAGCCGGACTTCGCGCCGTCGACGCTGACGGTTCCGGAATTCCTGCCCCTGCCGCTCGGCTCGGTATTCGATCAGGCCGCGGGTACGCTGAAGGTCGTCGAGGTCAAGGGTGCCGACTTCTACCGCGCCACGTTGGAAGGCCCGAACGGCGCGAGCTGGTTGGTGCTGCTGCCCAAGGAGGCCGTTGGCAAGACGATCACGCTGCCGAAGCTGCAGGATCTGGGCGCGGAAGGTGAGTACCTCGCGAGCGCGAAGAACTGCAACGTCGGCGCCTTCGTGCTGAAGACCCCGGCCACCGTGCCGGCGATTCTGAGCAGCGGTCTGATGACGGACCTGCTGCGCAACGTGAAGCAGACTTCGTTCACGAACGCAAAGCTGTAGTCGAAACGAAGGGCGCGCGGGCGGCAGGTCGACGTTGGACTTGCCCGCCCGCCGCGCTTACTTCGCCAGCTTCGAGCCCTTCAAGTAGGTCAGCAACTCGGCGTCGGTGCCCAGCAGCACGTGCGTGCGCGTGCCCGGACCGCGACCGGCGCCGAGAATCTGCGGGTAGGCTTCCAACGTCGCCAGAAACGCGTAGAGCTCCGGATCCGCGTTGTAGGCGTCCGCGTAAATCCGCGTCGCTTCCGCCTCACCCTGACCCGCGATCTCGCGCGCTTTGCGATACGCCTCCGAGCGAATCTCCGCCAGCTTGCGCTCCATCGTGCCCTGAATCTCCGCCGCCTTGCCCGCGCCTTCTGAGCGGTACTGCTCGGCGACCTTCTGCCGCTCCGCGATCATCCGACCAAATACGTTCTGCTGCACAGCTTCGATGTAGTTGATGCGCTTCAACCGCACATCCACGATGTCGATGCCGTACGCCGAAAGCGTCATCTTCCGCGCGCGCTCCAGGATCTCTTTGTGCAGTTCCAAACGGCCTTTGCGCACGACCAGTTCGTCGTGCGTCTCCGTGTCCATGCCCGGCATCTCGACCGCGCGCGTGTCCGGGCGTACGGCTTCAATCAGGTTGTTCTCGGAGATCGTCAGGCGCACCGTCGACTCGATCACGTCGTCCAGCCGCGTCTGCGCGCCCTCGAAGTCGCGCACACTGCGCAGGAATTTCAAGGAATCAACGATCTGCCAGCGCGCCGTGCAGTCGACCCAAATGAAGCGCTTGTCCTTGGTCGGCACCTGCGCGCGGTCGCTGTCCCAGCGCAGCAGCTGCTTGCTGAACCTGTGTACTTTGTCCCACGGCGCGATGAACATGAGTCCTGGCGTCGTGCGGGAAACACCCTGCGGCTCGCCGAATTCCGTGATGACGACTTGTTCGAACTCGTTGACGACGACCAGGCAATTTGCCGCCAGCCAGAAGCCGACGACGATCGCGATGAGTGAGATCAGTGCGACGCGCTGGCTCATGGGGCACCTCCGGCGGCCGGTGCATCGGGCACTTTGACCACACCCGATCCAAGCTGCAGCACCGGCAAGATGCCGCCCTTCTGCCCGCCATCCAGCACCGTGATCTCATCGATCGCCGGGAGGACTTGCGCCATCGTTTCCAGATACAGCCGCTTGCGCGTCACTTCCGGCGACTTCTTGTACTCGGCCAGAATCTGCCTGAACCGCTCGGAATCGCCTTTGGCGCGGTTGATCCGCTCGCGTCGCGCACCTTCCGCGCGTTCCACGGTCTGCAGCGCCTCGCCTTCGGCCTTGGGGATCTCGCGGTTGTAGGCCGCGCGCGCTTCGTTGATGAGCTTCTCGCGATCCTGTTCGGCGCGGTTGACGTCGTTGAAGCTGGCTTGCACCGGCTCGGGCGGCGTCACGCCGCGCAGTTGCACCGCGATCACCTTGATGCCCGCTTTGTAGTTGTTGAACGACTTCTGCAGCAGAATCTGCGCTTCCGTCTCAATCTCATTGCGTCCCACCGTCAGCAGATCGTCCACCGTGCGACTGCCCGCCACTTCACGCAGCACCGCCTCTGACAGATCGCGCACCGTGTTGTCCGGCTCATTCAGGTGAAACCAGTAGTCCGTCGCGCTGGTGATGCGGTACTGCACGATCCACTCGACGTCCGCGATGTTCAGATCGCCCGTCAGCGTCAGCGACTCCACCGCGTACGGTGCCTTGACGAACTCCGAGCGCACGTCCGCCTTGGTCGTGCGAAAGCCAAATTCCTGCTTCAACACGCGCTCTGTTGGAAACCGCGCCACGGTGTCCAGACCAAAAGGCAACTTGAAGTGAAAGCCCGGACCTTCCGTCGTCGTGTAACGCCCCAGACGCAGCACCACCGCCTGTTCGTCGGTGCCCACCGTGTAGAAAGCCGACCGCGCCGTCACGACAGTTAGCACCGCCAACACGACCCACAAGATCCAGTGAATCCACGTGCCGGGCGGTCGCCACTCCGGTGGCCTAAAGCCTGCGTCGCGATGGGGAATGGTCATGTTCTTTCCTTGCTGGCATCAGGACGCCAGATCGTCGTCCTTGTCCGTCTCCGGCGCACCGCCAAAGAATCGCCGCAGCGCGGCATCGCCCTTGGACTTGTCGACCGTCGGCGTCGGCGGCGTCGGCGACTCCTCGGCACGCATCTTCTTGGACTCGTCGAGGATCGCGTCAAACAGACTCGGCAGCCGTTGCATCAACCGCGCTTTCATGGGCTCGCGCAGCGTGATCTGGTCGATGCCTTCAAACGCCTCCAGAAACAGCACGACCTCGGGCGGCAACACCGTCCGCACCCACTGCCAGCCGATCGGCGCTGTGCTGTCGACGTCCTGCCAGCGCAGCCAATTGCCGACGACGCCGCTTTCGGGGTCGCGCGCGCGCAACGTGCCGTCGTCGTCGATCTCGGCCACGATGTACGCCTTGCCGACTGTGTAGTTGTGGTTGTTGACGTTGCCGATCACGTAAATCTGGCTACCCAACGGCCAAGTGCGCATGGAATCTCCCTTTGAACGGCGGGATCTGCTCGCCAGCCGCGCCAAGATAACACAATCGCGGTCGCCGTGCGGCCGTTGCAAGCTTTTGGCGAATCGCGGATGCTGCCGCCCATGCAGATCCACGAACTCTCCGCGATCGAACTCAAAAAGCACCTGGAAACGCGGCAGGTGTCCTCTCGGCAGATTGTTCAGGCGCTGATCGACAGGCGACACGCGGTCGATGCGGAAGTTCGAGCGTTTGTGCTCGAATTTGACGCGCAAGCGCTCCAACGCGCCGATGAAGCGGACGCGGCGCGCGCGCGTGGCGAGTCGTGGGGCCTGCTGCACGGCCTGCCGGTGACGATCAAGGAGAACATCGACATCGCCGGTACCGATTCGACGATGGGGTTGAAGAACCGTCAGAACCAGCCAGCGAAAACCGACGCGGTGACGGTGACCCTTTTGAAGGAAGCGGGCGCGATCGTTCTGGGCAAGACCAACGTGCCGCAGCTTTTGCTGGCGCAGGAAGCCGAGAACGACATCTGGGGCATTACGCACAACCCGTGGAACACGGCGCGCTCGCCTGGCGGATCGTCGGGCGGTGAAGCGGCGGCGCTGGCGTCAGGCACCAGCGTGCTGGGCATTGGCACCGACATCGGCGGGTCGATCCGCATTCCGGCGCACTTCTGTGGCATCCACGGCTTGAAGCCGACCGTCGATCGCTGGAGCAACCGCGGTTCGACGACGGGCATCGCCGGTCAGGAAATGGTGCGCTCGCAGATGGGGCCAATGGCGCGAACGGCGCGCGATCTCGCGCTGCTGACCCAAGCGGTGGACTTGCAGCGCGCGGCACAGCTCGATCCGGCCGTGCCGCCGTGGCAGATCCCCGATCCGGCGACCGTAGACCTGCGCGGCATGCGCGTGGGCATGACGCTGGACGACGGCTACCTGGCGCCAAATGCCGGTCTGCAGCGCGCGGTGAAGCTGGCTGCGGAAGCGCTGAAGTCGGCGGGCGCGACGATCGTCGACTACCAGCCGCCTGGCCCCGACTTGCTGTTCACGTGGCTGGCGGGCATTTCCGCAGACGGCGGCACGACGCTGCGCAACATGCTGGCGGGTGAACTCCCAGCGCGGCAGTTGCAAGCGACGGTCAAGGCCGCGCTTTTGCCAAGCCCGGTGCGCATGCTGCTCGCAGCGATTTTTGATGCCCGCGGCGACAAGCGCATGGCGCGCCTTCTGCGCTCGCTCGGCGCCAAGCCGGTGTCCGAACTCTGGGCGCTGACCAACACGCGCACCGTCCTGCGCCGCGCGGAGCACGACGCGTGGGCGGCGCAACAGCTGGATCTGGTGATTTGCCCGCCGCACACGATGCCCGCGATGCCGATCGGCACGTCCGGCGATCTGACGATGGCGCTCAGCTACGCGTTCCGTTACGTGATGTTGAACTACCCGGCGGGCGTCGCGCCCGTGACGCGCGTGCTGGAAAACGAGACTGTGCGGGCCAATCCCGCTGATACGGTCGAAAAGCGTTGCGCGGCCGCGGAGCTGCACTGCGACGGCATGCCCGCGGGCGTTCAGGTCGTCGCGCCGCCGTACCGCGAAGAGCGCGTGCTGGCCGCGATGGCCGCAATTGAAGACGTGGTGTCGAAGGAAGCGCTCTACCCGCACACGCCGATCGAGCCGCTGGGCAAGGGCAAGTAGTTATTCGTCGCCGTTACTGACAGACGCCCAGGCCAGTCGCAAATTTGCCGCCGACGTTGACCTTGTCGCACGCAACGCCAGGCTCGCAGAGCCATTGTGCGTCTACGCCGGTGTAGTTGCAGATGACCCGACACTTGCCGCCGACGCACAGCTGCCCTTTCTGGCACTCGTTGAAGTACAAGCAGTCGTCGCCAATGGTCTTGGTGCCCGCCGCGCTGCACAAGTTGGCCTTGCCGTCGGGGTAGCACTGTTCTGTGGACTGGCAGCCTGTTGAGCCAAAAAGTTCGCAGACCGCGCTGCAAGGGCCGCAGTCGCCGGGGCACTCCGTGCAGGTTTCGTCCCAACCGCAAACGCTGTCACCGCAGATCGACGGGCAGTCGCCGCAGTCCGCCGGGCAGGTCTTGCAGTTCTCTTTGTCCGTTTTAACGCACTTTCCGTCGCCACACGTCGTCGAGACGTCCACGCCAGTTGCCGCGTCTGGCAACGTGGTACCCGTCGCGTCGTCTGCGGCATCGGCGGTCGTCGTGTCGTCAGGCAACGCGCTGTCCCCCGTTGCACCGTCAGCCAGAGTCACGCTGTCGTCAGTCGCCGAGACGTCTTCCGCGTCAGCCACAGACACCGTGTCCACCGTTTCGGGCACCCATTGACCCAAGTCCGCGCCCGGCGCGACTTCAAAAAGCGTGAAGCTGTCGGGGCCTGCGTCCGCAGGATCAGCAAGCGGTTCCAAGCAACCGGCAAGCGCCAGCGTGGCAACCAGCGGCAAGAAGCGATGCAAAAGTGAGGGGGAAGCGATCACGGGAGAAGAGCTCGCAAATTGGTCAGTTCTGCGGCGGCGGCCCACCGGTCGCGTTCGAATTGTTGAACTGAATGATGTACTGGTCGCAAGTCAGCGCCGCGCCCGGCTTGGTGTACACGCGGACGAAGTACATCGAGGAGTTGTCGGTACAGATGTTCATGCCCGGCAAACCGCCGGGACCACAGCCGACCAGCGCCGGATCGTCCTTCGGATTCGCGAAGGGCGGAATCGTCGGGATGCACGGCTTGAACGCGGTCGACGCCGGCACGCAGTTGCACTCGCCGCCTTTCTCCGGGAACGGTGACGGGGTCGTTGTGCCAGATGAACTCGATGTGGCCTTGTTCTTGGGACCAAACGGCGGCGGTCCGTAGAAGGACGTCGACCAGTCGTGCTTGGTTTCCGCCGAACACACCTGATCGCCGCTGCCGCAGCTACCGCGGTACACGTCGAACACGAACAAGTCGCCGGGATTCAGCATGAACGAGATGCGGACGTCGTACTGGTCGCAGTTGCCGCCGTCGCTCGTGCCGATGTCTGGCGCGTCCGTGGCGTTGAACTTGTACCAGTCGCCGCCTTCACCCGGCAGGATTTGTCCGGCCTTTTGAATCGTCGCGCTGCCGTCGGGCAGGACGCCCAAGTCGATCGCGTTGCCGCAGAAGAGGCCCAGATTGCCCGTGTTGCTCAGCGACTTGCACTCGCAGCCTGCTACGGTGGGATCAACGTCGTATTCGCCCTTGTAGCACGTGCCCACGGCGCATTGACCGTCGACGCACTTGGACGTGCCGCCCGCGATCGCGCCGCAGTTCGCGTCCGCCGAGCCGTCGTCGACCTTGCCGTTGCAGTCGTTGTCGACCAGATCGCACACTTCGATGCCGCCCGGATTGACCGCGCCGTTGCTGTCATCGCAGTCGCCCGGCTGGCCGGCGGTGTTGGACTTGCTCGCCGCGCACAAGCACAGGCCCGTGTTGGTCACGCCGTAGGTGTCGTTGTCCTGATCGACGTAGTAGAGCTGGCAGCCAATCGCGCCGAGCTCGTCGATTTTGGTATTGCAGTTGTTGTCCACGCCGTCACAGATCTCATCGACGCCGGGATGGATCGCCGCGCCCGGTCCAGGCGTGTCGTCGCAGTCCGCCGCTTGCAGGATCCATTCGGATGTCTGCTTGGACTTGCACAGGCACGCGGAGTTGTTCGGGTCGCCAAAGCCGTCGCCGTCGAGGTCCTTGTAGAAGACTGTGCAGCCCTTGGAGCCCGATTCGTCCGTCGCTCCGTCGCAGTCGTTGTCAATGTTGTCGCAGATTTCCACGCCGAGCGGGTGGATCGCCTGGGCGAAGTCGTTGCAGTCGCCGCCGTTGCTGCTGTAGCCCTTGCCGGGGTCGCTGCACAGGCAGTTCGCGGTGCTGGCAACGCCGGTGCCGTAGTCGTCCGAGTCGTTGTCCAAGTACCAGTTCTTGCAGCCGCCCGCGCCGGGTTCGTCGGTCTGGCCGTTGCAGTCGTTGTCCTCGTTATCGCCGCAGACCTCAAATGAAGGCTCCTTGGCGTCGCAGAGTGACAGCGTCGTCTCACCCGTCTGCTGGTTGAACGTGCACTGGCGCTTGGAGAGGCACTGCCCGGCGGTGCTCGTCTTCTTGCACACGGTCGACTTGCCTTCCTGCGCCCACGCGTCGTGGCAGCCGCACTGGCCGCTGATCGGCACGCACTGTTTCACCGGCTTGCCGCCGTCGAACAACTTCAATTCCTGACACGCGTAGCCGGACTTGCACGTGTCAATGAACGCGCCGGGGTTCTTCGGGTCTTTGGCGGGCGTGCACGCCGTCATGCAGAACGAGCCGTCGATGTAGCCCTTGGTGATCTTCTTGCTGGGGTCATTGGGATCGGGCGCGGACGTGCTGTAGTCAAACGGCACGCAGTAGTTGCCCGTGGTGCCATTGGTCTGGCATTCCGAGTGCTGCGAGCACGGCATGCACAAGGTCGGGTACGCCGGGACGCAGATCCACGCGGCGTCGACGCCGTTGGTTTGCTTGCACAAAAAGTCCGTCGGGCACGAGTCCTTGCACTCGCGCGTGCAGATCTTGCCCTGGTCGCCGTCGATGCAATAGTTGCTGTCACAGTCGCTGTTTTCCACACACGGGCAGCCGAACGTGCCAGCGATTTTGCAGAGGGATTCCGTGTCGTCGGTCGTGTCGCCCGTGCTGGTGGCGTCGTCGGCGATTTCCTGGCCGTCATCGACGAGCGTTTCCGCGCCGCTGTCCGCGTCGCCTTTGGTGTCACCGATCTTCACGTCGCCGTTCTTCAGGCAGTACGTGCGGATCGCCTTGTCGGTCGATCCTGAACACGAACTGTCATCGCAGTCCGTCATGCCGTTGTTGTCGTTGTCGATTTTGTCCTGACACAGCGCCAGCGTGTCTTCAGGTGGCGCCGGCGTCGTCACCGTTGACGAGGAACAAGCTGCGACGAACGCAACGGCGCCCAGAAGCAGCGCGGTAGCCAAGCGGGTTGTGCACAGTTCTCGCTTCATCTCTTCCCGCTCCCGTTCAACCGCGCTTCGGGCCACGCCAATGCCAAGGGTTCACCCTCGACCATGTCCCGGAGCGCAACATGCCCCACACACAAACTACCACATCTGGCGCGCGTCGCGAATTGTTGGCCGCGCGTCAGACACTCCTCAGTTGATCTGCGCGTTGATCGCCGAGTAACCGGCCGCGCGCACAAGATCTTTCAGCGTCAGGTTCATCTTCAGGCCCGTCGCCAGACCCGGAATCAGGCTACCCAGATCGATCGCCGGCAGCGGCACCACAATGTTGTCCAAGCCCGGAATGCCCTTGGACAGCTGCGCGTCGATCTGCGACTTCAGGATGTCTTCAAACGCACCCTTCGCGTCGGCAAAATCCGCCGTGATGTCGATAATTTCCATCATCAGGTTGAGCTTGCTCGCGTCGATCTTCACCGACAGTTCCTGCGCGCCCGTCGTCGGGTTCTTGGCCATCTTGAGCGCCGCGGGCAGATCCGCGTTCAGGAAGATGCCGATCGACAGCGGCGAATCGCCCAGCTTCAGGTTGGCCTTCAAGTAGACGTCGCCCGCCTGGATGCGGAGGTCCATCGGCGTCGGCTGCGCGCACGATTCGAGAATCGGCGCGAGGAACAGGTCCACGTCAAACGTCGCACCGTCCAGCGAGAAACCGCCCATCTGCGGCGCATTCGCGCCCGTCAGCCCCAGTGCGGCCGCCGTGATGCCGTCGATCTTGAGCGCGCCGCCGTACCACACCGCTTGCAGCGCCTGGTTGATCAGGTCGTCGTGGATCGCCAACTGCATGCGCTGGGTCTGATCGATGAGGAAGCTGTCCTTCATCTGCCCCGGACAACCCGCTTGACGCCCGATCGAGCCCAGATTCACGTGCGCCATCCCCTTGGGCGCTGACAACTCCGCGTCGAGCTTGACCAAAACACCCATGCCAGAGAAGGTCATCGTGGTGAGCCAACTGGCGAGCGTAATCGTCGTTGCCGGCGAACCAGGCAGCAGCGCGGGCAATGGCACCGCCTGGTTGATCGCAAACGCGTTCAGAATCCCCAACAAAAGCGGGGGAATCTGATCATTCAGCAGCTGCGTGATCGTGCTCTCCAGCGTGCCGATGTACGCGCCGATGATCGCATTGGTGATGAAGTCAAAGAGCCCCAGCAGACCGTTGAGGTGCAGGTTGAACTGCTTCAAGTCCACCTTGGTCGACACCACTTTGACGGTCGGACCGCCCGCGGGCGTCACCGCAACGCCGAGCTCCGTCGCCACTTCGATCTGGCCAATCGTGATGTTACCCGAGACTTTGACGGTCACGCTGATGGGACCAATCGACTGCTTGGCTTTGACCGCGATGTCCGCGTAGAAGTCGTTGATGAAGATGTGCATTTTCATGCCGCCATCGACGGTTCCCAGTGAAACCTTGGGCTTCTTGATCGAGAGATTGCTGATCTTCACTTCGATCGCGCCCTGATTCAGGTTCGGCGGCAGCAGCGCGTTCAGATCCATGTTCGCCAGCACCATTTCAATGATGGTCGCGAGATCGTTCGGATTGTTGTAGTCGTGGACGCCGTCGTCGATGAAGTCCTTGCCGAGGAAGATCTGGATGCCGTCCTTGACCGGCGCGTCCTTGGGGTGCGCGCCGTCGGTCGGGTAGTACTGCCCGGAATAGTAGTAACCGCGCGTGGCCTTGGACGTTTGCCCACCCAGATCGGTCACTTCCACCTTGGCCGTGTTCAGACCGTGACGTGCTGGCACCTGCGACGCCCAGTTGGTCAAGCCGGTGTCCGGGTCGGTCGAGCCCAGCACGGGCTTCTTCTTGGCGTTGTCATCCCAGTTGGGCGTCAGCACCAGATTCGCGAGCCCCGACGTGCCATCCGCCGCCGTACCCATGACCTGCACAGACGGCTTACCGGTAATCGTGTCGCCCCAGTTCGGGTAGTCGATCGTGAGCGACGGCGGCGTGCCATCGACGATGATCGGCAGGTCCTTGGCGATGTCCACGTCCTGATCCACCTGCAAGTGCACGTTGTACTTGCCATCGACAAGGAACTGCACCGTCTTGGGATCCTTCACTTTCCAGCCGGTCGCCGGGTCTGTCACCGAGAGCGTCACTGTCGCGGTCGGGATCACGTTGTCGTACGCGTCCTTCACCACGCTGAGGAACTGCACCTTCTCCGCATCCGCGTAGACCTGCTTGGCTGGCACGGTCTGCACCTGCAGCACCGCGGGCGGTCCCGGATCAACGAGCAGCGACGCGGGGTGCAACTGGTACGCGTTCCAATCGCCCGTCTCCGGCACGCACGCGACTTTGTGCGGGCCCGCCTTGGTCGAGGTGACGTAGAGACCCGCGAGCTTGATGTCGGTGTCGCCGGAGAAGTCGATCGCGAACGGGAAGTCGGCGATCGGGTTGCCATACGCGTCATTGGCGACGCAGGTCACGGAGCTCGCACCGCCCGCTTCCAGTTCCGGCGGATCCAGCAGCGCAAACAAGTGAACCGGCACGTCCGCGTGCACGTGCAGCGGCGCCGGCGTCTTGTCCTCCTGACCGTCGACGATGCAGGCGATCAGGTAGTCGCCCGCCTTCTTCAACTGCGTCAAAAAGCCGGTCGGCTGGGGCGCGCTCGTAGGCGCGATCTTCACCGAGAAGCCTTCCAACACTTCATTGCCAAACTTGTCCTGCGCGGTGCACGTCACGCCCACCGGCGTATTCGCCACGACGTCCGTCGGCGACGGCGTACCCTCCGGACTGCCAGGCGCAGGCTGCAGCAGCGTGTCGATCGCGACCGCCAGACCAGCGATCACATCCACGTCCGCAGGCGTCGCGTCTTTCAAGTTGTAGGTCGGGATCTGGCAGGCAACCTGATACGTGCCCACTTTGGCAAACGTGACGCTGACGCCCTGAATCGACACCGGCTGCCCCGGTCCGCTCGTCACAGTGACCGTCGCTGCTGCCGGGAGCGCCACTTCCTTGCCGTAGCCCTGATTTGCGTCGTCGGCAACCACCGGCTTGAAGGTGCGGCACTTGACGTCAAACGCCACGCCTGCGCGGGCCTCGCCGATGATCTCGGTTTCCAGCTTCAGCGTCGTCGGGTCGATCGTGCCGTCGCCATTGGTGCCCGTGCCGGTGCCAGCGCCCGCGCTGTTCGTGTCCGGCGTCGGATCGCTGCAGGCGACGAGGACAAGCGTCGCGGCGATGAAAAACCACGCACCGGCAGTCGAAAAGGACCCCATTCGGGCAAAACGTCCGGACATCATGCGCCTCGTGTACAGCCGGGGAACGTCCACTGCGCAGTCAGTGCCATGTCGCACCCGTAACGTGACCTGCGCGCAGTGCCCCAGTTGCAGGGTAGCGCCCACGGCGTCGCAACGCAACGCCTAGTTTTTGCTGAACGATTTCAGGTGGATCGAGGGTGCCAAATTCGCTATTTGCTGTAGACTTTCGGTGTACCCGTCAACGCGCGCGCCTTGGCGAAGTGCTCGGTCCCATCGGCAACGTCCGCCTCAAACGCCGAGGCGCGGGCGTTCAGATCAGCGAGGTCCGACGCCAGATCAATCGGCTTCAGCGGAACTGTCGCTCCAGACGTCGCTTCCATCACAAACGGATGCAGGGAGAGGCGACCGTAGCGATCCGGCTTCACCGCGCTGAACACGATGTACGTCGCGCCCGTCTGCTTGCCCAGTTTGCCCGCCGGAATGCGGCACTTGTCCGAGCCAAACGCACCTGCCTTCGCACAGTCCTCCATCGCGTCGATGCCCAGTTCCACTTCCTTGCGTGCGGCCTTTTCTTTCTTGATCTCCAAGATCTTAGCCGTCACCGAAGCGTCCTTGTTCTTCACCTTCACCGCGATCGCCCACGGCTGCCAGTTCACGCCGCGCACTTGCACGTAATGCGTGCCCAACGGCAGCGGCGCGGACTTGGACGGGAGCGCGCCGATCTTCACGCCGTCAACAAACACTTCGGCACCTTCCCCTGCGCCTTCCACGGCGATCGCGAAACGCTTGCCGTTTTCCAGACGCTCGTGCGCGCCGTCGAACGCGTCGAGCAATTCCTTGTCCTGCTTGCGGCGATCGATGACCAGCGTGGGCTGAATCGTCACGCCGGCCTCAAAAAGCCGCGTCGTCTCGGCAATTCCGCCGCCCGCGGCGTGCGCCGACAGGCCCGCACGGGCGTAGGCATCCGCGAGCTTGGAGAAGTCCACGAGTTCAGACGACGACCGCTCGTAGGCAGCGATCGCGTCTCGGAACTTGGCCAGCGCCTCTTTGTGCTTGCCTTCTGCCGCGAGATCCGTGCCTTCCTGCCGCCAAGCGTCCGCCTCATCGATGTGGCGCGACTGCGGCGTCGACTTGACCTGCGCGACCTTGTCTTTGGGGAGCGCCGGCTTCTCGGCGCGGTCCTTGTCTGTCAGCAGGTCGACGCGACTGGACGAGGCCAACGCGTCGCTCAGCGACTTCTGGATGCGCTTTTCATAAATGGCACGTACTTCGCCGATGTAGACAGTCGGGACGATGAGCAGCTTCGGCTTGTCCGCGTCTGCGCCCGGCGCGTCGGCCGCCACTGCGAGCGTCGGACATCCGAGCGTGCACACAAGCAAGAAACTCAATCGAATCGACATTTTTCGCCTCGTTTGGGGTAAGAGAGCCGAGCTGCCACCCGGCCTGAAGCGAGCCGGACGTTAGCCAGAACGCACGCGGTGTGCAAACGCTTCAACACTTCAACACGCACTTGTGACCTACCAGCGCGCGGTCCTTCCGCCGTCGACAGTGACAAACGTGCCGGTGAGGAAGCGGCTACAGGTGCTCAAATACACGACAGTTTCAGCGATCGCGCGGCTCCCGGCAGCTGGATCCGCAGCGACAACAGCGCCTTGCGGCACGACGTCCAGAAGGCGCTGCCACGCCGATTCCGGCAGATCGTCTGGCCGCAGGACCGCCCCCGGCACGACCGCGTTGACGAGGATTTCTGGTGCCAGTTCGGCCGCCAGACCGCGCACAGCAGCGTGCAATGCCGCCTTGGCGAGCGAATGTGCGAGGTAGCCGTGAAGCGGAATTTGCGCGGCCAGATCGCCCAGAATCACGACGCGCCCGTCGCCTGACGCGGTCAACTGCGCGCGCGCGGCCAGGGCCAGTTCGACCGGTGCGCGGGCATTCTGCGCGAACGCGCGATCGAGTTGCGCCGCTGAAAGCGCGTCGATCGGCGTTGGCGTGTAGTCCGCGGCGGCGAGAACCAGCAGCGACAAGCCGCCCAGACCTTCCGCGGCACCGGCAACGAGGGCCGGAAGCGACTCAGAATCAGTCAGTTCCGCATGCAACGCGACTGCGCGACGTCCGGCCAACCGCGCTGCGGTCACCACCGCTTCAGCCGCTTCAGGGTCGCGGCGAAAGTGCACGGCAACGTCAAATCCGGCTTCAACCAACGCCAAGGCGATCGCCTTGCCCAAGCGCTTGTGTCCAGCGGTGATCAGTGCCTTTTTCACGCGGTCTCCAGGAGGAAGTTGCGCACGTCAGTGGCGAAGCGGCCTGGCTCTTCTTCCTGCGGGCAATGGCCACTGGCATCGTACACGAGCTGGCGGGTTTCTGGCACGCGCGCGGCGACCCGACGGACGATATGACGCGGCACCAGGCGATCGTGGCGACCCGAGATGAGCAGCGTCGGCGCGCGGATTCGCGGGAGGAACGGGTCAAGAGCCTGAAGGTCGGCGCGAAAATACCGCGCGATCCGCAAGGTCGCGCGCACGGCGCCGTGGTCGCGTAACGGCGCGAGGAAGTGCGCCATGTAGTGGTCGTCAATCGGCAGGTGCTTGTACGCGCCGTGCGTCAACCCCAACTTCAGCAGCAGGTCAAACCCGGGCAACGACCACAGCGGCGCCATCCCTTCACGCTGCAAGGCGGCGATCCACGCAGCCGGGAACAAGCCGTGCGCCGCGGGTCCGACCAGCACGAGGCGGTCCACACGATCGGGGTTCAGCGCCGCCAAGGCCATCGCGAGCGCGCCGCCCATGGAATTGCCACAGACGTGCGTCCGCGCGACCTTCAGCCGGTCCAACAGCTCCAGAAGCCGCGCACGTTGGTCATCAAAGCGGTAGGAAACCGCCGTGGGCTTGTCCGACCAGCCCAAACCAGGCAGACAAACCGCGATCGCGTCGAACTGCTGGCAGAATTGTGGCAACACGAACCGCCAGACCCAGGACGACTGGGCAAAGCCGTGAATCAACAGCAGCGGTGGCCCGGCGTGTGGCCGAGGTCGAACAAAGTGGATCCGCGCGCCGGCAAACGCATCCAGCGTCTGCCACTTGCCGTCCGGATGCCAAGAGCGGGCGGTGTTCATCACGGCGCCGTGGCGGCGTTGAGGGCGGGCAACGTGAGTCCAAAAGTCCCTTCGACATCGACGGTGTTCAGCGCCGATTTGCACTTGCTGCCGACGGTGGTTGCATCGCAATCCGGCGAGCCGCCCGGATCGGTCAGGTACTGCTGCAAGTGACCAGAAAAACGGCCTGTAAACTGTTCTCCCGGCGTCGACGTCCATGTCTTGACGTTGATGTCGCCCGTCAAGCTGGGACACGTCGACTTGTAGCGCACGTTGCCGTACGTGATGTCGATGTAGGGCGCGTTACAGGAGAATGGGTAGTCGTCGGCTTTGGGCGCAAATGCTGGAAAACCCGCCGTTTCAACGAGATTTCCAAAAACGATGTTCATGTCCAGCGGGTCCTTGTACGTGCCCAACTGCCACGTATCGTGAATCGCCAGCGACGCCGCGGGCGGCTGCATGTGCGTGTTGCCAAAGACGACGGTGCTCGATGTGCCGGTCAAGTCACGCTGAAGCGTGAAGGTGCGGCCGTCAAACTTCTGACCGTGAAACGTGAACTTGATGCAGTAGCCCTGCGCCCACTTTTCGCCACACACCAAGCCGGCCCCAATGTCGCCGCCGCTGGCCACATCGAGTGGCGTGACGACTGCGTCGGTGCCGGTGACGGTATCCTCGACCGCCGTCGTGTCGGGCGTCGTCGTCTTGCTGCCGCACGCGGCGAGCCAAAGCGCCATGACCACGAGAATTTGCCGCATGCTGAAATCTCCCGCGCACGCCACGCGTAACGCAGACGCGATCTTGGCCGTAAGCCCGCGCGGGCGCAAGCGTCACCCGCGGCTTGTGCGCGTGGCGAGAAGACTGCAAACTGCGGAGTTTTGACGTGCGGTGAGGCGCGCCCCGATGTCGCATACGTTCCGAACCTTCTTGCCACTTCTCTGTTTGGTTGTCGCCGGTTGCGGGGAAATTCAGATTGTGGCGCTGGATTCGGGCAGCGCTGACGCGCTTGCTGACACGAGCGACGCCGTGGCGCTGCCGTTGGCCGTGACGATCGAGTCGCCGCAAAATGGCGCGTCGCTGAATGTCGGCGAGCTCGTCCATTTCTCCGCCGCGGTGACGGGCGGCACGGTCGCATTCGCGGATCTGACGGCCACGTGGACCACTGCCGACAAGAACGTGCTGTGGTCGGGGCCGCTGGACCCGACGGGACGTTCAAGTTTTGACAAAGCCGATCTGGCGGCGGGACCGCAAGCCATTCACATCGAAGTGACCGACGGCAGCGGCGGGCATGCCGGGCGTGACCTGGGGCTGTACATCAACACGCCGCCGACTTCGCCGACCGTGCAGATCAAGCCGGCGCAACCGACGACGTTGGACAAGCTGGTGCCGGTGCTCCTGAAGCCAGCGGCGGACATCGATCGGTCGCCGGACAAAGTGCATGTGCGCTACGAGTGGCACAAGACCGGCGACACGACCGTGCATCCGGGAGGCGCGAACGGCGAACTCGCGGCGGGAACGCACAAGCGCGGCGAGACGTGGGTCGTGACGGCAATCGCCAACGACGGCACGGCAGACAGTCCGGGTGCGACCGCGCAGGTGCTGATTGGCGATGCCGCACCCAGCGCGCCGATGCTGAAGATCACGCCCGATACTGCGGATTTGCTGAGCGACGTCACGTGCGAGTTGGCCACGCCGCCAACGGATGCGGACGGCGACAAGGTCACGCTCGTCTGGGGCTGGCGGGTAGGCGACTACGTCAATCCCGGCGCGACCACGCAGACGATCAATGTGGACAAGCTGGCGTCGGACAGCAAAAGCACGTCGCTGTTGGCGGGCGCACAGATCTACTGCACAGCCGTCGCCTCGGACGACCTGTTGGCCGCGCCCTTGGCAACCAGCCCGACGCTCACGGTTCAGGCGTTTGACGTGTGCAAGTCCAAGTTGAACCCGTGCGACAAAAAGGCGACGTGTGTGAACTCGACGACCTTGGAGCCGACGTGCACGTGCAACAATGGGTTCACCGGCGACGGCCATTTCTGCCTGGACATCGACGAGTGCGCCTCGGGCTACTGCAGCCCCCATTCCAACTGCACGAACACCGTCGGCGGCTTTCAGTGCACCTGCAAAGACGGCTACACCGGCAACGGCGTGTCCTGCACGGACGTGAACGAGTGCGCCGCCACGCCCAGCCCGTGTGGCGCCGACGGCACGTGCAGCAACGAGGACGGCAGCTTCACGTGTGCCTGCAACCCTGGATTTTCAGGTGACGGCAAGACGTGTAAGGACATCGACGAGTGCCAGCTCCCGGCGAGCGTGTGCGACAGCAACGCCAAGTGCGTCAACGGCACCGGCAGCTTCACCTGTACCTGCAAGAAGGGTTTCTTGGGCGACGGCATCTTCTGTGCAGACGTCGACGAGTGTTTTGACGGCACGACCGGGTGCTCTGCCGACGCGAACTGCAAGAACCTGCCTGGCGGATTCTTCTGTTCGTGCAAGACGGGCTACAACGGCGACGGCAAGCTCTGCGTGCAGAAGAACGAGTGCCAGAACGGCGACGCGATCTGCTCGCCCGACGCCACGTG
This sequence comes from uncultured Myxococcales bacterium, assembly GCA_903896545.1. GTDB lineage: Bacteria > Myxococcota_A > UBA9042 > UBA9042 > UBA9042 > CAIYBN01. The sequence goes on along the minus strand of CAITYF010000040.1, from coordinate 106,956 downwards.
CACCGACACGCAGGGCAGCTATACCTGCACGTGCAAGGACGGTTTTACGGGCGACGGCAAGGACTGCACCGACGTCGACGAATGCGCGGCAGGCACGCAAATCTGCGGCCCGCACACGGCGTGCAAGAACACCGTCCCTGGCGCCCAATGTGTCTGCTTGCCGGGCTACGAGTTGGACGGCACGGGGGCCTGCGTCAACATCAACGAGTGTGCGGCGCCGATGTACCCGTGTGACATCAACGCCGACTGCGCCGACACCGACGGCAGCTACACGTGCACGTGCAAGCCCTCCTACTTTGGCACGGGCAAGTACTGCAGCCAAAACGACCTGTGCTTGGTGACGACGTGTGCGGCGAGCGCCTCGTGCGCGATGGTCGGGCCCAACCCCGTCTGTACGTGCGACACTGGCTACGAGGGCTTTGGCAACATCGGCTGCACGGAGATCGACGAGTGCGCGCTTGGCCTCGTGACGTGCGCCGGAAATGCAACGTGCACCAACACGCCGGGCAGCTACACGTGCGCCTGCAATCCGGGCTTCAGCGGCGACGGCTTGACGTGCGTCGACATCAACGAGTGTGCGGCGAGCACCAGCGCGTGTGCCGCGGACGCGACGTGCAAGAACACGCAGGGCAGTTTCACGTGCACGTGCAAGCCCGGCTACTTCGCGACGAGCAGCGGGTGCGTGGATGAAAACGAGTGCACGAGTGGCACGGCGAACTGCAGCAGCAACGCGACGTGCGCCAATCTGGCCGGCAGCTTCTCGTGCACGTGCAACAGCGGCTATGCGGGCGACGGCACGACGTGCGCTGACGTCAACGAGTGCGCGACCGGCGCGGCTGGGTGCGCGGCGGTGGCGACCTGCGTCAACACGGAGGGTGGATTCTCATGCGGTTGCCCCGCTGGCTACGCGGACGGCAATCCAGCGGCACCGGACGGCGTCGTGTGCACAGAAATCGACGAGTGCGCGGCAGGCACGGCCGATTGCGGCGCCAACGCGGTCTGCACGAACACGCCAGGCAGTTTCACGTGCGCCTGTAACGCTGGATACACGGGCGACGGCAAGACGTGCACGGACATCGACGAGTGCCCAGCGGTCGACTGGTCGTGGGACTTCACCACCGCGGGCATCGCCGGCTGGACGGTTGACCCGCCCAACCTCTACGCCGCCAGCAACCCGCAATCCACCGGCGTACCGCAGCCGGTCTCCTGGCAACTCTGGAACGGCGCGCTCTATTACGGCAACGCGAGCGGCACAAACTATGACACTTCAGCGGGCGGTGACACGTGGGCCAACAAAGGCAACGCGACGGGACCCAGCATCACGTTGTCGTCGCACCCGTGGCACCACCTCGGCTTTGACGTGCTGATCAACACGGATGCGGGCACCTACTACGACAAATTCCAGGTGCAACTCGTCCTGGGCAGCGGTTCCAAGGAGCAGGTCGTCACGGTGTGGGACAAGTCCTATCAGACCGCACCCATGGGCGTGTCCAAACATTACACTGCGTATTTGAACGGCTACGGCGGCAAGTCCGTGCGGCTGCGCATGGCGTTCGACACGGTCGACGGCGGCAAGAACACGACGCACGGCGTCGAAGTCAGCAACCTGAGCATCCGCGGCGCGGGCGCACCTTGCAACGCGTATGCGGAATGCACAAACACGCCGGGCAGCTACACGTGCTCGTGCAACGCGCCCTACGCGGGCGATGGCGTGCAAGTCTGCAACGTTCTCGGCTCGCAAGCGCAGCCCGCCGCCAACTGCAAGGCGATTCTGGACCTGAACGGCGCACTGGCGGACGGCTTCTATTGGCTGAAATTCGGCACGACCGCAGCCTCACAGATGTGGTGCGACAACGGCGGCTGGACGCGGGTCGGGCAAAATGACTTCAACGCGACATCAGGCGCATGGACGCCCAAGACGCTTTCGGTCTGCGGCACAAGTGGCTTGCTCGGCGGCGTCGGTATCGCCGGCAAGGGCTACGCGATGGCGACCACGCTGACGAACCTGCCCGCCCACACGCAAATGCGCGTGCAAGGCACCGTGCAGTGCATCGACGCGTGGTCCAACGACGCAGCGCTGCTCGCCATCGACGGCGTGTTGGCCTGGAGCGACACCGTCACGAACCCGTCCGCGTCCTCCACGCAGCCTGACTCGTGCGGCAACGCCAGCTTGGCCGATCTGAAACGCTACCCCAAGGCGATCGTCGACCACAGCGCAACCGGCGCGACGGTCCAGTTCTCCTCGACGCTCAGCAAAGACGCGGCCTCGGCGTCTCTTGGCATCGACGACGTCAACATCTGGGTCAAATGACGCAAGAACAAGCACCGGTCGTGCGCCATCCACGCGGCATTGGCTTCATCATCGGCAATGAAGGCTGCGAGCGTTTTTCCTTCTACGGCATGCGCGCCATCCTGACCGAGCACCTGATCGGCCTGTACGCCCAGACGATGCACCTGAACGCCGCGGACGCGAAGACGGCGGCGACGGCGGATTACCACCTGTTCACCGCGGCGGCGTACGCGCTGCCGATGATCGGCGCGATTCTGGCCGATCGCTTGTTGGGCAAGTACCGCACGATTTTCTGGCTCTCGCTTGTGTACTGCCTGGGACACGCGGTGCTGGCAGTCGGTGAAGAGTCGATCGGCGGCATGCACCTCGGCCTTGCGCTCATCGCCGTGGGTTCGGGCGGCATCAAACCGTGTGTCTCCGCGTTTGTAGGGGACCAATACCGCGGTGGGCAGGAAAAGCTTGTCGAGAAGATCTTCCAGGCGTTCTACTTCATCATCAACTTCGGCTCGTTCTTCGCGACGCTTCTGGTGCCGTGGCTCAAAGTGCGGTTTGGCCCAGCGATCGCCTTTGGCATTCCCGGCATCCTGATGGCCCTGGCAACCTTCATTTTGTGGCTGGGTCGCAACCGATACCACCACGCGCCGCCTTCGCCGGGTGGTCGGTTGGGGCTCTTGGACGCCGCTTCCTCCGCGCTGCTGTTTCTGTCGCTGGGCTCGCTGTGGTTCACCGGTGGTTTGCCTTGGTACGGCAAGCTGGGTGTGTCGCTGGCGTGCATCGCCGCGGGGCTCGCGCTCTTTGCCTGGCGCGCGCGGCTCGCTCCCGATCGCGGCGTGCTTTCCGTCCTGTGGCAAGGCGTCCGCCACCGTCAGGCCAACGAGACGCTGTGGCAGACGGCCGAACGCCGCTTGGACGCCGCTTCCGTCGAAGGCACACGCGCAGTGCTGCGCCTGCTCTCCGTGTTCGGTCTGGTCAGCATCTTCTGGGCGCTCTTTGACCAACGCGGCTCGTCCTGGGTCGTGCAGGCCAAGGACATGCTGCGCACGTTTGACACGCCGTTTGGCGCGATGACCGTGCAGGCAAGCCAAATCAACGCGCTCAACCCGTTGCTCGTGATGATCCTGATTCCGCTCATGGCCGGCGTCCTTCTGCCGGCTTGGCAGCGCCTCGGTTTGAAGGTGACGCCGCTGGGCAAGATGACGGCGGGCATGGGCGTCTCCGCGCTTTCGTTTGTCGCGATCGCGCTGATCCAGCGCTCGATTGACGCGTCGCCGCGCGAGTCCGTGTCCGTCCTGTGGCAAGTGCTGCCGTTCGTGCTCATCACGCTGGGCGAAGTGCTGGTGTCCGTGACGGGTCTGGAATTCGCCTACACCCAAGCGCCGCGGGCGATGAAGTCAACCGTCGTCGGGTTGTGGTCGCTGTCAGTAACCGTCGGCAACCTGCTGGTGGCGCTGCTTGCAGGGTTGAAGTCGCTGCCGCCGGAGCGGTTCTTCTGGGTCTTTGCCGGCTTGATGGCGCTCTCGGCCGCGCTGTTTGCCTGGCGCGCGCGCTCGTTCCGCGGACAGGTCGTTTTGCAGGCGTAACCGCTACCGCCAGGGACCTGCCCACCAAGTCGGCACGTCCGCGGGAAAACACCAGAGCCAACGCCCCTGCGGCGCCCAGGTACGCACGCGTACGCGCTGATCGGGCGCATCTGGCGCGACACACCAGAATCCGCCGTGCTGGGGCGGATGAATCGGCCGCGCGGCTTGCGCAACGAGGATCTCCCGCGCAGCGTCGACCAACACATCCAGCCGTCGTTGGTGCGGGGTCTGCGCCGACGCGGGCATCGCGAGGAACAACAGCAAAAAGACGCGCACGCGCATGGTCGACTCCACAGCCAGTTCGGCCGTGGAGTCAGACGCATGACGCGCACGTTGGGTCTATCGGGAAGGAATTACTTGCAGGTGGCCGGGGCGCACACTTTCTTGCCGGTCGCCTTGCCGTTGGTGCCCAGCGCGTCGATGCACTTGGAGCCGCCATCTTTGCCAGCGCAGTCCGCATCGATGCTGCAGGCCGGGGCGCAACGGCCGTCGGCCGCAGAACCGCTCGCGGCGATGTTGCTGCACGCGTAGGTGCCCGCGCAGTCCGTGTCCAAGCCGCACGGGATGCACGCCTTGGCCTTCTTGCAGATCGGGACGATCGCCGCCTTGGTGATGTCCTTGCGCGGCAGCCACTGGTTCTGCAAGTCGCAGATCATGCCGTCGTTGCCGCTACCGCAGTCGGCGTCTTTGGCACAAAGACCAGTGCAGTAGCCCTTGCCAGCCGCGTCCGCCATGCAGCCGAGGCCCGGCTTGCATTCCGGGTCAGCGCCCGCCGCCGGGTTCGGATCGCAGGCCTCGCCGACGTTCTTGGTCGCCGTCGCGCCGACCGCCGCGCAGATGTAGTCGATCTTCGCCGCCGTGTCCGGACCCGCAGCGATCGTCATCGGCAAGCACTGTTCGCCAGCCGCCGTGCACTTCTTGGTCGCCGCGCAGTCTTCCAGCGAGTTGGTCGCCGCGATCGGGTAGCAAACTGGCAGCCACAAGTCATCGCGAATGTCGTCGAGCGTGTTGTTGAAGCCCAAACGGAGCGAACGGCAGTAGTTCTTGTAGCTCGTGCCGCCAATGCTGATGCTGCCTGGGCAGTCGTTCTTGCTCGAGCAGTAGTCCGCGCAGAAGCCCGGCTGAACCGCGCCGTTGGCGCCCTGGGTGTTCAAGCAGTAACCGCTGGCGCAGTACGCGTCGTTGGCCGCGGGGCCGCAGACTTCGCCGTCTTTGGCGGCCTTGGCGTCGGGCGCCACGCACACGCCGTTGATCGTGTCGTTGCCGATCGGCGTGGCGTCCTTGGGCAGGTCGAGCTTGTGCACAAACGCTTTGCAGTAGGACGAAGCGCCGCTGCAATCCTTGGAGGCCGCGCAGGTGCCAGCGGCCTTGGGCAGGTAGGCGCAGATGTTGAGCGAGATTTCGAAGTCGTAGATGCCATCCGTCGCGCCGGTGCCCTGCGGGTTGTCGACATCGAGCGGAATCTCGTCCACGCCGCACTGCTGGTCGGCTGTGCAGTCCGCGTTGGTCTTGCACAGGCTGCCGCAGCTACCGTCCACGCACGCGTACGGGTTCTGGCAGAGCGCACCGGGCTTGGTCGCCGCCGTGCTGGTGGCATACGGATCACAGCTTTCGCCGGGCTTGACGGTCTTCGCCGCGATCGGCTGGCAGCCAGGCTGGAAGGCCGGGTAGATGAGCTTGGTCGCGTCGTTCGGGTCGGGCTCACCGGCGGGGTTCTTCACGCCGTTCCAGTACGGGCGGCAGAAGTAGCCCGCGCCGCAGTCCGCGTCGATCGCGCAATCTTTGGGCAGGCACAGGCTGGCCGAATACGCGGGGTTGCTGGCGACCTTGACGTTCGGCTTGCAGCTGTAGCCCGCGCCGCCACCGGCCGTGGCGCAATCCGCGTCGGTTTTGCAGAAGCCGAGGCAGAAGCCCGCGCCCGAACAGAAGTCATTGGCGCACATGGCGAGATCTCCCTTGGTCGGGTCGCTGTTGCACGCTTGGCCGAGGGTACTGCCCGCTTTGTACGTGTAGGCGCCAGCGGTGCCCACGGGCGTCTTCTTGGCGGGGCCGCACATCTGCTGGTAAGCGCCGTAGATCAGCTGCAACTGGCAGGAATCACCGGTATCGCAATCGGAGTCGGCTTTGCACGGCTTGAAGCTGGTTTCCGGCAAGCAGTAGATGTAGTTCGGCACGTTGCCGTTTTGCGGGGAGAGCAGTTGCACGCAGGAGAACTTGCTGCCCCACGGACCGTCGACCGCGCCGCCGCAGTCGCTGGTCGCGCCCACGTCTTCGATGCCGTCAGCGCCGTCAGCGCCGGTCGCGTTGTTCTTGTCGTCGGTGCCAATGTTGCACTGCTTCGTGCACACGCCGCCGTTGCACACGCCGTCGTCGCACTGGGCGTTGATGCAGTCAAAGTAAGCGGTCAAGGCCGCCTGGTCCGTGGTGTCCGCCGGGTAGACGCAGTCTTTGTTGGGGCCGCACGGCTCGCCGAACTTCTTGAGCGTCGGCTTCACGTCGGCGATGCACTTGTGGGTCGCGTCGCATTTTTGGTTGGTGCTGCACGCGCCACAGGACTTGGGGCATTCCTTGATGAAGCCGCACTGCGCGCCGTGGTCGGCGCAGCAGCTGTTCGCGCCATCGGACGACGTGTCGCCCGCTCCGTCCTCGCCCGTGATGCCATCGGACGATGTGACGTCCGTGCCGGTCTGGGTGTCCGCGGGGGTTGTGTCCGTCGTTGACGAACTACCGCACGCGCTGAGAACCAGCGCCAAGGTACAGGAAAGGCTCAGAAAAAGACTACAAAGCTTCATGATGTGACTCCCAAGTGCGCTGCCATTGGCCAAGACGAGCGGGCAGTTAAGCGCTAAAGTGTAATGACCAAACCTAGTTGGGTCAAGAAGTTGCGGATGCGATCGGCTCAAAAGAGCTGGTAGATGAACGGCGCCGCGCCTTGGCCCGCGACCGCGATGAGCGCTGCGAGGGCGAGGACGAGGGCGAGCGGCACAATCCAATAGACCTTGTTCTCGCGAGCAAAGTCGACGAGTTCGCGCAACAACTTCCCGGAATAGGCCAGTTTTCCCATCGACAGGGCTCCGCTACGGCAGAAGGTCCATGTTGTCGAGAAGCCGCGCGCGGCCAAACCACGTTGCCACGATCGCCCGCGTCGGGCGATCCAGCGTTGCGACAGGTTGGAGCGTTTCCGGATCGACGATCTCGGTGTAGTCGACGCGTCCGCCCGCAGCCGTCATCGCCGCCACAAGTTGTGCCACCACAAGCTTCGGGTCACGCTCGCCCGCCTGCACTTGCGCCTGCGCCGCGCGCAAAGAGCGGACGATCACCGGCGCCGCCGCGCGTTCGTCCGCCGTCAGGTACACGTTGCGCGAGCTCATCGCCAGACCGTCGGACTCACGGGCGATCGGCGCGCCCAGAATCTGCGTCGGGTGGTCCAGATCCAGCGCCATGCGCTTGAGTGCCTGCAACTGTTGGTAATCCTTCTCGCCAAAGACCGCGACGTCAGCCTGGGCGATGTTCAGCAGCTTCATCACGACCGTCGTCACGCCGCGGAAGTGGGTCGGACGCGCGGCGCCGCAGAGCCCTTGGGTCAGCCGCTCGACTTCGACGTGGCTTTGGTAGCCCTCCGGGTACATCGTCGCTGGCGTCGGCGCGTAGATGAGGTCGACGCCCGCTTCCGCACAGCGCGAACAGTCGTTTTCAAACGGTCGCGGGTAGGCGGAAAAGTCTTCCTTCGGGCCAAACTGCATCGGGTTCACGAAGATCGACACGAGGACCGCTTCGGCATGTTGCCGCGCCGCGTCGACCAGCGTGATGTGACCCGCGTGCAGCGCGCCCATCGTCGGCACCAAGGCGATGCGCTTGCCATTTTGACGCGCCTCGCGCACCCACGCCCGCACTTCTTCGGGCGTGCGCGCGACTTGCGCCCCTGCGACATTTTCCAGCATGGCCTAAGCTCCTGCGACTTTGGCCGGCGCCACGGTTGGATCGTGGTACACGTGCTCTGGACCCGGAAACGTCGCGCTCGCGACGTCCTCGCGGTACTGCGTCAGCGCCGCCTGCGCCAACTCACCCAAAGACGCAAACTTCTTGACGAACTTCGGCTTGTGCGCGTGCGGATCCAGTCCGAGCAGGTCGTAGATGACGAGGATCTGGCCGTCACATTCAGTGCCCGCACCGATGCCGATCGTTGGGATTTTCAACAACGCGGTCACTTCCGCAGCCAGTTCAGCCGGAATCGCTTCCAGCACGATCGAGTAGCAACCCGCCGCTTCAAGCGCCTTCGCGTCCGCCAGCAAACGCTTGCGCGCCGAGGTCCCGCGCCCCTGCACCCGGTGTCCGCCCATCGCGTGCACCGATTGCGGCGTCAAGCCGATGTGACCCATCACCGGAATTCCCGCTTGGACGAGTTGCCGAACCGTTTCCGCGAACTCCACGCCGCCTTCCAGCTTCACCGCGTGCGCGCCGCCTTCCGCCAGCAGCCGACCGGCATTGTGCAAGGCAACGTCCGCGTTGCGGTAGCTCATGAACGGCATGTCCGCCACCAAGTGCGCGCGATGCAGCCCACGTGCCACTGCGGCGGTGTGATAGACCATGTGGTCGACCGTCACCGGCAACGTCGTTTCTTGGCCTTGAATGACGTTGCCCAGCGAATCGCCGACAAGCACGACTTCGATCCCCGCGGCGTCGACCAGGCGCGCAAACGTCGCGTCGTAGCACGTCACCGCGCTGAAGCGCTGCTTTTTTTCTTTGCTTTCACGGAGGTGCTGAATGCGAACGCGGCCTGTTGGCTTGTCAGACGCGTAGCCAGAGGACCGCGGCACCGACGCAAGAGTCGGCGAAGAACTGCTCATTGGGTGGCCTCCAAATCGGCGTAATGCCGCAAAGACGGTAGACCCCGCTGCGACAAAGCTAGGGGATTCGGCGGCGAAGGGCAAGTGAGAACATCGAGAAGCGGCTGACACTGCTGTGACGAACCTGCTCTTGAAATTGAAAGTCACTTTCATTATCATTTGCCGCGGCTGCCGAGGAGCGGACCGCACGAGTTCGCTAATCAGCCGACCTGAAAGGACAATCCGATGCACACGCACAAATTCCGCCTCCTGTACCCGGTCCTGGGCTTGCTGTTGACGACGCCGGGCTGGGCCAATGAACGGCACTTCACGTTGTCGTACGAGTCTGCGACGCTGCCCGCGGGTGCGGTGGAGATCGAGCCGCAGACGACGTTTCGCATGGGCCGCGACCAGTATTATCTGGGGATGGATCACCGCTTGGAGTTCGAGGTCGGCATCACGGACCGGCTGATGGCGGCGATCTACTTGAACTGGGGCAGTGAGACCGCGCGATCGGGTTCGGAAATCGTGAGCGGTTCGGCATCGCAGGGCGTGTCGGCGGAGTTCAAGTACAACCTGACCAGCGCAAGCGCGGACGCGATCGGCTCGGCGCTGTACCTGGAGCTGGGCGCGTCGCCGCTGGAATATGACATCGAGGCCAAGCTGCTCTTGGACAAGCGCGTGGGCGCGTGGCAGTTGGCGAGCAACCTGATTTACGAGCGCGAATGGGGCTACGATGGCTTTTGGAACAACGAGCATAAGCTCGCTCTCTCGCTCGGCGCGACGCATTTTGTGACCGATCACCTGACGCTGGGCGCGGAAGTGTACGGACAGGCGACGCTGGAACAGAGCGGCGTCGGGTCGGACACGGCGCTGGAGCACGGCGCACTGTTCGCCGGCCCCGTGGTGGGCTACTCTTCGCAAAGCTGGTGGCTCGTGACGTCGGTGACGCCGCAGATCGTCGGCTTTGGCGACGCGGTCACCGCCGCTGGCACGACCCGCGATCTGCAGGACTTTCATGCGGTTCAAACGCGCGTCATCTTAGGAATTCACTTGTAGGTGGCGATGCGATTGCTCGTTCTGGTGCTTCTGCTCTTGTCCGCTTGCACGCCGGCGCTGCCGATCGTGACGGATTCCGATCGCGTCTGGGCGCGCCAGTCGTTTCCGGAAACGCAGGACGATCTGGACGAGAGCCGAACGCTGTACGCGCGCAAGTGCGGGGCATGTCATAGGGTCGTGCTGCCCGCCAACGTGCCGCAAACGGAATGGCCGCACGTGGTGGACAAGATGGCGCAGCGGGCGAGATTGCAGGATGTCGACCGCGCGCGAATTCTGCGCTACGTGCTCACGGCGAGTCGTCCGGGCCAGCCCGTCGTCCCGTAGCTACTGCGGCGCGGGGGCAAAGGCCAGATCGACCCAAGCCAGCCAAATGTCGGACGGCGTAAACATGCCGATGCTCCACACGTCATCGGCCACCACGTCACTGGAATACCAGGAAACCAGAAACTGCGAACCGCCCATGGGCAGCACGCCGACGTACGCTGTGTCACCCGCGCTTTTGAACTCCGCCAATTCCTGGAGCGTGACCGTCGCTTGCGGGTTCGCCAAGTCGCCGTGAATCTCGTAGAGCGCCGTGCGTTTGCGACCGTCTGGCAAGTGCTTGCGCGCCATGATGAACTGCCGGTTGCTCCAAACGAACCACTTCGGACCGTCCAGCCGTTTGTCGAACTTGCGCGTGCAATCCCACGTTGCGTAGGGCGGTGGCGCGACACAAACCGCCGTATGACCTTCATCCAGAAGCGACGCGCCGTTGTCCAGGCGCACAAGGCTGACCGCCGTGTCGCCAAAGAACTGCAATTCCGCTTCGCTGGGCACGTCGGGCTTGGAATCGTAGATGAGCGAGATCGGTTTCCAGGTCAGGCCATCGGCGGACGACAAGAACGCAACCTGTGTGTCACCGTCGTTGTACGCCGTTGCGTAGGTGAGCCCGCCGTGTTCGGTGAAGCGCCAGAAGCCCCATTTCTCGTCGTACACCTTCACGGGCGGCGTCCAGTGAATGCCGTCGCTCGACTCCGTGCGCACCGTCCACGCGAGTCCGCCTTCATCGCGCAGGTGACCACCGGGAATGCGTGAAATGGCGTAGATGACGAGCTTGTCTCCTTGAATCAGGAACTTCGGGTCCCGGATGTCGCGCTCCGGCATGAAGATCTCGGCGGTCATCGTGACGGTGTCGCCCAAGTCGACGGACTGATAGATCTTCAGCCGCGCCACGGGCGTTCCAACCTGCCCCGTTTCACCGCCACGGAACATGAGCCACGTCTTCCCCTGCCACGTGATGAGATCGGTGTTCTCGTTGTGCAACCCGTCGGTGTAGATGATGCGCTCGTTGGTCACGATGCCGGTCGTGCTTTTGGGTCCATGCGACACGTCGGCAGTGACCTTCGTATCGCCAGTAGCGTCATCCGCCGCGCTGGTGGTCGTCGAGGTGGACGAACACGCAAGGCAAGCGGTGAGAGCGAAGGCAGGAAGGAACTTCAAGAACAACGAGGGCATATCGATCCTTCAGGCGCTGCAAGAAGCACGCTGCGGGCCGATTGTCCGGCTGGATGGGACGCGGGTCAACGGTGTCGCTTGGCCGGGGTCGAAAGGGCGCTTACGGCGGAGGCAGCTCGGCACGCAGCGCGTCAGCGAGGTCATTGTACTTCCAAGTGAACCCTGCTTGCTGCGCCACTTCGGGCAGCACGCGCTGACCGGCCAAGAGCACTTCGTCGGCCATCGCGCCAAAGGCCAAACGCACGGCGAACGCCGGTGTGGGCAAGAAGGCCGGTCGGTGCAGAACGCGCGCGAGCTGCCTGGCAAATTCGACCTGACGCACGGGCTCAGGCGAGACGGCGTTCACGGGTCCGGACAGGCGGGCGTCGGTCAACGCCAGCAGGATGAGCGCCAGCAGGTCGTCGCGATGGAGCCACGAGAGCCACTGCAGACCACTTCCTACGGGACCGCCCAGACCGGCGCGGTAGATCGGCACCAACTGCGCCAGCATGCCGCCTTCCGCCGTCAACACGACGCCGATGCGCAACGACACGACGCGTGCGCCAAAGCCACGTGCCGTCGCGGCCGCACCTTCCCAATCGCGACAAACTTCTGCCAGAAAACCGGTGCCGACGGGACTGGATTCGCGCAACAGCGTTTCGCGGCCATCGCCGTAGTAGCCCACCGCCGACGCACAAACAAAGACCGCTGGCGGCACGTCGAGCGCGGCCAAAGCCTGCACCAAATGCAGCGTCACATCGCCGCGACTGCTGAGGATGCGCGACTTTTGCTCCGACGACCACCGCTTCTCGGCCACCGGTTCGCCGGCGAGATGCACGACCGCGTCCCAACGCGTGCCCGGATCAAAGCGAAACTGCGGGTCATGCGACGGCCACTGCACGTCATAGTCTGCCTGCGGCGGGCTGCGCTGCAACCGCCACACTTCGTGACCAGCCGCGCGCAAGAACGGTACCAGCGCCCTACCCACCAGCCCAGAAGCACCTGTTACAGCGATTCGCATCGTTCACCCCCGCTCCTTGAGATGCGCGTCGGGGCTTTGCGATGCTGGCTGCGCTCAAACGCCGTGCTCGCTCCGATCCGCGGCGTGCAGGTCCAGCGTCGTGACACTCGCCATCAGCGTGCGCTCGAGCGCCTCCATGGCCTCCGCTTCGGCCGTTTCCTGATGGTCGTGCCCGCACAGGTGCAAGAGGCTGTGGGTCGCCAGAAACAGCACTTCCTCGTCCAGATGATACTGCGCCAGATCCGGCCGTCCCGCGTTCGCACCGTGGACAATGGCCACTTGACGCTCGGCCGTGTCCAGCGAGATGACGATGTCGCCCAGAATATCGACGCCCACGTCCGGGCTGTCCGTCTCGTCAAAGGCAAACGACAGCACGTCCGTCACCGCGTCCACGCCGCGCCATTGCTTGTTCAACGCGCGGATCTCCGCGTCGTCCACAAGGCTCACTGAGACCTCCGCGTGCGCGCGCCCCAGGTGTTTGAGCGCCGTGCGTAGGTGTTGATTCAGGCGTTTGCGTTCCACGCGGAGCTTCGGGTGACGGTTGTCGGTCGCAACGGGCATGATTCAGGTCCTTGGCTGGCGCGGCGCCGGCGACTTCTGGGCGACCAGCGCGGTCGGCGCTTCGGGTTCGGCGTTGTCTACTTCTGCGAGACCGTTGAGCGTCGGACGGTCGTGTTGACCGGTCATCGCCAACGTGGAATCGACCGTCGCGTTGCGCTTGGTCACGGGCCGCACACCCACGCCTCCGTCGCTCATGATCGCCACGCGGCGTAGGTCATCGGTTGCCTGCGGCCAGTGGGTGTCCGTCCGGCTGTGACCCAGCACCAACGACGGCTGCGCGGGGGGCAGGTACGTCGGTCGCGTGTGGTGCATGCCCATGAGCGTTTTGACAAAGGCCTGTTCCACGAGTGCCAGTTCGCGCAGCGTTAGGTCGCATTCGTCCAACTGGCCGTCTTCCAACTTGCTCGCGATGATCCGCTTCACCAGCGCCTGCACGCGCGTTGGATTCGGGTCAGGCAACGCCTTGGTGGCCGCTTCCACCGAGTCCGCGATCATCAACATCGCCGTCTCACGCCGCTGCGGCTTCGGCCCTGGATAGCGAAAATCCGCCTCCGGCACCTCTTCACCCGTCTCCAGCGCCTCGCGCTGTGCGCGGTGGTAAAAGTGCACGATGAGGCTCGTCCCGTGGTGCTGCGGCACAAAATCGATGATTTCATCGGGCAGCCGGAAGTCCTTGAGCAGCTTGATCCCATCCTTCACGTGCGACTTGATGATGAGCGCGGACAAGTGCGGCTTGAGGCGATCGTGCGGGTTCTCGCCTCCCTGATTCTCGGCAAAATAACGCGCCGCCTTGGTCTTGCCGACGTCGTGATAGTACGCGCCGACGCGGGCCAGAAGTCCGTTCGCACCCACCGCGTCGCAGCCCGCTTGCGCCAGATTGCCGACCATCACCGAATGCGTGAACGTGCCGGGCGCTTCCGTCGCCAGGAGTCGCAGCGCCGGGTGATTCATGCTGGCCAGTTCAAGCAGTTTGATGTCGGTCAGGCGGTTGAACGTGAGCTCCAAAACCGGCGTCAGCGCAGTGAGCAGCAGGTAGGTAGTCAGCCCCGTGCCCGCGCCCATGGCGAGAACCATGGCGTTTTGTTCGTCGAGCAGACCTGCGGTGGGAACGGTGAAGAGAACGACCGCGGCCGCACAAAGCACACCCGACCCGCCGATCATGACCGCGCCGCGCAAAAGATCCACGCGTGTGCGAAACCGCCGCGAAGCCTGGACGCCCGCCAGACCCACGGCCAACGCCAGCACGGCCTGCACACCGTCCAGACCCGGCGAAGCGCGGACGAACGACGAGTTGTGCGCCATCATGGCAGCCAAACCGGCGCAGACGAGCGCGAATGGTGCGGCAGTGAAAGGCTTCAGGAAGAGCGCCGCCAAGGAAGGGCCGAGCGCCATGGGCATCGCCACGAGCCACATCTCGGCCGTCAGCGTTCCGCCGGGCTCGACGAGGGCTTCACCCAGAATCAGCCAACCGCGCAAGCTCGCGGCGTGCAACACGAGCACGGCGGCGAGAAGCCCGACGTCACGCGGACGATGGCGGAAGTGGTGCAAGTGCCTATTCGCAAAAAGGCTGAACAGGCCCAGAACGACGGCCAGCAGCAGCGCAGTCGCCGCGTACGGCCGTGCCAGCGAGTCGCCACGCCAGCCGCGCTGCGCCGCCGCGACGCGCTCCTGAACGGCCAACGTCACGACATCACCCCGCTTGACCAGCGACTGACCACGCGTGTAGCGCACCATTCGGGTCTTGGCCACGTTGGACAGCGCCACCGTTTCTGCCGCGCGCGTGGCGTCCAGATCGCGCTGAAACGTCGGCTCTACCAAGCCACGCGCTAACTGCCGCACGGCCGCCTGCAACACGGGTTCATCCAACCGCGAGGGCTTCTTCTGGCGGATGAACTCCGTCGTGAAGTCTTCGGTTTGACGCAGCGCCTGCTCGACGTCGACGACTTTTTGCGGCATCGCGTGGCGGTCGTAGCGAACGTCGTTGCCGTCTTCCAGCACGCCGCGTCCGAGATCGTCCTGAAACCGCTCGATCTCGCGGACGATGCGCTGGCTGAGCAGCACTTGGGCAACGTCGGTCAGCAACAACTCCACTTCCTCGGCGAAGCCGGCCTTACGGATCGTGGCGAAGACGTCGGTGCCCAGCTCGCTGTGACGCGGCGCGACGGCCGCCTCAAACTCCGGGCGCAGGCGCTGAAGCTCCTCTTCGTAAGCTTGGTCCAAGTCTTTGGTCGGGTCAGCGCCGTCGGACTTGTGCCCATGCGTAGAGGTTTTGCCCGCATCCACGAGCCGCTCGCGATCGGCCACGTAGAGACGATAGCGCGGCCGGACAAGACGAAACGCTGCGTGAATCGCATCAATGCGCCGATTGGCGGCTTCCTTGTCCAGCGTGTAGCGCAACGGGACCGCAGCGACGGCCGCTTCTTGCCGCTGCGACAGGTCGACGACAGGCTCCTCGGCGTCAAAATCACGAAGCGCAATCAGATCGCGACTCGCGGGACCCAAGGGCGGCAGTTCCATCGAGACGCGCGCGGGACCGACAAGGAAAATGAGTAGCAGCCAAACGCCTAAGGACAGCGCCGCCAACCCCAGACGACGGCGAAACGCGACGCGACGCAGGCGAATCTGCTCTTTGTCGCCGGGCAAGCCGATAGGAGCCGCTGTGCGCTTTCCTGGCTTCAAGGGCGTGTCTCCGACTGACTGAAGTTAGCGACGACGCGCCGGACCGCCGGGCTCAGGTTCGCCGTGCACTTGCCACGCCGCGATAATACGCCCAACGAGCGGATGACGCACCACGTCGTTGAGTCCAAGCTGCGCAATCGCGATGCCTTCGACGCCCGACAACGTGCGAAGCGCGTGCGCGAGGCCAGACGGCGTGCCGCGCGGCAGATCCGACTGCGACGGGTCGCCGGTCACGACAATGCGCGTGTGCTCACCCATGCGGGTCAACAGCATCAGCATCTGTTCGACGGTGCAATTCTGCGCTTCATCCAGAATCACGAACGCGTTGGAAAGCGTGCGACCGCGCATGAACGCCAGCGGTGCCACTTCGATCAGCCCGCGCGCGTTCAAGCGCTCAAAGCGATCCTCGTCCACGAGATCACGCAGCGCGTCGTAGAGAGGCCGCAGGTACGGCGTCACTTTTTCGTTCAGGTCCCCTGGTAGAAAGCCCAGACGCTCGCCGGCTTCCACCGCCGGACGCGTCAGCACGATCCGCTTCACATCGCGCCGGTGCATGGCACCCAGCGCCGCCGCCATCGCCAGATACGTCTTGCCCGAACCCGCCGGACCCGACGCGATCACGAGCTCGTTGCGGCGCATCGCTTCCACGTAGCGCTTTTGCCCTTCGGTGAGCGCCGTCACCGGGCGAATGCCGTCGCCCAAGTCGCCTTCAGCCGCCAGGATCGACTGCATCACACGACCGGGGTGCGTCACAGGACGCGCCACTGAGAGACTGCGAACGGCGGCGCTGCTGGTCGCGTCATCAGACGTGCCGCGGTCCATATTTTGCGCGTTCAAAAGGCGGTCCATCTCGGCTTCCGAGACGTCGCCACCTGCACGCGCCCGCACAAACGCTGAACGTAGCAGTTCTGCCGCGGCCTTCACCGCCAGCGGATCGCCGATCAAGTGAACATCGTGCCCGCGCGCAATCGACTGCACACCCAAGCGCGCCTCGATCCAGCGCAGGTTGCGATCACGCTCCCCGCACAGAATGCGCAGCGCTTCGGTGTCGTCAAAGCGGAGCGTGTAACGGCGTTCGTCGGGGCTATCCGGATTGATCAGGTTCGATGCTGTAATGGGCACAGTAGGGTCCGTTGTGGCAATTGGGCTGCGATTGGCCATGCACTCCCGTCGTGGCAACCAGACACGGCGCCGTCCCCCACTTGTAGGGTAGCGGTTTCCCGCCCCTTTCGCCACTGGCACAGCGAGCCACTGCTTTTTGCCGTGCTGTCGGCATGGACGTTCCGATGGCGCTTGCGTATATTGCAGGCCCCACAGCCGGAGAGCGTCATGGCCAACGTCAACAAAGTCATTCTGATCGGTCGCTTGGGCAATACGCCGGAGCTGAAGTACACAACGAGCAACCACGCGGTCACCGAACTGCGCATCGCGGTCAACCGCGTCTACACGGACAAAGGCGGCCAGCGACAGGAAAAGACCGACTGGTTCGGCGTGGAAGTATGGGACAAGCAAGCGGAAAACGCTGAACGCTACCTGCAAAAGGGCCGTGAAGTCTACGTGGAAGGTCGGCTCGCCACGGACGAATGGGTCGACAAGGACAGCGGCCAAAAGCGCTCCAAGATCAAAATTGTTGCTGACACGTGGCAGTTCATCGGCAGCCGCGGCGACGGCGAAGGTCGTCCGGAAGGCGGCGGCGGTGATCGCCCGCGCCCGCAGGGTGGCCCGCGTCAGACCGGCCCGGCACCGGGCATGGACGATCCGACGCCGGACGACATGGGTCCCGAAGACGACATTCCGTTCTAGGCCATGACGACGGCACACCCGTGCATTCTGCAGCACCGCTACCGCGTGGATCCGCTGGACCGCGCCCGGTTGGTGGGGCTGCTCGACGTGGTGCGCGCGCACGCTGTGGACCTCGGCGTCGCGTCGTTTGAGGTCTGGCAAGATGACGATGATCCGTGGCAGTGGACCGAAGTACAGCGGTACGACTCGTGGAACCACCTGCAGCGGTTGACGCAGAAACCGCTCGACCAAGAGATGCTGGACACCTACGAAGCGCTGGCGAGGCTGCAAGTTGGCGGCGCCGATGCGGTCGAAACCCGGATGTGGACACCGGTTCTCAGTACCCAGTAACGCGCATCGGACAATTCCGCTATGATCCAGCCACGGCACGTGCCGCGGTTGTGGGCTGATGAACGGTCGTTTGACGCGGAAAACACCGATTTTGTCGCACCGAACCGTGTGGTTCTTCGCGCTGGCGTTGACGGCTCTGAGCTGCGACGACACCCCGATCACCATCGCCGGCGAGGCCACTGACGCGTATTCCGACGCGAGCCCCGGCATCGATGGCGTCGGCTTTCTGGACACCGGACCTGGCGACGCCGGCCCTGACGTTTGGGGCTGTACATCGACAAGTTGCGCGAGCGGTTACGCCTGCTTTGTGCCCGGTGGCGACGTCACGCCCACCTGCGTGCCCGACGCCGCGTTCGCCTGCGCGCCCTGCGTGAGTGATGCGGTGTGCTTGGGCGGCACCTGCACCGCAATCGCCGAGGAAGGCAGCTTCTGCCTGATCCCGTGCGTAGTCGGACCAAGTGGTTCCAGCTGCCCAACCGGCATGGACTGCACAAACCACGTCTGCAAACCGACCAACGGCTCCTGCACGTGCCGACCTGCAAATGACGGCACCATAGCCCCTTGCACCGACGTCACGGCGACGAGCCTGCAAAAATGCACCGGCAAACGCTCGTGTGACGCGACCAGCGGCTGGAGTTCGTGCGACGCCATCGTGCCCGGACCGGAGGCATGCAACGGCGTCGACGACAACTGCAATGGCGACACAGACGAGGGCTTGAGCGGCGCGCCCTGTGGCGTTGGCCATTGCGCCGGGCAAGTCCAATGCAAAGACGGCAAATCAGCGTGCGATGGGGCGCTCGCTGTGACGGAAACGTGCAACAGTCAAGACGACGACTGCGACGGCGTTATCGACAACGGATTCCTGACGAACGGCGCGTACCTGAACGACGCGCATTGCGGCGGTTGTGGCGTGGACTGCGCGGGCGAAATCACCAACGGCAAGGCGAGCTGCCAAGTGGTCGGCGGCAAGCCGATGTGCGCCGTCGCCACGTGCGATCCGGGATTTTGGCCTGAATCGCCGAAGAACTGCGCGCCCAGCGTCGTCTTTTCGTGCGCGGCTTGCCAAACGGCCAGCGACTGCGGCGGCAATCCCTGCTTGGACGGTTTCTGTGCACCGCTCTGCACCGACGCGGCGCCGTGCTTGCCAGGCTACGCGTGCGTCACGAACGTCACCGGCACATTCAACACCTGCCAACCCAAGAGCGGCACGTGCTCGTGCACATCCGCCAATGGCGGCGGTGTGCAGGCGTGCGTACAGAGCAACAGCTTTGGCGTGTGCACCGGCTCACAAATGTGCAACCCCGGCAATGGCTGGAGCCCATGCTCCGCCGCAACGCCAAAGGCGGAACTCTGCAACGGCAGCGACGACGACTGCGACGGCGCAACCGACGAGGAAGTGGGTGAAGGCACGCCGTGCCCCATCACAAACAAGGACGGCACGTGCACGGGCAGTTGGACTTGCACCGGCGCTGCGGGACTCGTGTGTGCAGGCACTGCGGCGAAACAAGAGACGTGCAACGGCGTCGATGACGACTGCAACGGCACGACGGACGACGGTTGGCTCAACGCGCAGACGCTGGTGTACGACAAGATGAACGCGTGCGGCGCATGTGGCGTCGTGTGCCCGTCTGCCCCGCCCAGCACGAAGGTCGCGTGTGCAGGCGCACCGATTCCGTCGTGCACTACAACGTGCTCGCCTGGCTGGGTCGACCTCAACCAGAATCTGGAAGACGGCTGCGAGTGCTACTTCCAGTCCAGCACCGACATGCCCGACGGCGTCGACCAAAACTGCGACGGCGTGGACGGTGACGCGCTCGACGCCATCTTCGTCGCCAAGATCGGCTCGGACGCCAACCCCGGAACGCTCAACTATCCAGTCGCCAGCATCGCCCACGCGATCAGCCTCGCTCAGGCCGACGGCAAGCGGGACGTGTACGTTGCGGGCGGTGTGTACGCCGGGTCGATCGACATGGCGCCGGGCGTCTCTGTCTACGGCGGTTACAAACCGGACTTCACGGCGCGCGATCCGGTCAGCTACCAGAGCGCAATCGTGGGCACGTCGCCCACCACGGGCGTGACGGCCGCAGTACGCTGCGCCAACATCGTCGACGCCAGCAAGATGCCTTCACGGTTGGACGGCTTTCTGGTCATCGGCGCGGACGCCAAAGCGTTGGGCAGCAGTGCTTATGGCGTTTGGTCGGCAGGCTGCGATCAACGGTTCCAAGTCACGTACTGCCAAATCCAGTCGGGCGACGGCGCGGCGGGCATTCCGGGCGGCACCGGTCAAAACGGCGCACCGGGCACACCGGGTGAAAACGGCGTTGCCGCCCACGACGTCGGACACGATCTGTGTACGCCAGACGACTTCGCGCCCGGCGGCGCGGGAGGCCAAGGCGCATCCTGCGACGACGGCAGCGTCAGCGGCGGCATGGGCGGCACAGCGGTTTGCCCAACCTATGACGAGGACAATCCGGCGCCGCAGTGCCCGATCCCGCCGTACCTGCAAGTGCCGATGCAGCAAGAACCAGGCAAAAAGGGTACGGGCTGGAGTGGCGGCGAGGGCGGCGCTTCCGGTGCCGACAGCTACATCGATTCGCAAAAAGCGGTCGCAACAACCTGCAACAACGCAAAAGCAGGGTGTAACTTGTGCTTCGTGCCCGTGATGCCGCGCGACGGTGTCGACGGGAAGGACGGCGGAATCGGCGCCAACGGCTGGAGCGGCGCGGGTGGTTCAGGCGCGGCGGGCAGCGTCGTCAACGGTGAGTGGCAGCCAGCGGGCGGCGATATGGGCGGAAGCGGCGGGCCGGGCAGCGGCGGCGGCGGCGGTGGCGCAGCGGGCGGCGTCGAGGTGCACGACTGTGCGGCGACGTCGGCCAAGTACACGGACATCGGCGGGTCAGGCGGCGGCGGCGGATCGGGGGGCTGTGGCGGCACGGGTGGCCTGGGCGGCGGCGGCGGCGGCGGATCCTTCGCGCTGTTCATCGTCGCCACCGCGTCAGGCGAAACCCCGTTTGCGATGGGCAACCAACTTTTTGCCGGTTCCGGTGGCGCGGGCGCAGCAGGCGGACCCGCTGGTTCGGGAGGCCCCGGCGGTCAGGGCGGCAAGGGTGGGGAAAGCGGTGAAGGCGCGCAGGCGACGTTCTGCACGTCCCAAGGTGGTGACGGTGGAGCAGGAGGCAACGCGGGCCACGGCGGTGGCGGCGGTGGCGGCGGCGGCGGCCCCGCGGCGCTTCTGGCGCTCGTCAACGTGCCACCCCCTGCGGCTGCGCCCCTCCAAGCCCAAAACCAGTTGAAGTCGCTGGGTACCGGCGGCCCCGGTGGGCCCGGTGGGCCGTCCATCGGCCTGACCGGCAAGTCCGGTCAACCGGGCATCGCCGCCAAAGTTCTGCAGTGGTGAGCGCTGTGGCACCGGCATAGCCAACAGACCAAGTATCCAGCGCAGAGGTCTCGCCTCCCGCGCCCCGCCGGGTTATTCTCCCCCGCCCACGAGGCCGCCACCATGCACGTTACCCACGCCATTTTGACCCGCCGATCGCACAAGGTCTTTCGAGGCACGCCAGTTCCCGACGCGGATCTACGGCACTTGCTGGAGCTCGCGATCTGGGCGCCCAACCACAAATTCACCGAGCCGTGGCGCTTCACGGTGCTGCCCAAGCGGTCGTTCGCTGAGTTGTGGGACGCCGTGCGTGCGGCCGCAGACACGGATAAGGCGCGGAGTAAACTGCACAAGCTGAAAGACATTGTGGACGGGGCGGGCGCAGCCATTGCCGTGCGTCAGGTCCGCTCGCCCGATCACCCAGAGCGCGATCACGAAGATTACGCGGCGTGCGCCATCGCGTGTCAGCACATCCAATTGGGCGCCTGGGAGCGCGGCTGGGCGTCGTACTGGACGACGAGCCCCGGCTTTGTCGGAGGCAGCCTGACGCAGTTCTGGCAGACGGCGGAAGACGAAGCCCTTGTCGGTGTCATTTTTCTCGGCGAACCCGTGCTCGATATGCCCGCCGTGCGCCGCAACTCCGTCGACTCCGTGGCGGTGTGGCTGTGAGCTACGCTTTTCACCTCGATCACGTGTGTGCACAGTCCGGCGCGCGCGCGGCGACGATCACGACGACGCACGGGCAAATCCAGACGCCAATCTTCATGCCGGTCGGCACCCAAGGCACGGTCAAAGGCGTTCTGCCACGCGATCTACGGGAGATGGGCGCGCAGATCATCCTGGCCAATACCTACCACCTGATGCTGCGCCCCGGCGCGGAGCGGATTGCGGCGGCCGGCGGTTTGCACAGGTTTGCCGCCTGGGATCGGCCGATGCTAACGGATTCCGGCGGTTTTCAGGTCTATTCGCTGGCGAAAATGCGCAAAATCACGGACGACGGCGCGGTGTTTCAAAGCCACATCGACGGCTCGCGCCACACGCTGAACGCTGAACACGCGATGTACCTTCAGGAAGCGTTTGGCTCCGACATCATGATGGCGTTTGACGAATGTCCGCCGGCGAAGGCAGACGCGCGGACAATTCAAACGGCGATGAAGCGAACGACCGCGTGGCTGGATCGCTGTCTGGCTGCGCGCAAACGCCACGAAGACTGCGCGCTGTACGGGATCGTGCAAGGTGGCGTCGACCTGACGCTGCGCTCGCAGCACGTCGAGCAGATTTGTGCGCGAGACTGCGAGGGCTTCGCCATCGGCGGACTTTCCGTGGGTGAGCCACCGCCAGAGACCTACGCCGCCTGCGCGCATACCGCCGCGCAGATGCCTGAAAACAAAGCGCGTTACCTGATGGGCGTCGGCACGCCCGAAGATCTGGTGCGCTGCATCGGCTACGGAATCGACCAATTCGACTGCGTGCTGCCCAGCCGCAACGCCCGCCACGGCGTCGTCTACACCTGGGACGGCAAACTGGCGATCAAGAACAAGCGCTTCTTTGCCGACGATGGCCCCTTGGACCCGCATTGCACGTGCAGCGTTTGCGCGCAGTTCAGCCGCAGCTACATCCGTCATTTGTTCATTGCCGGCGAACTGTTAGCCGCAACGCTCTTGACCACGCACAATCTGGCCTTTTACTTGCAATTGGTGAACTCCGCGCGCGCAGCCATCTTGGCTGACGCATACGGCACCTGGTCCACAGCGACGCTCGCCCGCTTGGACAGCAAGTTGTGGGCGGCGTGAGGAAACTTCCACATGGCATGGCCACAATCGGGTGATTCCGCCCACGACTTGACGTTGCCCGATCAAAACGGGACTTCGGTCACGCTGTCCGCGCTCTGGGCGACGGGGCCTGTGGTGCTCTACTTCTACCCCAAAGATGAAACGGCGGGCTGTACGGCGGAAGCCTGCAGTTTTCGCGACAGTTTTGAGGTTTTCCGCGACGCCGGTGCACACGTCGTCGGTGTGAGTCGCGACTCCGTGGAGAGCCACAAGAACTTCGCGGCGCATCACCGTTTGCCGTTTACCCTCCTGGCGGACGTGGAAGGCGTCGGCCACCGCGCGTGGAACATCCAGAAACGCTTGGGGCTTTTGACAGACCGCGTCACCTTCGTGATCGATCAAAAGGGCGTGATTCGCCACACTTTTGCGTCGCACTTGCGCATGGGCGCACATATTGCGGAGTCACTTGCAGTGGTCAAGCGCCTGCAACTGGGGGCGTAAATGCGCGTGCAGACTGAAGACTTCGAATACGATTTCGGCGGACATCGCTTCGCAGGTTACATCGCTTGGGATGCTGAGCAAAAAGCCCAGCGCCCAGGAATCCTGATCGTCCACGAGTGGATGGGTCCTGGGGAAAACGTGAAGCGGCGCGCGAGGATGCTCGCAGAGCTGGGGTACGTCGCCTTTGCCGCGGACATGTACGGCGTGGATGTACGGCCGCAGAACGCGGGCGAAGCAGCCGTGGCGATGAACGACGTGCTGGCAGATCCGGAAGCACTGCGCGAACGGCTGAAGTTTGCTGTGGCGCGACTGCAGGCTGATCCACGTGTGGATCCGAAGAAGATCGCGGCGATTGGTTACTGCTTTGGCGGCGCGTGCGTGCTGGGTTTGGCGCGATCGGGTGCGGACATCGCCGGCGTCGTCAGCTTCCACGGCGCGCTTTCGACGACAGCGCCCGCGACAATGAAGCCGGCAGCCAAGATTCTGGTGCTGCACGGCGCGGAAGATCCCTTTGTCGACGCGCACAAGGTCGACAAATTCATGCAGGAAATGCGCGCGGTGCACGCAGACTGGCAGCTCGTTCACTACGGCAACGCGGTCCACAGCTTCACGAATCCGGGCGCCACCGACGCTCAAGCCGGTTTTTGCTACGACGCCACAGCCGACGCCCGCAGCTGGCAGCACATGCGCGTGTTCTTCGACGAAATCTTCGCCTAAACAGGCGGACCGCGCCCGGAAGCTTCACGACCGCGCGGCCCGGATCGCCTCGGCTTGATCTCGCAGTTCGATCGGAACGTGCAGCGTCACTTCTTCTCGCGCGCCACCCGCTGTCGCTCGTTGCCTTTCTTGACGTCCAGAAGGCCCGGCGCGTGCGCTTGCAGGTACTCCAGATACGCGCTGGCTTCGAGAAGCGGCGGCACGCGGCCATCCTCCACTTCATTTTCGAGCCAGCGCTGGACTTCACCGA
The DNA here is from genome assembly GCA_903896545.1 of uncultured Myxococcales bacterium. GTDB lineage: Bacteria > Myxococcota_A > UBA9042 > UBA9042 > UBA9042 > CAIYBN01. Next base: position 82,718 of record CAITYF010000040.1, on the reverse strand, counting down.
GCCAGGGTCCCGGCGCAAGCCCGGTCGCCTGCATGATCACGTGCCCCAGGCCCTTGGGCAGAGGCGGCACTTTGGCGTCTTCCGCGGCGACTTCGCGAATTCTCTTGTGCAATTCCTGCGCCAAACTGCGTACTTCAGCGATGCGCCACTGTCGCTTGGTCGTGAAATCGCTGCTTGAGAACGCCAGCACGTCCTCCAAATTCGCGCCCATGTCGCGAATGAGCCGGCGCACGGCGGAATCCGTCCACTCCGCCGCGTAGACGTTCGCACGCGCGTGGTTGCCGATGACGTACACGACGCGATCGCGCAGCGCCGGGTCGAGGTGAAAACGCCCAGCGACGCCTTCCATCAGGCTCGCGCCCAATTCCTCATGGCGAAAAAAGTGCACTTTGCCGGCTTTGTTGACCGATCGCGTCCAGACCTTGCCCGAGTCGTGCATCAGCGCGGCCCAGCGAACAGCCAAGGATTGCGGACACTTTTCAATGACTTGCAGTGTGTGATCCCAGATATCCTTGTGGTGCACGGGGCAGGACTTGTGAAAATCCACCATCAGGCAGACTTCGGGCACCATGCGCTGTAACGCCTCGCAGTCGTGAAGGAATTGCAGGCCCGTCCCAGCGTGTTCGCTCAACAAAACCGCGCCAAAGCGCTCCGCCCACACGGCACGATCCACCGACAGCACGTTGCCAGCATCGCGCCGCGCCAAGCGCAGCAGCTCTTTGTCCGGCACCAGTCCAGACCGCGCCGCCAACACGGCCAGATCCAGCACGCGTTCGGGACCTTCCGCCATCCAGGCGCGCGGATCGCCAGGTACCCGCAAGCGACGATCGCGGGCATCCGCCGCCTGGTTCCACGGGTCGATCGTCTGCCCGCGCGCGTCCATCGCCAGCGCCCATGCGCGAATCGGCTCGGCAGTCAGCAGCAACCCCAACGCGTGCTCGCCCTCGCCCTCTAGCGTTTCGACCGTGATCGAGCCATTCGGCGCCACCCCCGCTCCCGGCGCGATCGGCCCCGCAACGGCGATTCGCCACGGTGCAAAGCGCGGCAACGGCTGATCGCCCACCAGCGCACACGCCGCCTGCCCGACCAGCCACGCTTGCCCGCCATTTGCCGACAATTCACCCAAAATACGCTGCAACTGCTCGATATAGCTTGAATCTGGCTTGGCGTTCACGACTTCTTGCGGCACGTTGACCTGACCCTGACACGACAACTGACGTCGGCGCAACGCGGTGTAGCGAGCGCGGGCGTCAGGGTCAAGCGGCAGCGCAAAGTCAGCTAGGTTGTTGACAATGGCCGACTGACGTGGTAGTTGTTAAGCGGGGATCCGTGATCCACATGCAATGCCCCCCTTGCCTGTGGACAAGTTGGAGACCATGAGTAGCTGCCCGCGTTCGACGCGGTGCCAGAAACTAGGTGACGCGCAGAAATGCACGCCAAAAAGCCCTGGATGCTGGATAAGGCTTGCATCATGGTCCTGACTTGGAGAAACTGCCCTGCAAGGGTCCAATGTGCGCTCCATGTGAGCACGCGGCGGATTCGGATGGGGGCCTTCGGGTCTCCGAAGCGGGGGTCCGCAACGATCCCAGCCAATTGGTCTGTGCAGAACCGACACGCGTCGGCGATCGCACCGGACAACGTTGAGTGTCGCCGTCAGTAACCCTACTGGCAGCCGGATTCAGCGAGGTATCAATCGGGCACCGGCGCTTTGCACGCGCAACTGACGAATGCGCAAAGGCGTAATGAGAGGGGAGACGATGAAGAAGACGCTTCCGAAGTTGAAGAAGAATGCTGCGGATTTCCTGTCCTCGGAAGAGGGCGCGATCAGCGAGAAGCAGGAGGAGCGCGTCTCGACCTTCCTGACCCTGTCGGGCGGCGACAGCAGCCTGCTTCCGGGCGACGTGAACCTGTCGGCTGAACACTGTTCGCACGGCTCGCACGGCTCGCACGGTTCGCATGGTAGCCACGGCTCGCACGGTTCGCACGGTTCGCACGGCTCGCATGGCAGCCACGGCTCGCACGGCAGCCACGGTTCGCACGGCTCGCACGGTTCGCACGGCTCCTGGTAATTCCGCCGCGGCACGCGCCGGTACGGAATCGTCCGCGGGTGCACGTTGGAGTTGCTCTGGCCTGAGAAAGCCGCGTCGTTGCGCTGGGTTCACCCGCGCTGCGTGCTTGCCAAAGGGCCACGACCGCCGGGCGAAGTCCGATGCGGGACCATCACGCGCACGTCAGAGCGCCAGCGCCTCGATCCATTCTGATCGCGCTGGTCGCTCTGCGGCCGCGTGACTGAGCGTTTTGTCATCACCAGACATCAGCGTGTGGGCGTCAGACCGACTGCGCTGCGCAGGCGTTGCAGGAGCCGCTGGTGCGCGCGTTGCAGCTGATCCTCCGACCAGCGACCTTGCTCCGCCACCTCGCGTAACGGCCGATCCTGCGCATAAACCGCTTTCAGGACGGCGCGCTCGCACGTCGGCAGATCCTGGGAAACGCGGTCGACCGCACGGCGGGCGTCCAGACGTTCAGAAAGCGTCGGACCGGTCGCCTCGAACTCGGTCCCGTGCGACGCCTCACGCGCGCGGAGGTAGCGCGCTTCGGCACGCACGGCATCGAGCGCCCGACCGCGCATCCGCGCGTACGCGTACGTGGTCAACTGCGCACCGCGATCGGCATCAAAGCGCCGCTGCGACTCCAGAAGGCCGAGCGTCGCCTCGCTCGCGAGGTCCAAGCGCCGCGCTGCGGCAAAATTCTGTCGCACGCCAACCGCCGAGGCCATGCGCACGCCAAGGCCCTCCACTTGGGACATCGCCGAACTGACCGCTGTGAACTGCATCCTGACCTCCATCGACCGGTTTACGCCGCGACGCGCGACGCCCAGAAGACAGAGCAAGGATCGGACCACGCAGCACAAATTGGACGATTCCTTCGTGTCAGCAGCTGGTTGGGCAGGCAAACGCGAGGAATCGCACAAACGCGGCGCGGAGCCTGCAGACCCCAGCGTGATACCCAAACGGCAAACGCGCAGAAACGTTGACGCGCCACACGGGAGGATTATTGTCGCCTTTGTGCGTCCCGCGCGCCAAAGGAATGCCATGCGTCAGTTGATTTGTCCCGCAATCGCCCTCCTTCTGGCAGGGGCAACCGCTTGTGGAAGCAAAGATGAAGCGCCCAAGAAGAAGGCCACGGTCGCTACGGAGTCAGCTGCAGAGCCGGAAGTGGAAGCGCCGAAGCCCGTCGCGGCGCTTTCGCTGACACAGATTGCCGCGCAAGTGGCCGCTGAGGCCAAGAAGCTCCACGACGAGGAGCCAGCAGCGATGGCCAAGGCGGAGAAGGCCGCGGGGCCTGACGGCAAGGTGCTGAAGTCGCTGTACGGCGATCCGGCCGCGCGGTTCTACGCGCCAGATGGGCAACTGAACGAGGATGGTCAGGCGTTGCTGGACCTGTTGAGCCAGCTGGACCGGCACGGCATCGACAAGACGGGCTACCGGCTGACGCAAATCGACGTAGCGACCAAGAAAGTGGTGGATTCGCTGGCGGCGGAGCACGAGGCGCAAGTGGCTCTGGAGAAGACGCCGCACGCAGCGCTGGTCGCGGCGGCCATCGGCACGTGGCTGCACACGGGGCAAGGCACCGAGGCGGAATTGGTGCGGGCGGGCGGCGACAAGCTGGGGCAGCCAGGCCTCAGCGCGCTGTCGACGGCGCTGCCACAGCTGCTGACCCTGGCGCGGACAACCCGCGAGGCGATTCAGACCGCCGACGTCGAGCTTTCGCGCGCGGTGATCCGCTACGTTGTGGACTTTACGCTGGCCAAACCCGCGCACCCGCTGCTGTACACAGCGCCGGCGGCGATTCGCAAGTTGGCGGAAACGCAGGCGGACAAGATCATCGCGACGCTGGGCGCGAGTAAGGGCCACACGGCGGAGACGCTCAAAAAGTTGTGGCCGAGTCACCCGCAATACCTGCTGCTGCTGGGCGCCTACGACGCGTACAAGAAGCTCGCGGACGGCGGTGGCTGGCAGCCGTTGCCCAAGTTGGCGACCAAGAAAGTGCAAAAAGGCGAGACCAACGCTTTTGTTGGCGCGATGCGCGAGCGGCTGCGGGCGGAAGGCTACGAGGTGGGACCCGCGGGCGATCACTACGACGACACGCTGTTGGAGGCCGTCAAGACGTTTCAGGCGCGGCACCAGCTCGAGTCCGACGGCGTGGTCGGCAAGCCGACGATCGTGGAGCTTGATGCGTCCGCCGAACAGCGCGTCAAGCAGGTACAACTCGCGCTGCAGCGTTACCGCGAGTCGGAAGGGCGCGATCCGGGTACGTACTACATCTGGGTCAATATCGCGTTTCAGCAGCTCTGGGTCTACGACGACGGTCAGGTGATCGAGACGCACAAGGTGATCGTCGGCAACAACGATACAGACACGGATCAACAGACGTTGGTGAAGGGCAAAATCAACCGCACGCGGATGTTCAGCCAGAAGATGACGCGCGTGATCCTGGCGCCACGCTGGTATCCGACCCAGCGCGTGATCGAGCTGGAAATTGGTCCCAAGATGGCCAAGGACCCGCTGTACAAGGAAAAAGAAGGCTACGTCATGGAAGTACAGCCGGACGGCAAGGAGGTCGTGTACCAGAAGGCGGGCAAGACCAACCTGCTGGGCGACGTGAAGTTCCAAGGGCCCAACAAATACAACATCTACCTACACGACACGCCGTTTCGCGCGCTGTTCAGCAAAGTGCGGCGAACGTTCAGCCACGGCTGCATTCGCGTGCAGAATCCCGTGGAGATGGCGGAACTTGTGCTGGGACGCGACAAGGGCATGAGTCGCCAGGCGATCAAGGACGCGATCGCCGAGAAAGAAGAAGTCGAAGTGAAACTGCAGACGCCGATTCCTGTGCACATCGACTACGCGAGCGTGGCGGTGGACGATGAAGGGCGAATTCAATTTGGCGCCGACGTCTATGGCTACGACGAAGCGTACTTTTCAGGTGCCCTTCCCGTTGAGGAAGCAAAAGAGTACAAAGCTGCGTCCGCGCGCGGCCTGTGAGCGGCGCGCACCAAGCGTGCGTGATGGCCAAACAGCCGATTCGACTGGAAATTGCGATCTCCGTGCTAGCCGATGGCCGCGTGGTGTTTTGCGATTTGCCACCGGATTTGGCACAAGTACGGGATGTGCTCGCCGGTGAATCCTCGCCGGTTGCAACCGCATCCCACGTTCGTGCGTCCAAGAACCCGGCCGCTGATCCAGCGGTGACTGCAAGTGGAGATCCCCCGGCGTGATGCGGCTTTGTCCCAAGTGCGGCAAGAAATGTGAGGAAGCGCGCTGCCCGGATGACGGAACGGCGACGCTCGTCCTTGCCGCCAATCCCGACAGTCGCTTGGCCGAGGGCACGGAAGTCAACGGTCGTTACCGCATCCGCAACATGATCGGCCAAGGCGGCTTTGGCGCCGTCTACCGCGCGACCAACATCGCGACCGATCAGGACATGGCGATCAAGCTCCTCGCCGTTTCCCTCGATTCCGATGACAGCGACGTCATCCAGCGGTTCTTCGCAGAAGCGCAGGTCACGGCGTCGCTCAAGCACCCAAACACGATCCGCGTGTTTGATTTCGGTCAGACCGAAGGGGGCGCGCTCTACATCGCGATGGAACTGCTTTCGGGTCGTCCGCTGAACGACGTGCTGAAGCGCCGCGGCGCTGAAGGCAAAGTGCTGACCGAGGAAGAGACGATCACGATTGGCGTGCAAGTGCTGCGAAGTCTTGCGGAAGCGCATCTGGCCAACCTCGTGCATCGTGACCTGAAGCCGCACAACGTGTTCCTGCACGAAGTGGAAGGCGACGATCCCGTGGTGAAGGTGCTTGATTTCGGTATCGCCAAGCGGCTTGGCTCGAATCTGACCGGGACGGGAAAAGCGTTTGGCACGCCGAGCTACATGAGCCCCGAACAAGCGCAGAACCAACCGCTGGACAACCGCAGCGACTTGTACTCGTTGGGCTGCGTACTGTACCAGTGCGTGACGGGGCGTCCGCCATTTGAAGGCGATGATCCGCTGGCGGTGTTGCTGGCTCACGTGACCAAGAATGCGCCGGACTTGCGCCACTACGCCGCGACGCCCGTGAGCGATGCGTTTGTCCGCGTGCTGGAAAAGGCGATGGCCAAGGAACCGGCGGACCGTTACGCGACGGCCATTGAGTTCCGCCAGGCGCTGGAATCGTGCCGCGGTCGCAACCGATCCGAGATGTCGCGCGCAGCGTCGTCAGCGGCGATCGCCGAGCTGATGCAGACTGTGCCGCCCGCACCGATCGACGACCGTACGATCGCCTACGGCACGCCGGGTGAAGAACGGACAACGAGCTTCCCCGACTTGACACCGCGTGGCGTGCCGTCCGCCGCAAAGGCGAATTCGCGGCCCGTGCCGGCTGCGCCGCGCTCGGCGACCTCGACGCGCAACCCCGCGGTGGTGGTGGAAAACGAGGAGCCGTTCGAGGACGAGGTCCCGCTCGCCCCGCCGCCAAACAACAAAAAGGCACTGTGGATCGGCGGCGGCGTTGTCCTCGCTGCGCTTGTGACGTTCGGGGTGCTTGGCAACCGATCGCCGACGCCAGCACCGGTGGAGCCGCCGCCCCAAGCAGTCGCGCCCCAAGTAGTTGTCCAGCCGGAACCGGCCAAGGCCGAGCCGCCAAAGCCAGAGCCCAAGGCTGAGATTGCGCCGGTCGCAGAAGCGAAGGCGGCACGCGTGCAATTGGAATCGGATCCGCCGGGCGCGACCGTCATGGTGAGCGGTGAGACATTGGGCAAGACCCCGCTGGCACTGACCGTGCCGCCGGGTGGACGTGTCAGCGCGCTGCTGAGTCTTAGCGGCCATCGCGACCTGGAAGTGGAGCTGACCAAAGACGACGCGCCGACCAAGACCGCACGGCTGACACCAGTGCCGACGGCCAAGACACCGCCGACAATTCGTAAAGGTGGCGGTGGCAGCAAGCCGAGCAAGGACGGATCGAGCTCGTTGGACGAGCGGATCTAAACAGGACGACCTTTGTCGAACACCAAGCTCTGTGGGTCAAAGCTGTTGCGCTCTCGGACTGAACCGCGAACGCGCACCTCCCGTGGCACGCCGCGGTTGGCGCAGGTTTGATCGCGAAGTTCGGTCAGGGCGTGTGGACATGCTGACATGAGTCCAACACCCACGATCGTCTCGCACAGCCGTCGCACTTTGGACGTGGACCTCGCGGATGCACATCGGGTCGCACACCGCTGATCCAAAACGGATGATCGCGAACTCTGGCCGCGCACTTGCCGTCTGCTTCGGCCCCGTTACTTGCCGCGGATACGGATGAGGCAGGTCTTGCCGTCGGCGCTGCAGGCTTCCTGTTTGCCGATGTGCGCCCACAAGTCCTCGACCGTACCGGATGGCATGGTCGCCACCAGCACAAGCTCCGTGGAAAACGCTGCGCCAAAATTCAGGCCTTGAAGCGGCGGGTGCAATTGCCGCAGCGCCATGGCCAGCGGGTTGCCACCGAGGTGCGCGGGCAGGATCGTGGTTGAAGTCGGCTTCCTGTAGAGCAAGCCAAGGTCGGCTGGTCGCAGCACCGCAGGCTGGACGCCGGTTGAAGACGCCATCACGCCAGGCAGATGACCAAGCAGGTTGCGGCGGTCGGGGACGGCGAGGCGCTGATCGGCAAAGAACGCCAGCAGCAGCGCGATGGCCAGCACGACGCCGCCTGAACGCGCGCCTGTTGTGCCGCGCGCCCACAATTCACGCGCAACGTCGACGACCATCACCGCGGCGAGCAGAACTGCACCAGGTGCCAAAAGCGTCGCGGCGTCGGCAAAGCCAATGGTCGGCAGACCGATCCACGCGATGGCGAGCCAAGAGCCAAACGTGAGCGCGACGGGCAGCGCGACGGGATCGGTCGGACGCCGCACAGCGCCAACGCCCGCAGAGATCGCGAGCACCAGAATCGGCAGGGACGATTGCGCGGCCAACGCGACGATCGGACCCAGGACGGGCCAATCCGCCAGTCCGCCCATCCATGGGGTGACGACGGGAGCGCGCCAATCCGCCATGTACCGCATCCAGACGATCTTGAGGCCGCCGGTGCCGTGCGCGGCAGCAAGCAGACCCGCGCCGAAGAGCAGTCCGGCCAAATTGGGGACGGTCACGGCGTGCGGCCAAAGACCCTCGTGCGGTTCGATGCCCGGCAGCGGTTCCACGCCGCGGCGCAACGGCAAAATGAGCACGGCCAGCGTTGCCACGATCGCCAGCGGCAGGCCCAGCGGGTGAACGAGCACCAACGCGGCGATCGAACCGCCCAAGAGCAGCGCCGAGACCAGCGGTCGCGCCCAGGCCACAAGCCCGGCAAGCGCGACGAAGAGCAGCGCAGCCGCTAGCGGGGCTTCGGCGCCCACCGTGGACAACAGCCCGCGAGACGTCGGCCAGAGCAAGAACAGCGCGAGCGCCGTGATGGCCGCCGCCAACCCGCGCAATTGCCAAGCAACCAGCACCAACGCCGCGAGGAGTCCGCCGCCCGCGAAGAGTTGCCACAGGGACGCTGCATGCCCCAGTGAAAGGCCGTGCGTCGTCGTTTTGCGCCAGAGCACGGCGATCGCACCGACTTCCGGGAGTCCACCTGGGCGCGGCACACCTTCCAGCCACGACGCGGACGACGCGGCCCAGTCCAGACCGCGCCACTGCAAGAGCGCGGCCAACGCAAAGCAACCAAGAACAGCGCCGAGGCGACCGACCGCACCCAACCAGCGCGGCGGCTCACGCGGAGGCGGCGCAACAGGCTCCTGCGGCAGCACGTCCTCAGGCGGCGGTCGCGGTGCCGACGCGGCGGACAGATCGATCGTGGCGATGGAATCTGAACTCATTGCGTAGGCCTACCGCTCGTGTCGTGCCGACTCGGCGGCGCGTACTGAAGTTCCTTGTCCAGAGGCGTTTGCTCGCCCACCGCCCGGCGCTTGCCGGTCATCAGCACTTCCGCGCACGCAAGCCGCCAATCGTTGTTCCCCGTCGAAATTTCCAAGCGCAGTTCACCGCGCGTCCGCCCGTTGGGCAAGTCCACGTCCAAGTCCGGGCAATCGCGGCCGTCCGTGACGGTCAGCGTACCCAGCGACTGACCCGCCGTGAAGATCTGCAGGCGCGTCGGCTGACCCGCCGCGACGTCATCCATCAGCCGAAACCGCGCTTCGAGGTGATCGCCGAGGTTCACTTCTGGCCAACGCACGATCGTCGTCGCGCCGCCCGCGTGTGGATGCAGCCAAAGGCACCGCACCGGCTTGCCCGCAGCCAGTCCCGCGTACGGACCGACAAACGCAAAGTCTTGCGCGCCGCAGTGCCACCGACCGTCGTTGGGCTGCCACGTACACGGCTGATCCGCGCTGCCCGGCTTGCGGACCGACACCGTCGCCGTGTTCAAGTGCTCTTCGGCCCGGAACGTCGCGTCCGGCCCCTTGGCGTTCTCCGCGTTGCCGCGAAAAGACAGCCAAAGCGAGGCGATCGCCACGACAAGCGTCAGAATCGTCCACAGACCGATCGGCGTGGTCGACGCCGCCTGCGGCGGTGCGGTGCGATCGCGAAGTTCCAGACGGGTCCAGGCCATGTGCCTCCGACGATCCGATCGCCGTTGCTTGGCCTTGCTGAGTAGCGCAGCGGCACGCTCAACGCAAGGGTTGCGGCAGTTTGTCCCGGAGGTTACAGCGCGTATCGTTTGACACAAGCCCCCGCGCACCTTATCTTGTGAAGGCCCTCAGGGTGACCGCGTGGGGTTGCGGTTCAGCGCTTGGCCATGGAGCCACGACCGCGAACGTGCGACCCGCTGTGCTGTGTTGAACAAGCTGAACTGTCTGGAACGGGCGACAAGCCCTCTGGAACACGTCGGGCCGGCTCAAACAAGCACTGCATTCCCGCAAAAGTCACCTGTGCGCGAAGTTTCGCTGTTGGACGCTGCTGAGGCAGCCATCCTGAGGCGATTCGGCGCGCGGGCGCTGCGGGTCCAAAGTGGACCAGCGCGCCAACCGGCCCGTGTGCGCAACTTCCTCGCAGAAGCGCGCGCTCACGGATGAGGCACGGACGAGTGAGCAGGCTTCCCTTTGAAGGGGAGCCAACCGATTGCCAACGCGCGTGCAACCACGCAAGCGCACGGCCCCAGCGGAGGAGTTCCGGCTACCGCTATGCCCGAAGGCACCGCAAGTTTGGCCCGCGTGAAGCACGCCGCCCTTCTGGTGACCCTCGCTTGCAGATGCCAAGCCGAACTCGCCGCGTGAGCGTAGAGCGACATCGCGATGTTTCGAACGACCACTGCACCTTCGGTATCCCGCGCTTCCGCATCTGGCGGACGGCCGTGGCACCGAGCCGACTGCCGATCAGACCACATGCGTCGATCGATCGCGTCGCGCTTGCCCGCAGTGTTATCCAACGCATCCCGTACGACCGCTGCCACGCCTGCTCCATCGTTCCTGCCGATGCAACCCCAGTCCTTCGGACGCGCTGGCTGAAAAACGCCGACTATCGCGTCGAATTGGACTGATCGCGCTGCTGCTTGCCCAGGTTGACCTCGGCAAACGGCCGCATCGGAGTGTGAGAAAATGGCTACATCAACGACGGGTTCCGTCACCAAGCGGATGCTCATCAGCGTCGATCGCGACGAGGCCCGCGCGGCAGTTGTCGAAGACAACGCGCTCGTTCATCTGGAAATCGAACCGGCAAATCGCAACACGTGCAAAGGCAACATCTACCGCGCCGTCGTGGCCCGCGTGGAGCCGTCCCTGCAGTCGGCGTTTGTCGATTTCGGCAACGACAAGCAGGGCTTTCTGCCGGTGGGTGAAATTCACCCCAAGCTGCGCGGCGGCAACAATGACAAGCGCGCGCCGATTCAGGAGCTGCTGAAGGCGCGTACGGAAATCATGGTGCAGGTGGTGCGCGATGAGATCGGCCAGAAAGGCGCGACACTCTCGACGTTCATCAGCCTGCCGGGCCGCTACCTGGTGCTGATTCCGGAGAGCGACAACGAGAAGGCCGGCGTTTCACGCAAGCTCAGCGACGAAGCGCGCGACCGCGTGAAGAAGCTGACCGAGACGATGAAGGTGCCCGAAGGCTTTGGCCTGATTGTGCGCACGGCGGGCGACACGGCGACGGAGCTGGAGTTGGTCAAGGATTTGACCTACTTGACGCGCCAGTGGGAACACATCACGGCGAAGTACGACGAAGGCAAGGGCCCGCAGCTGCTCTACGCGGAGCGCAGCCTGCCGGTGCGCTTTGTGCGCGATTACTTCACCAAGGACATCGAAGAAGTCGTCATCGACGACGACGCGACGCTGCACGAAGTGGGCGAGTTCCTGCAGGTTCTGATGCCGCGCGGCCTGGCTGCGGTGGTGCGCTACGCCGGTGACATGCCGCTGTTTGCGCGCTACGGCGTGGAAGGCAAGGTCGAAGACGTGTTCGCGCGTCAGGTGTTCCTGCCGTCGGGCGGCTCGATCGTGATCGACCAGACCGAAGCGATGGTGGCGATCGACGTCAACTCCGGTCGCATGAAGGAAAAGGACATCGAGGAAACGGCGCGCGCGACGAACATCGAAGCGGCCATTGAAATCGCCCGGCAGATGATTCTGCGCGACATGGGCGGCCTCATCGTCATCGACTTCATCGACATGCGCGAAAAGAAGTACGTCCGCGAGGTCGAGCAGGCCATCAAGGACGCGTTCAAGAACGACAAGGCGCGCACGAAGCTGGGTCACATCAGCGAATTCGGGCTTCTGGAGATGTCGCGTCAGCGCATCAAGTCGTCGGTGAACAAGGGCACGTTTGACAGCTGCCCGCACTGCAGCGGCATCGGTCGCATCCGCTCGATGGAGAGCGTCGGCGCGTCGGTGTTGCGCCGCATCTACGACACGGTGGCCAAGAAGGACACGACCACGCAGAAGCGCGTACGCGCCGTCATGGCGATGGTGCCGCCGGCTGCCGCGCGTTACCTGCTGAATTCACGGCGTCATGAGCTGTACGTCCTGGAAAAGCAGTACCACCTGACGATCGAGATCGTGCCGGTGGACGGGCTGTGTGCGTCGCAAGTCGTTCTGGAACACCTGGAAGAACTGCCGTCCGAGACGAGCGACGAGCGCGTGGATCGGCAGCGCCTGCTGCGCGTGACCCAAGAGCTGGATTTGGTACGTAACCAGTTGATCAAGCGGGAAGAAGCGCGGGTGACGCTGGAAACCGCGGCGGCGCGGCGCTCGGCCAAGGTCGACTACGCGGAGATTTACGCCAAGGTACGTGAAGCGACGGGGCCTGCTGAAGCCGCCGAAAAGGCGAAGATCGAGGCGAGCCAGAAGGCCGCGGAGATCGCGCGTACGCCGGTGGTGGAAGAAGAGACGTGGGCTGAGGAGACGCCAGCGCCGAAGTCGTTCTGGTCCGAGATCAAGAGCTTCTTTGGGCTGGCTGAACCGCCGCCGCCACCGCGCAAAGTGACGCGTGCGGCGCCGACGCCGATCGCGGCGCCTGCGGAAAGCCCGCGACCGCCCCGTGAACACCGCGAGCATCGGGAACACCGCGAGCACCGTGGCCCGCGCCCGGAAGCGACGTCGGACGCCGCCGCGCCGCAGTTGGACGGCCGCGATGGGCCGCGTGACGGTCAGCGTGAGGATCGCGACCGCGATGGTCGTCGCCGCCGCCGTGGCCGTGGCGATCGCCCAGAAGGTCAGCGCCAGGAGGGTCAACGTCCGGAAGGTCAGCGCTTGGACGGTCCGCGTCCGGAGGGCCAGCGCCAACAGGCTCTGCCGCAGGAAGTGGCTGCAAGCGCCGAACCGCGTGAAGAGGAAGAAAGCGTCGCGGCTGCGACCGAGAACGCCGCCGTTGCGGGCAACTCGGACGGTCAGCCGCCGCGCGAAGGTGGCCAGCGCCGCCGTCGTCGTCGTCGTCGTTCGGGTGGTCGCGATGCGGCGGGCAATCAGTTGTCGCAGTCCGATGACGGCTCGCAGGGTGACGATGGCAGCCAAGGCGATGAAGGCGATGACGGTCTCGAAGGCGGCGGCGACGAGTCCGGTGCCGACGACGCGCTGAGCACGCAGGCCAATGAACCGGCCGCGACGGCGACGGAAGTCGCGGCGGCAGCCGAAACGGAAGTCGCGGAAGGTGAAGTTGCGGCCGCGGTTGTTGCCACAGACGCGCCGACGGAGCCCGTTGCGGAACCGGCTGCCGAGGAAGCAGTAGATGTTTCCGCGGCGATCGCTGAGGAAATCGCGCGCTTGCGGGATGCCGCAGGTACGACAGCGCCGGAACCGGAGCCGACGCCCGCGATTGAGCCGCCGTCTGCGAAGAACCGCTTCGTCGTCGATCTGCGGTCCGGCCGCTAAGCGGCTCGAGAGGCGAGCATGGCCGGTGCGGATCCGCACGCTGAGTTGCCCCAGACCACCGCGGCGCCCCAGACGGACGCCGCGGTGGTTCTGATCGTCGATGACGATGCGGCTAACTTGCAAAGCGTGCAGAAGATCCTGCAACGCGAAGGCTGGCCCACGCTTGCGGTCGCTGATGGCCGTGAAGCGCTGGCCGCTCTGCGGCGCGAACGCGTGGCCGTGCTCGTGACCGATCTCATGATGCCGGGTGTGGACGGTCTAGAGCTTCTGCGCGCCGTTCAGCGCACGACGCCGTCGACGGCTGTGGTCGTCATGACCGCGTACGGAACGGTTGAGACAGCGGTCGAATCGATGAAGGCAGGCGCCTACGACTTCGTCACGAAGCCGCTGCGGCGCGCTGAACTGGTGCGGTCCGTCGGGCGCGCACTGGAGCGATCACGGCTGCACTGGGAAAACACCGCGCTGCGCGAGGAATTGGCGCTTGCGGGCCAGAGGCGCGACATCGTCGGTCACAGTGCGGCGGTGCGACGGGCAATTGACCTGCTCGGTCAGGTCGCGCCGGCTCGCACGACCGTGCTCCTACAAGGCGAAAGTGGCACCGGTAAAGAGGTTTTTGCTCGCGCCCTGCATCGTCTGAGCGGCCGGTCCGGGCCGTTCGTCGCGGTGAACTGCGCGGCAATCCCGGAATCCCTCGTTGAATCCGAACTTTTTGGCCACGAACGCGGCGCGTTTACCGGTGCAGTGGCGCGGACGGACGGCAAGTTTCAACAGGCCGACACGGGTACGCTGCTACTCGATGAAGTCGGCGAACTGCCGCTCGGCATGCAGGCCAAGTTGCTGCGGGCGTTGCAGGAATCAGAAGTACAGCGTGTCGGATCGGCGCAGTCCCAGCGGGTCGACGTGCGCGTTGTCGCGGCGACGAACCGCGATCTGGAAGCGGAAGTGCAAGCTGGCCGGTTTCGCGCCGACTTGTTCTACCGCTTACACGTCATCGCGATTGAGTTGCCGCCGTTGCGCGCCCGCGGCGAGGACATTCCTGGTCTCGCGATGCACTTCTTGCGGCGGTTTGCCAGCCAAAATGGCAAGCCGGTGACAGCGATAACGCCCGACGCGATGGCGGCGCTGCAAGCTTGGACATGGCCGGGCAACGTGCGTGAACTTGAAAACGCGATGGAACGAGCCGTGGTGTTGGCGCGCAGTGAGCTCATCACGCTGTCCGAACTGCCAGAGCGCATCGCGCGAGTCGACGTGGAAGGACCGAGCCGGGTGCTGCACATTGCCGTGGGCACGCCATTGGAAGAGGTCGAGCGCCTGCTGATCACCGAGACGCTCCGCCTGACTGGCGGCGACAAACGGCGTGCCGCAGGGCTGCTCGGCATGGCGGTGCGGACGCTGTATCGACGGCTGGATGAGTTCGGCGAGACCCGTACAGACGATGAACCCTCAGACGAAGCGACGGAGCCGTAATGCGCCACACGCCCAAACAGGTCCAACTCCCCGTTGCGAGCGGCACAGGTCCGTGGTTTGACCACCTGGGCCGGCCACTCACGCAAGCGTTTGTGCCCTCCGCGGCGCAGCGCAGCGATGAAGCGGCGTGGGCGGCGCTCGACGACGCGATGCATTTTGCGGACGCCAGCAGAATCGCTGCCGAAGTGATCGATTGGCATGCCCGAAGTCGGCGCACGGACGTGCTGGCAGGTGCGCTCGGCGCCTGGGTGGCGAACCGTCCGGGCGGCTTGCTGGACCCAACATGGCTGGCGCTTGCCGACGCGCTGCGCGCCGCGAGTGATTTTGACCCCGCGCGCGCCGCGTTGCCGTGGCTTGTGGGCGCGACGCTTGTCGCAGAACGAATGGGCGGCCGACCCGTGCTGGCGCCCATCGTCGCTGCGGGCGAAGGCACCCAGGAAGAACTCGCGGGACACGTCGTCGCGCACCGAGGCGAGGCCGCTGAAGCCAGCGCCGCCGCAGCCATTGCCGCGAATCGCCCATTGGCGGAAATCGAGCGGTGGCTGCTCTCTCTGGCCGCCGCCCATCCCGGCGACGGCGGCGTGTCGGTCTTGGCCGCCACGCGCTTGGCTGACCTCCGCGCCGCTGCTGGTGAATCAGCCGTCGCCGCGATCCTGCCGCGCTTTGCCCGCGCGCTCGCGGAGCGCCCTGAATTGCTCGCCTACACGCAGCACCACGCCGCGCGAATCGCCGCAGTCCAACCGCGCTTCGCCGCAATGGCGGCCGCGGAAAACCCTGAAAAAGGCAAAGCTTTTGCCGAGCCGAAGTTCCGTCCACACGTCCTGGACGGCAAGGGTGACGCGCCGTACCGCGCTTCGGTCAAGGCGCTTGAATTCGGCGTGCCGCACGACACGTTGGCGCAGTCGCTCTCGCTGGCCGCCGCCGAGCGCGTCCTGCGGTTTGACCCGCGCTGGCAGCTCGATGATTCCGTTGTGGAAGATCGCGCCGACGCGATTCAGTTGTTGCTGCTGACCTCGGCAGTTCGGCGATTGCGCGCGGATCTCCCGGCCGTGGAGTGGTTGCCGCTCTATCTTTTTGCCGTGGGTCTCGTCCACGCAAGCGCGCCGCTGGACGCGCCCGAACGCGATCGGCAACCGCTGCCGGATCCAGCCGCGCTGCACCAAACTTGGGATCACGGTCCAGAGATCGCCAAGATCGTCGCAGCGCTGCACAAGCACGACGGCGAACGGGCGATTTCCGTGTTGCGGGCGTACTTTCTGCTGGCGCTTCCGGAGCAACCGCTGTGCGCGCAGCTGCTGGAGGCCGCGCTCACGGACGTCGGCGGGCACGCGCTGGAGGCATCCCGCGCAATCGCGCTGATGACGGCGGCTGTCGACGAATTCCACGCGCTGGCCGCACACCCGCACCGCGAAACACCGCTCTGCGCGGCACTGCGGGCGTTGGCGGTGACGCCAGACAGGCGCCGGACGGCCCTCTTGGGCTCCGCCGCGATTGACGCGCGGACAGGTTCGCTGGCGCCTCGTCAGCTGGTGGAATCCGGCCCAACTTTGGGCTAGGTAACACCCGCCGCGCCGCCGAAGTCTGCTTGCACCTTGCGGCCTTGTGCGCCTATAGTTCGCGTCCGTTCGGCAAAGCGCTCGTGTGGACGTCCTGCCCGCCGCAACGACCATACCCATTGGAATCGCTCCAAGAAGAGGATCATGATGTTCAAGACTCGTTGGAAATTCGCCGCTGTTGCCGCGATGACGACTTCCGCCCTGCTGGCCTCGGCTGGTTGCAAGAAAGAAGAACCGAAGAAGCCCGTAGAAGCGCCAGCGGGATTGCCGGACGTCGAACTGGTCGCCGGTGATGGCGTTGTCGGTTGGGTGTCCTTGGCGAGCTATGATGCGGCGCTCAACGCGGCCGACGCGCTGGCGAGCAAGCTGCAGCTGACCGCGCCGGGTGGTTCGATCAAGTCGCTCGTGACGGACAACCTGACGACGATTCTGGCCGTGTACGGCGTCACCGGCACCGATTGGCTCGACAAGAAGAAGCCGATTCACATTGGCTATCAGGATGAAGCCGTGGCCCCAGCTGCCGGTGCGCAAGCTGCGCCGCCGAACCCAGCGCTCGGCACGTTCATCGTGCTGCACGTGACGGACAAGGCCAAAACCATCGCCGCGCTCGCCGGCGCCAAGAAAGGCGCGGAAGCCGAAGGCCACGTCGCCATGCTGGACGTGGATGGCACCAAGATCTACTTCGACTTCGTCGGGGACAAGACGCTGGTGCTGACGCCCAAGGATCGCTTCTCCAAGGTCAAAGCGTTCGTCGAGCGTTTGGACAAGATCACGGTGCCCGGCGACGTCTACGTCGGAATTTCGCTCGAGGATCTGATCAAGACGCGCGGCAAGGAAATCGATCAGGTGCTGACGGCGGTCGAGCAAGGCAACACGCCCGGTCTGCAAGCGCAGGCGCCGGGTCAAGCACAACTTTTCGCGACCTACGCGAAGAAGCTGCGTGCGTTCACGACCGAGCTGAGCCGCTTTGAGCTCATCCTCGGCGCCGATACCGAGCTGACGAAGCTGGAATTCCGCCTGACGCCCAAGGAAGGCAGCAAGTTGCAGAAGCAGTTCGCCGGGACCAAGGGGCACACGCCTGGCGCGATCGCCAACCTGCTGCCGGCATCGAGCTGGCTGAGCCTCGCGGCGAATCTGGACCCAGCGTCGCAGATCGAAGGCCTGGATGAAAATTTGGCGATGCTGAGGGACGTGCTGCATCTGGATGCCGCGGCCTACAAGGCGTTCCTCGCGGACGTGACCAAGGTCGCCAAACTGGAAGACGGTTCGAGCGCATTCGCGCTGTACCAGGACGGCGCGTCACCGCTTGGCCTGTTGATCGGCGTGGGCGCAACCGACGGTCCGCAGGTGCTGACGCTGACCAAGAAGGTGATTTCCGGCATCGTGAGCAAGCTCATCGTGGATCAGGAAGCGGCTGCCAAAGCCGCCGGTGGCGCGGATGTGCCGGCCGACCAGCAATTGGCCATCGTCAAGCAGGCCGTTGCCGACATGAAGCTGGAGCCCGTGGTGGTGGCGTACGGCCCGCTGCTCAAGGAGAAAGGCGTGGTGTTGACGCTCGGCACGGCGCACGATGGCGACACGACGTGCGACACGTTGGACATCGCGCTTGACTGGGCCAAGATCAGCGCGGGCGAAGAGGCAGCGACGGCGAAGTTGATGGTCGGCGACAAGACGACTGTGAGTCTGTGCGCCAGCAAGACCAAGGTGGTGCTGGGCGTCGGTCCGGGCGCGCTGGAACAGAGCAAGCGCTTTGCCGCCGGCAAGGTCGGTGGTCTGGGCGATGCGCAGGCGTACAAGGCGGCGACCGCCGCACCGAGCGTGGCACAGTCGTGGGGCGTGTTGTACGCAAATCCGGGCGTGGCGTTTAGCGCATTCAAGGCCAGTTTCCCGCAGCTCCCGACGTTGCCGAGCGATCGCGCCGTTGTCGGTGCCTGCGCCAACCGCGTCAAGTCGTGGGGCTGCGAGCTGGACGTGCCTGTTGCGCTCGTCGCCGCGGCCAAAACAGCCTTGGCCACGCTGGCTCTCGCCGCACCGGCTCCCGATCCGCTGGACGCCGTACCTGCCGGCAGCCCTGACGCGCCGACTCCCGATTCGCTTGGCGCCGCACCCGCCGATGCCCCGGACGCTCCGGCCCCCGGTCCGCTGGGCGCTGCACCCGCTGCCGCCCCGGCCGCGAAGTAATCCGCCGCTTCCGTACGCCGCGCAAAACCGCTAGGCTGTCCTGCACCGCGTTGCGCGGCTACGGAAGTTGCACCTATGCCCCAACTTGTTTCGTCCACCGCGCGCTATGCGTTCGTCCTTGTGGCGTGCGCGGCTGCTGCCTGTAGCCAAACGACCGCACCGGACAACACGGGGGCGACCGACACTGCAGACGACGCGGCAACGAATCAGACCGACGCAGACTCTGCAACAGACGCCATCGCTGATGCCGAAGCCGACGTGACGCCAGTTGTGGACGCGGCGGACGCAACGACAGACGCGGCCCCCAGCGACACGAACGGCGGTGCGGATCAAACCGACGCGCAGGACAACGATGCCGCAGATGCATCGGACGACGCTGCCGAGGTGGTTTCCTGCACGCCCGGCACACAGACCTGTGTGGGCGTAAAGCTTGCGACCTGCTTGGGCGGTGGTGACGGCTACTCCGTTTCTCCTTGTTTTCCCGGCACCGCCTGCGTTGGCGGCGCGTGCAAGCCTGTCGGCGCGAACCTGATCATCGCGTTTGACACGTCGGGCTCGATGTCGACGGACGTCGTCAGCAAAAACGGCGTCAAGAACTGCGCGAACGGCTACTCGCCCTACCCGGTTTGCGAATACGATCCAGGCAAATATCCCAACGGCTGCACGCGCATCGGAGTTTCCAAGGTCGTCTTCAAGCAAGCGCTGGCCAAACTGGACGATCAGGTGACCCACTTGGCGCTGCTCAAATTCCCGCAGTCGGTCGGCATCAGCTACAACTCTTGCGACAGCGGCGCGTACAGCGGGAACGACACGATCACCGGCGACGCAGGCGAACAGGGCGTCGACGCCAACACCGGCTGGTTCAAAAACAAGTTCAGTGAAGTACTCGCGGTGCCCTACCCGGCGACGAGCGGCTTTGCGACCAAGACCGAGATCGGCAAGTGGATGAACGGCAGCGAGAGCCAGCCGATGGACCCGGAATTGCGCGCGGACGGCGGCACGCCGATCGGCAAGACGCTGTTCTACGTGGGCGAGTACCTGCGCAACAAGGTCATCGTCGACGGCAAGGCGTGCAAAGTGGACGCGGACTGCGCCAGCGTCAATTACGTCTGTCAGAATCAACTGTGCGTCGATCCGGCGCGGTCGTGCCGCGACACAGTCGTCGTGCTTTTCACCGACGGCGGCGAATCAACGAGCAATACGTACTTTGGCCCCTGGGTACAGGCCAAGCGCATGTCCACCGGCTTGGGCTGCGTGACGGACAGCGACTGTGTTGGCGGCGCCACGTGCCAGAACGTGCTCCAGTGCAGCAAGACCGGCAGCGGCTGGATGGGCTCCACGGATCCGCTCGACGACAAGCCCTGTACAAACGACACGGATTGCGGCAGCGGCGGCAAGTGCGCGAGCCATCAACAGTGCCAAGCCAAGGGGGATCCGACCGGCTTGCCCTTTTTCTGCAGCGACGGCGCCGCGCCCTGTGATCCGCTGGTCTCGGCGCATTGCACCTCCACCGACCCGCAAAAGCCGTGCAAGGTCGACCCGACCTCCGGACTCTACTGCGGGGCCTACTGCGTGCGCGACCCGCGTGCCGGCATCTCCGCCGTCGCGACCGCCACGAGCAACAACGTTCTGCGCTCGCCGGACGGAAAGGCCTTTGGCGTGCGCCTCTACATCGTCGACATCGGCTCAACCGACGACGCGGACATCATCAACTCGTGGCGCTTGGCCATGAGCGGCGGCGGGCACTTGCTCGGCGTCGACGCGGGCGATCCGGCAGCGTTCCTCGGCGTGCTGGACAAAGCGTTTGACTGGAAAAACAAGAAAGTCTGCGGTGCCGAACAAGGACCGTGATGCCCTCGCCTGACCTGACGCAGTTGCTCGCGATCGCCGACCACCACTTGGCGCAGGACCGCTTTGACCCCTTCCACTTGTACCCCGCCGCGCCGGACACGACGCCGCGCTGGCAAACCTACTGGCGTACGCGGCTGATCCAGCTGGCGGCGGACCCGCAGGTGCAGTTTCTGGCGACCGATGACGTCATCCTCGCGCTGCGCGACTCGAGCTGGGATCGCAGCCATTTTGGTTTTGGCATGGCGACCCTGCACGTTCTACTGGCGGCAGAAGTGCCGACGGTGAAACGGCAACTGGCCGCGCTGCTGCTGCAAGCCCGCGGTGCGCTGCATGACCAACAGGTGCGCTTTGTGTCGACGCGCGTGAACGGCGACCACACGCAGGCGATTCATGCCCTGGAAGACGCCGGATTTCGCTACATGGACAACGTGATTTGGCCAGTCGCGTCGACGGCGCACCTGCCGCACGATCCCGACCCGCGCGTGCGTCTGATGCGCGAGGAGGATGTTCCGCGCGTGGTCGAGCTGGCGCAGCGCTGGGCGTACCCGCGCGGGCACTTGTACTGCAACACAGAATTCGACAAGCCGACTGTCGACGCGATGTACGGCAAGTGGCTGCGCACAGCTTGGCACGGCCAAGCGCCGCTGACCGTGATTGAAGACGACGGCCAGGTACAGGGCTTCTTCCAGTTCAGCGTAGAGGCCGAGGGCGCGGCGCCTTTGGGTCACCGCTACGGGCACATGCGGCTGTTGGTGCTGAACGGCGAAGTGCGCGGGCGAGGTCTCGGTCACGCGCTCTTTGAAGGTGCAATGGTCCAGATGAAGCGGATGGGTGCGCGGCACATCGATTCGGGCTATTCGACCAAGAACCACGTGTCTGCGCGGCTGCACGGGCGCAACGGCTTTCTTTCAGCACACGAAGAGGTCACGCTGCATGTGTGGTTGGGTTGACCGTTCGGTCAGCTGTGCGCTGCGACTGCGCCGACAAAGAACGCGTCTTCGCTGGATTCGGCCGCGACGAGGCGCGGCGCGCGTTCACCGTAGACATCGGCTGCCACTTTGGCCGCTGTAGCCGACAGCACGCGCCACTGATCCGGGTGCCGCCCGCGAACGCGCACCTCGACGACCCCGAACGCTTCCGCGAGATGCCCAGCGGCCAGACCCATGGCGCGGCCAGCGCGCGCGATCAGCACGTGGGTGCTGCGTACTTTCTCCGCTTGCCGTGCGGCCAGATGGGAGCCCATCACCTGCTGCCGGTCCGCTGGGCTGGGCAATTCCAAGGAAGACTCGACGTCGCGTGCGAGCAACTGCATCGCCGTCTCACTCGCGTAGGTATGCAGGCAACCCCGCCCGCCACAGGCGCACTTTAGACCATCGGGATCGACGCTCACGTGGCCCAGATCCAAACGCAACGGCGCGAACGCCCGCCCATCGAGGACCACGCCACCCGCGACGCCCACATCCAGCGCTAAGGCCGCTAGCGGACCTTCAACCTGGGATCGCGACCACTCACCCAGCGCCAAGGCAGCACCGTGCGGCAGCCAACTCGTCGGCAGCGCGGTACGTGCGCCGACGTCTTCAAGCAGTGCGATGAAACCACGCGGGTCGGCCAGCCCGAGCCGCGCTTCAGGACGCCACACGCCAGCGAGGCCAACAATGGGTCCCGGCGCCCGTTCCCGCAGCAGCGCGATCCCAGCGGCCGTGCGTGCGGCGTCATCGCAACCTTCGCGTTCCAGACGCCGCGTGTCGATGACCCGATGCCGGTGAACCGTCGCCAGGACGATCCGCCCTGGCCGCACGTCGATCGCCAGAAGCAGCGGCTCAGTCACGGTGCATCTCCGCCAGACGATCGGTCCAGCTCGTCAGGCACAAGAGCGCCCAGAGCGGTTTGCGGTGATCGGCGCGCCCGTCCAGATGTTCCTTGACCAAGCGCTGCACGCCGGAACCGTTCAAGTACGGCAGTTGTGCCACGCGCGCTGGGGCCAACGCGTCCGTCAGGAAACCGCGCAAGGGGCCGCGCAGCCATTGCCCGATCGGCACAGCAAAGCCACGCTTGGGCCGCTGCACGATTTCGGCGGGCAACTGCGACTCGGCCAAGCGACGCAGAATCCACTTGGTCTCACGCCCGCGCAGCTTGAGCCGCGTCGGCAGCGCGTGCGCCAAGGCCACGACGGCGGGGTCCAGGAGCGGCGCGCGCACCTCCAGACTGTTCAGCATCGACGCGCGATCGACTTTTTGCAGCACGCCGTCACCCAGATAAAACCGTGCGTAAAGTCCAGCAAGCGCGTCCATGTCATCGCGACCGGCGCGACGCCACTGCTTCCAGACGTCCTGAACCTGTGCGACCAACTGCGGATCGTGGTGCCCAGCCAGCGCGGATTCCCGCGGTTGATCGAGCTGGTGCAGCGCGTCGGCGGAAAGGAGCTGTGGCAGCGCCTGCGTCGCCACGCCGCCGATCCACGTGACGTGGCGCATGCCACCCGTGTGACCCAAGCCGCTGACAAAACGCTTGATCTGAAAATCCAGCGACATGTAGCCGTGCGAGGTGGGCAAGCGCTGAGCGACCGCTTGCAGCACGCCTTGCGCCTTGGTGATGCCGAGCCAGTCGCAGAGACGGCCAACATCGTGCGCGAAAAACGTCGGGTAGCCGAGGAACCACTCGTCGCCGCCGTCGCCGCCCAGGGCCACGGTGACGCGCTCACGCGCAAACTGCGCGAGGAACCACGTCGGCAGAATCGACGGATCGGCCAGCGGCTGGTCCATCCGCGCGAGCAGCTTCGGCAGGGCGTCGAGCGCCGTTTCCGGCGTCAAGATGCGCTCGTGATGGCGCGTGCCAAGAAACTGCGCGACGGTGCGCGCGTGACTGGACTCGTCAAAGCGTTTGTCGGCAAAGCCGATGGAGAACGTGTCCAAGTCCGCCGGATTACGCAACCGCGCCGCGTACGCCGCGATGAGCGACGAGTCGATGCCGCCCGACAGGAAGATGCCCAGCGGTACGTCTGCCATCAGTCGACGGTCGACCGCCGCGTGGATGCGCGCGTCCAATTCGCGCAGCGCCGCAGTCTGCGAGAGCCCCGACAACTGCGAATCCGCGCGCCGAGGCCCCACGTACGAGTCGATCTGCAAAGTCGGCGCTGCATGTTCCGGCACGCGCCAGCGCCAGAATTGTCCGGGCTCGAGCGTGTGCACGTCGCGCAGCATGCTCCGCGGGCTCGTCACGTAGTCAAACGTGAAGAGCGACGCCAGACCGTGCAAGTCCACTTCGGGCGTTACCGCCGGATGTGCCGCGACCGCCGAAAGCTCGGATCCAAAAACCAGGGTCCGACCCTGGTCCAGAACGCCGACAAAAAGCGGCTTCTTGCCGTGGCGATCGCGTGCCAGGAGCAGTTCGCGGCGATTTTGGTCCCAGACGGCGAAGTCGAACATGCCGTTCAAGCGATTGAGGAGGCCGTCCTGCCACGCTTCCCAGCCGTGCAGCAGCACTTCGGTGTCGCTGTGATTGGAAAACACGTGGCCCAGCGCTTGCAGCTCGCGGCGCAGTTCCTGGTGGTTGTAGATCTCACCGTTGAAGACGATCCAGACCGTCCCGTCTTCATTGGTCATCGGCTGGTGACCGCCGGACAGGTCGATAATCGACAAGCGGCGAAAACCCAGCGCGGCGCCGCCCAAACGTTCCAGATCGGCGGGCAGATCGAGGAAGTTGCCAGCATCATCCGGACCACGGTGGGTCAGGCGATCGCGCATCCGCGTGAGCGTGCGATCCGCATCAGCAAAGCGCGTGGGCAGGGTTGAAACCCAGCCGGCAATGCCGCACATGACTCAGTTGCTCCGGCGAGCGGGCGCGGCGATGTTCAGGCGCTCGCGGACAAAATACGTCGGCTTGCCCTGACTTTCGTAGTACGTGCGCATGTTCAATTCCGCCAGAAGTCCAAAAAGCAGGAACTGCAAACCTGCGATCGCAAAGAAGATGCCGACCAGAAACAGCGGCTGATCTTTGACGAAGATGCCAAAGGCGAAGCGATTCACCAGCGTCCAGGCCATCGCGAGCGCGGAAATGCCAAAGCTGGCGAAGGAAAAGCGGCCAAAGAAGTAGATCGGCTTGGTGGCGTAGGCCGCGAGGAAGTAGACGGTCACGAGGTCCAGAATCACGCGAAACGTTTTGGAAAGCGTGTACTTGGACACACCCCAGCGACGCGGATGATGGGTGACGGCGAGTTCCGTGATGCGGCCGCCGGCCAAGTGCGCAAAAACCGGGAGAAAACGGTGCATTTCGCCGTAGAGGCGGACGTCCTGCAAAATGTCGCGGCGGATCGCCTTCAACGTGCAACCGTAATCGTGCAGCACCACGCCGGTGACGCGACCGATGATGCGATTGGCAATGCGCGACGGGAAAGTCTTGGTCCAGAACGCGTCCTGACGCTTCTGCCGCCAGCCCGCAACGACGTCAAAGCCCTCGTCGAGCTTGGCCAGCATGCGCGGAATGTCCTTGGGATCGTTTTGCAGATCGGCGTCGATCGGGAAGACGATCGCCCCTTGGGCATGCTCAAAACCCGCGGCCATCGCCGCAGTTTGCCCGAAATTGCGGCGAAACTGCAGCACTTTGACCCGCGGATCGACGGCGAATTCGCGCAAAATCGCAAACGAACGATCCTTGCTGCCGTCGTCGACGTAGATGATCTCAAAGGCAATGTTAAGCGGTTCCAGCGTCTCCAAGAGCGCCGCGTGCATGGCGGCGATGCTCTCTTCTTCGTTGTAAACCGGCACGACCATGGAGAGGTCGAGCGACGCAGCGGCGGGGTTCAGGTCAGTCATCAGGCCAAAGAGCGTAACAGGCAAGCGCGCCTGACTCAACCTGACGTCGCACGGCTACGGCCACAAGGCGCGGCCAACGACGCGAAATGGCCACGGCACAGCGGCCAATAGCAGCGCGAGCGAGGCGGCGAAGCCCAGAAACGCGTTGCGGTGCTTGGTCAGGTCCGTTCCCGCCCGCTTGGCAGTCGCGTACGCCACGTGCATCGCGCCCAGAGCAAGCAGCGCAAAAGTGCCGTGCTCGATCGTGAAGAAGCGCAGCTGCGGATCGCGCATCGCCGCGCCCATGTCCGTACGCGCGCGCTGCACGAGTTCGCTTTGCAACCAGAGCAGAACGCCGAGCAGAAACTGCAGATCGAATGCGATGAGGTAGAACAAGTTCGCGCGCTTGTGTAGCGGTGACCACGGCTGACCGCGAAACGCCGAGAACGCGAGACCGGTCGCGGCCAGCGCGCCCGAAAGTACCAGCCAACGCACGATGGAATGCAAAGTCAGGAGCATGGGAGCCTCAGACCGCGGCAAACGCGGCGTGCAAGAGCATAGTGGCAAAGGCAGCGGCGACAAGCATCCGCGAGCAACGGCCTGAAACCACACATCTTGAACGCCGCAACTTGGCAAGGCAACGGCTTTGGTTCACGCTCCCGCGTCGGCGCTGACGCCACACGGATTTGGCCATGACCTTGCCCACTTTTGAGAACCTCGTCGTTACGCTAGACGCGCAAGTCGCGACCATCACGCTGAACCGACCCAAGCGCGCCAACGCGCTGCACTTGGAGTTGTGGTTTGAACTCAAGTCGGCCTTTGAATGGCTGGACGCCGAGCCCACCGCGCGCGTTGGCGTCATCCAGGGCAACGGCAACCACTTCTGCGCGGGCATCGATCTGGGGCTCTTCATGGGCCTGCAGGAGCAAATCCAGGACCCCTGCCACGGTCGAATGGCGGACAAAGTGCGCGGCTTCATCGTGAAGTTGCAGGACTGCCTGACCGCGATCGAGCGCTGCCGCAAGCCCGTCATCGCGGCGATTCACGGGTCGTGCATCGGCGGCGCGTTGGACCTGATCGCGGCGTGCGATTTGCGCTACTGCTCAGCAGACGCCAAGTTTTCGCTGAAGGAGCTGGACCTCGGTCTCGTCGCCGACGTGGGCGTGCTGCAGCGCTTGCCACACATCATCGGCGACGGGCGCACGCGTGAATTGGCGTTCACGGCGCGCGATTTCTACGGTCCGGAAGCGCTGCAAATGGGCCTGGTCAGCCAGTGCCTGCCCGACAAGGACGCGATGCTGGCGGTCGCGCACGACGTGGCGCTGTCGATTGCCCAGAAGTCGCCGCTGACCGTGCGCGGGCTGAAGGAAAACCTGAATTTCTCGCGCGACCATTCGGTGGAAGATGGGCTGAAGTACATCGCGAGTTGGAACGCCGCAATGCTGCTGTCCGAGGATCTCATGAATGCAGCGATGGCGATGATGACCAAGGACAAGGCGACGTTCCGCGATTAGGCGGCGTTACCTGGCTTCAGCGCGCATCGTCTCCAGAAAGTGCGTAAGCGAGCAGTCCGGCGTCTCCGCGAACTGGTCAGGCAGCACGCGCAGACCGACCACGCGATCCAGACGAAAACTGCGGTAGCTCTGGCGCAGCGTACACCACGTGGCCAGCGACCACTTGTCGCCCCAGAAAAATAGCCCAAGCGGCCGCACCAAGCGCGTCGTCGTAGCGTCGTCTTTGTCGCGGTACTCCAGGTGCACAGTCTGAAAGTCGCGGATCGCGTGTCGCAGCGGCGTGAGCCAGTTCGCCGAAGCAGGCGGCACGTGAAAATCCGGCGCGAAAAGCGTCTGCCGCGCCACGCGTAGCCGCAGCGACTCGGGCAGCACGGCCTCCACTTTGTGCGCCGCTTCCGTCGCCGCGCGCGCCAATTGCGGATCGCCCCATGCTTGCACCAGCCGAGCGCCCAACATCAGCGCCTCGATCTCGTCCAGCGTGAACATCAGGGGCGGCACCTCAAAACCACGGGTCAGCGCGTAGCCCACGCCTGCTTCGCCCAGCACCGGCACGCCGGACACGCTGAGATCGGCGATGTCGCGGTAAATGGTGCGCTCGCTGACCTCCAAGTGCTCCGCCAAATAGCGCGCCGTCGTCAGCTTGCGCCGCCGCAGCACCTGTACGATTTGGAAGAGTCGATCCGCGCGCCGCATCCACCACCTCAAGCCGCTTCAACGATGCGTCTCCGCGTCGATCCGGTCAAGCCACGCCGTCAGGGCCGGACGCCTGACCACCTCGCCGTGCTGCCAAGGCGTCAACGGCGTCCGCAGGCTGTGGAGTTGCGCGAAGATCGCGATGTCGGCCACCGAGCGCGTGTTGCCCAACCAGTAGGTCTTACCGGTGATGTGCGCTTCCAAGTGGTCCAGAATCGCCGTGAACCGCGCCCAGCAGGTCTCTGGACCGGCGCGCCACACGTCGCGGGCGTGCAGCGACTTCAGGACGCGCTTGCGAATGAGCGGCGTGATAACAGGCACGAGCGGCGGCGGCATCGTCGTGAAATACGCCGCGCGCGTGGCCAGCCAGTTGCGGTCGTCCGCCCAGCGCGCCGCCACGAGGAAGCCGTTGAGCGACGTGTCAGCGAATTCCTCCCACAGCCACGCTTCGCCGACCTGCTGTGGCGTCAATCCCGCCTGCAGCTTACCCGGCGCGAGCTGCTCGATGCGGTGCAGAATCGCCGTCGAGTCGTGCACAGGCTCGTCGCCCACCAGCAGAATCGGCACCTGCTCCTGGGGATTGTGGCGCTTGTGGCTCGCCGGCATCGCGCCAAAGCGGCGCTCGTACGGCAGCCCCGCGAGCTGCAACGCGCGGTGAATCTTCAGGCAAAACGGCGAATACGACTCGACATGCGGCAATGCGGCATCGGCCAGTTCGCAGAGTGTCAGGTGCGGAAGCGGGTGGTGTTGGGACATGGGTCTCTCCTGCATGGGTAGACGCAACAGCGCGTCGATGCAGAGAGATATGCCAGATGGCTCCTGACAACGTCCTGTCAGTAGTCTTGCGTGCAGATCAGAAATCTTCCAGCGCGTCTGGATCCAGATCCACGATCTTGAACGCCACGGACGGCGGGAATCCGGCGCGTGCCAGTGCCGCCGCATCTTTTTGGCGGCGCTCTTTGCGATCTTCAGGCGCGCGAAACGGCCCCAGCCGACGCCGACGCGCCAAGCGCAGCGCCGCCTCCCACTCCACTTTGCGCGGATCGCCGAGATCGGCCAGCGCCGCGCGCACATCTTCCTGGGTGATCCCCTTCTGGCGCAGACGAAACGCTACCGCACGCGGGGCGACGCCGCGTTGGGCAAGACTCTGCGCCGCGTTTTGCGCGTAACGCGCGTCATCCAAGGCGCCTGCGCGGCAAAACTCGTCGACAATCGCGTCGATATCCGCTTGCCAAGCTTGCGTCGCCTCACGGTCTTCGCCATGCGCCCGGGCCGCTTTGTCGATATTGCGCTTCAGCACACGCCGCAAGTTGCTCGACGGTCCGCCAAAACGACTCACGTAATCTTCCGCCAGCTGCCGCAGCCGCGCACGCGTCATGGGCGGCGGCGGGCGCTTGGGCTTGTGGATCTCGTCGTCGGCGTAGGACATCGGCTACTGCGGCGTCGCGACGATGCCGTCGATCAGGTAGAACTGGCACGCTGGCGGCTTGGCCGCTGTCGGACCATTGCCCAGGCGAATGCCGGTCAAGCCGGTCGCGTCGCCGTCGAACAGCGTGACGATCGTACCCTTCGTTGTCTGGTGGTTCACAACGACCGGCGACGTCAAGTCCAAGCCCGCGGTCTGCAAGTGATACGTCGCCTTGGGCGCATACGTCGTCGTGCTGTCCGCCTTGCACGCTCCCGCGTTGGCCGACGCCGGAATCGCAACCGGAATGTACGCCTGAATCTTGTAATTGCCGATCAACGGCTTGGCGAATTTCCACTGCACAAACGCGGTCTCCGCCCACTGCGCTTCCATGATCTCGTAGCCGTTTTGGCCAAAGCTCGGAAACCGATCGAAGCAGCCGGTACCTTCACAGTCGGTCGTGTTGTACGCCGAGAATCCGTTCTCTTCGGTGCACGCAAAACAATCCCAGGTCGTGCACGCGGTCCAATGCGCCGCCGTGCAGCCGTCGATGGTCTGCGGGACCTGCGTCTCGCACCCACCGGTGCCGTTGCACAAACCGGTGGGGCATACGGTCTTGATGGGGAACGGGTCCAAGTAGCACGCGCCAGTCGCGCACTTGCCCGTGCCGCAGGTCGTCGTCAAACCGGAGCAGTCCTTGGGTAGACCCGCCTTGCACGCGCCGCCCGAACAGGTGTCCTTCAACGTACAGCCGTCGCCATCATCGCAGGCTGCGGTGTTGTTGATGGACTCGCAGCCGCTGACCGGGTTGCACTGTTCTGTCGTGCAGGGGTTGCCGTCGTCCGTGCAGTTCAACGTCGCACCGCCCACGCACTTGCCGCCGGCGCACACGTCTGTCTGCGTGCAAACGCTGCCGTCCGAGCAAGGCAGCGTGTTGTTCGTGTAGACGCAGCCATTCGTCGGATCGCACACGTCGTCGGTGCACGCGTTCAGGTCGCTGGTGCAGGGCGGGCTCTGCGCGCCGACGCACGAGCCGCCGACACACGTGTCGTTGTCCGTGCAGGCGTTGCCGTCGTTGCATGCGCCGTTTTGCGGGGCATGCACGCAGCCCTGCAGTTTGTCGCACGAATCGGCTGTGCACGGGTTCAGGTCGTCGCAGTTCAAAAGCGTGCCGCCGTTGCACACGCCGGTCGAACACGTCTCGCCGTACGTGCAGGCGTCACCGTCGGAGCAGACTCCGGTGCTGATGGTGTGCTTGCAACCGCCGCCCACCACGTCGCACACGTCGAGCGTGCAGAGGTCGTTGTCGGCGCAGTCGACCGTCACGCCTGCCTTGCACACGCCATCTTTGCATGCGTCGCTGCTGCTGCACGGGTTGCCGTCGTCACAGTTCAGCGCGTTGAACGCCGTGGTGCAGTTACCAGTCGCGGGATCGCACGTCTGGTCGGTGCAGGCGTTGCCGTCGTCGCAGCTGCTGCTCTTGCCGGCGTTGCACACGCCCGCGGCGCAGTAATCGCCCTGCGTGCACACCTTGCCGTCATCGCACGCCGCCGAGTTGTTGGTGAACGTGCAGCCCGCGGTCGGATCGCACGTGTCGTCCGTGCACGGGTTGGCGTCGCTGCACGTCTTGGGTGCGCCCGCTTTGCAGACGCCGTTTTGGCAGGTGTCGTTCGCGGTGCACTCCGTGTTGTCAGCGTTGCACGGCGAGCCGTCCAGTAGGTTGTGCGTGCACGTTCCGGCGATCGGATCGCACAAGTCCTGCGTACAGCCGTTCTGATCGTCGCACGCGTCGTTATCCGTCTTGCCGTCGCAGTCGTCGTCCTTGCCATTGCAGGTTTCTTTGCCCGGCTTGGCGTCACACGCCGTGAGTCCCGTCGCTTTGCAACTGCGCACGCCGGAGCAGGAAGCGCCCGACGTCGCGTCCGACGCAAAGCACGCGGTCGCAAGGCCGATCGTCTGGGCGCGAACAGAGCAACCGCACTCGGTCGCCGCGGGACCGACGCCACCGCCGAACCAGCACTGCTTGCGCAACACGCCTTCCGTCGTCTTGCCTTCACCGCACGTGTAGCCAGACGGGCAATCCGCCGTGGTTTGGCAGTCAAAACCGCAGAAGTGGCCAGCGTTGCCGTAGTCCAGACACGCAGCTTGCTTGCCTACGCCGGGGCTGTCGCAGTCCGCATTGGTGCTGCACGGGTCGCAAAGCCAGCCCCATTTGGGCACGCAAACGACCGACATGTCCGCGCCGCCGGTGTTCAGGCTGGCGCAGGAGAAATCCACCGGGCACGTGTCCACGCATTTCACTGCACAAATGTGACCGTTAGGCGTGTCGATGCACAAACCGCCGTCACAGTCGGCGTTGGCGGTGCACGGGCAGCCCGACGCGCCTGCCGACGCACAGGTGCCGGTTTGCCCAGCGTCCGTTTCAGCCGTCGCCGCGTCCGAGGCGGCATCACCGGCGCTCGCGTCTTTGGTATCCGCGAACGCGTAAAGTTCTTCCAAACTCGCATCGCTGTTCGAGCCTGCGACGCTATCCAACGCTTCACCGCTACCAGCCGGGGTGTCGCTACAGCCCGCAAACACAGGGGCAAAGAGCAGCGCTGACCCCAACACAAGAACATTGAGGCACGCAGAACGGTTGCTTGGGGCGATCACGGCAAACCTCTCGATCAATCTCAGGGGGCAGGGATCATAACCGCCGCAGAAGACTGAATGCAACAGATTTGCAACATTACGCGCGTGACGAGAGCACTGGCGTGCTGTTCAGTCCGGCACGTGTGGCGGCGTCTTTGCTAGCGTCGGTGATCTTCCAGCCCAGCGTCATCGTCCGGACGCTGCAAAAACAGGAAGACCTCGCGGTTACCCATCGGCCCGCTCAATTCGCTTTCTGCGGTCGCCAACTGCTTGAGCCCCAGATCGCGCGCCGCGTCCTGAACGGACTTGACGGCTTGCCACCGCGCACCGTCGTCCGCCACAACGCCGCCTGGCGGCACGAGGTGCGCGGGCAACTCAAACTGCGGCTTCACGAGCACGAGCATTCGGCCGCCTGGGCGCACCAGGCCAACGAGCACGGGCAGCACCGCACGCGCGCCGATAAAGCTCACGTCCATCACCAACAAATCGGCGGACCACGGCAGCAAGTCGCGCGTCAACGATCGTGCGTGGGTACGCTCCAACACGGACACGCGCGCATCGCGGCGCAGTTTGTCGGCCAGCAGACCGTGTCCGACGTCGATCGCCACAACGTGCGCGGCACCTCTTTGCAGCAGACAATCCGTGAAGCCGCCTGTCGACGCGCCGACATCGATACAGCGCAGGTCGCGCACGTCGACGCCCAAGTGCCGCAGCGCACCATCCAGCTTGATGCCACCGCGCGACACAAACGGCATGGGTGGACCGCCGATCAGGCGGACCGGCGCGTCCAGCGGCACGAGCAAACCCGGCTTGTCCTGCTTGTTCTCGCCCACCATGACCTTGCCGGCCATGACAAATCCGGCAGCTTCACGCAGATCCGCTGCGAGTCCGGCGTGGACCAAACGCTGATCGAGGCGCTCTGTCCGCGACTTTAGGCTCACAACTGGCTCCCGTTTCGAGTCGATCATGGTGGCCCCATCTGGCCGCTGCAGGCGTGCAGCTTGTAGCTGTGGTGCTGGATCCGCGCCAAGAGTTCACGAGGCGCGCTAGGCCGGCTCGTCCAACGGCCTCAGTTCCGGCTTGTCCGGCGACCCGGCGATCTGCTCCAAACGGTGCTCTGCAGCGTCCAGAATCGCCGCAGCTTTGCGCGAGAGCGCCATACCCGTGTCAAACGCCGCCAGACTGTCTTCCAGCGACAACTGCCCGGATTCCAGCTGCGCGACCAGCTTGTCGAGCTGGTCTACCAACTTTTCAAAGGACACGGGCGGCTCGGTTGGCGCGGCGTCGTCGGTGGAAAATAGTTCGGTCGTCTTGGCCATTGCTGCCTCACACGTTGCGCGCTCTGTTGTAGCAGTTTGCCGGGAGCGTGGCTAGAACGACAAGCGATCTGGCGGAGGAGGTCTTCGCGCTGCAGGGCCGCCAGTCGATGCGGGAGGGCTGCAAGCGTCGCTTCTACTGCCGCCGCGACGTTTCATCCAACTTGCGGATCGCCGCGTCCAGCGACGCACGCACGGTGGCATCGGACTCACGCGCGCGCTGGCGAACCGCGAAGTCGCGCGCGCTCGTGCGGTTTGGCAAGTAGTTCAGACCGCGGGCCGCCGCTGAGCGCACCGCAGCGGACCTATCGCTCAGCAGTAGGACGACCGTCGCGTCGACGCCTTGCGGATGCCGCCGCGCCGGACCAGCCAGCCACGCCAATGCCGCCGTCGCGCGAATGCCCTCGTCGGGGAATTGCAGCAGCTTACGCAAACGGGCTTCACTTTCCGCATCGTCCAAGAGGCTGAGAAGCCCTACGGCGCGATTGCGAACAAAGATCACTTCGCCGTGTTTCCGCGCGACTTCATCGAGCAGCGCCGCCGTCTTCGGCCCACCCGCGCGCCGCACCTGGGCTGCGGTCGGTGCAGAATCAAGCGCAGTCAACCAGCCACGCAACGCTTCCGGCAACTCAGCCGCCTGAACCGGTGACGCCAGGAGCACAAGGATGACCAGCCAACCGCGCACGAGAACCTCCAGAATCAGATGGTGCGGCATGGACCGCTTCAAGTCGAGGTGCACGATGCTCCCTCAGGGACGGACCCACGGCCCGCCCAGCACGACGGCCGCTTGCTGCGGAGTCACCTGAAGGTGCGCCGGGTCGGGGGCGTAATACATCAAGTTCTCGGGCGTGGGCGCTGTGTCCGTCAGCCGGTCTTCCGTCGCTTTGTCGCCCTGTGCGTGGGCTTCCACGACGTGATACAGCCCCAGAAAGTGGCCCAACTCGTGCGCCAGAACGACGCCGAGAATGTCGGGCTGGTCGTACTTCAGCGCGAGGGCGATCCCGGTGCGCGGTCCACCGACGACCAGCGGTCCCGGCAGCCCCGCCGTGTAACCTGCCGCGGGAATCAGGCCACTTCCGGTATCCAGGTCGACAGATTCAAAGAGAAACACCGGAATGCCCGGCGGCTGGCCAGCTGCAAGTCGCAGCAGATCCGCAAGCTCCGCATCGTCGC
Organism: uncultured Myxococcales bacterium; assembly: GCA_903896545.1. Lineage (GTDB taxonomy): Bacteria > Myxococcota_A > UBA9042 > UBA9042 > UBA9042 > CAIYBN01. The sequence continues at coordinate 48,792 of CAITYF010000040.1, read as the reverse complement.
CATCGTCATGCGTGACGCTCAGCGTCTTCGCAGGCACGTCAAAGTAACGCACGGCACCGACCTTCACGCCGACCGGATTCCACGCCTGCGCGACCACCTGCAGCGCGTCTTGCACCCGTGGGTGATTGGGCGCCGTTTCGGCAGTGATTCCGCGCGCACCTGTGAGGCAAAAATTCAGATCCACAGTGCCCGTTACAAACGCCGGCTTCCGAACCAGATCGATCCGCACGTCCAGCGCGGTCGCCACCGGCTGGCGCAGTTGCGTGGCGGTGTCGTAGTCGAAGGTGAAGGCGCGCAGCTGCCACAAACCTGGCGGCACGGCGATCTGCGGGGCGTTGGGCACGAGAAACGCCGCTTGCCACGGCGTTGCGCGCACGCGCTCTTGTCCTGCGAGGTACAACCAGGGCTGATCGCCTACCTTAAGCCAATCACCCGGCACGACAGGACCGTCCGGACCGCTCAACTCGGCCAACTGCAGCACGTGCCCAGCGGGGGCGGTGAACTGAATCTGCAGCGCCGTCGTTCCCTGCGCGACCTGAAACGACACGGGTTCCGACCAGCCGTTCGCTGCCGTTTCCGTCGCGATAGTCGATAGTTGCACTATCGAGGCGTCGTTCAACCAAGCCGAATCTGTGGCGTCCGGCGTCGCGTCGATGGCTTCGGTGTCAGGAAAATCGCTGGTGGAATGTGCTGTTGTGCAGGACAGCAAAAAAAAGATCGCCGAGATCGCCGCAGTCTGGAATAGGCGCATGGGGGGCGGCGTTATGAAGGTGTGCCCGCCCCGGTGTCCCTCCCTGCACCGCGATGGATGGGCAGAACGCCCGCGACTGCCTGGGTCAGTGATTGACCCTCCCCCACAACAACTTGGCCCAGGCAGCCCGCGGTTGCGCGCCCACGCGCTCCGCCCAGCATCTTCGCGACCTTCGTTGTGCCATTGCGCTGCGCGTGCCGTACGGTCCATTTGCCTCCACACCGATCGTCAACTTTCCTGCAACGAACGCAAGCTTACTCTTGCGTGCGTGGGTCCCGTCCGGTACACGGAGAGTGACGCGCCGCGTTAACGAAACAATTTAGAAACACCTTGAATTCGCAGAAAACCATGACGACCGAAACGCAAGCCAACAAAACCAAACCGATTCTCGTGGCCTTGGGCTTCGCCGCACTCACGCTGTGGGCCGCCGCGACGCCACCCGCCGGACCTAGTGCTGCGACGGCCAAGCTCGACACGGGCGATACCGCCTGGATGTTGACCGCGAGCGCGCTGGTGCTCCTGATGACGCCTGGCTTGTCGTTTTTCTACGGCGGCATGGTGCGCGGCAAGAATGTGCTGTCCACAATGCTCCAAAGCTTCATCGCCATGGGCGTCGTCAGCGTGCTGTGGGCTGTCGTCGGCTTTTCACTCGCGTTTGGCGATTCGATCGGCGGCGTGATCGGCAATCCACTGACGTTCCTGATGATGCGCGGCGTCGACGGCGACCCGCATCCCACGCTATCGCCCACTTTCCCGCTCGCGCTTTTTGCGATCTTCCAGATGAAGTTCGCGATCATCACGCCCGCGCTCATCACCGGCAGCTTCGCGGAGCGCGTGCGCTTTTCCAGCTACATCTGGTTCATTGCCCTGTTTACCGTGCTCATCTACTGCCCGCTGGCGCACATGACTTGGCACCCAGACGGCCTCCTGCACAAGTACGGCGTGCTCGACTTTGCCGGCGGCACCGTCGTGCACATGTCCGCAGGTCTGGCCGCGCTGGCCGGCGCGCTGGTGCTGGGACCACGGCACGATCACCGGCAGGGCGAACAGCACAGCCCGGCCCACATCCCGTTTGTGCTTCTCGGTACAGGAATGCTGTGGTTTGGCTGGTTTGGCTTCAACGCCGGCTCGGCGCTGGGTGCCAATACCGTCGCCGTCCACGCGTTCATGACGACCAACACCGCTTCCGCCTCGGCGATGATCGCGTGGCTTCTGGTAGACGGTTTGCGTGGCGGCAAAGCCACCGCGATGGGTGCTTGCATCGGCGCTGTCGTCGGACTCGTCGCGATCACGCCCGCCGCTGGATTTGTCAGCACGGGCTCCAGCATCTTCATCGGTGCGGTGGCAGCAGTCATTTCCAACCTCGCTGTGCACTGGAAAACCAAGACCGGCGTCGACGATACTCTGGACGTTTTCCCTTGCCACGGGGTCGGCGGCATCGTCGGAATGATCCTAACGGGCATCATGGCCGACAAAACGGTGAACGCCGCCGGCGACAACGGTCTGCTGCACGGCAATCCAACCCTGTTTGTCCACCACATGGTGGCCCTTCTGGTCGTCGCCGTTGGCGTGCTGGCCGGTAGCTGGCTGATCTACAAGGCGGTCGATGCTTTCTCGCCCCTGCGCGTATCCAAGGAACAAGAGAGCGCCGGCCTCGATGTCAGCCAACACGGCGAATCGATTCTCGATGCGGATCCGGCGGCGACGGCCCAATAGAACGAGGCCCGGTTGCCCCAACTCCGCCGGTGAATTGTCTTCAGCCGCCAATTCTGACCGCAGTTCAAGAAACGGGCAGAAACTGGATGCCGACCGACGGTGGGCACCCGGTGCGCGCTTCCCGCCGCGGCGGCGCAGAAATGCACCTGAAGCTGCTGATCCGGGTTGTGCCGATGTCCCGCCTGCGCTACACCGTCGCGCCATGCAGCGCTGGCTCGTCCTTGTTGTCGTCCTCCTCTTTGCCCAGCCGGCTTTGGCGCGCGACTACGATCGCAACTTCGTGACCGAGCGCGAACTTTCGCTCGGATTTGGCCTGTCGCCGGTCGATTTGGACACCCGAATTCCGGTCGCTTGCGTCGGCGCGAAGACACAAACATGTGCGTCCAACATGGTGCGCGCGGCGCTGCTGGCGGCGCGCGGTACGGCTCGCCACCATCAACGCTACTTCTACCTGGGCGGTGAGTTGGAGGCTGGTCTGGTGCTACCCGCCAGCGGCCTCGGCCCGAACCCGTGGTTCGCCGTGGGCGGGGCGATCGGTCTGGAGACGTCCAACAATGGGTGGGACCGCTGGCGCGGCTACGGCGAGCTTGGTGTCCTCGTCAACTGGGCGGACACGCGCATCGCAGAAATGCTCTGTTTCACCAGCGAAATCGGTGTGCGCTACCAATTGGATACGAGCCAGCGCCCACACACGGTGCTGCACCTCGGTGCGCGGGCGCTCTACAACTTCAGCTACGTCGGCGTGATGAGTTTCGCTGGCGTGAGTTGGACGTTCGACTAAAGAGTGCGGATTGAGCGCTAATCTCGCGCGTACTTGCGCGCGGGCTGGGACGGCTGGCGAGGTCCCCCTTGGGCGACACGAGGACTTCGTCACGTTGTCGATCGCGGTACGTTGAGCGCGCAACACCGCGCCGACTGCCCGTGACACGGTGCGATCGACGCGGTACATTGCCGCCATGCAACGGCGCGGATTCCTGCAGTGCATCGCCCTTTCCTCCCTCGCCGCGGTCTTGCCGTGGCGGGACTTGGCGGGCTGGGAGGTCCGCGGCGAAGCGACCGCGCCCGGTGTACGCCTGCGCGTCAGCATCGCCCCGCATGTGCCCGCGGACGCGACCCTCCACGTGGAGGTGCAACACACCCGCGGTGCGGCAACGGCGACCCTGTCGCGACACGCGCAGCAGGTCGTCCACGGCGGTCAGGAACTCGAAGTCGTGACCCCGTACCCGTACGCGGATCTCGTCGCGGGCACCTACGCGGTTCGCCTGCACCTGCAAGACGCCTGTGGCCGCCCGTTGGACACGCACGACGCCGGCACTTACACCGTCCGCCGCTTTCGGTTCAGCGCATGATGCGGACGACGCTGCGTCGTTGGGCGGCTCTGCCGCTGCTGCTGGTCGCCATGAGCGCGTCGGCTGCGGGTCCCCTTGCGCCGGCAAGTGACGGGCCTTCCGTCGCGGCGGTGGATCTGCCTCAAGCACGGATCGACGCGATCGACGCGACACAGTGGCCCAAGTTGCGCATCTTCGCCACGGTGCTGGACGCCACGGGCCGCCCAGTTGCGCCCAAGGCGCTGAAAAAGCTGGCGGTCGTGGACGCCAAGAAGCCGTCGGCGCCGCCGCTTGTGCGGTTTCGCCAAGGCAAGCCCGACGAGGCGCAAAAAGACGCCAAAATGCAGACGCGCGACAAGGCCGGCGTGCCGCTCGCCGCGATGGTCGTCGTCTCTGGGTACCAGCACGAGTCGTTGCGGTCGGGCACGCTGGGACCACGCTTGCGCGACGCGTTGAGCGCAGGCTGGAAGCAGTTCGCGGCGGGCGATCGGGTGAATGCGCTCTGGTACGGCGATCGGCTCTACCGGTCGCACGCGCTCAAAGGTCACATGGGCGCGCTGGACGACGTGGAGACACGTCAGGACGCGTGCCAAACGGCGCTGGCGGAGGCGCGGGCAGGCGTCGAACTGTCGCAAGGCGTCGGCGATCCGAACGACAAGGACAATCCGCCGCCGTCGCCCGGGACTTGGCTGTGTGGCCTGCAAGACGACGCCAAACGGGTCGGCGGTCAGGTCAAAGCGGCGACGTTCAAGGGCCATTTTCCGCGGCTTTTTGCCCTGGGTGCGCCGTTCTACGACGTCAAGCGCTACTGTGCGCCGCCGCCGGAGGAGCTGGAAGGGTTTGGTCCTTTTGAGGCCAAGAATGCCGCTCGCCAGCAGGACGTACGCGACCGCGACGCAACAGCGGGCAAGCCGCTGCCGTTTGTGGCGTCGGCTTTTGACGAGGCGATCCAAACGCTGCTCCTGGATGCTCGGCCGGGTGAGGAGCCGATCATCGTGCTGGTGAGCGATGGTCGCGACGGCTACTTCCGCGAGCTGGAACTGTGCGAGGCGCATCCGCCCAAGTCCTGCCAAGGGCTCACGGACAAACAGGCGCTGAAAACGTGCATTGGCACGTTTCTGGACCAGAGGGTGGCCGCGTCCCAGGTGGAGTTCAAGGCGCGCGCGACGCACTGGCTGGGCGTGCTGCGCGCGGCGGGCATCCGCGTTTTTGCCGTGGGTCTGGGCGCGATCGGCCGCGACTTCGAGCTGGATCGGCTGCGGCTGCTGGCAGAGCGTTCCGGCGGCACGTGGCGGCTGGCGGCGACGGAGGACAACATCGGATCCGAAGTGCTGGCGACGATGGCGGAGCTCTCCGGGCAGCTCGTGCTGGATTTTGAGTCGGCGCAAGAAGAGGGCGCGGATCGGCCGACGGAGCTGAAGTTGGCGCTGGACGTGGAAGCGGATCCCGCGCAAGCCCGCGTGAAAGTGCGGCTGCCCGATGGTCACGTCGGCGACGCGCGCGACAAGTTCCGCTCAGCAATGCGTCAGGCGACGATCCCGCCCGCGCTGACACGGCGCGAAGTCGTGGAACGCGCGCTGCACAGCAAAATCGCCGCCGCTCAGGATTTCTTGGGCTACCGCACTTACATCGCGCTGGGCTGGGCGTTGGCGATCGTCGGCAGCGTCATGGCGCTCGCGTTGGTCGTGCTGATCGTCTTGAAGATTGTGCAACGCGTGCGCAAACCAGCGGCGAAAGGAGCCTGACGCGTGACGCAGATCCTCGATCCCAAGGTGCAGCCGTCGCTCGCAGAGCCGCAAGGCAGCGACTGCAAGAACCCGCGCGCCCACGGCACGATCGTCGTTGCGGGGCAGCGGATTGAATTGGAAGGTCAGTGCGTCGTCACGTTTCTGGACGATCCGGAGTGGGATTTTTCCCGCCTCGGCGAGCCGCCCACGCGTCCGGGTCGCTACGTGGAAACGCGGCACGTGGAAGGCGAAGTGCGCCGCGAAGTGCAGACGCTACAGGACGCGCAGGATTGCGTCGACATGGTGGTGCTGCACAGCGACATCACGAGCGACTCGCGGTCGTGCTTCCAGATTCTCAAGATGCGCGGCTTCTCGACGCACTTCATGGTCGACTGGGACGGCACGATCTACCAAGGCACGGACGTTGCCAAAATGGCAATCCACGCGGCGAGTCCAGACTTCCGCAAGAATGTGAACAACTTCTCGATCGGCATCGACGTCAACTGCTTGCAGGTCAACCACGCGGGCGGCAGGGCGCCGGCGGCGGGCTCGCAGGGCGAACGGCGGATGTCCGACGTCATCGAGATCAACACCGTGCCGTGGCAGAGCTGGGGCTACACCGACGCGCAATACCGCGCGCTGATTTCGCTTTTGAAGAAGCTCGCGTCGCTTTTGCCCAAGCTGAAGCTGATGGCGCCGCTGGCGGAGGACAACGCGCCGATTTGGTCCGTCGTCGAGAAGTACAACCCGGAGATTGGCATCTACGGGCACCTGCATCTAACGGCGGAGAAGTTCGATCCGGGTCCGGGCTTCGATTGGCACCGGCTCATTTACGGGCTCACTGAGGAGACAAACCACTTCCCGATCGCGCTGACCGATCCCAAGACGAAAAAGGAAGTCGAGTTGGCGGGGCTGCAAGGCGATGCGGAGGTGGAAGCGGCGGCGCGGGTCTACTACCTGCACACGGAGTTGGCGGGCAAAGGCGGCTACTACCCAATCGGCTTGAGCGGACAGTGGCACGGCGGTGTTCACCTTTTTGCCCACCGCGGCACGGAAGTTCGGGCGATGACGGACGGCGTCGTGGTCGCAGCGCGCAACGCGGAGCCCGGGCCCTTGGGCAGCGCGAATTTTGTGCTACTGCGCCACGAAGTGCTGTTTGGCGATCCGAAGGACGAGCGGCGCTTCGTGTTTTTCTCCCTCTACATGCACCTGCTGCACTTTGACCCGGAACGCGACGCAACGGACGACGAGAAAAAGGGCAAAAAGCGCACCGATGAAGCCGCGGCGCCCGAGTGGATGACGCTCGCCAAGCAAATCGTGACGGGCAAAGAGGGGGAGGCGGAGCCGGCGGCCAAGGCGAAGAAAGCCAAGAAGTCGGACGAGGACGACGAGGACGACGCGCCCAAGAAAGAGCAACCTCTGTTGCCGGCGGTAGGTGAAGGCATCGACGCGCTGCGCCGCGGAGAAGTTGCGCTGTTCCCGCTGGACGGAACGACGGCGCGACGCGTAGCGGCAGGCACAGTCATCGGCCGCGTCGGTGAAACGGGCGACGAGGATGACTTGGAGCCGGTTCTGCATCTGGAGGTCTTTGCCAACAGCCAGTGGCGCAACATCGTGGACCTCTTGGGCGTGCACGGTCGCTTTTGGTACGACGTGGAAGCGGACAGCGATGACAACTTGCTCGTCGACTCCGAGAGCCTGCTGCGCCAAGTGCTGCCGACCCTGGATCAGAAAAAGCAGAAGCCCGATCCGACGTTCTTGCGCGCGGGACGGCGTGTGCGCCCCGACGACATCGAGGCGTTCTACGGCGAACCCGACGACCCGGAGCTGCGCGACCGGCTGCGGCTGGCGATTACGCGGCACGTGTCAGAGTGGTCCGATCAGGTCGATTGGCTCAAACTGCTGGCGAACGCGCAGAACTGGGACGACAAGGCAAAACAGCTGCGCGATCTGCTGGAGGCGGACGGCAACTTGCGCGACGCGCTGTTTGCCAAGCAGATCGCTCGACAGCTGCCGTTTGTGTGGCTGACGCAGGACGTGGCCAAGCACGCCGGCGTTCTGGGCGAACCGTGGGACGGCGTGCTGGACCACTTCCACCCGATCCACTTCCTGATTTGGCTCACTTTCCACAGCAACACGCGGGCGCGCGAATTGGCCAAAGGCAAGTCCAAACGCGAGATCGCGAAGGACCGCGCGCAGGCAGCCAAGAAGACGGAAGCGGCGCGGCTGGCGGGCGAGTGGGAAGACGACCACGGCGGCGAGGAAGCTCCGTCGGCGCTGGATGACGTGGGCAACCCGGCGCAGATTTTGGAAGAGCTGTGGGAAGTCCCAAGCCAGCCGGGCGAATGGCGGCGCGGAGAATAGACGAAGGTCAGTTCTCTTCGCCGGTCGGCAGCACCCAGCCAACGCCAAATGCGACGATCGTTTCTTGCACGCGCGCCACGTTCATCGCCGCGCTTAGGTCGGCGGAAAACGTCGGTGTGCGCCAGGACACACCCAAGGAGACGAAGTGGCGCGTGGATTCCAGAGGGACTGTCTGATCAAACGCGTAGCCGCCGCGAACCTGAAAGCCCTCGTCGCCGGGCTGCACACCCAAGCCGATGCGGTAGGCCTGGCCTGAGTTGCTGTCCAGCCCCCAGGCCGCATCGCCGTCGACAAGCACGTGCTCGTTGACCCAGCCGACGCCAGCGGCGACGCGACGCGGTGTCTCGACGTTGTCGACGCGGACCGCGTTGCGCAGGACCAGACCGGCGCGAAAGCTGGAGAGCGCCGCGCCCACGCCCAAGTCGGTGCCAAAGCCTTCCAGATGCTGGCCCGTCTTCATGACGTCACCCGTCATGTAGCGCCCGGACGCGCCGACCATCACGCGGCCTGCGTCGGATTCAGCGGCGGCAGCCAAGCCAAAACGCACGTCGTGCATGCCACGCTGCGGGTTGTCGAGGGTCCAGTTCACGTCGTAGCTGTAGCCCAAGCCTGCAGAGAGTCCCCAGCCCGACGTGCCATCGACACCACCGACAAAGAGCGAGGACGTGCCTGCTTGCGGATTGCGCGTCCCGCCGACGTCGAAGGTCTGGCGTTTGACCATCGCCATGTTCGCCGGATTGGCGTACAGCGCGACGGAGCCGACGCCGGTTGCAACCACGGCATCTCCCTGACCCAGCGCGAATGCGCCCGCACCGGGTGGCCGATAGGGGCCAAAACCGCTGCAGGTGAGCCAGATTGTCAGGAGCGCCACGGGCGCGAAGTACTTTGTCACACTTTCTTCTCAGCGGCTTTCTTCATGCGCGTCATGAGGCCAGGCCACCCTTCTTTGTCTAGAATATTTTTGAAGTTCTTGCGGTACGTCTGCACCTGACTCGCATCGTCCACCACGATGTCGTAGACCCACCAGCGGCCTTGCGCCGGCCGTAGCGCGTAGTGCACTTCCGCACTCGTCTTGCCTACGGTAATCGTGGTAACCACCTGCACGCGGTCGTCCGGCAGCAGCTTGGGCGCCGCGCCGTACTTGATGTCGATCGCCTGTCCGGGCTTGAAGCGCTTCACATACGTGTTCTGCACCATCTTCGTCAGGTGTTCGAGGAACTCCTTCTTCTGCGCCTCGTCGATCTCGGTCCACTTCTGCCCCAGCGCGAGCCGCGCCATTTCGGGGTAGTCGATGACGGACTTCAGGTCGTCGCCGATCTTGGTGTGCAGTACGTCCAACGTGGCCGCGGACTTGCTAAACGTATTCATGCGCTCGTACAGACCCTCGATGAACTTCTGCGGCGCGACGGTCGGCTTGGCCTCCGGTTGCGCGTGACCGCGATCGTCCGGCGCGTGCTTGAGTTCCTGGCGCGACGGCACGGCGGCAGGCGCAGCGGGGGCTGCAGCAGGCGCAGCGGGCTTGGGCTTCTTCGCCTTGGCCAAAGCCGGCACGGCAAGCAAACAGGCGGTCAGCATCATCGCGTGGAGGGTCGTGCGCTTCATCGTGTCCAACATCCGGCGCTCCGGCGCCTCACTGCTATAACGCCCAGACGGGAGAATCATTCACTCGGTGGGCGTTTTGAGCGCCGGCGCTTCCTTCACCCGCGTCACATCTGTGCCCACCGCGCGCGAAAGCGCAGCGACGGCCACGTTGTAGTTGTAGATCGCATCCTGCCACGACAGCCGACGCCGGTAGTACGCCTCGATCGCACGCAACACCTCATTGTAATCACTATCAAAGCCATCATCATACGTCTGCATCGTCGCGTTCAACCAGCCCTGCGCCGACGTCTTGGCTTTCTCGTGGATGTCGACCATCGCGCGCCAGTCGATCAGCTCGCGGTAGAGCTGGCGGACGTCCATGCGGGTCTTGTCGCGCTCGCCTCTCTCAGCCAGCATGGCTTGATCGGCCTGCACTTTGGCCTGATCGATCTGCGCCATCAGCCGCCCAATATCCAGACTCCAGCGGAGCGCCAGACCGCCACCAAAATCGACGCCGCTGCCCGGTATCGCGCCCAGGGATCCGGTCGTCACTGCGCCATTTTGCGACGGCGCGTACGTGCCGGCGAGCTTTGCCACGACGCCGATATCCGGCAACGTGTTGTTCTTGGCCAGAGTAACCTGCTCGACGCGCGCCGCGACGCCGTGACGATACGCCAGCAACTTCGGGGCGTTGGCCAGCGCCAGCAGCTCGTAAGCCTCCACAGGCAAAGTCGGGAATTCCAACGGACGAAACGCCTCCACGTCGGGCACCACATCCACGTCGGTCGACTCCGCCATCGCCAGCCGCAGGCCATCCAACGCTTGCATGCGGCCGCGCTCGGCTTGCCGGATCTTATCCTCGAAGTCTGCGTAATAAATATTGATCTTCATCAGATCGTTCTGATTAAACTTATCGTCCGCGGTGTCCCGCAGTCGTTCCTGGCGGTCCTTCTCTTCCAGAAAACGCCGCTTGCCGTCGCGGATCATCTCTTCCATTTGCGCGACCATGACGAGGCCCCACCAAGCACGCGCGACCTGATAGCGCATCTCATCGGCGGCGATGCGGTTGGTCGCATGCCCGATTTCCACACCCTCGGCGGCGAGTCGCTTGAGCGAATCGATCTTGCCAAACGTCCAGAGCGGTTGGATCACCGAGACTTGGCCGAGCACCAGCGGCTTCCACGCGCCGGTGACATCGTAGTCGGTAAAATACGAGCCGGTCGTGCCCGCCTTCAAACTCGGAATCGCCGATCCAAATCCGGAAGCATCGAGCTTCGGATACTGGGTCGACTTCGCCTCACGCTGCATCGCTTCGTAGAGTTCCAGACTTTTGCCCGCCGCGGCAATCAACGGCGAACGCGCCAACGCGCGGCTCACGCACTGCTCGTACGTGCAACGCAGGACTTTTTGACCGTCTGCGGTCTGGGTGACCTCCGCCGGCAGAAGCGCCGGTTCCGCAGACCAAGCCGGGACGGCGAGCAACAGCAGCGAAAGCAGGAGCAGTTTCCGCATCTTCAGAATCCCGACTTCAGCGGCACGCGCTCGGTTGCTTGCGCGAACAAATTGAGAGCAGCCACGTACGGCCCATCGTGGCCGAGACCGCAGAATGAAGCGTCGCCGCCAACCAGAATATTCCGATACCCGGTCGTCGTCGCCACCGGACTGGTGCCCAGCGTGTGCGGGATGGCCTCGCCGTAACACGGCTGGAGTTCGGTCGGGTCGATATCTTCGTCGCCTTCGTCGCTCTTCAGCCACGGTGTGTGCCGCGCCAGAAGGTGCTCAGACAAGAACGGGATGGTCTCTTCGACCCGCCGCTGCAGCTTGTCCAACAGCGTCACCGCGGACCGTGCACCGCCCGACGTCGCGTGGATCGGCACGCGCATCGCCGCGGTGATCAAGCGCACTTCGCGGTCGTCCGTACCCGCCGCAGTGTCGATATCGCGGGCCATGTGGATGCAATTGTCTTCTTCCAGCGGCTGCGAAGGATCGCCGATCGCAAAGACATGTTTGGCCATCGCCTCGGGGATCGCACGGGCGCGCACCACAAAGTTGCCGACCAACGTGTAGTAAACGGGCTGCAACGTATGAATCTGGTGGTGAAATTCCTCGTTCTGCTGCTCTTGCGGAATCAATTGGAAGAACCGCTTGGGGTCCATGTTGCAGACCAGCAGATCGCAGCCGATGACCTGCCGACGATCGCGCAGCGTCACGCTCGCCGCCTTGCCGCGTGAAATGTCGATCTGCGCGACCATGTCCTTCTGCTTGAAATCGCCTGCCGCGCCGATGATGTTCAGGAACATCTGCCGCAGCGCGTTCGGACCGTGATCGAACGACGCGGTACCCTTGCACAATTCGGTGACGGCGCGCACAAACGTCGCCGGATACGGCCGCGCCGGCAACATCCCGGACGTAAAGCGAAACGGCGCGTTCATGAACGCCCGGAACGGGTGACCGTGGACAAACCGGATGAGCGGATCCTCGATCGCCCACTCATCGTCCAGAAACGGAAAACGCTTGACCAACCGGCGGAATTGGAAGGTCTCGACCACGCCTGTGGGCGGCAAATTCGGCCGCAGCTTCAGCACTTCTTCCACGTCCGCATCAATCTCGGCCACGCGCTTGAAGAAGTAGCTGATCTCATCTTCCACACCGGGGAATTCGCGCTTCAGTTCGCGTTCAAAGAGCTTGGCGTTGGTTGAAACGTTGATGCGCGCCTTGGGCAGCACGACCTGAAACGCCGGATCCAACGCGCGTGGCAGGTTGCGCAGCTCCAGCCCCAAGCTCAATTCATCGAACACGCGCTTGATCGGCGGGCTGGACAGGCCGTGCGGCATCTCGATGCGGCGACACATCGTGTAGCCTTGGTGTTCGTACAGGACGCCCTGACTGCCCTGACCGATCACGAGCACGCGATAGCCACGCTTGGCGCAGAGCGCGCCAAAGACAAGCCCAGCGAGGTCGGTGCCGATGATGACGATCTGATAGTGTGAAGTCGTTACAGCCAAGGCCACAATCCTGCGGGCGCACGCGCGGGGGTGCGTTTGGGCCGCAAGCGTAGCGCAGGATGGCGCTGGGCGCGAGGGAGCGACCGCCGTTGCTGCAAAAACGCCAAACGTTGGGCCGAACGCGCGGCGCACGAAAGGGGGATGGGAATCGCCCAACCGGTCGGCACTCCAGCAAAAAGCGCGTTGAGTTGACCTGATCGACCGTGCAAGGTAGCGTCATGCTGCCCGAACCGGGCTGTGGAGTGCGCGTGAACGTCCGTTGTCCCAACTGCAGCGCCGTGTTTCCGGTCGGTCCAACAACGCCGGGAGAAATCCAACAGGTCGAGTGTCCGCTCTGCTTGTTGCGCTTTCAGCCCAACGCGGAAACGACCGTCAGCATGCCAGAAATGCCGGCGCAACTGCGCGGCACGGCAGCGCCGTCCCCCGACGACGAGTTCGAGAGTTTTGGCGCACCCACCCAAGGTGCAACCCGACCTTTCGCGGCACCCGCTGGCGGTTTTGCCGCGCGGCCGTTTGGCGCTGGAGAAGTCCGCACCACGACGTTTCCCCCGGCGGCGCCTCCTGTTGCACCGCTCACGTCAGTCACGCCGGAAACTTCGCGTTTTGACCCGCCACCGCCTGCCGCGCTTGGCGGACACTTTGCGGACGACAACATCGATTTTGAGGCGCTCCTCGGCGACACACTTGCACCGGCCAGCTCTGCGCCCGCCGATGCCTCGCCGTTTGGCCGCCTAAGCGCGCCCCGATCCGGCAACACGGAAATGGTGCGCGAGTCGTTTGGTCCGTTTGGCGCACAGACCGCCACGCCAAGCTTCAGTGCAGCACCACGCCAGGGCCTGTCCGCGTTTGACACGCCCATCGCTGAGCCGTTTGCCGCTCCGCAAGGGGGCCTGAACCTCGACGCGCTGGGCGATCTGAGCGTCGGCCCTACCTTGCCGCCTGCTGATTTCGGTCTGGATGAAGGCTTTGGTGGCTTTGGCGGTTTTGGTGATCCCCACGCGACGACAGCACCGCTGAGTTCGGTCACGCCCGCAGCGAGCGCCGATGAAGGTGGTTTTGCGGGCTTTGCCGGGCTGGACGCTTCCATGGGACCGCGCCACGCGGGCCGCGATGAAGACAGCGTAGTCGTCGCCGTGACCGCGGGTGCCGAGGAAGCAAATCGGCCGACGAGCCAGCGTCCGATCGGCCGCGCTCCGGTGAAGTCCAAGCCCAAGTTCAAGCTCACGGCAGAAACCAAGCAGTACATTCAGCGCGCGCTCACGGCCGTCGTGCTTTCGGGCCTCGCCGTCGCCCTGATCGGTGCGGGTTTTGAAGCGGCGGGATTTGGCTGGTTCGGTCGCCGCCTGTGGGCCAAGCCGGATGCCGGCACACAGCGCACTGTGCAGGCGGCCAAGCTCGCGGCCGCGGCGCAGGATCCACCGCTGGCACTGTGGGATACGCGGTCGTCGTACGAGGGTGAAATTCGCCGTCTGGAGTCTTTGGTCAAGCGTTCACCGAAGGATCCCAAAGCCAATCAAGCGTTGGTCGACCGGTATCTGGATCTCTACGAGCGCTTTCCGTTGCGTTTTGTCGACACGCCGTCGGCGAAGACTGGTCTTGAAGCGTGTCTGAAGCTCGTGCCCGCACCGGTGCGGCTCGACGTCATCAAGACGATCGCGGCTGGCACCAAGGTGGAGGAGGACAAGCTGGCCGAGCTGGCGAGCGGAACCCCCGACGATCAAGCGCTGGGGATTCGCCAGTCGCTGCTGCGCCTCGAACGCAAATTCATTGACGACGTGCTCGCCAAGCCGGGCGCAACTGGCGGCGGCGAAGTCGATGCCGTGCGCGTGGCGCTCAAGGACAGCCCGGAATTGGCTGAACTTCGCAAACGGATGGCGACGATTGCGACGGCCGCAAAAGGCCAGCCCAACTTCGTGAAGTTCCAGGTCCTCCAAGCCCAGTTAGCAGACCGCGCCAATGCGCAGGGTGAAATTTCCGCGCTCGTTGACGAGACGATCCGCAAGGCCGATGACAACGCGGAAGCGCGCATCCTGGCAGCGTCGGCGCAGATGGAAACCGGCAATCTGAATGGCGCGGACGGACTGCTGCACGACGCGCTGGAGATCGCGGACCGCGAAAAGCTGACCCTGGACAAGCGCGCGGCGCTCCTCACGCAGGCGCGGCTGGCGGCCAAGCGCGGCGATCGCGACAAGTTGATCGCTGCGCTACAAGCCGCGGTGGACCTGCAGCCCAACGACGAAATGACGGTGGTGCGGCTGGGACGTTTGCTTGTGGCGGACAAGCGCGCAGACGACGCCAAGCGTGTGCTGAGCGCGGCCAAGCAGGCGGGAATGCAGTCGATCGCGTTTGAAGTGGCGTTGGTGGAGTTTTGGCTCTACAGCAACCGCAACGAGGACGCGCTGGAAGAACTGGGCGCTGCGGCCAAGTTGTACCCGGAATCGCTGGACTTGCTGTTCCTGCGCGCCCAGGTGGAGGATAAGTCGGCGCACTTCGCGACGGCGCGGGACCTTCTGGCGCAAGTGATTCAGCGCGATCCCAAGCACCTGCGCGCCATCCTGCGCCTGGCAGAGCTGCTCGCGACCGCTGAGAAGCACGACGAAGCGCTGGCGACGTTGACCGCCAGTCGCAAGGCTGTCGGCGACGACGAGACGCTCCTGCGGCTGACTGTGGAAGAGCTGGTGGCGCTCAAACGCGACGTGGAAGCGCGGGAAGTCGCCGGACGCCTGCTGGAAATTGCCCCAGACAACCGCGCTTACCTGTTGAGCGCCGCCCAGTTGGATCTGCGGTTGGGACAAGTCGATCGCGGTCTGGGCTACCTCCGCAAACTGCGCGATATGCGCATGCTGGATCGGGACGCCGCGTTCCAGATGGGTCTCGCGCTGCAATCCAAGGGCAATGCGGAAGAAGCGGCCAAGACCGTGCTGCCGTTCGCCGAACAGGCGCAGGAGGACGTGGAGCTGAACATTCTGGCTGGCAAGCTGCTGCTGGACAGCCACGACGCGGATCGGGCGGGGACGGTGCTGCAGCGCGCCGTGACGGCCGCGAACGGCAAAAGCGCTGAGGCGTTTTTTGAGTATGGGCGGCTGGCTTTTGCCCGCGGCGACAACGAGAGCGGCATTGTTCGCATCAAACAGGCGATCGCCGCCGAACCCACGACGTGGCGGTTTCGCCTGACGTTGGCGCAGAACCTTTTTGATGCCAAGAAGCCGGACAAGGCCCGCGAGCTGGCGCTTGTGGAATTGGAGGCGATCGTTTCCGCGGCGCCGGCGCTGAAGTCGGCGGGCCACGCGGTCACGGAAATGCACACGGTCTACGGGCTCCTGGCGCGGCACTACAGCGACCAGCACCGTTACCCGCAGGCGGCGCAGTACTGGCGTAAGGTCGTGGAGCTGAAGCCTGATGACATCGACGCGCTGACATCGCTCGGCGAAGCGCTGCACCACGCGGCGAGCCCCGACGCGCTGGGCGTGCTGAAACAGGTCATCAAGCGGCGCCCCAATGACGCACGCGCCGCGCTTTATCTTGGCTTGGGTGAACTGAATCTGGGTCACACCGCCGACGCGCTGCACTGGCTGGAGCAGGCGACGTCCGGTACGACGGCGGAGACATCTGAGGCGTGGTACCACATCGCGCTCATCAAGCGCGAACGTGCGGAGACAATGCCGGCGCTCAAGGCTGTGGAAGAATACCTGAAGCGCGCACCGAAGGATGCCACGTATCGCAGCGATGCGTTGACGTTGCGCGCGGCGCTGAAGGCCAACGCGCAACATTGAACGGTCGGTTAGCCGATATCACCCAGCAGTGTGTGCAGGCCGATGCCGCGGAGCTTCTCCAGCGGGTACGGCTTCTGGACTTCGGAAAGCACACGCTCTTGCAACGGCGACAGCAGCGGATGCCGCAGACCGGCGAGCGCAGCGCGGTGTCGCGTGGCCGCAACGGAATCGCGCAGATGCACGGCGGCACGACACGCCCACATGTGGAGACGACCGGCGGCAAAAGGCGAAAACTCGGCGAGCAGACCGCGCTCAAAGAGCCGCAGCGCGTTGGACAGTTCACCGCGACGCAGCGCGACGGCGCCAGCCAGCAATTGCAGCGTGGGCTCGTCGGGCAGGGTCTCTGCGGCGATGGAAATGTGTTCATGGACAAGCGCGACGTCTCCGCCTTGCGCTTCCACTTGGGTCGCCCGCAGGTAATGCCGGTACGCGACCTGGGCGTCACCGGTGTCAAACCGCGAGGGCGCAGCGTGGCGAACCGCAGCGTCCAGCGCGCGCTCTTCGACCCCGACCGGCGCGCTCCAATCCCACGGCACGTCCAGAACCGCGCCACGACCGCTCGGACACCGCCCCACGGACAAGTGCAGCGTCTGCCCTTGCGGATCCACGACGACCGACTGCACGCTGGTCGATTGCGCCACCACGCCGCCGGCAAGGCGTTCCATCTGCGGCGCGTCCACGTCGTGGCCGTCTCCCAGCCACGCGAAAAGTGAGGCGACGTCCAGAGGCTGACCGGCAATCGCCATCTCCGCGGCGTGATCAAGACGCTTCTTGCGGCTGTGCGTGTGCCACGGCCAACCCGGCGACGGTGCGAGCTCGCGCTCCCGCAGGGAATCGGCGAGGTAGTGGTTGGTACACGCCTGCCACGGCTCATCTGCTGTGGGACCCGTGACAGCCACCCCCGTCGCATGACATTCGACAACGACGCCACGCTGCTCGGCGCCCGAAGAAATCGCCAGCCCCCAAGTCGAAGCCACCGGTCGTTCGCGGGCGATCGCCTCGGCCTCGGCAAGCGTGCTCGCCCGACGCGCGATGTCGTGGCACAGGTCCACAATCGCCGCACCCGAAAAAGTCACGTCCCGGTGCAACCGCGTGTGCGCCGTGACCGTCACGCCTGATTCATTCCACGCCGTGATACCCGGCACGTCGGCGCCGCGGGACGTCGCAAAAGCGTAGCGTTGACCGCGATCCGGCGTGCAGAAGACGACAGCGGGAGCCATGTCCCACACGCCAACGCCGGGAAAGTCGAAGTTGCGCGCGTGCAGGAGACGCCCGTCGTCGGTCGCCGGCCCCCACGCCATCAGCGTTGAGCACGCTGGG
Source organism: uncultured Myxococcales bacterium (assembly GCA_903896545.1). GTDB lineage: Bacteria > Myxococcota_A > UBA9042 > UBA9042 > UBA9042 > CAIYBN01. The sequence goes on along the minus strand of CAITYF010000040.1, from coordinate 31,227 downwards.
ACCGCGCGCTGCTGCCACGGATCCGCAAACGGCCCGAGCATGTGCCGACCCGCGAGACCGACTGCATTTTGGAACACGTCCATCGCCAGCACATGCCGGGACTCGCGCGGGTGTTGCCCCGCCGCGCGCATGAATGCCTGCGTGCGCGCCCGCAGCTCCGGCGGCCGATGCCGCTCCAGCCGCGCCGCCAGCACGTCCAGCACCGGCTTCATCACCACAGGCCAATGCCGCTCCACCGGGTTCAGCGCGCTGCCCCGCAGCATCTGTTCGACCATGTGCGGGTAGTACTTCAAGGTCGCATGCCAACCACCAACCTGCTGCAGCAGCCGGCCATGCTGCGCGCCCATCTCCACCTGCGACCCGCGCAGGTGAAAGACAGCCAAAGGCAGCGGCTTGGTCTCCGTATCCAGGGCAGAAACAGCGTCAACATGGCTCATGGAAAACCTCGCAGGGGACGGGCGCATTACCGCGTCGGGGACTTCAGCGGCATCAGGACGTGGGCGATAAAGAGTTCTAAAGTCGGTCGTGGATCCATGCCGCGGCTGATCCGTTCGACCAAGCAGCCGTCCACAACGGCGACGCAGAGATCCAGCATCGTCTCCGGTTCACACGGACGCACGTGACCTTCACGCACTGCCTCGTAGAGCAGGCTAACGGCGAACTGGCGGACCGGCTCGATCTGGTCCCGCGCGCGGTCCAGCACGTCTTGCGCGGCATCGGGACGACCGACTGCCCAAAACTGCAACAAGAGGCCAATCAGCTGCGGATCGGCTTCGTAAAACGCCAGAGTCGACCGCATCCAGGTCGCCAACGCGTCGATTGGGTGGTCGTCCGCGTTCAGTTGCGCAAAGACAAAAGCGCTCTGATCGGCGAGAACTGCGGTGAGGACGGCGTCAAAAAGCTCGCCCAGGTCGCGAAAGTAGTAGTACAGCGCCGGCCGTTTCATGCCCAACGCCGCGGCGACTTCGCTCATGGTCGTGCCCACAACGCCCCGTTCTCGCAGGGCCGCAAAAGCGGCGAGGGCCAGTTCAGTCTTGCGATTCGGATCGGTCTTGCGCGCCATGACAGCTCCCGCCAGGCGATTACCTGACAGGTTGTCAGTTTAAGTTACTTTGACAGGTTGTCAAGGAATGACGGTTGGCAGGATCAACGTCGCATCACCGTAAGAGTAAAAACGGTAGGCATGCGCGACAGCGTGCGCGTAGGCGTTGAGAATGCGTTCGCGACCGGCAAAGGCGCTGACCAGCACGAGCAGACTCGACTGCGGCAGGTGGAAGTTGGTCATCAAGCCATCGACGATCTGAAAGCGATGACCGGGCAAAATCGTCAAGTTCGCGTCAAACCCGCCGGCGCGCACCGTTCCATCGCCAAGAAGCGCGGCGGCTTCAAGGGTGCGGGTCGTCGTCGTTCCAACCGCGATGATCGCGCGACCTTGGGCACGCGCATGCGCAATGGCTGCCGCGGTCGCAGCGGAAATCTCGGCGCGCTCTGGCAGCACGCGGTGATGACGCAAGTCCGGATCGCGCACCGGCAGAAACGTACCGGGGCCGACGTGAAGTGTGACGTGGGCGACTTCAATTTCAGCAGCGGCCAATTCCGCGAGGAGCTCAGTCGACAGGTGCAAACCCGCAGTCGGCGCGGCTACGGCGCCGGGACGTGCGGCGAAGGTCGACTGGTAGCGCGGGCGATCCAGATCGGGCTGCTCCTTGCCGCCACGGATATACGGCGGCAGCGGCACGTGCCCGGATGACGCGAGGAGCGCGCCAAGATCAGCAAATCCGGCCAGATCTACGCGCACGAGGCCTTGGCCCAGAATCGCGGTGATGACCGCCGCTCCACCGCCATCCAGAGCGATTTCCTGGCCGACCCGCAGCGGCTTGCTCGACCGCGCCATGGCTTCGTGCGCCAGCAGATCGGCGCCGGGCGTGGCAAACGGACGCGTCAGGAGCAGTTCAACGCGACCGCCCGAGGCTTTTTGGCCGAGAAGCCGCGCCGGCACAACGCGGGTATCGTTGACGACCAGCAGTGACCGCGGCGGCAAGAGGTGCGGCAGATCGGCGACGGTGTGATCGGCCAGGCGATCGTCGGAACGTCCGAGAACCAGCAGGCGGGCGGCGTGACGCGGTTCGATCGGCAGTTGCGCGATCGCCGAGTCCGGCAGATGAAAGTCGTACGCGCGCAGGTCCAGTTCGTCGATCACGCGGCATCCTCTGGCCACTGCAGGCGATCCAGCCAGCCACCGCCATAGCGGCGCTGCGTCAGGTGTGTCCAACCCACCCGCAGCGTTTCGGGCAGGCCGTCGCGACTCTCAACGAAAACCTGGGCGCCGGGGGCGAGCACCCCGGGAAGCGCCGCGAGAATGGGCGCGTAGAGACCTGCGTCGTAGGGCGGATCGACGTACACGAGCTCAAACTGCCGACCAGCCGCGGCGAGCTTCTGCAGTTGCACCAGCGCGTCACCGGGCACGACGGTCAGGTGTTCTGCCAACCGCACGTGCTTCGCGTTGGCGCGCAGCACTTCCAGCGCGATCGGATCGGCTTCAATCGCCACTGCTTCTCCGGCACCGCGTGAAAGCCATTCCAGAGCGACGGCCCCGGTGCCCGAACACACGTCCAGCACCCGCTCACCGCTCAGAAAACCGCCGAGCATGCTCATGACCGCGCCGCGCAGCTTGTCTGAAGTCGGCCGCACTGCGTTGCCCGGCGGCGCCTGTAGTTTCATGCCTCGACGACTGCCAGCGATAATGCGCACGGATTTCCTTGGTCAGAGAGCGCAGCAAGTTCAAATGCAGCCGCGCGGGGTGCCAAAGGTGCCACAGTTGGTGGGCGTTGCAAGGTGGACCTCCGGGCGCCTGCCGCAAACGCTGGACTCGCGACAGGAACCGATTACCCTGCCCCCGGAGGTTCTCCCCGTGCGTTGGCTCTTGCCGCTGATTTTCGTGCTCGCTTGCAACCGTGTGCCGCCTGCCGTGCCGGTGCCGCAAACCGTCGCGCGCGCGGCCGAGCCAGGCGATGCCCAGCGCATGCGCGCGGCGGCGGTCACGATCCACTTTGCCAACGGCACGTGGACGCCGGGTGACGCGCAGGTCGGTCTGGATCGCCTGCAAGTGGCGGCCGTTTTTGGTGACCTGGAACGCGGCGACGTCGGCGTGCTCGCGGATTTGGTCGGTCGCAGTTCAGCAGGACTGCCGGCGCCCGAACTGGACACTTGCGTGCGGCTGGCCGATCCGGCGCACAATCTGGGACCACGGCCGGGCGCGCCTCCGCTCGCGTACATGCAACTGCTGGATGTCGGCAACGTGGAGCTGCGCGCGGGTAAACAGGCGCTCCCGCTGCGGGTTCAGATGGTGCCCAACCTCTTTGAGGCCGCCCGCGGCGTGCGCTACGACGTCGAGCAGGACATGAGTCGCAGTTGGCTCGCGGCTGGCGCGCTGCATGTCGTGGCAACTGGCGGCGATGGCGTTGCGCCGTTTGACGTGGCGATCGACGTGCCGCGACCGGTCCGTGTGACCTGGGTCGGCAGCAATCCGGTGCGCAGCGGACAAGTCCCTGTGCCACCAGCCGACGAAGACCTGACGTTGCGGTGGGGATCGGTCGATGGCACGGCCGACCTGGACCTGCTGCTGGGCGCTGACGTGCCGGCTGGGTTGGGTTGGCTGCACTGCCGCCTCAAAGACGACGGCGAATTCACGGTGCCCAAGGCGCTCGCGTCGTTACTGCCGCCGCACAGCACCGAGCACCCGTGGCTGGCGCGCCTGTCGCGGTCCCGCGAAGTGCCGATGCCGGGCTTTGAGGCGCTGCCGCTGCGCTTGGAACTGAGCGATTCAGCGTGGCTGCAATAGCTGCCGCTACTTCTTGTCGCCGCCAAAGAGCTTTTCCAGCCACGTCTGCTCTTTTTGCAGCGCCACTTTCTTGGCCACCACCGGGTTCACCGCCGGCGTCGGCTTGCCCGCCGAGATCGCCGACTTCGACGCGCGCCGCGCCTTCACATCACGCTCGTGCGCTTCCAGTTCCTGTAATTCCGCGAGATTGCCGCGACGCTGCTCCATGAGCCGTTTTTCGCGGGCGGCTTCAATGTGGTTGGGTTGGAGCGTCAGGCAGATGCTCAGGTTGTTCATCACGTGGCGGAATTCGCCGTGCAGCTTGTGCCAGATCGCCAAGTAATACGCCGACTGCGCGTGGAACGGCGACTTGGCGAACTGGGTACACACCTCGTTCCACATCGCCTTCGGCCGCTCGACGCGATCGAACTCCGAGTTGGCGTTGTTGTTGAAGATCGCCCAACCGAGCATCACCTTGCAGTCGGCCGCCTCCGTTTTTTCCAACAGCGGCAACGCGAGCTCCAGCGCCTCCTGCGCGCCGGCCCAATCGCGGCGATTCAACTGCTGGCGGCCGCTGTGGAGGTAGATCCGCGCGACCTCTTCGTTGGGCGGCGGCTCCAGCCCGCGCATCGTCGGCGCGGCACGCTGTTGCATGCTGGGGGACGTCGTTGACCCCAAAATGCTCTGACCCGACGGTGTGGACCGCGGAAACTGCCCCGACATCCCGGCCGGAATCTGCCCGGTCGGCCGCGGGAATTGGCTGGTCGTCGCTAGATTCGTTGGAATCTGGGAAGCGGGCTTGGGAAACTGCCCAGTGCTTCCCGGACGGGGCGCGACCGGCTGCTGGCCCGTCATGGTCGGGCGCGAAAACTGGCCGGTCATGCTCGTCGACCCCGCCACCATCGGCCGATTCATGGCACCCGGCGCGCTCGGACCAGACATCGTCGCAGTGGCGCGCGGCGTCGCGGGCACACTTCCCGGTCGGCCCGGAATCACGTCCACAGCGTGCGGCTGCGGACCTGTGGCGCGCATCGTGCTCGGCGTTGTCGCCCGGACGTTTGCCTGAGCCTGTGCAGAAATCGCGCCTGAACGGTCCATCGCCGCTTGCAGGAGCAGTTGCATGTAGTGGTTGCGCTTCGCCGGGTCGCTCAGCGTCGCGTTGGCAATGGTGATCGCCTGAAACGCGCGCGTCGCCTGAGCGCGGGTCTGCGGCTCGCTGTTCAGCGCCGGATTGTCCGGGTGCACAACCTTGGCAAGACGGAAGTATGCGTCGCGTACCTGCAGCGGCTCGGCGTTACGCGGCACCTGCAGCAGCGCAAAATGGTCCGCCTTCGCGTCGATCGCGGCGAGCAACGCGCTCAGAATGGCGCGCGGGTCATTGGGCGGGGGCGCACTCGTCATCATACCCAGAAGCGCGGCCGGGTCTGGAGGCTGGCCGCATGTGGTACATTAGTGTGACAAGTGTCGCGTGGCAATCGTCAAATGTGCCACCTGTGACGAAATGTGCGGGAACATTATCGTCGGCACTGGTTGACCCGATCGCAGGCTTGCGATACTCGGCAGCGCCGGAGGAGCCAACCGTGAGCAAGAAGCCTTTGACCTACGCAGAAGCTGGAGTGGACATCGACCGCGGTGACGCGTTCATCGACCGAATCGCGCCGTTTGGCAAAGCGACGCATCGACCCGGCGTGCTGGGCGGAATCGGTGGCTTTGGCGGCCTTTTTTCGTTGGGCGGACGCTACAAGGATCCCGTCCTTGTCTCTGGCACCGACGGCGTTGGCACCAAGCTCAAGCTGGCGTTCCTGACGGGACGCCACAGTACAGTCGGCATCGATCTGGTCGCCATGTGCGTGAACGACGTGCTGTGCTCAGGCGCCGAACCGCTGTTCTTTCTCGACTACTTTGCGACCGGCAAGCTGGAACTCGACGTCGCTTCGGCCGTGGTCGGCGGGATCGCTGCAGGTTGCCAACTCGCTGGCTGCGCGCTGCTTGGCGGTGAAACCGCTGAATTGCCTGGCTTTTACGCGGATGGCGAGTACGACCTCGCTGGGTTCTCCGTCGCCGCGGTTGAGAAAGAAGCGATTCTGGACGGCAAGAACGTGAAACCAGGCGACGTGGTCATCGGTCTGCCCTCGTCGGGGCTGCACTCCAATGGCTTCTCGCTGGCGCGGAAGGCGCTGTTGGAAGTGCGCGGTCTCGACCTGTTCGGTCCGTCGATTGGCGGCAACCACGCCGATCTGGCCGCGGAAATGCTCGAACCCACGCGGATCTACGTCAAAGCGGTGCTCGATCTGCTCGCTTCTGGACCGGTGCACGCGCTCGCGCACATCACGGGCGGCGGCCTGCCGGGCAACGTGCCGCGATCACTGCCTGCCGGTACGCGCGCGGTCTTGCACCGCGAGAAATGGACGGAACCGGCGATCTACGGTGCGATTCGCGAAGCCGGTGTGGAAGAAATCGAGATGCAGCGGACTTTCAATCTGGGCCTCGGCATGATCGCGGTCGTTCCGGCGGCGCAGGTGCAAACGAGTCTGACGCTGCTGACCGGTCACGGCATCGCGGCGACCGTCGTCGGTGAAATCGTCGCGGCGGATCTGGAAGAAGCGGATTGCATCGTCGTCTGACCGTCTCGTGGAGAACACATGCTGGTGAAATCGTTGCGCTGGGCGGTCGTCCTGGCGGTGCTGACCACGCCAATCGCGGCGTTTGCGGGCAAGCCCAAGGCCAAGCCATCGGCGGAACCGGCTGAAGCGTCGCCGCTGACGCAACTCAAGCGCGTGGTCGATCACACCGTGACGGTCGTCGATCAGTTCATCCGCGACGTGAAGGCGGCGGGTGACGATACCGATCGGCTCACAGAGATCGGCAAGCGGTTCCAAAGCCAAATGCAGGCGACTGAAGTGGAGATGGAGTCGCTGCAGAAGAACCTCGATGTGGCGCAGCGGGCAGCGAGCGAAGAGTACGGGCGCGAGAAGCTGGGACCGCGCATCGAAGCCATGCAGGCCGCACTGGAGTTGGTCGCGCAGGCGGCGGAGAACAGCGGTGATGAAGACAAAGCCGCCACGGGCGAGCAAACGCCGGGCGCGGAGAAGTTCCGCACCGAGATCGCTCGGATCGCGACGGAGGCGGACGCGCTCCAACAGCTCGCGCGGTCGGCGGGGCGCGATGTGACCAAACGCGAGGATGTGCGGCAACGACTGGCAAAGCTGGGGATTGCGCGGAACGCGGCATGGCAGGCAGTTCGTCAGGACACGGCAATTCCCAGTCCGCGCAGGCTGTTCAAGGACGCCGCGCGCGCCGTGGAAGCCCGACTGCAGCGCGTCGATCGTCTGCTGCGACTGGGACTGGTGCCGCCGTGTGAAGCGTTTGAGGCGGAGAAGCTTTCGGTCTCTGAGATGGCAGCGGATGCGCGGCGGTTGCTCGATGAGTTGGCGCAAGTGAGCGATGCCCCGGCGCTGGAGGCGTTGAAAGGGCGTTTTGCCCGCGTCGTTTCGGGGCTGGATGGCCTCGCGTGGCAGAAGCTCGCACCGGACGAGCGTCAGGAACTGGCGGCGCTTGTGACGGAATCGGTGTCGGTTGCGACCGATCAGTTCATGGAACGCGCCGACGCCCTGCAACAAAAATTGGCACCCTAAGATGGCCGCCAAGAAGGATCGTCGCGTGAAGTTGCCCATCGCCCTCTTGACGTTGTTGCTCCTGCTGCCGTTGCCGACGCTCGCCAAGCCGCCCGCGGGTGCGACGCCCCACACGGCCGAGTCTGCCAACCTCCGGCGTGCCAAGGGGACAGTCGATAAGTTGACCAACCGCCTGACGGCGATGGTGAAACAGGCCGAGGCGCCGGGCATGGATTTGGCCAAGGTGCAGGTGCTGGTGGGCGAGTTCCAGACGCACGTGGCGAGCCAACGGCAGGAATCAGACGCCGTCGAGAAGCTGCTCAATGAAGACGAGAAAGCCGAGGTGGGCCGCTACATCGCCGAGCGCGTGGCGCCGCTGCTGATGCGCTTTGACACGGTCTACAAGCGCGTGCAGAACGAAGCAGATCCTCAGCGGGAGGAACGGCAGAAGGCCCTGCTGGCGAGTCTGGAATCGCTGGGCCAAGAGGCGCTGACGCTGGTGGAACAAGCCAAAGCCGCGGCGAGCGAGCCAGCCAAGCGCGCAGCGGTGCGGGAGAAGTTGGACAAGCTGCTGGTGACCCAACACACGCTGTATCACGCGGGCGTCGCGGAAATTCAGGCAGCGGCCGGACGTGAGCAGTGGGAGGCGCTGTTCGCGGCACAGGTCGAGCGGCCGTTGCTGCGCGCGGAGCGCGTCCTGCGGATGAACCTGCAATTGCCGAGCGTGGAGTACCAGAAGGCCCTGACCCAGATGGCGGAACTGACCACGAAGACCGACGCCCTGCACGGCGAGTGGCATGCGGTGCAGGATTGGGCTGGGCTCAAGGTGCTGCAGGATCGCGAAACTGCGATGCAGGCGGCGGTGCAGAACTTGGCGCAAGGCTGGCGGCTCTTGCCGGCGGATGAAGCGCTTGAGTTGGACGCACGGGCGCGCGAGACGCTCGTGCCCGCGGTGGAACGGATGACGCAGGACTCGGTCGAGGCGCGCAAACGCCTACCGCCGGAGACAACCAAGTAGCAGTTGTTCGTCGGTTTGCAGTATCCTCATCGCGTGAAAACCTGCGCAAAATGGTTGGTCCTCGCGTGCATCGCCGGATGTCAGGCGCCCGTGCAGCAGAGTGAGGCGCCACCGGACGACGCACTGGACGCCATCGCAGATGTGGCTGGCGCGACCGCGGACACCGCAAATGACGCGACGAACGCGCCAGAAACTGCGCCGACCGACGCGATTGACGCCACTTCCGCCGTTGACGCAGAGCCAGAGATGGATACGGCAACGCCAGTCGACGCAGAGGTCGACGTCGCGCCCGTTTGCACGCCCGCGCTCGCTATCGCAGCAGCACCAACGCAGACCTGTGGCGCCGCCGCGACTTTGCCGAATTGGCTCGCACCGAGCAACGATCCGCAGACTTGGGTGGCGTCTTGCGGGGCTCTGCACGTTGAACTGAGCGCACGCAACGCCGGTGCGATCCGCGTGCGGTACTTGCCGACCAGTGGCGCGGATCCGTGGCCGTCGGGTGCTCTCGTACCCCAAACGCCGCTTGAAAAGAACGCGTTCGCCGTGGGCCAGACTTGCACGGGCGCGGTGCTCTGCACATCAACCCTCGCCGTGCATGTGGACGCACAGTGTCGCGTGTTCGCCGTCGACCACGACGGTACAACGCTGCTCGCGGATCCCGATGACGGCGGCTTTTCGTTGACCGCGAACGGCCAGCCGCGGCTCACGCGGAAGGCGCTGCCGGGCGAACGGTTCTACGGGCTGGGCGGCAAGACGGGCGGCTTGGATCGACGTGGCCGCAAGCTGATCCTCCGAACAGCGGACGCCTACAACGCGAAGCTCGGTGGCTACGATCCGCAGGGAGATCCGCTTTACCAGGCAGTGCCATGGCTCCTGATCAAGCGCGGCGGCACAACGTGGGGCGTGCTCACCGACGATCCGTGGCAACAGACCTATGATCTCGCGGCGAGCGCGAGCGACCGGTGGAGCGTGACGGCGACCGGGGGCGTACTGGAACAAACGATCGTCGCTGGGCCAACGCCCGCGCAGGTCCTGCATACGTACGCCGAGCTGACCGGACAACCCGCACTGCCGCCCCGTTGGGCGCTCGGCTATCACCAATCCCGTTGGGGCTACAAGGACGCCGCGACATTCACGGCGCTGGCGCAGAAGTTCCGTGACTTGCAATTGCCCTGTGATTCTTTGTGGTTTGACATTCAGAAGATGGACGGGTTCCGCGCGTTCACTTGGGATCCCGTGGCATTCGCCGACCCGCAAAAACTGCTGACGACGCTGCACAACCAGGGCTTTCACACCGTGGCGATCGTTGATCCGGGGCTGAAGGCGGATTCGCAGTGGCCGCCCTATGCTGCGGGAGTCGCCGGTCAGATGTTCCTGCCGGCCGGGAACCCGGCGCCATATCTGGGCACGGTGTGGCCGGGACTCGCGGCGTTTCCGGATTTTACAAACCCGATCGTGCGCGACTGGTGGGCCCAAACGCTCGTACCGCTGGAAACGGCGCTGGGAATCGACGCGCTGTGGATCGACATGAACGAGCCTTCGGACTTCAACGCTTCAGGCTCGGTGCCGGACACACTCGCGGTCAACGGCGATGGCCAAGCGACGACAATGGCGGCGGCGCACAACGTCTTCGCGCTGCGCGAGGCGCAGGCGACGTACGCAGGTCTGGCAGCGGCGTACCCTGATCGACTGCCCTTTGTGCTCACGCGCGCGGGCTACGCCGGCATTCAGCGCTACGCGGCGGCGTGGACGGGCGATGCGCCGTCGACAGCGGAAACACTCGCGGGCACATTGCCCATGCTGCTGGGTCTTGGCTTGTCGGGCGAACCCATGGTCGGGTCCGACGTCGGCGGCTATTCCGGCAGCGCCGATCCCGCGCTTTTTGCCCGCTGGTTTGCGTTGGGCAGCATTTCCCCATTCTTCCGCGGCCACGCCGAGAAGTCCGCGCCCAATCAGGAACCGTGGCAGTTTGGCCAAGAAGTGCAGGATATTGCCCGCGAACTGCTGAACGCCCGCTATCGCCTGCTGCCGTATTTGGAGAGTCTGGCGTGGCAAGCGCACATGACCGCCGCGCCCATTTTGCGGCCGCTGTGGTGGGAGTTTCCCAACGAACCTGCGCTGGAAACGATCGGCGACGAAGTACTGCTCGGGCCTTTTGTGCTTTTTGCGCCGCATTTGTCACCGACCGCGCTTACACGAACCGTGACGTTTCCGCCGGGGCGGTGGGTGCAAGCGACGTCGGGCGCGGTCGTCGTGGGCCCAGCGACGCTGGACGTGACAGGACCGCTGGCAGATCTACCGATGTGGCTGCGCGAAGGCGCGATTGTTCCGCGCGGTCCGGTGCGCCAGTGGACAACGCAGGATGTGCCCGGTCCGCTGGACCTCGACGTCGTGCCGGGACCGCAGCCGACCTCGTTCTACCTGCAACAGGGTGCGCCGGATGGCCCGCTGCCCAACGGGGGACCAAGCAAGGCGACGCTGCTGACGCAGACACCGACGGCGACCGGAACAACGATCGACGCGGTCGCTGCGTGGGATCCCGCATGGATACAAGTTCCACAAGCCTGGCGCGTGCGGGTGTGGCGGCTCGACACGGCACCGACGACGGTGTGGCTGAGCAACCAGAAGCTGCCGCAGGTCGTCGATGCCAAGCAGGCGAGTTCCGCCCTGGGCTGGACGTGGTTCCCCAACGATCGCGCGCTGGTCATCGCCGTTCCCGCCAGCGCGATGCCCCAAGGCGACTGGCAATTGCGGATCGATCACGCACAGACACCGCAAGGGCCGCCGCTTCTCGATGCGCCAACGGTGCAGGTGCCGATCACGGTTCACGTGCCGGGCGCGACGCCCGCGGGGAGCACGGTCTACGTCGCGCATTCGGGCAACGGGTGGCAACAACAACCGCTGACGTGGACCGGCAAACCGGGCGAGGCGACGGGGCTTGTCACCGTCCCGCGCGGCCAGTGGTTCGAATACAAATTTACCCGCGGCGCCTGGGCGACCGTGGAAAAGTATCCCGGCTGTGTCGAAGCGAAAAACCGCTACGCGTTCGGCGCGGTCAACGCGATTTCGCTCGACGTCAGCGGCAAGGACGACACGGTATGGGCGTGGGCGGACGCCTGTCCTTGACCGTTCAGCTGACGCATTCGAAATCTTCTTTCCCGGCGCCGCAGTCTGGGCAGGTCCAGTCGTCGGGCACGTGTTCCCAGCGCGTGCCCGGAGCGATTCCGTCATCCGGGAAGCCTTCGGCTTCGTTGTATTCGTGACCACAGACGATGCAGCGGTACGTCTTGAATTTCTCAACCATCTTAACCCTCCAACACGGCGAGCGCCGCCCGATAGTGACCCGCGTGCCGTTCCTCAATTTTGGCCAAAGCGGCGAAGCGTTTCTCCGCCTTCTTCACGATGTGCTGGTCGAGGTGCGCCGCAAACGTATCGGCATGCTCCTTGGACTCGGCGATCTGCCCGTCGATCTCCGTCAGCGCCGCTGCGTGGCCATCGGCCTCAGCTTCCTTGCGAAACTGCGGGTACATCTGGGTGAACTCGTGGGTTTCGCCCGCAATCGCCAATTCCAGACAGTGCTGTGGCGTCAGCTTCTTCTCGCTCAGCAGCAACTCCAAATGCCCCCACGCGTGCACGATTTCCTGCTCCGCCGTCGCCTCAAAGATCTTCGCCGTCGCCTCGTCGCCCGCCTGTCGGCAAAGCTTGGCAAAATACCGATACTTGATGTGCGCCATCGACTCGCCGGCGAGCGCCGACTCCAGATTCTGCCGCGTGCGCTGCTGTTCTGCGTGACTCATTCTCTCCTCCACTTCACTGCCTTGCCGATGTCGTACCGGCGATGAATACAGCTTAGGTGGCGATCGGTGATAGGTAAAATGGATTATCTGTATGTGATCGATAGGCAAAACCTATGATCTGGTCGCGGTGAGCCGGCCCTGATCTATCGCCCGATTCAACGCTTCTACCAGCAGAGCCAGGACCTTGGGACGCGCCGCTGCCCGACGCCAGGCCAGCACGACGCGGCGATATTGGGTCGGCGCCAGCGGCTTCAACACCAACTGCAGGTGGTCCGCGGGCGTCACCGCTGTCGCGGGCAGCACGGTCACGCCGACGCCGGCCATCACCATGTGGCGGATCGTCGTGAGCGAACTGTTGCGCAGCGCGTGGACGAGCGCGGAATCGGCTTGCACTTCGCGGTTCAGATCGGGACACGCGTGCAGCACCTGATCGCGGAAGCAATGCCCCGGCGTCAGCAGCAGCACGTTTTCCTGCACGAGCATGTCCGGCGTCACGACGTCGGCATCCGCCCAAGCGTGACCCAACGGCGCGGCGGCCACCAGCACTTCTTCGTAGAGCACGTGCGTCTCGATGCCCGGTGCGGCAAACGGCTCGGCGACGACGATCGCGTCCAATTCCCCGTTGCGCAGCCGTTCCGCCAGCTGCGCGGTCAGCCCTTCTTGCAGGAGCAGCGGCAAATTCGGGGCGAGCGCCTGCACTTCTGGCACCCAATGCGGCAACAGGTACGGGCAAATCGTGTAGATCAAGCCCAGCCCAAAAGGCAAAGAGAGCGGGTCCTGCGCGGCTTGGGCGATCTGATGCAGCTGGTCAGCCGCCTCCAGCACGCGCTGCGCTTGCACGATGATGGCGTGTCCCAGCGGCGTCACCGCGAGCGTCGGCGCGTCACGGTCAAAAAGCACAACGCCGAGTTCATCTTCCAGCTTGCGGACCGCGGCAGAGAGCGCGGGCTGACTGACAAAACACGCCTTGGCAGCGCGACCGAAGTGGCGTTCCTGAGCGACCGTGACGATGTATTTCAGTTCTTGTAGCGTCATCACAACCTCGGGCGTCAAAGTCGGCGGCTCGCAGGGAGTTGTCAAGCCGCATCCGCGCGGTCGCTGCGTCGTAGAAAATCGAGGTATTCAGCGCAATCTTGCGGCTAATGTCTGTGCGCGCTAAGTTGGGCGCGCTGCTCGGTGGACGAGGCATAGGTCGGTCGATGCGCAAGCGTTTCATCACCCCGAAACCGCAAGAGTCCGCCGCCGACCTGCCGGACGACGAACTGCTTGCCCAAAGCGAAACAACGCACCGCTATTCCAGCCGCGCCATTGAGGATATCCGTTTGGCGATCGCACAAGCGAAGGCGGCTGCGGACAGCGGTTTGACCGGCGCAGAGCCCGCCGCAGTTGCGACGCGGCCGGTTTCAGAAGTGATGCGGAGTTGGTCGGCAGACCTGCCGCCGATGGCTGCGACCGAGGATCAAACGTTAACGGAAACGACCCAGCGCTACGCCGATCGCAGCGTTGCGGGAATTCGGGAGGCAATCGCTGCAGCACGGGCAGCCGATCCGAACGCTGCGGATCACCGTGCCGCAGCCCGATTCGCGCTCAGCGATGCGCCGAACGTCAAAGTGCCGTCGATGGTGCTGGAACCACGCCCGGAAGGCGCCCAGGAACCCAGAAAACTTGCAGACGATTCGACCGAGGAGGCGCCATGAAGCAGTGCCCGGTCTGTCAAACGACGTACCCCGACGAACAGCATTATTGCGGTCAGGACGGCAACCCACTTGTGGAATTCGTGCCCCTGGATCCGCTCATTGGCGTCGTCGTTGGCGGCAGTTACCGGTTACGCAAACAGTTGGGATGCGGCGGTTTTGGCACAGTTTATTTAGCAACGCACGAGCGCCTGCCGATGATGGTGGCTGTTAAATTGCTCAATGCGTCGCGCACGCTCGACCCAACCATGGTCTCGCGTTTTCGTCTGGAAGTGGAGGCGGAGGCCCTCCTGACGCACCCGAATATCGTGCGCGTGCTGGACCATGGACAGGACCCCAAGGCGGGATTCTTCATCGTCATGGAGCACCTCAACGGCCGCGATTTGGCGAAACTGCTGGATGCCAAACAGCAGTTGGGCATTTTGGAAATGTTTGCGCTTGTCGATCAAACGGCGTCGGCGCTGGACGCGGCACACAAGGCAGGCATCGTCCACCGCGATGTGAAGGCGGAAAACCTATTTTTGGTCGATGATCGGACGCGGCCAGAGGGATTTTCCCTGAAACTGCTTGATTTTGGTTTGGCACGCCTCACTCGAAACGCGGTAACCCCGCACGGCCAAACGCTGCGACCCATCGCGCATCGGAGTAGCCCGCAGCGCACGTTTGGCAGTCCGGCGACGATGGCCCCAGAAGTCGCGACGGCGGGCAATGTCGACCACCGAGCGGACATTTACAGCCTCGGTGCCGTGGTTTTCGAACTATTGACCGGCCATATTCTCTTTGAAGCGAAGACACTGGAAGACATGCTGCACCGCATCGTCAACGTCCCGCCGCCCATGCCGTCAACGGTTCCAGGTGGCGAATGGGTACCGGCGGAACTGGATGAAGTCGTCATGGCGATGCTCCAGAAGAACCCGGCGAATCGGCCGCAGACAATGGCCGAAGTGCGGCGGCTTTTTGAAAAAGCGCGACCGGCGGCGGAGCTTGCGTGGTCGGGTTGGTTTCTGCCAGGCGGGAACGCGGGTCCAGAATCGCCACGACGACGGGTGGCGGCGAGCGCGGTGCCAGTTCCGGCGTGTACAGTCGTCAAGCGCACAAAGCCTCTGGTGCTGACGATCGACGACGACAGGGTGATGCGCGGACTGGTGCGTACCCTGGTGCAGTCGACTGGCTGCGACTGCGAAGCGCTGGAGAGCGGCGAATCCGCGCTGGACTGGCTGCGGCGCAATCCGCCGCCGGACGCAGTAATTTGCGACATCCTGATGCCCGGCATGGACGGTCTGACGCTCATCGACACCGCGCGCGCCAATGGCTTTGCTGGACCCGTAGTTTTCTGTTCCAGCGTCGTATCGTCACGGCTGCGCGAAGATACCGCGGCGATGGGACGCGCATGGTGTCTCGACAAGGCCATGGAACTGCATAGAATCCCGGAAATGCTGCGTCTGGCCGGCGTGGCGCCGCCACTGGGAGTGTAGAGAATGGACGGCGAGCGCCAAAAGCGGATTCCTGACGCGATTTGGCGCTCCTTTCCGCTGCTCCTCGCGATCGCCTACGCGTTGGGTTTTACGCACTTGTATCAAGCCCTTGGACCTGGCGCGGAGAGCTTCGCGACCGGCGTTGTGCTTTTGGCCGCTGGCCAGCGCGGTCTCGTGGCTGGTCTGATTGCCGCGGCAGGCTGCGTCGCGCTGCATCTCGCGCTGGGTGAGGTTGTGCTCGGCATCGCGTGGTCCTCCTGGTTGCAGGGCGGTCAACTTGCGACCGCAATGGGCCTGCCACTGGTCGGCGCCGTCGTCGGTCGCCTGCGCGATCTGCGGGTCCGCTTGGATGCCGAAGTCACCGCGCGCGTGCAGACGGAGCTGCAACTGCGCGAGGCCCAGCAAATCGCCGAGACGGCAAACCGCGCCAAAGGCGAGTTCCTCGCGCGCATGAGCCACGAAATTCGCACGCCCATGCACGGTGTTCTGGGCGTGACGCAAGTGCTTCTGGAGACACCACTATCGCTGGATCAGCGACAGTACGTCGACATGATTCAGAGTTCGGGCGAGCTGCTCCTCACCGTCATCAACGACATCCTCGATTTCTCCAAGATCGAGGCGGGTCGGATGGAGCTGGAAGAGGCGGAATTTGAGCTGCTCCCCGTGCTGCGCGAAACCCTCGATCTGGTCGCCGTGACCGCGCGTCACAAGGGTCTGCAGGTCGCGCTGGACGTGCAACCAGACTTGCCGAGTTGGGTCGCGGGCGATGCGGTGCGACTGCAGCAAGTGCTGATCAACCTGCTGGGCAACGCGACGAAGTTCACCGAGCGCGGCACCATCACGCTGCGCGCACGGACGGTGGCGCTGGCGGCGCAGAACGCGCGACTGCGGGTGGAAGTACAGGACACAGGCATCGGCATTGAACCGGACGTGCTACGGCGCGCGTTTGAGCCGTTCACGCAAGCGGATGCGTCGACGACCCGCGTGTATGGTGGCACGGGTCTGGGGCTCGCAATCAGCAGTCAGCTCGTGCACTTGATGGGCGGGCGCCTGGAATGCCACAGCGAACCGGGGCACGGCAGCACGTTCTTCTTTGAGATCGAGATGGCGCTGCCCGACGCGTTGCCGTTGGTGGCGAGTACGCCAATCAGCTCTCCGTCCGCGGAGGCGGTGGTAGGCCACGTGCTCGTAGCCGAGGACAACCGGATCAACCAGGTGATTGCCAAACGTCTGCTGGAGACGCTTGGCGTAAGTGTCGACGTCGTGGGCGATGGCGCCGCAGCGGTGCAGGCAGCGCGGCACCGGCGGTACGATGTGGTGCTATTGGACTGCCAGATGCCGGTGCTGGACGGCTACGCGGCGGCGCAGCAGATCCGCGCGGCAGAGCCCAAAGGTCAGCGTGTGCCAATGCTGGCAGTGACCGCGTCGGTGATGCCGGAAGACCACGAGCGGGCGCGTGCCGCGGGCGTCGACGCTGTGCTGATGAAGCCGCTGCGTGCCGACGAGCTGCGTCAGGCCGTGCTGAAGCACTTGCCGCGGATGCGGCGGATTAGCCAGGCGATTCAGCTGCCGGTATCGAACACCGAACTGCCGGTTTTAGAGGTCGCGACGCTGGCGGACTTGAAACGCGCCGGCGGGCTGGCGACCGTGCACGCGGTGGTTGGCATCTTTGAGGAGGCAGCGGCGCAGACGCGCGCTGAGCTGACGGCGGCGGCGCGCGATCGGGAGATGCTCATGCTTTTGGCGCACCGGCAACGCGGCACGGCGGCGTGCGTGGGCGCGCGGCGGCTCGCGGCGAGCCTGTCGCAATTGGAGACGATCGCGCGTTCGGCGACGGACGCGGAGATTGACGCGGCGCTGGCACGCGTGGACCGCGAAACGGACGCGACACTGCGGGTGCTGGTGCGGTATCGCAACGCGGATTCGGCGGTGTTTGTGGCCACGCCGGTAAATTGAGCGGGAGAGCGCGAGAGACTTAGCGGAAAGCGCGAGAAGTTTGGGAACCGTTTGGGCGAATCCGGCCGAAGCGGCCGGACCGCGCTCTATCCTTCGCGGACCGGCTGGCGCCGACGCGAAAGACGGAGCCACCTGCGGTGTCTCCGCCGCAAGCGGTAGCGATCGCTTTCGCGTGGTGCGCGCCACTCAGCCGGAAATTCCCACCCGTCCGCGCTTCGCGCGCCCGGTGCACGGGTGGCATTCTGGAATTTGTCACCAGATGCGCAAGGGACCGGACGCTCTGCGCGGAGCCCCGCATCGGGGCTCCGTTCCAGCCGTTCGACGGCTGGAATCCGCGGCCCGGTCCGGCCTTTCAGGCCGGATGCGCCCAACTAAACCAGCGCACCCGACCCAAAATGACCGCTTTCCCAAATACCTACGGCAGCTTACCCGCCACGTGAATCTTCAACACCACGCCATCGCGGATCAGGTCGTCCTGCTTGCCCGCGTAGGCGATGCCGAAGTCCTTGCGGTTGATCGTGAACTCCGCGTCGCCCTTGACTTCCTTGCCTTCGATCTTGATGGTCGCTGGGAATTCAACGCCTTTGGTCACGCCATGCAGGGTCAAGTTGCCGGTGATCTTGAAGCCCGCGCCGTCCGCCTTGATCGCGGTCGACTTGAACGTCGCGGTCGCGAACTTGGCGACGTCAAAGAAGTCCGGGCCCTTGAGGTGTTCAAGCAGCTTGGGCGTCCAAGCGTTGGCGGTCGCGACGTCAACTTCGAGCGAGTCGATCTGCGCGGTGAATTCCAGCTTGCCGCCAGCCGCCTTACCGTCCTTCAGTTCGGCGGTGCCGGTCCACGACTTGAAGTTGCCCTCGTGCGTGCCGGTCACTTTGCTACCGACAAAACCGATGGTGCCGGTGAGGGCAACCGGAGCAGCGGCCGGAGCCTTGGCTTTCTCGCCCGCAAAGGCCATCACGGGGGTAGCGGCCACGGCGACCGCCAGAAACATCGAGGCAAACTGACGCATTGTACTCTCCACATCGGCCAGCGGCCGTCAAACGCTCTGGGTGCCGGCTGCCCACAGCGGGCTCCGGATAGGACCAAAGTAGTCGCACATGACGACGCGCACAATAGCTATGTTTTGGACAACACTGTTCGCGGATAGAAACAATGCGCCGACCAAACCAGTTTGCCCGCAAGCCAGTTGATTCACACCGTCAAGCGAGTACGCTGAAGGCGGCGCGATGCGGCTTTTTGCGCCAACGGAGAGCCATGTCCGCGTTGTTCCGCCTGCTGATTCTGACCTCGTGTTGCGCGCTTGTGGCGTGCGCGCCGCCTGAGCAGAGTGAGGGAACGGCAGACGCTGCCGCAGACACCGCGGATTCACTTGCCGGTCTGGATTTTGGTCCAACCAAGGACATTCCGTCTGGCACCGATGCCGTGGCAGACGCAGCGACGGACGTAGCACCAGGCGCCGACGCAATGACGGATGCCGTGACCGACGCTGCGGTCACGCCGGACGCGATTGCCGATGCCGCGACGGACGCTGTGGTCCTCGATGTCGCCCAAGACAGCGCGGTTCCGGATGCGGTGCAGGACGTCCAGCCGGATGCGCTACCCGACGTTGCTCAGGATGTCGTGGTCGACGCGGTAGCCGACGTTGGCGGCCCCGAATGCGGCGTGGCGCCCAAAATTTGCCCAACGGGTTTCACCTACAACGGCGACGGTTCGGAGGCGAGCGTCGAGCTGCGCGGCAGCTTCAACGGCTGGAAGACCGGCATCGCGATGACGGCGAGCGGCACGGACTGGAGCGTCGACGCGCCGATGCCCTACGGGCAAAACGTCGAGTACAAATTCCACATCCAAAAGAACGGCGGCGGCGATTTATGGGTCGTGGATCCGAGCAACAGCCAAAAAGTCACCGACAACAACGGCAACACGAACTCGCTTCTCAGCGCGCAGGCGTGCATCCCGTGGGTCTGCGGCAAGTTGCAGACGGTTTGCGGTATCGATGCCAAGCCGGACGCGTTCGACTGGCACGACGGCGTGATGTACTTCGTCTTTGTCGACCGCTTTCTGGACGGCGATGCGAACAACAACGGCGCACCGACCAGCGTGGCACCCATCGCCGGTTGGCATGGCGGCGATTGGGCCGGCGTGACGCAAAAAATCAACGCAAACTACTTCACCGAACTGGGCGTGAACGTCCTCTGGCTGACGGTGCCGCTGGATCCGACCGACGCGCTGGAATTCGGCGAAGATGGACAAAAATACTCCGGCTATCACGGTTACTGGCCGCGCGATCGGGAGAAGACGAACGCGCACTTTGGCTCGATGGCGGAGTTGCAGGCGCTCGTGCAGGCAGCGCACCAAAAAGGCATCCAGATTGTGCTGGATTACGCGATGAACCACGTGCACGCGAGCGCACCCGTGTGGCAAGCGCATCAGGGCGATGGCTGGTTTCACCCAGGGCAAGTGTCGGGGCAAAATTGCGTCTGCGGGAGCGGCGTCTGCCCGTGGGAAGGCCCGTCGATGCTGTATTGCTGGTTTACAACGTATCTGCCCGACTTCAATTTCCTCAACTACGACGCGCGCAAAGCGTCTATCGACAACGTGGTTTGGTGGCTGCAGCAATCGGGCGCCGATGGTTTGCGCTTGGATGCGATTAAACACGTGGAAGGCGCGTGGCTGACTGACCTGCGCGCGCGGCTGCTGACCGACGTGGAGCCCCTGCGACAGCAGCACATTTGGCTGGTGGGGGAAACGTATTCGGGCGATCAGACGTTCCTGAAGACATTTGTCGATCCGTGCACGAAATTGGACGGCCAATTTGATTTTGCCGAACGCGCCAATTTGGACAACACGATCTTGCTGCGCCAAGGCAAAATGCAGGACGTCGAGAAGTTCTTGGACGGCAATGACGGCTTCTTTGGTCCCGACGCCATCATGTCGACTTTTATCGGGAATCACGATCTGCCACGCACGATTCACATGGCGCAAGACACGCCGATCTGGGGCGACGTGTGGGCCAACGGCAAGGACAAAGCGTGGAGCAACCAGCCCACGCAGCCGGGCGGCACGAGCGCGTACGAGCGCATGAGCGTCGCGATGGCGGTGTTGATGACCAACCGCGGCGTGCCGCTTGTGTACTACGGCGATGAAGTGGGTCTGGCGGGCGCGGGCGATCCGGATAATCGGCGGGCGATGCTGTGGACGGGCTACAATGACGGCCAGAACCTGTTGCTCGCGCGCATGAAGGCGCTGGGACAAGCGCGCAAGAATCACCCGGCGCTGCGCAAGGGCACGCGGAAAACGCTGTGGATTACCCAGGACGCGTGGCTGTACCAGATGACAACGGCGGGCGACACGGTGCTGGTGGCAATCAACCGCGGCGATGGCAGCGCGAGCCTTGGCGGGCTGCCGACTGGGACGTGGCAGGATCTGATGGGCGGCGCGGACGTGAGCGGCACGAGCGTGGACGTGGCGGCGCGGGGCGTCAGGGTGTTGGTGAAGAAGTAGCGGCGATCAGTAGACGAACTGCAGGCCATCGAAGCGTGCGGGGCCCGAATCGGACACGTGATCTACACAGCGGGGCGCCACGACCTGAAGTCGAAGCGGCCGTGGAGACCAAGATGGATGCTCTGAAGCGGTTCCTGCTCACACCTGTCTGGGCGCTAGCCCTCGCGCTGATTTTCGGCTGCGGCGCCCCAACGGATAACGCGGGCACCGAAGCAGACGCCGGCGTCACCGCGCACCCCAAACGCTGGGTGCCCGAAGGCCGCTGGATTCGCGACGCGGATGGTCGTGTGCTGATGCTTCGCGGCGTGAACTACAGCGCCCTGGAGTGGGGCAACTTCAGCACGCAACCGCACGGCCCGCAGGAGGCGGATTTTGCCCGCCTGGCGAGCTGGGGCTTTCACGTCGTGCGCTTGCCGATCGCTTGGGCCTATCTGGAGCCAGAGCCCGGCAAGATTGACCTGAGCTACTTGAAAAACGAGGTGGATCGGGTCATCGGCTTCGCGCAACGCCACGACATCGTCGTCGTTCTGGACATGCATCAATTCCAGTGGTCGATGTGCTTCACCGGTGGTTTGGGGATCCCGACCTGGACCTGTGACGGCAAGTACAAGAACGACGACTTTGGGATCGGGAGAACCCAGGCGGAGTCCGACTTCTGGACCGGTGCCAAAGCCCCTGACGGTCGCCTGCTGCTCGATCACCTCGCCGACGTGTGGCTCAAGGTCGCAGAGTATTATCGGGACTCGCCTACCGTGGTGGCATTCAATTTCTTCAACGAGCCCTCAGACATGCTGACAAGCATTCAAACAGGTCCGACGTACGAAGAAGGGGTGGAAGCGTACGAGCGCCAAGTGCTGTTTCCCTACTACAAGCGCTTGACCGGTCTGGTTCGCGGCGTTGGCGCGCAGCAGACATTGGTGCTCGATCCGGCGGTTCAGCGCGCGAGCGGGATGCGGGTCCATCCGCAGCCGATTGGTGACGACAACGTGGTGTATGCCCCGCACCTCTACCTCGGCTACCTGCATTCAGGGAAGACGACGAACGACATTCGCCAGGACTATGCGCAGGCGATGACGGAGGCCGTCGAGTTGGGCGGACCTCTGTGGGTCGGCGAATGGGGTGGAGGCGGGCCTGTATTCTACCGCGATTCCCTGACGATGCTCGACGAATTCCTGCTGGGCAGCGCCTGTTTTGGCTACTTCCCAAGCGGGAACGAGCTGGTTTCGGCTGACGGCGTCGAAAACCTGGAGCTGATCAACCTGTTGGTTCGCCCGTATCCCGTGCAAACCGCTGGAATCCCTGAAGTGTTGAACTGGGATCCCGACACACACGCGTTTCGTTACATTTGGTCAGAAGACCCCACACGCGTGATTCCCGACCCGACCATCCTGTTTGTTCCGACTGCGCGGTTTTTTCCGCAAGGGTTCACAATGACCCTCTCGGCGGGCGACAGCGCGGAGATCGACGGGGACCGTGTGGTTCTGCATGCCGACCGCCATCGAGCAAGTCACTCGTTTGAGATCCACCCGAAGTGACGCCCCCTGCATAGCCACGCTGAACGCGGCCACCGGTCCGATAGAGGCGCAGACGGCACGATCCACGGCACATCCCCGCGACGATTCCCACGCCTCAGCGCTTGCCGCCGCACCCGCTTCTCGCCACAATCCGCGCGCCGTCCTTGCGGCACCGGAGCCCTCATGCGCACGTTCTACCCGCCGATTGAACCCTACGACGCTGGCCGCCTGGCTGTTTCGCCTTTGCACACGCTCTACTACGAACAGGCCGGCAACCCGCGCGGCAAGCCGGTCGTCTTCATCCACGGCGGTCCGGGCGGCGGCTGCGACGCGTGGCATCGGCAGTTCTTTGACCCGTCGCGCTACCGCATCATCCTTTTTGACCAACGCGGCTGCGGGCGTTCGACGCCGCACGCCGAATTGCGCGAAAACACGACGTGGGACCTCGTCGCCGACATGGAGAAATTGCGCGCGCACTTGGGCATCGGCCGCTGGCAGGTCTTTGGCGGCTCGTGGGGCTCGACGTTGGCGCTGGCCTACGCAGAGACGCACCCCGATCAGGTGACTGAGCTTGTGCTGCGCGGAATTTTCCTGATTCGCCGCGCGGAGCTGGAATGGTTTTACCAAGAGGGCGCGAGCTGGATTTACCCCGATGCGTGGCAGCCGTACCTCGACGCGATTCCGCAGGTCGAGCGCGCGGATTTGATGGGCGCCTATTACCGTCGGCTCACGAGTCCGGACAAGCAGGTGCAATTGGCCGCGGCCAAAGCGTGGAGCACGTGGGAGGGCGCGACGAGCCGCCTGTACACCGATCCGGCGATGCTGCACCACTACGCGGAGGACGATTTCGCGCTGGCCTTTGCGCGCATCGAAGCGCACTACTTCGTCAACGGCGCGTGGTTTGAGACGGACGATCAGCTTTTGCGCGACGTCCACAAGATCCGCCACATTCCGTGCGTCATCGTGCAAGGCCGCTACGACGTGGTCTGCCCGCTGCGCTCGGCGTGGGAACTCAAACAGGCATGGCCAGAAGCCCAGTTGCACATCATCGCGGACGCCGGGCACTCGGCCCTCGAATCCGGCATCGCCGACCAACTCATCGCCGCGACGGACGCCTTCGCACGCTAGCCGCCACGCGCGGCCCGTGGCACAGGCGCCAGCGCGCGAGGGACAGAACCCTCCGGGCCAAGACGCGCATCGCGGCTTGGTCGCAAACGTCCGACGTTTGCGATTCTCGGCCCGGTCCGGCCTGAAAGGACGGACGCGCCCAAAAGATCCAAAAACCAAAAGAGCAGCCCCCCTTCATTTTTTCCCTCAAAACAAACGAGCCTCCACCATGCATTTCACCCAAGTCTCCGTCGCCAAAAAAGCCAACGTCTTCTTTGACGGCAAGTGTGTCTCCCACACCGTCACCCAAGCCGACGGCACGCGCAAGTCGGTCGGCGTCATCCTCCCCAGCACGCTGCGCTTTGACCTGACCACGCGCGAGGTCATGGAGGTCATCGACGGCACCGCCTACGTCTCCGAAAACGGCGCACCGGAAGAAGTCTACACCGCCGGTCAAAGCTGGACGGTCGACGCCGGCGGCTACTTCATCGTGCGGACGGAAGCCCCGCTGCATTACGTTTGCCACTTCGGCTGAGCCAATTCCCGCTTGTCGGCGACGCCTTGCAGTGGCAACCTAACGCCTGCGGTTTCTGTCCTCATGCGGAGTTCCAACATGGTCACGTCCCTCACACGGCGCGAAGTCCTCGCGCTTCTTGGCGCAAGCTCTGCGCATTTCCTCCTCGGCTGCGACAGCGCGCGCCCAACCACCAGCAGCGGCAACGGCTTGCCCAAGGTCGCTGTCGTCGGGGGCGGCATCTCCGGCGTGCTCACGGCGTGGTTGCTGGACGGCCAGTACGACGTCACGCTCTACGAGTCCGAGGACGAATTGGGCGGCAACGTCGACACGGTTGCAGTCAACGTGCGCGGGCAATCGGTGCTTGTCGATCTCGGCGCGCAGTACGTGCACCCCGGCTTGTACCCGAACTACTTCAAGCTGCTGAAGCTCTTGGGCATCGAGAACGACGATCCAGCCAAAAGCGACCTCTTCCAGTCCACGTCGTCGTTTACGCTTTTTGCCAAGGGCGAGCCGACCCCGCGGTTTGTCTCGCCGATTTTGGACACGCGCCCGTGGACGCTCGCGGAATCCTGGAACGGCGATGGCGTGAACGCGCTGATGAAAATCAATTCCGCGGCCAAGACACTGGACGTCGATGCAAACGGCTGGAACCTCACGCTCGGCGATTGGTGCGACCAGATTGGCCTCACGGCGAACCAGCGCGACAACATTCTGATTCCGTGGCAGGCGTCGCTGTTTTCTGGGCGCATCGACCAATCGCGGCAACTGTCGGCACGCTCGACGATGGTGTTTCTTTCGCGCACGACGGGCGCCAATCCGACCGATCCCGTCTATTACCGCACGCTGCGGCACGGTCTCGGCCAGGTCATCGACAAGACCATCGCGCAGAACTCAACGGTCACGGTGCGCCTCAAGGCGCCAGTGACGGGCATCACCGCTGTCGGCGCGCAGGTCGGGCTGACAGTGGGCGGCACATCGGAAGGGCCGTTTGACCACGTCGTGCTTGCCGCGCCGGGGCATGCGTCGTATGCGCTCTTGAAGGACATCCCGGCTTACGCGGCCCAAGCAGCGGCGTTGCAGAAGGTCGAGTGGTACGACTCGCACTTGGCGATCCACAGCGACAACCTCTACAACCCGGGCGGCACGGCGGATCAGCCCTACGGCTCGTTCCTGAACTGCCAAATCGAAGGTAACGTCTGCCAGGCGACGATGGATCTCTCCATTTCGGTCGCGCCCGCGCCGGACGGGCAGCCGATCGGCCTCTACAAAAGTTGGATCGACCAGCGCAGCCAGAAGCCGCAGCAAATCGTGCACGAGATCAAGTTCAAGCACTTTCTGCCCTCTGTGCAGTCGATGGCGGCAACCGACGCGCTGGCGAAAGTGCAAGGGCAAGGCGGCCTGTGGTTTGCCGGCGGCTGGTCGCAGCACTTTGACACGCAGGAGACTGGGCTGATTTCCGCGCTGCAGGTGGCCAAAGGTCTGCTGGCGAGTGCGACGGTCCACGGGAAAGCGTTGGCGGGTTAGCGCGGCGACGCCCAACGTGAGCGCCAACGGACCGGTGTTCGGGACTTACTGACCGGCTTTGCACGCGTCGCCTGGCGTATCGCACCATTGGGCGAGGCAAGGGGTGCACTGCGGCGTGTCCGTCGCGCATTCAGCGAGGCAATGATTGAAACCGCAAGCGCCTGAGTACGCTCCGTAGCACCAAGCGCAATTCGCAGAAACGCTGCCGATTGCCGGGTCCAGATTCTCGACGACGCACTGCGCGATGCACTGGCCTTGAATCGCGAGCTTGCCAGCCTCAGTCGGGCAATCGGTCCCCTTGGCCATGCACCCGTGCGTCAGCGTACAGTCGCGTACTTGGTCGGCAAAGGAACCAGACTTCGTCGAGTCATTGAGCAACGTGTCGACGAACGCTTGGTCGGCGGAACCGGTGCAGCCAGGGTCGGTCGCGGGCTTGACGTACGGACCGCAGGTGGTGGGCGCGGGGCAATCGGCTGGGCAGTTCGCCGTCGTCTCGCCCGCATCGCACTTGCCATTGCCGCAGGGCTTGGTCGTACCGCCGCAGCTGGGCGCCGCTTTTTCGATGCAAACCAACGCCGCATTCGTCACGACCTGCGCCGTAGCATCCGAGCCGATCGCCGCCGCACACTGGTTGATGCAGGTGCCATCCGACGGCGCGCACGATGCGATGCACTTGAGCGCCGCCTTGCACAGAGCGTTGGCAGAGCAGGCTGTGAACTCGGTCTTGCACGCATTCGCGAGACAAAGGCCTTCAGCGGAAATGTCGCCATTTGTGACCGCGGAGTCGCCTGCATCACTCTTGGTGTCTGGGGCCAGCGCGTCAGCGCCCGCGACAGCATCCGTCGCACCTCCAGTCGAGACATCCGATCCGCTCGCAGCATCGGTGCCGACGTAAGCGCCGCCGCCACCACCGCCGCCCGACGCAGCGCAGCCGGCGGAAACGAGGGCGACAACTAGACCAAGAATGGGACGCGACATGGTGACCTCCAAAGAATGGTGGAATTCTACCCGAAGCCAAAACGTTCGGCAACAACACGATTTCGCGCTGATTTTTCTCGGGTCGGGACTGCCCGCCCTGCTCACCCGCGAAGTCACGCCGTCCCACCTTTACACCCGGCAGCCGTACGGGAATACTGCGCGTCGGGGGGACGAAAAACATGCACAACAAATCAGGGTGGACGGCCACAGGCGTGGGCGTTTGGCTCGCCATCTGCAGCGGCTGTGCAGGCTACGACACGCCCGTCAGCGGGCCTTTGTGGGATGACGCCGCGAGCAGCGACGCGTCGTCCGATGTCGCGACGGACACGGCGAAGGTGGGTCACGACGTCGCGGTCTTCACACCCGGCGCGCCGATCGCTGCTGACGACAAGAAGTGGCAGTACGTGGAGGTTCCCGGCACCTACTGCCGCGACGGCAAGACCACCGGCTTCGCCATCAACGCCAACCCGAAGTCGGACAAGCTCGTCATTTTTCTGGAAGGCGGCGGCGCGTGCTTCAACGACCTGACCTGCGCCGTCAACCCGATGCACTACGACTACAGCCCCGGCATCGGCGCAGCCAGCTTGCAGCGCGACGGCGTCAACCCGTTTGCCGATTGGAGCTTCGTCTACATTCCCTACTGCACCGGCGACGTCTTCAGCGGCACCGCGATGGAGGGCCACAACGGCGAGCCGCAAGTCGGCTACACGAACATCGGCAAATTCCTGGAGCGCATCGTGCCAACGTTTCAGGGCAAGCTGAGCACCGTCGTCCTGACCGGCGTGAGCGCGGGCGGCTTTGGCGTTGCGTGGAATTGGCTGCGCGTCCAGGACGCGTTTGGGCCCACAGTCGCCGTGCACGCGCTGGACGATTCTGGACCGCCGATGTCGGGCAAGTACCTGACGCCGTGCATGCAGCAGCGCTTGAGCGCGTTGTGGGGCTGGCAGGATTCCCTGCATCCGGCGTGTACCGCGTGCGATCTCACGGCTGGCAACGTCGTCCAGCCGCTCATCGACGTGGCGCTCCAACGCCAAGTCGGTCGGCGCTTTGGCCTGCTGAGCCACGACGAGGACAGCATCATCAAGTTCTTCTACTCGTTTGGCTTGGACAACTGCGCCGCGATCGACGAGGTGATCTTCCCGCCCGAATTCGCCACCGGGCTCTTCCCGGAAGGCTTGAGTGACCTGCGCGCGCACTTGGCGGGCAAGACCAACGCCGCCGTGTTTGAGACCCACGGTCAAGCGCACGTTGTCGTCGGTTCACCGGGAGGATGGAGCGCGTCGGTGGGCGGAACGACGGCGCTCCAGTGGTTTACCTGGTTCCGTGACGGCGATCCCAAGTGGGTCGACTTCGCGCCGTAGGCCCTATTTCCCCGCCGCCAGCGCTAGTTTCGCCGCCGTATCCGCGCTCACCAACTGCACATGTGCCGGCAGCAGCTTGGCCATCGCCAGGAACGAGTTGTCCAGACTCAGCCCGCCGTCGCTGGTCATGTAGACCCACGAGACGGTTCCTTTGGGGAACGCCGTGATTTCGTCGGCCATCTTTTGCGGGCTGAGGAAGAACGGATCGGCGTCGTTCTTCACGCCTCGCCACTCGCGCGGCTTGAAAACCGCGACCTTGCCGCCGTCCTTGCCGGTGAGGACTTCAAAGAATCGGTCGGTCGGCCACCAGTCAAAAGCAGGGAACATGTACGGCACGTTGACCGGGAAGATGCCGCGGATCGCGCCGTCCGCCGTCGCGTACTTCGGCAAGAACTTGTCCTCGGCGTCGTGCCACGAGTCGGTCCAATCCCAATGCACCGTACCCGTCACACCAAGAATTCGCGCGTCGTCTTGCGTGGCTGTGACAAATTTGTCCTGTTCCGCGTCTGCCAACGACGACGGGTACGCGTACAAGTGGCCGCTCGGCGGCAGCGTAAAATAGTCCTTCCCGGTTTGATGACTCGCCGCGTAGTACCACTCCAGCAGGTCCGGCGCCAAATACGCGAGATGCGGCGAGATTGTCCACGTGAGCGGCGGACACGCGCTCCCCGCCGCCTTGCACTCGGTGATCCGCTGGCGAAACCAGTCGTGGCGCGTCGTCATCATGTAGGCGACGTTGTCCCCATCGCCCACCATGAATGCGACGTAGGTCTTCTGTGGGTCGTAGACAATGGGCTCCAACGCGTTTTGTGTCACCACGTTCGCCGCCTTGATCGGCGCACGGCGCGTGGAAAAGAATGAGAGGTTGCCCGTCTCGCTGGCGATGGCGCCCATGTTGCGCGAGTCGAGGCAGCGCGTCTGCGCCTCGTACAAGTCGCCGCCCGCGACGTTCCACGAGTTGTTGTAGCCATACACGCCGAGAGGCGTCGGCCAATGACCGGCGTTCACGACGCTGCTCAACACGGCTTTTTCCGGATTGCCATCGACGCAGCCGTTGACCAGGAACACGACAAACAGCTTCTGCGAAAAGACGAAGTCGACCAGACTCCCGTGCATGTCGCGCTTCAACGCCGGATGCGCGGGGTCAGCCGCCGGATCCTCGTAGCCCGGATTCAGCATCGCGAGCCCGGTCGTCTGCTGCACGTAGTGCTCAAAAACGTACTGGGTGGCGAGCTCCGGCGTGTTCTTTTCCTGAAACGTCTGAATCGCGTCAAACGCCACGGTGCCGCACGTCAGCGTCGACGCGCTGTCCAGCGGTACGGCGTCCAAGGCGGCGGCGACGGTCAGGATGTTCGGCAGCAGCGCCTGTTGCTTCTTGTAGTCGTACCGTACGCACGACGGAAACGCCGCGACACATGTGGTGAGAAATTGCGCGGCGCTGACGGTTTCATCTACCTTGATGGCCAGCTCTTCCAGCCACGTTTTGTCATGCGGATCGAGCTGCACAAACACCGATCCGCCCGCCTTGCGGTTGGTCAGTCCTGCGCATGCTTGTACGGCCAGTTGGAACGGCGCGGGAGATTGGGGGTCAAGTTGAACGACCGTCAGTGGCGCGGGCTGCGTCGAGACGTCCTGGGTCGCGTCCTGCGTTGCGTCGCCCGCCACGTCGGTCAGCTCCGTCGTCTGCGTCGAAGGCTCGGTTTTCGTGCAGGCCGGGAATCCAAGCGCGCAAAGCACGAGTCCGGCAAAAATGCGCGGCCAAGAGACGGTCAGAAGTGCACCCACGTTTACCCCCTCGAAATCGACACACGTTGACCGTGCGATTCAAGCACTCTCGTTCGCACGGCAAGCTACACAGCGTGCGCGGGCGCGACAATCGGCAGCCGGTCATGGTGTTTGACGACCCACAACGCGGATCAGACGGCCTCGCGGTCGTCCGCACGCGTCAGGACTTCAGGGCAGCCTGTATTTTCGCGATCGCTGCTGCGTCATAGTAGCTGCATACGCCCTTTTTCGCGGCGGGCTCCAGCTTGAGTTCGGCGATCGCCTTTTTCACTTTGCCCTCAGAGACACTCAATTGCTTGGCAATGTTGCCAGGCGTCAACAAGTCGTCAGCCATCGTCGTTCCTCCCTCGTTGCGTCCACTCGGTGGCAGCGTCAACCGCCAGCGCGCGGTCTCGCACGCGCAAGCCACGCCCGCCCCGTTCTGGTCGGACGGAGCGACACTTCAAATCCCGCCGGTTTTGCCAACGCATCCACAGTGCTGGCGGAGCACGTCAGTTTCGTCGCGACAAACAACCCGGCCCGTAGCCCCGACTGCACACTCTGCTGATGAAACGCCTCGAGTACAAAACCGAGTTGGGGATGGCTGGCGATCTTCAGGCCGAATACGCCGGTTACGCTGGACTCCAGCCAATCCATGGAAGATGCGTCTTCCTGCATTCCACCGTCCACTTCGCGTGACACTTCGGCTCCCGACATGGCGCGGTCGCGAAACAGCTCGGCGACTGTTGTGCATCGCGCCGTGCCACTGCGCCATTGCGTGGTGATGCGCGTCGCCTTGGTCTGCGCTTCGCCCCCGTCGATGTCCGCGTTGCGGTCGAGCAGTTGCTCGCGCCGGTTGAGAACAGACCACGGTCGGGCGGCGGTGCCTGCGGGGTCGACCGCGAAATCGTCAAGGGCTCGGGCGACGCTCAACCAGCGTACGGCGGCCACCGGCATCGCCAATGGCAAATGGAGTCCGTCGGTGTCGTCATCCGCGTCGGCCGCAGTTTCTTGCTGGTCACCCAGCGCACAGCGCAGAGACACGTTGCCGTCAACCGCACGCCCTGCCACCTTGAGCCACTCGTCCGTAACACGCCAGCCGACGGTCGACGAGGTCTTGAGTGTTGCAGTGCCATGGGCACACACGAGCACTGCGTTTGCAACGCCCTCGCACACGCCACCGTCAGCGCCGCCTCCACTTTGGACACAATCCACTGGTGACGAGAGGACGCGGGGCGCGACGGTCTCGACATCGGGGAACGCGTTTGGGTGAACGACCACCACATCCCGATGATGGGCACACGCGCCGCACAGGAGCGGCAACACAAGAACGCGCAGGAGCCGCTTGAAACGGAGTTGACTGGCCATTCGCGCCGCCCACACCCTTGCTGAGGGACCGGCAGGAGCCGTGTCCGGTTCGTGAAGATAGTTTCACACGGTTTCCATACTTTGGCCATCGATACCGCCAGGGCCGTCGCAAGCTCGACCCGCCCGCAGCCCTGACGTCGCCCGTCCCTCCAAACCTTCGCCACGCGTCGACCGCTCTTGACGCACCGGCGAATCCCGAGCGGACGTGACGGGTTGCCG